>CAZCTM010000054.1:0-2282 GCA_964501925.1 uncultured Zetaproteobacteria bacterium | reverse complement strand
ATGCGTTTCAGACGGTTGCGCCCATTCAGGCCAGAGCGTACCTTCGCTGGATTTTGACCGTGGAGGAGACAATGCGCACCAAACGGATTACCCGGGTGATTCATTTTGGCCTGATCTTTGGCGTCCTGTATCAACTGCTCAGTGCCGAGTGGATGACAGCGCCGGAGCCGGGAAAGATCGCCGGTTTTAAAGTGGCCCTGTTTTCCATGCATGTGTGGTTCTTTGGTTGGGTCGTGTTTCTTTTGGCGGGTCTTTACGCCATGTTGATGTCGGATGATCGGAAGGCCATGGGTAGATTGATCCCGTGGTTTTCAGCTGAACACCGGGCCGCCCTGATCAGGGCCGCCCGCAAAGAGATCCCGGAGATGTTCAGGGGACGTGTCGCACCGGTCGAGTCAGACAGCCCCCTGGCCGGAGCGGTGCACGGACTGGGAATCATGATCCTGATCGGACTGGGGTTGACGGGGTCCTATGTCATGCTGGGCGTTCGTTCAGACGGCAGCATGTCATCCGATACACTGTTCTTCCTTGGAATCCATGAGTTCCTGGGAACCCTTACATGGATCTTTCTGGCCGGTCACGTCTTCATGACCCTGTATCATCTGGCCCTTGGTCACTACCAGATCAAGGAGATATTCAGGCTCAAGGCCTGAGCACGAGCGAGCCGGGAAGAACGGCTATTCGTCCCGGACAATGCGGAATCCAATGTAGGGAAGGCGGCGTCTCGGGCTGTAGACCCGGCGATCTGCCGAGCGCATGCCCTTGGGAAAGAAATACCAGGCTCCTCCCCGCACGACCCGCTTTTCATTCGATTTGATGTCGCTGCCTCTCAGCTCGCTGCCGTCATAATCTTCATTGTAAATGGAAGCGGTCCATTCCCAGACGTTTCCATGCATATCGTGCAGGCCCCATGGGTTCGGCTTCTTTGTCCCGACCGGATGCGTTCTTTTGCCGGCGTTGGTGCCATTCCAGGCGTAGTCTCCAAAGTCCTTCTCGTTGTTGCCAAATGAAAATGCCGTTGTTGTTCCCGCACGGGCCGCGTATTCCCATTCCGCTTCTGTCGGAAGCCGGTAATGATGTCCTGACTTTTGACTCAGCCACCGGGCGAATTCAGCAGCATCAAACCATTTGACATTGATCACAGGCAGGTTGCCGCGTCCCCATCCCTGATCGTATGCAATCGCGTGCCTGGCCGCCTTGCTGAAGACGTCATACTGGGCAAACGTGACCTCATATTTGCTCATCCAGAAGCCGTGCTTGATTTCAACCGTGTGCTGGCGCTCATCGGGATAACGGTTGGTCTCATCTTCGGGGCTGCCCATGACAAAGGTCCCCGGACCGATGTAGATGAACTCCATGCCCAGGATGGGTTCAGTCATGGTGTCCCCTGTCTTGTGATGCGTTGATCCAGATTCGGCCGGCAGGGATGAAGGGGTGTTACTGGCGACAGCGAATGTGGAAAACAAGGTCGAGGCAAACAGCATGCAGGAAAGCAGCCCGAAAATACGATGGTTCATTCAGTGATACTCCGGAAAAGCGATGGCGCCACCCTAGCCGGGATTTTTTGTGAAGGCCATGCATTGATCCCGCAATCCTGACAAGGGTATTGGCGCCTGTTTCCCCGCCACTGCCGGTCTGCTGCTATACTCCGACCATTCAGATACGAGAGAGGGAGGAAAAGATGAAAAGGATGGGGGGTTTGCTTTTTGCGGCGGTATTGATTGTGACCCAGGCGCAGGCATTGGAAGTTGCCGGTGTCCCTGTGCCGGAGAAGGTCATGGTGGGAGGCCAGGAAATCAGCCTGAACGGCGCCGGGATTCGCACAAAGTTTTTCTTCGACATATATGTGGGTGCCCTGTATCTGGCCAGGCGAACAACGGATGCCGCCCAGGCCATGACCATGGATGGCCCGAAGCGGGTATCCATGCACATTCTCTACAGCGAGGTCAGCAAGGAGAAGCTTGTTGATGGCTGGAAGGCCGGTTTCAAAAAGAACCAGCCAAGGGAGGCGATGAAAAAACTCCGGGACCGCCTGGATCGGTTCAACGCCATGTTCACCAGCGTTAAATCGGGCGATGTCATCCTGCTGGACTATGTACCGGGGCAGGGCACAAAGGTCACGATTCGGGGAGAGGTCAGGGGCATTATTCCCGGAAAGGACTTTAATGAGGCACTGCTTGCCGTGTGGCTGGGAAAAAGGCCTGCGGACAAGGACCTGAAGGAAGCCATGCTTTCCGGCGGGGCATAAATTTCCTCATCGATCCTCTTCAGAACAATGTGAA
>CAZCTM010000053.1:0-3160 GCA_964501925.1 uncultured Zetaproteobacteria bacterium | reverse complement strand
GCATGATGACCTTTCTTTCCTTGTCGAGGTCTTCCTGCATGGTGGAGAAGGCTTCGACAATGGCCTCCACCCGCTGGCGGAAGCGCGAGCCGGTGAGATACTGGTAAACCATCTCCGTCTTGGTCTGTTGGCCCTCTGATGACTGTCTGGCTAGAGCTACTTCTATAAGCGACTGCCGCAGTATAGCAGCTACTGGCAGTGCCGCACGAGGATGTGTAACCCAGACGCCATCAATTTGCTCGAAGGTTTCAACTCCTTTTGGCAGTGCCTGACTGACAATCACAGCAATTTCTGCTTTGGCAGTCCGCTGATCCCCTCGCAATTTCACCAGCCAACCATCACTCCAGTTCTTGGTGCGTTTGGATTCCCATAAAATAGTACCGCTTAGTTGACCGCCGCTGCCAGCGACCCGTTGTAATACATCACCACCAAATTCGCCTTTGGCCACGGGTTCAATCGTATCATAAGGAAATTTGAGGCTTAGTAAATTTTCCAGTTCAAGCTCCTGCACTTCACCCTGCAATTGCTGCGAACCCTGTTCAGCCTTGCGCTTGAGCGCCGCAATCTGCGTTTGCATTGAGACGATGGTCTGCTCTTTCTCCGCGACCTTCAGACGCATGGATTCTTCCGCTTCCTTTTTTGCCTGCTCACGTGTTGCTGTCAGGCCCTCCTGCACCCTGGTTTCAACCGTCAGTTCCAGTTCACGCTTGGCATCATCCAGCTCGCGCTGCTTGCGGATCAGTTCGGCCTCTGCTTTCTGCGCTTTAGCCAGCTTGGCATTGTTTTTGTCCAGTGCCTCCTGCAATTCGGAAAGCTCCCGTGCTTTATCCTCCAGATCAGTGGCTGCCGCCAGTCTGGCCTTTTTGGATTCTTCGGCAGCAATGCTTGCCCGATCCTTTTTGAGTTGCTCCGCAACCTGATCCGCCACCTGCTCGTCCAGTTTGGCTTTGGCTTCGGAAAGCTCTTTCTCTTTCTCATGCGCAGCTTTTTCACGGGCGGCTATATCGCTGTCTTTCTGAGCCAGTTGATCTTCGTACTGTTTGCGGGTGGCCTCAATCAACGGAGCCGCCAGCGATTCGGTCAGCTTGATTTCGGACTTACACTGAGGGCAAATAATTGTTGGTTCAGTCATAAATCCAACTCCAATGGGGCAACTGCTTTTTTGTTCTCTCTGGTGGCTTTTTGCATTTTCTACCTCTGTTCCTGATCCTTCACCACTGCATCTCCCTTTGCGGTCAACCGGTATTTCTGTTTGCTGCTGTGGGGTTTGTCCGGGAGGGTCATTTCAACAAGGCCAGCATCCAGGGCGGGTTGTAGATACCCTTGGCTGAAATACATTCTATCTTTTAATGACAATATCTCCATCAAATCCGTACGGGTCATATCCCCGGCCAATGCCGCCAACAATCGTCCAACTTGCGGGGTGACTTGCGGGGTTGCTGTGGCGGAAACTCGGGGAAAAGAAACCGTGAACCAATCCTCTTCAACCTGTATCTCCGGCGCTGCGACTCCATAATCATTACAAATCTGTTTAATGCGTTTGATGCCGGAGCCAATGTGTTCGACGGCATCCATGTCTTGTGGAATTTTGGAGCGGTTGCGGAATACCCTCCATGCATCATCAGTGAGATCTTCTTCAAGCAAGAAGCGTTCGCACGGCGTTTCATCAAAATGGATGACGCCCTCCTTGAAAAAGAACTCGCGAATCTCACTCCGCGACATCTGCTGTGAACTGGCACCATCCCGCAAGTAAAATTTGCCGCCGGACGAATAAGGTTTGCTGTTTTGGGCGGGGATATTAACGATCAGAATATCGTCCACTGCATCCGTCTCAACCACCAACGGCGGCTCAATGGAGCGCGCGATATTCTGTACTTCAGATTTAAGCCTGTTGGAATTGCGGACGCCGACAGGCCGCCCGTCATCGGTGACGCCGATTAAAACGACACCGCCGGTGGCATTGGCAAAGGCGCACAATTCGCGGCCAAGATGAGCCGTGCCGCTCTGCTTGAACTCGCAGGTAAAGCCTTCGCCAAGGCGTATGAGCAGTTGAAGTTCATCGCGTGTCATAACAACCGCCAGCGGATAGAAAACAGCTTGTGCATGTGCATACTCTGCTGCAATTTACCTTCGACCGCTGCAATGAATTTTTCAGGTTCGGTTGTCAGTTTTTCCTCAATGGCCTTGATAACCCTCTTTGCTCTACTCCTTCCAATGGTTGCAAGATCCTTCTCAACCTCATGGTGATATAGAATTTGCCACTTATGACTCATCCGTATTTACGTTTCATTTCCTCGTGTGAGATAGCCGATTCCCTGTCAAAGCTGGCCAACCGTTCTTTAGCAAGGCTTGTCAGTTGGACATCCTCAACCTGCTCCAGCAATGCCTCATAAGCGGACATCGAAAGCAGCACGGCATTTGGCCGGTTATTGCGCACGATGACAAACTTGTCATGTTCATGATCCGCCAGTTCAGTGAGTAGCGAGCTGGTTTTTTTGGATAGCTCGGTCGCCGAAAGCATCTCGTCCGCGGTAAAACTTACAATACTCATAGTATGACCCCTAGTTTATCCGATAATAATCAGATCCACTTCCGCACCGCCGGATGTACGCCAGTGGTAGAATTGCGGTGGCGTTGGCAACAGGGATGACAGGCGGTAAAGCGTGTTGACCATCCATGTGCTAACGCCTTGTGGCTGGAGCAGGCAAATTCGTATCTCCCGGGCTAGAAATTTTTTTCAATGAGTCCGCCGTTGATGTACTTGTGCAGAACGCTTGAAATCAGGGTTTGATAGGGTAGTCCCTCCTGCATGGCCTTTTTCCGAAGGTGGAGAAGATCACGCTCCGTCATCCGGATATTAACGCGCTTGTCTTTCTTTAGGGTTGCCTTCGCCACTTTCCGAAACCGTTCCGCCTCATGCTTAAAATCGGGGATTTGTTTCCATTCTCCATTCTCGACCGATTTCAGAATATTTTCTTCTTCTTTCAATAGTTTCATTTTCAATTACCTCCAAGATAATGGCGAGTCATTTTTCGACTCGGGATGATGGTTTTGAGAAAAAAGTTTTCGGCATCCTCCACAAATGGAACGAGATATGCGTAGTCTTCAACATTCACGATAAATATCCGCTGCCCCGGATATTTCTTTTGATTCGGGTGTT
>CAZCTM010000052.1:0-3304 GCA_964501925.1 uncultured Zetaproteobacteria bacterium | reverse complement strand
TATCCATCGCCTAAAGGCGAGGGGTTTACTGATCCCCTATCGGGGACTCTAAATCTTCGGGAACTGGCCGGCGTGCTGGCACATGAAGTCAGTCATATTCGCCACAATGACCTGAGTGTCATGGCCATTTCCGACTGGGTCAGCCGTGCGACCAGCATATTGTCCAACATTGGCCAGTTTGCCCTGCTGATCACGTTTCCGATGTGGCTATTCGGAGGCAATGTACCAGTCATCCCGTGGCTCATCCTGATTGCCGCCCCCTGGATCAGTATTCTCCTGCAGCTCGGCCTGTCCCGTACGCGGGAATTTGATGCTGACCGGGAGGCTGTTGAACTCACAGGCGACCCCGAGGGACTTGCCAGCGCCCTGCTGAAACTCGAACGGGCAAAGACAAGCCTGCTCAGAGGCATCCTTCTTCCGGGGTGGGGCAACCCCGAACCTTCATGGCTGCGCACCCATCCTGCAACCTCCGAACGGATCGAGCGGCTGATGGAGATAAAACCCTCAAGGCCTGCCATCCCATGGAGCGACGCATCATTTCATCCGATGAATATTCAGATCATACGCAATCCTCGCTGGCGCTGGCCAGGACTGTGGTATTAGCCCGAATTCATGGATTGGGTTATGCAGTACCGTCCCTGGTCAACAGCCATCGCCAGGCATGGAACAACGTCTCACCCGATGACAAACCAGACATTCCCGTCGCTGAAAACAATCTGATTTACTTTACTTTCCCTGGCTCTCCTTGATCCAGCTTCAGGGGACATGTTGACAGCCATATATGATAATGATTATCATTCGTAACAAATACGATTCTCCGGTACAGGGGGGAAGATGACCAGAATATTGATCACCGGTATGGCGTGGCTACTGATCTCGGGAAGCCCCGATGCAGAGGCTGCCGAACTTTCCCTTGAAATCAGGGATCACCGTTTCGTGCCCGAGGAACTGGTCGCCCCATCCGGGGAAAAGATCCGGCTGGTCATTCATAACCGTGATGCAACGCCTGAGGAATTCGAAAGTTACGAGCTTAACCGCGAAAAAGTGGTATCGGGAAACAGCTCCATCCGGATATTTCTGCCTGCCCTGGAGCCGGGGACCTATCCATTCTTCGGTGAGTTTCACCCGGAAACAGCCCGGGGAAGACTAATAGTGAAATGATGGCCAACATCGAAGGGTAGAAGAAAAATGGTATCTGCATTGATTATTGTATTCCGTGAGGTGCTCGAGATGGCCTTGGTCATCGGCATCGTTCTGGCTGCAACGCGGGGGTTGCCCAGACGCATGCACTGGATTGGGCTAGGCGTCGTCGGTGGAATTGCGGGTTCCACGATTGTGGCGGTGCTTTCGGGACACATTGCGGAGCTGGCCAGCGGTATGGGTCAGGAACTGTTTCATGCAACCATCCTGTTTGCCGCAGCCTCCCTGTTGATATGGACCGTAATCTGGATGACCAGGCATGGTCGCCAAATGACAATAAAGGCCAGGCAGGTTGGCCAATCTCTCATGGCAGGAGAGCTTCCCGCGCGCGTGCTGGCTCTCGTGGTGGGGTTTGCCGTGCTCCGGGAAGGATCCGAGATTGTCCTCTTCCTGTACGGGACCGCATCCGCCGGCCATGGCAGCAGCATGGCCATCGCCTACGGTTCCTTGTTGGGCTTCGGACTGGGCGTCATGGTGGCATATGTGACTTACCAGGGTCTGGTTCACATTCCCCTGCGCCATGTCTTCTCGGTCACCGGCTGGCTCCTGACCCTGCTGGCGGCAGGCATGCTTTCACAGGGGGTGGGTTATCTCGTCATGGTGGAGATTGTACCGGCCCTCGGCCAACCCATCTGGGACTCTTCCCGCCTGTTGCCTGAATCAGGCTGGCCGGGACAGATTCTGCACGTCCTGATCGGCTACGAAGACCGCCCTTCGGGCATACAGTTGCTGATATTTTCCCTTGCTCTCATGGTTACGGCGTATTTCAGAAGTCATCTGAGTTCGGCCCAAAAAAAAGATCCCGTACAGCGGCCGGCAACCACTGGCCCGCAGCCCGCACCACTTCACAAGTGAAGATAGGAAACCATTCTGCTACTGCCGGAGCCTTGCTTCTCGCAGGGTTTTTACTGGCAACCCCTTCTTCCGCTTTCGGCAAGAAAATTGTTTATTCGCCCATCGTGGAGGAAGCCGAAATCGAGCTGGAATATTACCTGGATGTTGCCAGGGATCGTGATCCGGCCGTGGACGGCACACTGAATCATGAGATCGAGCTGGAATATGGTGCAACCGACCGATGGAAGACGTCGATTTACTACGTCGCCAGAAACAGACCCGGCAAAGGTTTCACATCAGAAAAAATCAAATGGGCGAACATATACCAGTTGTTTGAGCAGGGCGAACGCTGGCTGGATGCGGGGCTTTATCTGGAATATCACGTCTCCCTGCAAAGAGGCAATCCCAATGCCCTTGAGTTCAAACTTCTCCTGGAAAAGGAATTCGGACGCCTGGTGCACACATTCAATCCAATCCTGAAAAGGGAGATGGGAGGGTCAACAAAGAATAGTACCCTGGTTGAGTATGCCTGGCGAACCCGATACCGCTACATCCCCCAAATGGAATTCGGTGTCGAGGCCTTCGGAACACTTGGAGAAATCGCCCATATCAACTCGCCCTCCAATCAGGAGCACATGGCCGGGCCGGTCGTGTATGGTAAGCTGGCCGGTTTTCTTGAATATCAAATTGGCTATCTCATTGGCCTGACAGGGAAAACACCTGACGGGACCCTTAAACTCCAGGTGAGTTACGAATTCTGATCAAGCCACGTTCCTTACAGAAACACATCGTTGCAAACATTCAGAACGGGTCACAGGGAAAGGAGCAATGTCTATTCAATCCAGCGGTGGCCGTGGCCCTTGTGGAACAGGGGCACATCCCGATGCTTGAACACGGGGATCAGGAGCAGGCCGGCAACAAAGCCTCCAATATGGGCTAGAAAGGCAACGCCACCCCGGCCTGGATCAGCCGCCATGGAGCTGAACAACTGCAACAGAAACCAGAATCCAAGCACCCACATGGCCGGCAGGTAAAGCATACGTGAGAAGATCCCCAGAGGGATAAGCACCAGCACCCGGGCATGCGGATAAAGAAGCAGATAGGCGCCAAGCACGCCTGAGATGGCTCCACTCGCCCCCACCATGGGAATGGTCGAGTCAGGATGGGTCAATGCCTGAGCAAGTGCGGCAGCAATGCCACAAATCAGGTAAAAGAAAAGGGGCTGTAGTAGCTAAGAGTTAATGATTGGCATGTTTATACCAATGTTTTA
>CAZCTM010000051.1:0-3373 GCA_964501925.1 uncultured Zetaproteobacteria bacterium | reverse complement strand
CAAACCGCAATGATCGCTTCTCGCGCAAATTTTCTGCCTTGTGCAGAGGGTTCATCTCCTTTCTGAAACAGGTCCTCAAATCGAGAGAAAATTCAATCAGACGCGACAGGGAACAGCATGAAGCACTTTTCGATTTCAACCCGAACGCCACCCTGAAACTGAACACCCGGGGAATCATCGAGGACTGCAATGAGGCAAGCACGTTGCTTACCGGGTATGACCGTGAAACCATGATCGGCATGTCGGTGGCCGATCTGATGACACCTGCGAACCTTGGCAAGCTTGACCAGGCATTGAAAAAGGCTTCAGATCATGATCCTGCGCATTGCGAGTGCAACCTGCTTAACGCCACAGGCCAAACCATTGCCATTTTCATAAGCCTGATTCCCATTCGGACGACCGGAAAAACCAGTCACTTCTTCGCCATTGCTCACGATATCAGGGAGCGCAAACGGGTAGAAAGAGAACTGCTCTTTCATGCTGAACTGGATGGCATGATTACGTCCATTGCCACGGAATTCATCAATACCTCTTCCGCCTCCATTGATGCCGGCATTGAGCGGGCCTTAAAGACCGTGGGCGAATTCCTTCGGGTTGACCGAAGCTATGTGTTCAGGTTCAGGGATCATATGACGAGGCTGGATAACACACACGAATGGTGCGCTGACGGCATTGAAAGCCATATTGGTAGACTGCAGAACCTCAAGGCAAGCGATTTCCCATGGTTCACCAGGAAGATGATTCAAGAGGAAGTGGTAAACATCGCATCCATCAGTGAGCTCCCACCTGAAGCGGCTAATGAGAAGAAGGAGTTCGAACTGGAAGGCATCCGCTCACTCATCTGCGTCCCCATGCTGGCCGCCGGTGAAGTGATCGGCTTTCTCGGATTTGACTCTGTCCGCAACCGGAGAAAATGGTCTGAGGATATTGTCCGCCTGCTGAAGATGCTTGGCAGCATTGTTGCCCTGGCCCTGCAGCGCAAGGATACGGAAGAACGGCTTGAACACATGGCCCACATCGACAGCCTGACCGGCCTGCCCAATCGTTCGCTCTTTTTTGACCGCCTTGCCCAGGCAGTGGTCCGGGCACGACGCCGGAAACAGAGGCTGGCCGTGCTGTTTGTCGATCTCGACCGGTTCAAGCTTGTCAATGACACATCCGGGCATGATGTCGGGGACATTGTCCTGAAACAGGCAGCACAGCGTCTTCGCGGGTGTGTACGCGAGGAGGACACGGTTGCACGGCTGGGTGGCGATGAGTTCATCATTATTCTGCCCGAGTTGCAAAAATCAGACCATGCGGCCCTCGTCGCCCGAAAAATCCTGGCTTCCATGAAGAGGGCGTTTACATTCGGTACCAAAAGCTGGCAACTGGGGGCCAGCATCGGTATCACCATGTACCCGCAAGACGGCAAGGACAGTGAAACGCTGTTGAAACATGCGGACATGGCCATGTACCGTGCCAAGCAAAAGGGAAACAGCTACCAGTTCTACTCACTGGAAGACACAAACTGATCAGCGGGCTCATTGCCTTTCATTGCCCCCGTGGTTTATAAACCAGTAAATGGAGTATCATCATCGAATGCAGGCGCGGGGCAGGCCCGCCAGGGCCGGGAGCGTCCAGTGATCGCCAGAAAAAGAATCCGGTCCCCGGCCGGTTTCCATGCCAGAACCCCCTTTGAGTCACTGGTGCACAATGCCATCGTGGCCATTCTCGGGGTCAACCACGAGGGGAAAATCACCCTCTGGAACAGGGCCGCCACAAAGATGTTTGGCTACAATGCCAGGCAGGCGATCGGAAAAAACCTGCACGATCTCATTGTTCCCAGGCCCATGCGTACGAAGGCCAGAAAGGGTTTCAGAGACTTTGCCAAAACAGGCAAGGGACCGCTGGTGGGAAAGACCACCGAATGCATGGCAAGGCGCAGGGATGGCTCAAGGTTTCCGGTTGAGTTATCCGTCTCGGCCTTTCAGCAGGAAGGCCACTGGCATGCCACGGGTATCGTCCTTGACATTACAGACCGCCAGAAGGCCCACGAAGAGCTCGCCGCCTCCGAGGAAAAGTTCAGGGATCTGGCGACCAAATCACTGGTCGGCATCTACATCATTCAGGACAACGTGTTCAAGTACGTCAATCCCAGGATGGCGGAAATCTTCGGCTATTCGGAGAAGGAAATCATCAACCGTATGGAACCCAGACAACTGGTCCATGAAAAGGACTGGCCTACTGTTGCCGGAACGATACGCCAACGTATCGAGGAAAAGAAGGAAAGTGTCCATCAGTCGTTCAGGGGGGTGACCAAGAAGAAGAAAGTCATTGAGATCGAGGCCTACGGCTCACTCACGACCTACCAGGGAAGACCGGCAATCATCGGCACCCTGCTGGACATTACGAAGCGAAGGCAGGCAGAGAAGGCCCTGAAGGCAGAAGAGCGACGCAACCGTATCATTATCAATACCGCGCTTGATGCCTTTGTCAGCATGGATGATCAAGGCCTCATCACGGACTGGAACCCGAGGGCAAATGAGATGTTTGGCTGGAGCCGAAAAGAGGTTCTGGGCCGAAGCGTGGCCGAGACCATTATCCCGGAAGAGTTTCGCAATGCCCACAGGAAGGGGCTTGAACATTACCTTGCCACGGGCAAGGGCCCGTTGCTTAACCGCCATTTTGAAACGACGGCTCTGCATCGTGATGGCCACACCTTCCCCGTTGAACTGTCCATTGTCCCCGTGCACCTGGCCGGGAAGACCAGCTTTAATGCCTTTATCCATGATACAAGCACGCAGCATGAAGCGAAAAAGGCCATGAGGAAGAGCCTTATTGGCACCGTGGTTGCAGTTGCCCGGGCGGTTGGCGCCCGTGATCCCTACACGGCCGGTCACCAGCAACGCGTCTCCCAGCTGGCCCGGGCCATCGCCCAGGAAATGGGGCTGGAAAGGGACCGGATTGACGGACTCCGGCTGGGAGCCATCATCCATGACATCGGCAAGATCTATCTGCCCGCGGAAATCCTGAGCCGGCCGGTAAAACTGGCCAACATCGAGTACGAATTGATCAAAAGCCACCCACAGGTCGGTTATGACATCTTAAAAGATATCCCCTTCCCCTGGCCGATTGCCGAGATCGCCTACCAGCATCATGAACGCCTGGATGGGTCGGGTTACCCGCAAGGTCTGAAAGGCGAGGAGATATGCCTGGAGGCACGCATTGTTGCCGTTGCGGATGTGGTGGAAGCGATATGCAACCACCGTCCCTACCGGCCATCCCTGGGCATTGGCGCGGCCCTGGAAGAGATCGAATCAAACAGGGGAAAGCTTTAGGGGCTGTAGTAGCTAAGAGTTAATGATTGGCATGTTTATACCAATGTTTTAGC
>CAZCTM010000050.1:0-3504 GCA_964501925.1 uncultured Zetaproteobacteria bacterium | reverse complement strand
GCAGCCGAAGGGAAATCCACGGCGGTCATCGCCAGAAGACTGTCGATCAGCCCCAAAACCGTCGGGAATCATTATTACAACATCATGCAGAAGCTCGGTCTCAGCAACAGGGCTGAGCTGGTGCGGCTTGCCATTCAGCTGGGCCTCATCAGCGCCTGATCGCCGGTTATACCATCAGGCGCTCCCGGAGATACAGGTGCATGGGTAAATCTCCCACGGATAAACGGGGGGTTTTCCTATTTCATTTCATGAATGATCCAACATGGTTAGAGATCGCTGATCAGGAAAGGAGGGTCTGTCTTAAATCGGCGAGGCTCATGAATCCCGGCATGATGGGGTGTCCGGCCCGGGGGAGGGAAAGATGATGGATTCGGATCAGAATCAAGGCAGGAACAGCCACCGTAAACACGGTGACCAGACACGGCCCATGGAGGAGCAGGTCAAGCAACTGGAGGCCAGGATTGCGCAACTGAAAGAGGAAAACAGAGCACTGCTCAGGAAAAATGCCGAGCTGGAACGCCTGAACAAGATCTTCATCCATCGGGAATTCCGGATCAGGGAACTTAAGGCGGAGATTGAGCGTCTTCGGAAGAAAACCGGAAACCATGATCCATCCAGCCATTAAATCATTACTGCACCTCGGCCAGGTGGAAGGGGAGAGATGAAACACCAGGCCGGTTTGAAGATTGTTTCGCTCAATCGTATTGTGGCGGCCGGAATCGGGGCGGCATTTTTTCTGGCGATTCTGATCATCGCCGACTATCTCATTCTCAGGAAAAATATTGAAGCCGAGCAGTCATCCGCCGCTGAAATCAACCTGAGCGGCAGGCAGCGCATGCTGACACAGCGTATCTCCAACCTCGCCCAGGACATGGTGATGTTTCCCGAAAGACGCAGTCACTACCGTCAGCAACTGCTCAATGTGCTTGATCTCATGGAACGATCCCACCATGGCCTGATTTACGGCGACCCGGCCATGGGCCTGAAGGGTGATCCATCACCCGAGATCAAGGCCATGTATTTTAGCCCTCCGCTCAACCTGGACCGGCAGGTCAGGGTGTTTATAGACGCTGGTCGGGCCCTGGCCAGGGAGAAAGATGCCGCACTGACACCTGAGAATCCCCATTTCCTGCTTATCCACCGGGCAGCAGATCAAACGCTTCCGGCAGCCCTGGACGCCCTGGTCAGACAGTATCAGAATGAAAGCGAACAGAGCATCATTGCCCTGAAACGGCTTGGCCTGCTTCTGTCATCCACCATCCTGGCTGTCATCCTGCTGATGGCCCTGTTCATTTTCCTCCCCATTGTCCGGACAACCCGCGATGCCATAGCCAGACTGACTGCCTCGGAAACAACGAACCGTGCCATTGTCGATACCATGGTGGACGCCCTCATCACCATCGATGAAGCGGGCATCATCCTCTCCTTCAATCCGGCGGCGGAACGCATCTTCGGATACCCGTCCGCCGAGATCATCGGCAAGAATGTCAACACCATCATACCCGAACCCCACCAGACACGTCACAACGGCTACCTCCGGAACTATCTGAAGACCCGAGAGAAAAAAGTCATCGGCAGAACCATTGAGGTGGAAGGTCGGCGCAGGGATGGAAGCACGTTTCCCGTTGAGTTAACCGTGAACGAAATGTTCATCGACGGAAAAACGTATTTTGCAGGCACGATCCGCGATATTTCCGAGCGAAAACGTATCGAAGCTGAAATCACGGCCAAGAACAGGGAACTGGAGATCCGCGGTCGTTACGACCATTCCTATGCAAACGCTCTGACCCTGTTCTCTTCAACCTACAACCGGAAAGAGATCCTGGATGGCCTGCTCGCCATCCTGGCCGATCATCACCCCTTTCCGGTGTCCGCCTTTTACACCGCCGATGAGTGGAGCGGCAAATTGACGCTCAGCGCCAGTTACGGCGCACCGGACACGCTCAAGCGGGAGTTCGAAGCCGGTGAAGGACTCATCGGCCAGGCAGCAGCCAGGGACAAGCCGGTCATACTCGACCATCTGGGTGAGGAAAGTGAAGAGCTTCTCATTGAAGCCGGGATTTTCACGCTCAGGCCTGCAACCCTCATCGCCAGCCCCGTCCGGTATCAGAAAAAAACCATGGGCGTTCTGGTGCTTGCCAGCACCCGAGCCATGTCCGATCTGGACGCGAATTTCATCAGGCGCCTCTCGATCCAGATTGGCGTGGCCCTCAACAACCTCAAGCAGTACAACAACCTCAAGGAGCTCTCGACCCAGCTCAAGGCCCGCGGCATAGAAATATCCAGAAAGAATCTTGAACTGGAAGAAGCCAACCGCATGAAATCCGAGTTCCTGGCCACCATGAGTCATGAACTCAGGACACCGCTCAATGCCATCATCGGCTTCTCGGAGGTGCTCAAGGATGGTCTAATGGGCAGCCTGAACAGCAAGCAGAAAGAGTATGTGACCGATATCTACAACAGTGGCCAGCACCTGCTTGGCCTCATCAACGATATTCTGGACCTCTCCAAGATCGAGGCAGGAAAAATGGAGCTGGACCTGGAACAGGTTGACATGGCTGATCTGGTTCAGAGCAGCCTGTCCATCATCAGGGAAAAGGCGATGAGCCATCGTATCAGACTGGATAAGAATATTGGTCAGGATGTGGGAACCTGCTGGCTGGATCCGAGAAAGACCAAGCAGATGATCTACAACCTTTTATCCAACGCCGTGAAGTTCACGCCCGAAGGGGGTCATGTGCATATCAGCGTTGAACGCATCAGCGGAAAAGAACTGGAAGAAAAAGAAAAAACCATGTTCATTCCCGAATTCAGATCCGATCGCCTGCCGGACTCCGACTTCCTTGAAATCTCCGTGTCCGATACGGGAATCGGCATCAGAAAAGAGGATCAGAAGAAACTGTTTCAGCCCTTTGTGCAACTGGACAGCTCCCTTTCTCGCCAGCATGAAGGCACCGGACTGGGCCTTGCCATGGTCAGGAGGATGGCCGAGCTTCACGGGGGTATGGCAGGTGTGAAAAGCAGACCCGGTCATGGAAGCACCTTCACCCTCTGGCTGCCGTACCATGCGGATATCAAAGACCGTCCGGGCAAGACTCCCCGCCTTCGCCTCGAGGATCACAGCAAGGAGACATCAGGCCGGGATCATCATGTGCTTATCATTGAAGATGATCCGGTGGCCGCCGATCTGATGCGCATCCAGCTTGAATCAAACGGTTACAGGACATCCCGGGTGGCCACGGCCGAGGAGGCGCTGGACATCCTTGAGCAAAGCAAACCGGATCTGATCACCCTGGATATTCTTCTTCCCGGCATGGACGGATGGGATTTCCTCGAAAAAATCAGGAAAAACGGGGATCTTGCAAGGATTCCTGTGGTCATCGTCTCCATTGTGGCGGACGAGAAGAAGGGTTTTTCCCTCGGGGCCTCCCAGGTCCTGCAAAAACCGGCGAATTGACTCACAAAAAATGTAACCGAAGGAGAGCGAAAAGCAGGATCGTTGCC
>CAZCTM010000049.1:0-5146 GCA_964501925.1 uncultured Zetaproteobacteria bacterium | reverse complement strand
TCCCATCGCAACACTTTACCTCCGTAGAGTGTTGCACTTCTATTTTGAGCCTGCCGGGCATAATACCGCTTGATGGATTCAAATCTGGCAATCCATTCGTTGAGAGGCGTGAAATCATCCCATGTGTAGAGAATGGAGTCCACCACGCCGCTCCAGGCGGCAAACTGACCGGGGATATGATGTTTCTGTTTGAACAGCTTATAGGCCTGTTCGAAGTATTCCGTGCCTTCGCGGGGCCGGACCGCCAGGCGCACAATGCCGGACCAGAAAAGCATCCAGGGAGAGGCGGAAACGAAATCTTCCGGCAGGCGCTGCAGCCATTTTTCAAGATACGGATCTTTTCCGCTATCCATCCATTGTGGCGCTTTATTGTGCAGCAGGCTTGCGACTTCCTGCCATTGACCCTTCCCGGCCAGGGTATCCAGCTCTGTTTCGAAGGCATCAGAATGATGCATCTTGCGGATCATGACTCTGGTTCCCGCTGATTCATCTTCGCGCAGAGAGCCGGCTTATGCATGCCGGACTTCTCCCTAGCCGGAACCCTGCAAACAATAGGAACTCAAACCACCCCATCGTAATCAACCGTCGCTGCTCCGCATGCAAGCCTTACAAGTCATGAGTCAGGCCTCGCAAACCATATCTTTCCGGGCCGGACAGGGCTTATCCAACCCATCTGCGAGCATTGAGGAACATTCTGAGCCATGGGCCATCCTCGCCCCAGTCCCCCGGATGCCATGAATACTGTACCGTGCGGAAGAGCCGTTCCGGATGAGGCATCATGATGGTAAAGCGGCCGTCCGGCGTGGTCAGGCCGGTGATGCCATCCGGAGAACCGTTGGGATTAAAGGGATAGCGCTCGGTGACATTTCCCGTATTGTCCACATAACGCATCGCCACTGTTGCCTTTTGCTGCTGATCCGCCTGTCTGAACTCGGCCCGGCCCTCGCCATGGGCCACAACAATGGGCAATCGGGAACCGGCCATTCCATGAAGGAAAATGGACGGAGACTCCAGAACCTCCACCATGACCAGCCTTGACTCGAACTGCTCACTCCTGTTCCGGACAAACCTGGGCCAGGCCTCGGCACCCGGGATGAGCCCGGAGAGCTCACTGAGCATCTGGCAGCCGTTGCACACGCCAAGGGCGAAGCTGTCATGCCGCAGGAAAAAGGCCTCAAACTGGTCGCGGGCCCTTGCATTGAACAGAATCGACTTGGCCCATCCACCGCCTGCACCCAGCACGTCGCCGAAGGAGAAACCGCCGCATGCCGCGATACCCCGGTATTCTTCCAGCGTCTTTCTGCCTTCGAGAATGTCGGACATGGTGATATCCACTGCTTCAAAGCCGGCGCGATCAAAGGCGGCCGCCATCTCAACCTGTCCATTGACACCCTGTTCGCGCAAGATGGCAACCCGGGGTCTCGCAAGGTTGATATAGGGGGCCAGCACATCCTCACCGGGATCAAAACTCAGCTGCGCATGCAAACCAGGATCCTCTTCATCAAGAAGATTGTCAAAGGCTTCGCGAGCGCATTCGGGATTGTCGCGCAGGGCCTGCATTCTGAAGCTTGTCTCCGACCAGATTCGTTGCAGCTCGATCCTGGAGCCGGAAAACAGCTCCGTGTCCTGGTGGAAGAAAGAAAGCCTGTCTTCATCGCTGATCTCGCCAATCAGATGTGAAACATGTCCCAGCCCGTGACCTGCCAGACGGGATAACACCTTCTCGCGTGCATCCCTTCTGATCTGAATCACCGCCCCCAGCTCCTCCGCAAACAAGGCCCCGATGGGAGACCGGCCCAGGGCATCCAGATGGATGTTGACTCCACAATGGGCGGCAAAGGCCATTTCGCATATCGTGACAAAAAGCCCGCCATCCGAGCGATCGTGATAGGCGAGCAACAGGCCATCCCTGTTCAGCTCCTGAATCTTTTCAAAGAAGCTCCTGAACAGGGAAGGATCATCAAGATCCGGTGGCGTTTCGCCCGTGGCGCGATAAACCTGGGCAAGGGCCGAACAGCCGAGACGATTTTTTCCCTGGCCGAGATCGATCAGGATCAGGTCGGTCTCACCCTCGTGTGTCACCAGTTCCGGCGTAAGGGTCTTGCGTACATCGTTGACTGGCGCAAAGGCCGATACGATCAGCGAAAGGGGGGAAACGACCTGTTTCTGCTCTTCACCTGCCTGCCAGCGGGTCTGCATGGAAAGTGAATCCTTTCCCACAGGGATGGAAACACCTAAGGAGGGGCAAAGATCCCTGGCCACGGCCGCAACGGTATCAAACAATCGCGCGTCTTCCCCTTCACACCCCGCGGCGGCCATCCAGTTGGCCGAAAGTTTGACCCTGGAAAGGGAACCGACTGCCGCAGCGGCAATGTTGCTCAGGGCCTCGCCCACGGCCAGCCGCCCGGAGGCGGGGGCATCCAGCACGGCTACGGGTGTGCGCTCCCCCATAGCCATTGCCTCACCCAGATGGCTGCGGTAGTCAAGTGCGGTCACCCCCGCATCCGCGACCGGAACCTGCCATGGGCCCACCATCTGATCCCGTACAACCAGACCGGAAACCGAACGATCACCGATCGTGACAAGAAAGCTCTTGTCCGCCACTGCGGGCAGTCTCAGGATCCTGTCCACGGCATCCTGCAGTGTGATCTCATCCAGGTTAAGGGGAACGAAGGATGCTGACTGACGCTGTGCCATCCTGTGCATCCTTGGTGGCTTGCCGAGAAGAATGGCCAGGGGCAGATCGACCGGAGAATTGCCAAAAAAACGGTCATCAATCCTCAGACGACCGTCATCGGTCGCCTTGCCCAAAACAACATAGGGACAGCGCTCCCGCCTGCATATGGAATCAAAGCGCTCAAGATCACCGGGCTCGATGGCCAGCACATAACGCTCCTGGGCCTCATTACACCATATCTCCAGCGGAGACATGCCTGGTTCCATGTTCTCGATATTCCTCAGCTCGAGATATCCCCCGCGGCCGGCATCATTGATCAGCTCCGGCACGGCATTGGACAGCCCGCCCGCCCCCACATCGTGAATGAAGCGGATGGGGTTGCCCTTTCCAAGTTGCCAGCAACGGTCAAGCACCTCCTGACAACGCCGCTCCATTTCAGGATTGTCCCGTTGCACGGAATCGAAATCGAGCTCTGCCACGTTGCTGCCACTGGCCATGGAAGAAGCCGCACCACCACCCAGGCCGATGCGCATGGCCGGTCCCCCGATCTGGATGATCAGGCTCCCCGGCGAGACATCGCGCTTCTGCACATCTGTGTCTGCGATGTTGCCAAGGCCACCGGCGATCATGATAGGTTTGTGATAGCCCCATACCCGACCTTCCACTTCCTGCTCATAGCTTCGGAAATAACCGCAGATATTTGGCCTGCCGAATTCATTGTTAAAGCCTGCGGCCCCGATTGGCCCTTGCAGCATGATCTCCAGGGGGGAAACAATGCGTTCGGGTCTGCCGTAGTCCATTTCCCAGGGCTGTATCCAGCCTGGAATCCTCAGGCTGGATACGGAGAATCCACAAAGGCCCGCCTTGGGCTTGGCCCCGCAACCCGTGGCTCCCTCATCCCGAATCTCACCACCTGAGCCGGTGGAGGCCCCTGCGTAGGGAGAAATGGCCGTGGGATGATTGTGTGTCTCCACCTTGATGATGATGTGTGTCAAACCGGCATGATCCCGGTATTCAGAATCACGGCCAGGATAGAAACGGCTGGACTGGAAGCCCTCAAGAACAGCGGCATTATCCCTGTAGGCCACCAGCGTTCCTTCGGGATGCGCTGCGTGCGACATCCTGATCATGTCAAAGAGTGAATGCGGTTGTCTCTCCCCGTCGATGACCCATTCAGCATTAAAGATCTTGTGGCGACAATGTTCCGAATTGGCCTGGGCGAACATCATCAGTTCGACATCGGTCGGATTCCTGCCGAGCTCGCGAAAGCTTCGCATCAGGTAATCCATTTCACCTTCCGAGAGGGCCAGACCCAGTTCACGATCCGCTTTTTTCAGGGCCTCCATGCCTTCATGGATGAGGTCCACGTATTTCAGCGGAGCGGGCTTCTGGTGGGAAAAGAGCTGATCGGCCTCATCAAAACCGGCCAGCACACTTTCGGTCATGCGATCATGCAGAAGGAATGTGATCTCGGAGATGTCCCGGCTGGACAATGGCTTTTCACTGGACACATCATAGGCGATGCCGCGCTCCAGACGCCGAATGCCTTTAAGACCGCAGCAGTGCGCGATATCCGTGGCCTTGGAGGACCAGGGTGAAATCGTGCCCAGCCGTGGAACAACAAGAAACAGCCTGCCGTGGACACGAATATCCAAGACAGTCCCATAATCAAAAAGGCGCTGAAGCCGTGATTCCTCCGCCGATGTCAGGGGGCCATCGGACTCGATGAAGTGGACAAAACAGGCCTCAAGCTGACGGACATGCGGCACCTTCTGTTTTAGGCGGGCAAGCAATTTGGTTCGGCGGAAATCGGATAGTGCGAGTGGTCCCGGCCGGCGAGATATATGCGATGTCATGCGGACAATCCTACATCAGAAGACAATCAAACCAACCGAAATCAGGAACAAAAAAACCCACCTGAAAGGTGGGTTATTTCATGGATGAATCCGGATAAATCTGTTGAGGTTCCGACTACTCGGCAGACATGGCCTTGACACGTCGCACAATCCTTGAAACACGCCTTGATGCCTGACGTTTATGAATGGCACCACGTTGTCCGGCACGGTCAATGATGGAAATCGCCCTGCCCAATTCGACCATGACCTGTTCATTGTTTCCGGCTTTAATGGCGGCCTCCACTCGTTTAACGGCGGACCTCATGGTTCTTTTACGGATACGATTGCGTAAGCGGCGTGCCTCGGATTGACGTGCTCGCTTTTCTGCCGACGGATGATTGGCCACTCAAACCTCCTTGGAGCTTCTGACAACCTCTGAAAAGAACCATCCAGCAGCCCTTCCCAAAGACCCGTCCCACCAGGCGATGAAACATCGCTTCCGGACGGGAGCGCGAAGCCTAGAGTCAAAGGACAAACTGTCAAGCAAAGCAGCTCTTTCGCCCATGTAACTGAACTGACTCTGTCAACCCAAAGTAGAAATTTCCGGTTTTGTGCCAGATAGAAATTTCCTCTT
>CAZCTM010000048.1:0-5976 GCA_964501925.1 uncultured Zetaproteobacteria bacterium | reverse complement strand
GCATGGACGGCGCCCGCATCGAATGGTGCAACACGCTGACCAGCCCCGCCCTGGTGGAAAACGACCGCCTGATGAAGTTCAACGTGGTGGTCGCCAATCCGCCCTTCTCGTTGGACAAGTGGGGCCAGGAGGAAGCGGAAAATGACCGCTTCAACCGCTTCTGGCGCGGCATCCCGCCCAAGAGCAAGGGCGACTACGCCTTTATCAGCCACATGATCGAGGCCGCGCTGGAGAAGGAAGGCCGCGTGGCAGTGGTTGCGCCGCATGGCGTGCTGTTCCGTGGCGGCGCCGAGGGCCGCATCCGCCGCCGCTTGATCGAGGACAACCTGCTGGACGCCGTCATCGGCCTGCCCGCCAACCTGTTTCCCACCACCGGCATCCCGGTGGCCATCCTGATTTTCGACCGCTCGCGGGAAAAGGGCGGCGCCAATGAGCAACGGCGCGATGTGCTGTTCATCGACGCAAGCCGCGAATATGAATCCGGCAAGAACCAGAATACGCTGACGGAGGAACACATCGGCAAGATCGTCGCCACCTACCGCGCCCGCCGGGAGGTGGAGAAGTTCGCCCACGTCGCCGACCTCGATGAGATCGCGGAAAACGATTTCAACCTCAACATCCCGCGCTACGTGGACACCTTCGAGGAAGAGGACGAAATCGACATCGACGCCGTGCAGCGGGAGATCGAGAAACTGGAGGCAGAACTTCTCCAGACACGCAATGAGATGAGAAAGCATCTTAAAGAGTTTGGACTGTGATCAATCGATTCCAGATATTGTCATTGGATGGAGGAGGCATTAAAGGGCTGTTCTCAGCCGCTGTTCTTGCTTGTCTGGAAGATGATCTTGAACTGTGCATCGCTGATCACTTTGACCTGATCGTTGGCACTTCCACTGGCGGAATTATTGCCCTCGCTATGGGCTTGGGCATGCGCCCCCGGGATATTGTAAAGTTCTATGTCAATAAAGGACCTAACATCTTCTCTCCCAAGCGACTTTCTTGGCTAAGGCATTATTTCAGGAGCAAATACTCCGCCGATGCCCTGGAGAATGCGTTAAGGGAGTGTTTTGGCGAAAAAAAGTTGGCAGACTGCAATAAGCGCCTTGTTATCCCCGCGTACAATCTTGGTGAGGATGACATTTATATTTTCAAAACCCCTCATCACGAGCGTCTGAGGCGCGACTATAAAGTGCCTGTTTGGAAAGTAGCGCAAGCGACGAGTTCCGCCCCGACATATTTCCCTTCATTCCTAGAAGTGGATCATCTCAGGCTGGTTGATGGTGGCGTCTGGGCCAACAATCCAACCATGGTGGGAATTATCGAAGCGGTAAGTATGCTTGATGTGTCGCTTGATGCGATTCATGTGTTCAGCCTGGGAACGACCAGCCCGGTAAAAGGGCGGGCAAAGAAACTGGACCGAGGTGGACTCTGGCAATGGAGAAAAGACGCACCCGACGTCATTATGCAAGGGCAGAGCATAGGGGCGTTCACCCAGGCCCAGCACCTTCTTGGCAAGGACAAAGTGCTCAGATTGGACCCCAAAGTACCCGATGGCCTGTTCTCGCTGGATAAATTCTCCGAAGAGGAGCTTTTGGCCAAGGCAGCTCATGAGAGCCGACGTTTTTCGCCTCAGTTCAAGGAAAAGTTTGCAAGCCATGTAGCCCCGGTGTTCCAGCCATCATGCGGGGGTGACCGATGAGCAATGTCAACGATCTGTCCATGCATAAGCAACTCAGCACATTACTCCGGCATCTTGCAGATTCGCTGGATATTTCCGAGAGCCATTATAAACAGGCAGAAGATCGATATCATGCAGTTGGGAAGTGGCTGGCGAGGGATAAATCAAATGTTGCCATATTCAGCCCAACCATCTATCCACAAGGCTCTTTCCGTCTTGGCACGGTCATAAAACCAATGACCGATACAGAAGAATATGACATCGACCTCGTTTGTGAGCTAAATCTTACGAAGCAACAAGTCAGCCAGAAGCAATTGAAAGAATTGGTTGGGCAGGAAATCAAAGCTTACGCCCAAGCCAACAACATGAAGTCTCGGCCGGAAAACGGCAGGCGGTGCTGGACACTTAACTATGTTGGAGACGCTCAGTTTCACATGGATATTCTGCCCGCGCTCCCAGATGGAAAGGCCTTTATGCTACTCCTTGAAGAAAGAGGATTGTCCACGGATTGGCCGAATTTGGCCGTCGCCATTACGGATAAGACGTTGCCGAACTATGAGCAAATTGATGCCGATTGGTTGCGAAGCAACCCCAAAGGATATGCGGAGTGGTTCAAGGAGCGCATGAAAATTCAGTTTGAGGCCCAGAGGAAGTTTCTGGCCGAATCAATCAGGGCTGGCGTGGAGGATGTTCCGGAATACCGGGTCAAGACCCCTCTTCAACGAGCCGTCCAGATACTCAAGCGGCATAGGGACATCATGTTTGCCGAGGACATGGACGACAAGCCAATCTCCATCATCATCACTACACTGGCCGCGCATTCTTACAATAATGAGGCCGATCTCCTCGAAGCGCTGAGCAACATCGTGAATGGTATGGCCAACTACATCCAAACCAGGAACGGTATTTCCTGGATTGCAAACCCCGTGGATCCGACCGAAAACTTTGCTGATAAATGGCATGAACACCCTCAACGCGAGCTCAAATTCAGGCGCTGGCTTTTGCAGGTCAGAGGTGATTTGAGTAGCGCATTGGAAGCGGGCGATATCAAAGCCGTTGGCGAATTCCTTAAGCCACGCCTTGGTGATAAGTCAATCAATGAATCGTTGCGTTTGTTCCAGGCAACTGGTGTCGGCAAAACTGCTGGACTTACCACCGCCAAGCAATCATTACCCAGCCGGTTTGACGTGCCTCACAAGCAACCGCCGAAATGGCCAATTATACCTAAGGGTATTGTTACTGTTACTGGCTGGTATTTAAGGGATGGTTTTAGGCCTCAGCAGTTCCGCTCCGAAGCCATGCTATCAAAACATTACTCCCTGATCTTTAAGGCTAAAACCAATATTCCTTGGCCTTACAAAGTGTATTGGCAGGTTGTAAATACAGGTAAGGAAGCAAGAGATGTTAACTGCCTGCGTGGTGGGTTTTATGACGGTGAAATAAAAAAAGGTGGGCGTCATCGGAAGGAAAGCACGTTGTACACGGGAAGCCACTGGATTGAATGCTTTATTGTCAAGAACGGTAAATGTGTAGCACGCAGTGGAGAATTTGTGGTCAACATTGAATAGAACGGATTTGAGACTGGTGAGAGAACGAATATGAGCAAGCGGAACGAAAAAAGGCCGGGATATAAAAAGACCGTGGTTGGCTGGGTGCCCGAAGGCTGGGATATTAAGCCTCTTGGGGCATTCGGAGAATTTTCAAAAGGGAGGGGAATATCCAATAGAGAAAAAAGGAGGGAAGGACTTCCTTGTATTACTTACGGCGAGATTTATACAGAACATGACGTTGTGATCAAAGATTTTAAATCCTTTATTGATCCTGAGACAGCAAAAATTTCCCAAAGGATAAAGTGCAATGACATTCTTTTTGCTGGTTCAGGTGAAACTCTGGATGAAATTGGGAAGTGTGCTGCCTACATAAAGAATATTCCTGCTTACGCTGGAGGCGATATTATCATCTTTACCCCGAACGGAGTTGATAGTGTTTATCTATCCTATTCACTGAATAGTGATCTAATCGTAAGACACAGAAGAAAACTGGGACAAGGGCATTCTGTCGTTCATATTTATCCAACTGGTCTGAAAACATTACATGTCCCTCTTCCTTCTCTCCCTGAACAGAGGCAAATTGCTGAAATTCTATCAACCTGGGATCGAGCTATCGAGCAAGTTGAGAAGCTTGTAGAGGAAAAGAAAAAGCAAAGACACTGGCTTTCCTGCCAGCTTCTTGCCGGCAGAAGGCGCTTGCAGGGATTCACTAAACCGTGGAAAGAATATCGCCTCGGCGAGCTTTTTAATGAGCGCGTGGAAACCGGCTATCAGCACCTGCATCTTCTTTCCATTACCAGAGAGGAAGGCGTTATCCCGAGGAATGACACAGACCGCAAGGATACTTCGAGTGCCGACAAATCCCGATATCTTCGAATATGCCCTGGTGACATCGGTTATAACACCATGCGCATGTGGCAAGGTGTATCAGCGCTTTCTTCACTGGAAGGAATAGTCAGTCCTGCATATACCGTTTGCACGCCCAAGAAAGGAGTGGACGGAGAATACATGGCATATTTCTTCAAGCTCCCGAAGACAATCCATCTGTTCTACCGATATTCCCAAGGGTTGACCTCGGACACCTGGAATCTGAAGTTTCGTCACTTCAAGGAGATTAAGGTCCATGTCCCAGAATATGAAGAGCAAAAGGAAATTGTGCGGATTATTCGGGCCTGTGATGAAGAAATCCGGTTATGGAAAAACATGGTCAATTTGTACCGCAAACAAAAATGCGGTTTGATGCAAAAGCTCCTTACCGGCGAGTGGCGGGTAAAGCCAGATAGGGAGGCGGCCTGATGAAGTTCGAAGTGTATTGTGATGAATCGAGGCCGGATCTCTTTACATCCCAAAAAAGAAATGCCCGCTATCTGATGATTGGCAGTCTATGGTTGCCTGCCGGATTGCGAAATGAAGTAAAAGACAAAATCAAGGGACTCCGGCAGCGGCATAACACCTGGGGTGAAATCAAATGGACCAAGGTTTCCCCATCCCGACTCCCGTTTTATCTGGACTTGATTGATCTCTTTGAGGCATACGGCATGGATATGCGCTTCCGCTGTATTGCCGTGGACAGCAATCAGGTGGATATGAACTGGCATGAAAACGACAGCGAACTGGGCTTCTACAAGTTCTACTATCAGCTGTTACATCACTGGATTCTGGACTTCAATGAGTACCGCATTTTTTGTGACACCAAAACCAACCGGGATTTAACCCGGCTCAAGGTACTTCATCGCTGCCTGAATCGGGCAAACCTTTCATCCAGGGTATCCTCCATCCAGGCCTTGCCATCAAGGCAGGTTGTGCTCATTCAGCTAAGCGATCTGTTGCTAGGAGCCGCCAGCAGCAGATTGAATCAAACGCTGCAATCGGGAAGCCCCAAGGAGGCGGTTGTACAGCGTCTGGAAAGCCATCTGGGTGTTACGCAGTTGCATGCAACGCATCGCGATGAAGAAAAGTTCAACATCTTTCAGATTCGCCTCCAGGGAGGATGGTAGCTTGCCTCCCGCGCTTGTCCGATATGCCAGCGAAGCGGAATACCGCACCCACTATCTCCGGCGCTACTGTAGTGGAGGAATCACTACATTCGACGGCATTCGCGTGTTCTTTAGCAGAAATGGATTTGGACACGCCTTTTACGAAAGCACCAACCGGGATGGCGTAAAGGATGCATTCTCACCAGCCAGAGCGCAGAGGATTGACTGGATCAAGGCAACACTGGAAACGAGAGATGCCCTGCTCTATCAGGGCTGGAATAAGCAGACACGGTCGTATGATCCCAGTCGGAGGGTGTGCCTGGCCTATGAGGATTTCATCGTTGTTATTGGATTGCGATTGAGCGCAAAGGGCTCGCTGAAAGGCAAGTTCATCACATGCTACGTTGCCGATAACAGCATCGGTAAAATCAGGAGGTCGCCATTGTGGAGGCTGGAGGACTGCCTGGAATTTCTGGGGAAAAGATGCGGCCGCTGATTTGCTACGCTGGCTCAGCAGGCCGAAGCCTCGATAGATTCAACTGCCGTTTGGCAGAGAACTCGCCGTAAGTATAGTGCGAGCGGCCTGATGAAGTCAAAGACGGTGAACGGGATGTGGCATTATGCAACTACTGGGGCGCTTTTTGTCCGGAGAATTGCGGGGTTTGATGGCATGAATATACTTGTCGCAACACGCCCGCCACGCCTAGCCGGTTTCAGCCGAGAAGCGCAACCATGGCGGGTTTTTTATGCCTGAAGGTTTCCGCTTCAACGA
>CAZCTM010000047.1:0-7341 GCA_964501925.1 uncultured Zetaproteobacteria bacterium | reverse complement strand
CCGAGAGATCGTTTTATTACCTCTTTGGTGAAGACCGTGATGCCATTTTCGATGCCGCTGAAACCCTGGTCGGCGGGGCATCCGATGATCTCAGGGTGCTCAGGATTGATATTGATGAGATCGACCGCATCCCGAATGAAGTCAGGCACGAAGGGCTCTTTGGCCAGAGCCGCTGCCATGTCCTTGTCCGAAATGCCGAAAGCGTCGGATCGAAACAGGCGGAGAAGTTGCTGAGGCTGGCTGATCAGGACCTGGGAGAAGCGAGGATTGTTGTTTGTGCCGCCGGCGTGGATACGCGCAAGTCCTGGCACAAGCGGATTGTGCGTCACCCGCAGGTTTGCCATTGTCAATTCAGGCTTCCATCGGCTGACTCCTTCAGGTCATGGCTGATGACACAGCTTGCCCAATCGGGACTGAAACTGACGAAGGGTTCCACAGAGTTGCTTCTGGAACACCTGCAGGGGAAGCGTGAGGCGGCCAGAAATGTTATCGAAAGCCTGCGTATTTATGACCATGGCGAGGGGGGGATTCTGGATGTGGAGGTTGTCGGTGCCTTGCTGGGGGAACGGGCCAGCGAGGATATCGGCACCTACTGTCATGAGGTGGCCTGCCGCTCCAGGCGGGCGCTAAGCAGACTTCACCGCCTGCTCAGGGATCAGCTGGTGCCCGAAATCCAGATTCTGAGCTGGTTGCAGACACGCTTTGTTCAGCTTCTGATGTATAAGTGGTATGCGTCAAGGGACGCATCAACTGCTGTCACGAAGGCAAAAATCTATGCGGCGAACCGTGCCCGTGTTCAGCAGGAAGCGGGTCAGTGGACGGGCAGGGAGCTGATTCTGGCTCTGGGATTGATTTCGGACTCGGAAAGGCTCCTGAAGGGTGCATCCACGGAATCCGGGCAGGTGGTTCTGGAGCATCTGACAAGGGATCTGCTTTTGCTGGGGCGCTCAGGTGCGGACTAGGAGGCTTCCGGCAGAATGGGAGCCTCAGGATGGCATTCTTCTTTCCTGGCCGCATGAACAGACGGACTGGGCCGGAAAGCTGGATCGTATCGAAGGCTTTTTCATCGAGCTGGTAAAACAGATCGTTCGTTTTGAGCCTGTGTGCGTGATCTGCCCCGAACCCTTTCAAGTCAGGCAAAAGCTTGCTCGGGCGGGGGTTGATATCGCTTCCGTGGAAGTGATCCAGGTGCCCACCAACGATGTCTGGATAAGGGATTTTGGCCCCATCGCGGTTTATGAAGATGGCGAGCCCCTGCTGCTGGATTTCGATTTCAACGGTTGGGGGTTAAAGTATCCTTATCAGCTGGATAACGCCGTGAACCGTCGGTTGCAGGAGACGGAGGTCTTTGCCGGGAAAAGGTGGGAACCGGTCGGGCTCGTGCTTGAAGGGGGAAGCATGGATACGGATGGTCAGGGCACACTTCTGGTGACCCGACAATGTCTGTTGTCGGCCAGCCGGAATCCTCACCTCCATGCGCTTGAGCTGGAAAGGGTGCTGAAGAACCATCTGGGCGCCAGGAAGGTTGTGTGGCTGAGCCATGGAAGCCTTGCGGGGGATGACACGGATGGCCATATCGATCTTCTTGCGCGTTTCTGCCCGGAACGTGTCCTTGTCCACGTGCTCTGCGATGATGTCCGTGATGATCACTTCGAGGAACTGGCAGCGATGAAAGAGGAACTTGCCTCCGTGAAGAATGCGAAAGGGGAACGCTTCCATCTCGTGCCATTGCCCATGCCCCGGCCAAAATTTGACTCTGAAGGCAGGAGATTGCCGGCCAGTTACGCCAATTTTGTGATCATCAATCAGGCCGTTTTGGTCCCCACCTACCGGGATCCGGCCGATTCGGTGGCCCTCTCAACCTTGGCCGATCTGTTCCCGGATCGAGAGGTCATCGGTATCGATTGCCTTGAACCGATCGGGCAGGGAGGAGCGCTGCATTGCGTGACCATGCCATTGCCGCTTGGGAGCTGGAGATGAACATCCTTCGAACGGCCCTGGTGCAGCAGCGTTATGAGTCCGATATCCGGGCCAACCTTGAAAAAAATATTCAGGGAATCCGGCAGGCAGCGGAGCAGGGGGCCAGTCTGATTGTGTTGCCCGAGCTTCATACAAGTCCGTATTTCTGTCAGGAAGAAAATCCCGATCACTTCAGGTTTGCCGACACCATTCCCGGAAAAACAGGCAATCTGCTGGCCGACCTTGCCAGGGAGCTGAAAGTTGTCCTTGTCGCGTCCCTGTTTGAAAAGCGGGCTTCCGGCCTCTACCACAACACGTCCGTGGTGTTTGAGAAGGATGGCACGATCGCCGGCCGGTACAGGAAGATGCACATTCCCGATGATCCCGGCTATTACGAGAAGTTTTATTTTTCACCCGGAGACCTTGGCTTTACACCTGTGGCAACCTCGGTTGGCAGGCTGGGTGTCCTGATCTGCTGGGATCAATGGTTTCCCGAGGCGGCGCGTCTCATGGCCCTGGCCGGAGCGGATTTACTGATTTATCCGACGGCCATCGGCTGGGATGATGCCGATGATCTGGACGAGAAGAACCGCCAGATCGAGGCCTGGCAAATCTGCCAGCGGGCTCATGCGGTCGCCAATTGCCTGCCACTTCTGTGCGTCAACCGTACGGGTTATGAATCTTCACCCACAGGGAAGGGCGGAATTCGCTTCTGGGGAAGCAGCTTTGCGGCTGGTCCGCAGGGAGAATGGCTTGCGCAGGCAAGTTGTGATCGGGAGGAGGTTCTTGTGGCGGATATTGATCTTGAGGCGAAGGAAAGGCTCCGCAGGGCGTGGCCCTTTTTCCGTGATCGAAGGATCGACGCCTACGACGGATTGTTGCGACGCTGGCTGGATGAGTAGAGGGTGTTTACGGTAGGCTTGAGCCGCCAGTAAGGAGGCAGTCCCATGCCGGAACACCTGCAACAGAAGACCGAACCCTTGTCCGTGAACAGGGCCCTCGAACTGGCCAGGGAGGACCCGGACAAGCTGCGCTCCATCCTTGCCGCCATGCGGGGGCCGGAGCTGGGGCAGTTGCTCCTCAGCTGCGAGAAGGATCAGCAGCGTGAGGTCATCTTCCGGCAGATTCCCGATGAGTTGCGGGGAGATGTGCTTCTTGAGTTGCCGGAGACACTCCAGGAAGATCTCCTGGCAAGCCTGCATCCCCATGAAATCGAGGCCGTGGTTGAGCATCTTGATTCCGATGATGCCACGGACATTCTGCAGTCGGTCGACAAGGCGATTGCGGATGTGGTTATCGACCGGCTTGAACCCGAAGATCGGCGTGAAATCAAACCCCTTCTGGAACATGATGAGGAAAGCGCCGGCGGCCTTATGCAGGCCGAGCTGTTCAAGGTGCGGGATGACTGGCCGGTTTCCAAGGTGCTGAACGTGCTGCGGCGCTGGGGTGGTGAGATCGAAAACCTCAACTACGTGTATGTGGTTGATGGCCAGGATCGTCTGTGCGGCGTGCTCGCCCTGCAGAAATTATTGTTCTGCGATCCGGAAACACCCATCATGGAGATTGCGGATACCACCTTCCCGAGGGTCAGGGCCGGTCAGGATCAGGAAGAGGTGGCGCGAATCTTCAATGAGTACGATATCCTCGTCCTGCCCGTGGTGGACGATGAAGGGGTTCTAGTCGGTCGTATTACGGCGGATGACATTCTTGATGTCGTTCAGGAAGAGGCCACCGAGGATATGTATCGTCTGGCTGCCCTGTCCGAACATGATGATCTGGTCGAGCCTCCGGCCACAACCGCCTGGCGCCGCGGGGTCTGGCTTGCCGTCAATCTGGGAACAGCCATCATCGCCTCACTGGTCATCGCCCAGTTCGAGAAGACCATCGCCCAGATTGTTGCCCTGGCAGTATTGATGCCCATCGTGGCCAGCATGGGGGGCATTGCCGGGACCCAGACCCTGACCATTATCGTGCGTGGTATCGCCCTGAACAGAATCACATTTGCCAACGCTCGGCGGGCCATCGTCAAGGAGGTTGCTGTCGGTTTGATTACCGGCTTGTGCTTCGCTGTCACCATGGGGGTGATCGCCAGTGTCTGGTTTGACGAGATTGGTGCCAAACTCGGGCTGGTCATTGGCCTGGCCATGGCCATTAATCTGGTTGTCGCCGGCTTTGCCGGGGCCCTGATTCCCCTGACCATGCGCCGAATGAATATCGATCCGGCCCTGGCCTCAGGGACGATCCTGACCACGGTGACCGATGTCGTGGGTTTCTTTACGTTTCTGGGCTTGGCCAATCTTATGCTTCTGTGACTCACAGCCCGGGATGGCGGGTGGGACCCCATCACCATCTCTGCGGGTCGGGGCGAAACAGCATGGTTTTTGACCCGCATCCCGGCTAGGCTTTCAACTCCATTACGGGAGGTTGTTCATGTCCGAGATTCAGCATCATCGCCTGATTATTCTGGGTTCGGGACCGGCCGGATATACGGCCGGCATTTACGCGGCCAGGGCCAATCTTGAACCGGTTCTTATTCAGGGCCACGAGCCCGGCGGGCAGTTGATGACCACCACGGATGTGGACAACTTTCCGGGATACAAGGACGGGGTTCAGGGCCCGCAGATGATGGAGGACTTTCGTCTTCAGGCCGAGCGCTTCGGGACCGAGATCATATGGGATCATGTTGAGAAGACCGACCTGTCTTCAAGGCCCTTCAGGCTTTTTGGTGAGGAGGGAACCTATTCATGCGATGCCCTGATCATTGCCACCGGCGCCTCAGCCAGGTATCTGGGTCTTGAGTCCGAACAGCGCTTTGCCGGGCGTGGCGTATCCGCATGCGCCACATGCGATGGATTCTTCTTCAAGGATCAGGATGTTGCGGTCGTGGGCGGGGGCGATACGGCTGCAGAGGAAGCGCTTTATCTTTCAAATATCTGCCGCAAGGTAATCCTCATTCATCGTCGCGATGCCCTCAGGGCCGAGAAGATCCTTCAGAAGCAATTGTTTGCCACGGAGAATATCGAGATCAGGTGGGATCGCGTGGTGGATGAAATCCTCGGCGACGAGAGCGGCGTCAACGGTGTTCGCCTGAAATCCACCAGGGATGGTGCGCTGGAGGAAATCGCCGTATCAGGCGTGTTTATCGCCATCGGTCATACCCCCAACAGCGGCTTTGTTGGCGATCAGCTGCAGAAGGATGAAGCGGGTTACCTGATTGTCAGGCCCGGCAGCACCCATACCAGCGTTGAGGGCGTGTTTGCGGCGGGGGACGTGGCGGATCCGGTTTACCGCCAGGCCGTCACCGCCGCCGGTACCGGCTGCATGGCGGCCCTGGATGCCGAACGCTGGCTTGCCCGTCAGACATGATTCTTCCGGGGCGTTCCGCTTTTTATCATTCCTCGTAAGTGGCGAAGATTTCCCGCAGCCGCAGATGGCGATTCCGGAAGGCTGCCAGCACGTCCGGATCGAAATGGGACGGGGAGGTGCGTCCGTCGCCATGGCAGATGATATCCATGGATTTTTCATGGTCGAATGGATCCTTGTAAGGTCGCTTGCTGCGCAGGGCGTCATAGACATCGCAGATCTGCATGATCCGGGCAGAAAGGGGGATATCATTGCCTTTCAGCCCTTGCGGATATCCGCTGCCGTCCCAGCGCTCATGATGATTCAATGCGATTTCCTGCCCCATTCTGAGATAGGGTGAGGTTGTGTGCGCCAGGATCCTGCTGCCGATGGTGGTATGGGATTTCATGATCTCCCATTCTTCGGCTGTCAGCCTCCCGGGCTTGAGCAGGACGGCATCGGGAATGCCGATCTTGCCGACGTCATGCATGGGGCTGGCATAGAATATCGACTCGCAATACCTGCGATCCATACCCATTTCTTCAGCGAGCGCCTTTGTGTAATAGCTGATCCGCTTGATATGCGCCCCCGTTTCATCATCACGGTACTCGGCGGCACACATCAGCGTAAAAATCGACTCCATAAAGGCGTTCTGAAGCTGGCGGGTTCGCTCCTCCACCTTTTCCTCAAGGATTTCATTGTGTTTTTTCAGGAAATCACTCAATTCCTTCAGGCGCAGAAGGTTGCGCACCCGGATTTTAAGATCCATGCGGTCGATGGGTTTGGTCAGATACTCCTCGGCACCTGCCTCCAGTGCCCTGATGCGGGAGCTGCGATCCTCCAGTGCCGAGACAATGATGATCGGGATGTTCCTGGTGACGGGATCGGATTTTAATCTCTTGGTGACCTCGAAACCGCTCATGCCGGGCATCATGAGGTCGAGCAGGATCAGGTCTGGTTGATAATCAGGCGCGCTTTCCAGCGCTTCGGATCCACTGGATACGGCCCGTGTGTGAAAATTCTGTTGTTGCAGCAGGGCCTCAAGCAGACGCCGGCTTCGATCCTCGTCATCGACAATCAATATCCTCGCCTGATTTTTATTCATAGCTTTGCTCCATAGAGGCATCACGACCGCTGAGAAATGATTGAACCGTTGCAAGGAACTGCTTGTAGCGTATGGGTTTGGCGATGTAGCCATCGCATCCCATGTTCAGCATCTTCTCTTCATCACCTTTCATGGCGAAGGCTGTCAGAGCCACAATGGGAATATCTCTGGTACGGCTGTCCTCCTTCAGCATCCGGGTGGCGGTCAGGCCATCGATATCAGGGAGCTGGATATCCATCAGGATAAGGTTGGGCCGCTGTTCCCTGGCCATGGCCATGCCCTTCCTGGCATCACGGGCCTTGAGCACCTCATAACCCATTTTCTCCAGCAGGTCTGAGGCAAGCCTCATGTTTGCGGGGTTGTCTTCAATGATCAGAATCTTCATGTCTTCCTTTCCGGTTTTATTTTCGTCTGGGAGGCCTCAGCGTTCAACGGTTTGACGCCTTTTCCCCAGCGCCCTTTTCACCTCATTGATGAACGCGTCGTGGTTGAAGTCGCTTTTCCGGACGATCTTGAGTACATCGGAGTTCAGCCTTTGTCTGTCCTCAGTGGTGATCACCTTGGCGGTGAGAATAATAATGGGGATGGATCCGGTCTCCTTCCTGCCTTTGAGTGCGTTGACGACATCGAAGCCGCTTACCTCCGGCATCATCAGGTCGAGCACGATCAGGTCCGGCCGTTCATGTCTGGCAAGATCAATGGCTTCGGCCCCGCCGTAGGCGCGCAGCACCGTACAACGCTCGCTTTCCAGGTAACGGGCAACGATCTCCACGGCCTTGGTATCATCATCCACGACAAGTACCCTGATGGGCCCGTCTGTTTCGTTGCCTGCGAGCCCCGCTGCCCGGATGGCCTCGATAAGCTGTCCCTTTTGTACCGGCGCGTTGCCTCATTGAAAAATGTAACCGAAGGTTCAGATACGTTGCCTCACATTT
>CAZCTM010000046.1:0-9426 GCA_964501925.1 uncultured Zetaproteobacteria bacterium | reverse complement strand
TGTTCAGCCGCATGGCCGATGCGCGCCAGCGAATTCGGGCGAGATTCAGGCAACAGGCTGCCTCTGCCGGCATCCTGCCGAAACGATCGATGATCTCTTCACGCAGCTCATCGATCCGCTCATCGCTGTCCGCCCTTGCCAGCCTGCGGTACAGGGCCAGTCGCTCGGGGATCTGGGGGATATAATCAGGCGGCAGGATGGCCGAGAGGTTCAGGTGGATTTCCACCGGACGGTGGGCGGGTTTTTCCCCGCCTCGCGCCTCATCCAGGGCCTCGGACAGCAGTTCGAGGTAAAGATCCAGGCCGAGGGCGTCTATGTGACCGCTCTGTTCGGCCCCGAGCAGGTTGCCGGCGCCGCGGATTTCCATGTCCCGGCGGGCCAGCCAGAACCCGGATCCGAGTTCACTGTGTTCGGCGATCGCCTCGAGACGCTGCCGTGCCTCACGGGTCATCGCCTGGGGGGGCGGGGTAAAAAAGTAGGCGTAGGCCTGATGATGGCTTCTGCCGACACGTCCACGAATCTGATGGAGCTGGGCAAGCCCGAGCAGGTCGGCACGCTCCACGATCAGGGTGTTGGCGTTGGGCACATCCAGGCCCGATTCGATGATGGTCGTGCAGACCAGGATATGCAATTTCCCTTCATAGAAGGCGAGCATCTGCCGGTCCAGTTCGGACGGTGACATCTGGCCATGGGCAATGCCGATTTCCGCTTCCGGAACTTCATCGGCCAGGGTGGATGCAATGCGTCGGATGCTCTTGACATGGTTATGCACGTAATAGATCTGGCCGCCCCTGAAGAGTTCACGCCGGATGGCTTCGCGGACCAGCCCCTTGTCGTAGCTGCTGATCATGGTGCGGATGGCCTCGCGCTCTTCCGGTGGTGTGTTGATGATGCTGACCGATCGCAGCCCGGAAAGGGCCTGGTTGAGAGTGCGCGGGATCGGTGTGGCTGAGAGGGTAAGCAGATCGATTCCCTCATGCAGTTTTTTGAGTTTTTCCTTGTGACTGACGCCAAACCGGTGTTCCTCGTCCACGATGACAAGTCCAAGGTCCCTGAACCGGACATCGGAGGACAGAAGCCGGTGGGTGCCAATCACGATATCAGCTTCCCCGGAACGAATCTTCTCCAGCGAGTTTTCAAGCTGCGATCGGGTCTGCAAGCGGTTTATCCCGACGATATCAAATTCCATGCCGGCAAAGCGCTCGCAGAAAGTGGAAAAATGCTGATTTGCAAGCACGGTTGTGGGGGCCAAAAGGACGACCTGCTTTCCCGACCTGGCGACCACAAAGGCGGCGCGCAGGGCGATCTCGGTCTTGCCGAAACCCACGTCACCGCAGATCACGCGGTCCATGGGCCTTTCAGCGGCCAGGTCATTCAGGGTTTCCCGGATCGCTTTCGCCTGATCATCCGTTTCCTCGAACGGAAAACGTGCGACAAACTCCTCGAAGGCGGTCAGCTGGTCTCCCTGCAAGCGATAAGGCCTGCGTTTGTGGGACTTGCGTCGCGCTTCAAGGGCGATGATCTCATGGGCCAGAGCCAGGATATCTCGCCGGACGCGCTCCCTGGTTCGCTTCCATCGCCTGGATCCAAGCTTGTCCAGTGATGGTGTTTCCTCACCGATGAAACGGTGCAGCCGGTCCAGGCCCTCAACCGGCAGATGGATGGCGGCCTGATCGGCGTATTCGATGTGCAGAAAATCGGCCTGGATACCATTGTCCTCGATGGAAGTCAGGCCCAGGTAGCGGCCGACACCATGGTCCTCATGGACCACCAGATCCCCGTACTTAAGTTCCCGCAGGCTGCTGAACAGCTCGGCATGCGTCCGGGTTGATGCCTTGCCTCTCCTGCGAGGCAGTCGCTGCCCCAGCAACTCCCGGCCGGTAAGCAAGATGATTTTCCGCCGTGGAAGCGAGAACCCGGACGCCAGCAGGCCAATGGCCGTACCCAGTCTCGCCTGCCCGAAGTCGTGCAAACCATGGCATTGGCAGATCTCGATCCCCAGTTCCCGGACAACCTCGATCATCCTCTCCTGTTGCCCCAGGCCATGAGCCACGAGCATGATCCGCCAGCCTTCATCCAGTGACGCCCTGAGTTCAGACAACAGGCTGTGCAGAGGTCGTTTGTCATGCTGATGATGGATAATATCCGGTGGGGGGCTGATCGTGCCGATGCCGGAGATCTGGCCGGCATGAACAGGTGTTTCTGTGGCATAGAGTTCCTGGGGTGCAACAACCGGGGCCTTGCTCAGACGAACCAGCTCGAACTGGCTTCGGACCTGGCTGGCAAAATCCTCCCTGGCCCGCTCGATGTCCTCGTCGGCCACGATTTCAGCCCCGTCGGGAAGATAGTCCTGTAGGCGGCAACAACGTTCATAGGCCAGCGGCAGCAGAGACTCAATACCGGGATGGGATCGGCCGGCACTGACGGCGGCAAGCATGGAATGCTTTCGCAGATGGGGAAAACGCTGGCGGAATGCGGCAGAAAAACGCTTTCTTCCCGCCTCGTCGAGGATCACTTCACGCACCGGGACGGAAATGAAGTGTGAGAGTTCTTCACCCGAACGCTGGGTTTCCGGGTCGAAACGGCGGATGGACTCAATTTCATCACCGAAAAGATCCAGTCGCAGGGGCAACTCCTCCGTTGCCGGCCAGATGTCCAGCAGGCCGCCTCGCAGGGCATATTCCCCTTTTGTCATGACCCGATCGACGGATTGCAGACCGGCCAGTGTCAGATTTGTTCTGAGTCGGCCCAGATCCAGTTGGTCGCCGACCGAGATACGCCATACATGGGCGCTGATGATTTCAGGCGGCGGGATACGCTGCATCCATGCCGGAAGGGCGGTAAGCAGGATGCCCGACGGCTCGGGTTCACGAATCAGGCGGGCGAGGGTGGACAGGCGTTCGCCCACGATCTCTCGGTGCGGGCTGACGTGATCATAGGGAAGCATTTCCCAGGCGGGAAAGCGCCACAGAAGTTCCGGGGCATCCTGCAGAAAGAAGGCGGTTTCTTCGGACAGGAGACGGTAACTTCTCAGGTCGCGGCAGATAAAGACGCGCAAACCCGGCCTGCGGGCGGACTCCGCCAGCAGCCAGGCAAGCCCGGTCGGGATATTTTTGCGTGAGATATGCATCAAGGTGAAATCATGCCGAAAAGAGCGCTTGTCAGCCATGCGTGCTGTTTGCTGCGATTAATATTACACTGTTTTGATGCGGAAGGCGCCCATGAAATTGAGTACACGTAATCATGACCGCGGCATTGCCGGCCTGAATTACGTCTACCCCGTTATTTCGCGTCGCAGCGGGGGGGTGTCCGTTGGCATAAACCTTAACCCCAACAACGCCTGCAACTGGCATTGCGTCTATTGCCAGGTTCCGAATCTCAGGCGTGGCTCGGCACCCAGGATTGATCTTCAGTTACTGGCGATGGAGTTGCAACAGTTCTTGCAGGAACTGCTTGGCGGTTCCTTCATGAAGGAGAGTGTGCCCGATGGATTCCGGCGGCTGTCCGATATCGCCATTTCCGGCAACGGTGAACCGACCAGCAGCAGCCAGTTTGAGGAGGTCGTCGAGATCATCGAGCGGGTGATGGACGAATTTTCCCTGAAGGGGCGGATCAGGCTCATATTGATTACCAATGGGTCCTATATGAGGCAGCCTCATGTCATGGCCGGAATCCGGCGTATCGGCCGCTGCGGCGGAGAGGTGTGGATCAAGGTTGACCGCGTCCGGGCTGAGGATATTCAGAGAATTAATGGTGTTTCACTCAAGCCCCGGCAGCTGAAAGGCGCGATTCTGGCCGCGGCGCAGCTCTGCCCGACCTGGATTCAGACCTGCATGCATCGCTGGAAGGGCAGGCCACCTGCCGAGGAGGAGATGATTGCCTATCTTGCCTTCCTGAAGGAACTGATGGCAGAGCATATTCCGCTTGAAGGGGTGCTGCTTTATGGTCTTGCGCGGCCATCCATGCAGCAGGAGGCGGAAGACATCTCCCCGCTGAGTGAATCCTGGATGCGGGAGTTTGCCCGGCGCATCCGGAATCTGGGTTGCCCGGTCATCCTTTCACTGTGACCCCCGGAATATCCCGTATCCGGGTTCCGGCTGGTTCGGTTTTGTTGTTTTGGCATCGATAAGCTAGTGTGCATCATTCGGAATTCTGATCCACTTTTGCTGGCGGGATCATGCCTTAGGGAGGCGTGGGTCATGGTTGGACGGATGGGCTTCATGGCAGATACGGGAGAGTGAGGGAATGCCGCTGGATAATGTCGAAGTCAGGCTGATGGATGGCAGTTCCGTGAAGGGGCAGCTGGACAGGGTGTTTCATCCCATGGAGGAAGAGGTTGCGGTGCGCAGCCATGGATCAGTGCATACCATCCCGCTGGGTAAGGTTTGTGCCATCCTTTTTCAGAGTGAACCCGGCGAACCCTATCCGCCGCCCCTTCCCGGCGAGGTGATCGAGGATGTCCGGACGCGAGACAATCGCGTATATACGGTGCGCGTGTTGCAGCAGCAGGCGATCACCGATCTTGGTCAAGGTTTTTATGGCATTCCCTACGATGCCACGAGCGGACTCAAGCGAATTTTCTTTTCGAGATCGGGGATACTCAGTCGCAGGCAGCATCGCCCTATCGGCGAAATCCTGAAAGAGGGTGGCGCTGTTTCGGATGAACATATTCAGGAGGCCCTGAATGAACAGGCCAAACTGAAGAAGCGCCGTATCGGTGAAATCATCGCCGCCCAGCAGGATATTCCCCAGAAAATGATTGATGAGGCGCTGAAAAAAAGTAAGGCGCCCAAGACGGAAAAGACAGCGCTTATCGGGGACATCCTGGTGGCAGCCAATCTGGTGACCCGGGAGCAGGTTGAGGAAGCCCTCGAGGAGCAGCGCAAGGGTGGCCACAAGCAGCTGGGTGAGATCCTGATCGAGCGGAAGATCATTACGGAGGACCAGTTGCTGATGGCTCTGGCGCTCAAGTTCCGGATGCGCTTCGTGGACCTGCGCGATATTTCCCCCAAACCCGAAACGCTGGAACTTGTACCGGCCGAGCTTGCCCGCCAATTGCATATCTTTCCCATCGACTCCGACGACAAGAAGATCACGATTGCCACATCCCAGCCCACCAATCTTGCCATATCCGATGCGCTGCGCTTCCACACCGGTCTCTGGGTTGAGATGGTGGTGGCCACACCCAAGCAGATCGAGGATTATATCGACCGCTATTACACGGGTGAAAATGAGCTCGGCGACATCAATATCGAGGAAACGGGTTACCATGAGCCCGAGGAAGAAACACCCTCCAAAACCCTCTCACTGAAGGACGAGGCGGAAACCGCTCCGATTGTGCGCCTGGCAAACAAGATCCTTCTGGATGGCATTCGCTCCCGCGCCAGTGATATCCATCTTTTGCCGCAGGAAGATGGTTTGAAGGTCTCTTTCCGGATCAATGGTCTCCTGCAGCAGCATATCAAACTGGACCGTCGCATTCATCGAAGCCTTGTTGCCCGATTCAAGATCACGGCGGGGATGGATATCGCCCAGCACCGTCTCCCTCAGGACGGGCGAATTCAGGTTCAGATGCAGAACAGGAAGGTCGAGTTTCGCGTCTCCTGCATGCCCGGCCTGTATGGCGAGAACCTTGTGTTGCGTATCCTGGATAAGAGCGGTGAGCTGATCGGCCTTCATCAGCTGGGCATTCGCAATGAAGACATAAAGACGATCCGTCAGCTGGTTCGCAGCGCCCATGGCATGTTTCTGGTCACGGGCCCCACGGGGAGTGGCAAATCAACCACCCTCATTTCCGTCCTGCGCGATCTTGTTGACGAACCGAAGCACTTGCTGTCCCTGGAAGACCCCATCGAGGCGGAGGTTGCAGGCATCAACCAGATACAGATCAATGAAAAAATCGGGTTCACGTTTGCTACCGCCCTGCGCAATGTCCTTCGCCATGATCCGGATATCATCATGGTGGGTGAGATCCGTGATCCTGAGACGGCCAAGATCGCAACCCAGGCCGCTCTCACGGGACATGTGCTGATTTCGTCCCTGCACACAAACCGGGCTGCCGGTGCTTTCTCAAGGCTGGTGGACATGGGTGTCGAGTCCTATCTGGTGGGTGCCACGGTCAAGGGGGTGATGGCCCAGTACCTGCTCCCGAAACTGTGTGAACACTGCCGAAAACCATGCGATCCCGATCCCGATGCCATCGATTTTCTTGGCCGGCACGGTATCGAAATCAGCAAGCCGGTTGACCATGTCTCCACCGGTTGCGATCAGTGCAGGGATACGGGTGTTTCAGGACGCGTGATGGTGTATGAGTTTCTTCAGGTGGATAAGCAGTTGCAGAAGCTGATCTCGGGGGAGGCCACGGAAGAGTCCATTCAGGAGGCGGCCTGCAAGGCGGGCATGCACACCATGGTGCACATGGCGGTTGAGGCCTCGCAGCAGGGTCTCATTTCCATAGACCGGATCATGCCCCTTCTTATCGACTAGATTGAATGCCCGGCTCATCGGTCGGCCCGCAGTAAATGGGCAAGGTCATAAAGGGCATTGACGATGCTTGCTTGCGGCCTACAATCCCGCTCCTTCAGGCGGCTTAGCTCAGCTGGTTAGAGCAGCGGAATCATAATCCGCGTGTCCGGGGTTCGAGTCCCTGAGCCGCCACCAGTAAAATCAAGGGCTTACGCGAAAGCGCAGGCCCTTTTTCTTTGCCATAGAACATATTACGAACAATGGCCCTGCTGGGTGGCTGCGTGGCGATTGGTCTCATAGCCCGCGTGCGCTGAACAGGGACTGGCCTCAAAAGGCGAGGCGGCCGAGGCCGCCCCTCCTGAAATTGCCGCTCCTACGGCAGGAATCCAAAACCTGTCGGACAGAACTGCGGGCCCGTCGGGGTCAGTGTCCCGGGTTGCGTAAAGAACCCGGTCACCGAGTAAACCCCCGGCGGTTCCGTGCCCGTGAAGGTATAGGCAAAGATCTGGCCGTTGAAGGGCACGACCGTCCAGCTGGTCACCATGGGTGTCTGGACCAGGCTGAACATACCGCCCGGCTTAAGAAAGATAGTCTGACCGCCCGGCGTCTGGACGCTGACATAGCCGTCCACCATGGATGCCCCGGGCCACGGCACCAGATTGGCACCCAGCGTCAACAGATCGCCGGTTCGATACAGGGCTCCATTCAGCATCAGGGCAGTGGTGCAGGTTGGCGCAATCTTAACGATGAATGCATCCGAAACGCCGCCACCAAAGAAATAGGTGCCACCGGTGGTGGTTATAACGTAAATATTGTCAGCCACATCTAAGGCAATGTTGCTGAGGGGAACAGGGGTTGGAACATTGGCCAGGAAGGTGTTCCAGATGAGGGCACCGGTTGCACCGTTCAGTCTGGCGACAAATGCCTCCGGCCCGCCGACATAAGGATTGACCGGTGTGCTCCAGGTGGCATCACTGTTGCCTGTGGCATAGACATTGCCTGCCGCATCAACGGCGATGCCGGAGCCACTGTCACTCCCGGTGCCTCCCAGGAATGTGTGCCAGATGAGGGCGCCGGTAGTGCCGTTGAGCCTGGCGACGAAGGCATCAAAAAAACCGCCACCGTATGGATTGACCGGCGCACCCCAGGTGGCATCACTGTTACCGGTCACATAGACATTGCCGGCTACATCTACTGCGATACCGGAGCCACTGTCACTCCCGGTGCCTCCCAGGAATGTGTGCCAGATGAGGGCACCTGTCGTGCCGTTGAGCCTGGCGACGAATGCGTCCCCGAGCCCGCCGTTAAAGGGATTGGCCGGCGTGCCCCAGGTACCGTCGCTTTGACCGGTGACATAGACATTGCCGGCTGCACCTACGGCGATATCGTTGCCAAAATCCAGGCCAATGCCTCCCAGGAAAGTATGCCAGACTAAAGCACCTGTCGTGCCGTTCAGTCTGGCAACGTATGTATCTTCAATGCCGCCAAAGGGCCTGACCGGCGTGCCCCAAGCGCCACTGCTTCCCGTGACATAGACATTGTTTGCCGCATCAACGGCGATGCCGGAGCCACCGTCATTCCCGGTGCCTCCCAGGAATGTGTGCCAGATGAGGGCGCCGGTAGTGCCGTTGAGCCTGGCGACGAAGGCATCAAAAAAACCGCCACCGTATGGATTGACCGGCGCACCCCACGTGGTATCACTGTTCCCGGTGACATAGACATTGCCGGCTACATCTACGGTGATGTCGAGGCCAGCATCATCCCCGGCTCCTCCCAGGAAGGTGTGCCAGATGAGGGCGCCGGTCGTGCCGTTGAGCCTGGCGACGAATGCGTCCCTGAGCCCGCCGTTAAAGGGATTGACCGGCACACCCCAGGTGGCATCACTGTTACCGGTGACATACACGTTGCCGGCCGCGTCCACGGCGATGCTGGAACCAGTATCAGCTCCGGCGCCGCCGAGGAAGGTGTTCCAGGTCAGGGTCGGGTCGATGATCAGCGGCCAGGCCGGATCATAGGCGGAAACATGGAATCCAACCTGTTTTTTATCCGAAATTGTGAAGGAGACATCTACCGGTACCCTCTTTCCATCGATCTCCTGCCAGGCGACCGGGGCGCTTTCCACCATGTTGCCGGTCTCAAATCCCAGTACCAGGTTGCCGCTCTTGTCTTTCGACAACGCCACATTATAGGCCAAACGAATATTCCGGACCGGATCGGAACCCACGGCCTGCGGGGCAATGTAATAAGTGCTCCTGACGATACCGCCCGCATCCCTGTCATAGACCAGCGTAACACCGTCCCACAGACTCTCGTAGGTGACCCGCCCCATGGGCGGCGCCTTGGATGATTCACTCCATGAACCGCCCTCAGCCTGCGGCTTGACTCGCCTCGCTCCGACAAATTCGGTCTTCAGGGCATGATCTCCGGCTGCCACATACAGGCCGGTATTGCTGAAGCCAAGCACATGACCACCGGCCGTGAATTGCAACAGCTTGACCTCGCCCTTGGGCATCTCAATGCCAGGATTCACGTCCCGGGAACCCACCGAGGGCATGGCCAATACGACAGTGTTTTCGGGTACGGCTGTGCCCAGGATCAGGGCAAGCGATGCAAGGGCCAGTATGCGCACAAGGCGGGTCAGAAAGACAGGCTGGCGGTCTGATCGTGGATTCAATCGGATTGTCTTCATGGTTTCCCCCTCCCTGTGGCCCATTGTCGATGCACGGGCATAGGCGCTTTCAGGTCAAGCTTCTACATGTTTTCGCTCATCGCGTATTGCAATAGACAGGCCCCGAATTTCAATAGTACCCCCACATTTAAAAAGGGCAATGGCCTTACCGCTGCGTGGGAATGGAATCAGGCTTTCAAGGAATGGGGTCACCCATTAGGGGCCTCCGTGTCAAGGACGTAAAAACCCTGTCTCCACCGAGCGGTGGATATCCCTGGCAGTCCCGCCATGTT
>CAZCTM010000045.1:0-9570 GCA_964501925.1 uncultured Zetaproteobacteria bacterium | reverse complement strand
TCCGGCTTATAGCCGTAATCCGAAGCCACCGGCTTTAGCCGGTGGAGCATTCACTATTTATTTCAGGATCTGTTGCTTTTAGTAGCCCCGTTATTCCTTCAATAATATCGTCTTCCCATTTCTCATGTTGCCTTGCGAATTGTTCCGAAACTACTTGCGCTCGCATTCTCCGATGCTCTTCAGATACGACTCGTTTGGTAATTATCCATTGCGAGATTGCTCCGAGAATTGCAACACCTAGCATACCGCCGATAGTGATATATGCGGCGGTAACAGTACTGCTATCTTTATTGGCATATTCTTCGAATAAAGCCTTTATTAAATTTATTGTCTCGCTGTCCATGATCTCCTACATGCATAACACTTGAGCTCAGGGGCGTTTGAGGCGACGACCGTTTTTGCGGAGGCAAAAATGGGCGGCGGGTCAAACGCCCCCTGCAGCGATTTGTTAGCTGCGTGCTTCATCTTGGTAGTAGGGGCCGTTTTTATCCGGAATTCTGAAGCCAGCGTTACGCCCAACTTTCCAAAACACATCTTCACCAAGAATCCAATGGTATAGATTTATCAGGTCGTCTGGGAAAAGCTTGAGGCCCGTGCCGCCTACGGTTTTATAATAGTTCCGCAACAGCATGGGCTTGATTTCCTCGAACAGAGGCTCTGCGTATTTGTATTGGCCAGCCACCATTGCCGTGGTGACGCCAGTGATAAGGTCAGCGACTTGAAGCTGACGCAAAAGCTTTGAGGGAGTGGTCAAAATGTTTAGGGCACACCAATCCGGGACGCTGTATTCGGTGCCATCCAGAACTCGCTGCACGAAATTACCTAGCAACCCTTCTTCTTGCTTTTTGCCACCCCCTGGGCGATCCGCAACAATGATTGCCTGCTCAGCTCGCTTGGAGAGATTGACTGATAGCCTTTCAAAGGCGAAGTCTATGCACTTCTCGAATGCCCTATCTCCCTTGAGTGTTGTTCTTCCGGTGTCCCAGACGATGACCAGCGCCCTTACTCTAAGCTCCGAGGCGGCTGTGATGATCCTTCGATAGCACTCAGTTCTGGTCTCACCTTTAAGATTTTCATAAATCCAGGTGCCCTTCTTGGGCGACCATTTCACTTCGTCGCCAGATGGGATCCCGAACTCAGAGCAGATGCTTTCGACGTTCAGGGCAAACGGGCGAACTGCGGCTTCGGGGAAAAGGGCACCTCCAAATGCCACAAGCGTGCCCATGCCTTCCCTGGCACCTTTTTGAGTCGAGTCGTCAGCGAAGAAGATTTCCATGTGGCACTAAGCAGCTAACAGTGTGAATACGAGGAATTAATTCCTTGTTTTCTGGCTCTATATACGGACATAATTCCTCCCTGACAGACAAGATATATTCCCCCAATGCGGAAGGAAAAAACCGTGCCCCGATTCAAGTCCCTCGTCAATGGAGAATCGAAATCTCGCCCCAGGGCCGGGATGTTGATGGGCCATGCCGATGTCAGGATCATGGAGATCAGTACGCCTGGCCCGCAACGGAAGCTGGCGGCGGTGACCAGCCCGCTGGATACGCTCGATAACGCTGATCCGGAAAGCATCTGAAATGGGTGTTCTGGCCGGCATTCATGCCGTGAGGCACGCCCTTGAGGCGGGTGAGCCGCTGCAGGAAGTCATCATTGAAAAGGGAAAGGGACATCCCCGGCTGAATGAACTGATTCACCTGGCCAGGAAGGCCGGGATACATGTGTCCTTCCTGCCGCGGCCCGCCCTGGACCGGCTGGCCGGGGGTGTTGTCCATCAGGGGGTTGTTGCCAAGGTTCGGTCAGCGAAGGCTCCGTCTTTTGAAACATGGCTGGAATCCCTCGATATGCAGTCCGGGCCGCTGGTGCTGTTGCTCGATTCGATCACCGATCCGCACAATCTTGGCGCCTGCCTGCGTTCGGCCGAGGCTGCGGGCTGTTGCGGTGTGCTCCTTCCTTCGCGTCGGTCCGCCCCGATGACAGCCGTGGCCGCCAGGGCAGCCAGCGGTGCCGCGGCGAGATTGCCCGTGATTTACGTCGGCAATCTGGTTCGCGCCATCAGGCGGATGCAGTTACGGGGTTTTTTTGTCTACGGGCTGGCCGCTGAGGGAAGCACCCCGCTGTTTCAGGCCGATCTGTCGGGCAGCACGGGTCTGGTGCTGGGTTCGGAGGAAAAAGGCCTGCGCCGGCTTGTGCGTGAGGCCTGCGATGATCTGATTCACATCCCCATGCTGGGACAGGTTGAATCTCTTAATGTCTCGGTTGCTGCAGGTGTGGCCCTGTTCGAGGCCGTGCGCCAGCGACTGAATCCGAAGTAATCAGGTGCCGGTCTTTTTCTCGGCTTCGGGCGGCTCTTTGGGCTGGGAATGAATATTGATAAATGTCTGGCCGCAGTACTGGCACATGCCCTTGCCATCGACCAATCGGATGTAAACGAGGGGGTGCTGGCCGTTGTCCGAGCAAGAAGCGACATTTTCGGTGACATGAATCGGATCTTTGCTCATGGTTTCCCCTGTGTTTGAATCTGGAGGGCGCATTGTGTTTGGTGGAGTGTTCTTGTCAAGCTGAACGCATATCCGGTGAGGAGATGATGTGAAGAAAAGACTGGATCGAATATGTATTGAGGGGTTGAAAACCCATACGGTGATTGGCATCAATGACTGGGAGCGCCAGACGCGCCAGCAGGTAAGCCTTGATCTGGAGATGGCCTGGGATATAACCGAAGCCGCCCGCAGGGATGATATTCACTGCACACTCGACTACAAGCGTGTGGCCAAGCGTCTGGTCGAATTTGTTGAAGGCTCAAGCTATGGTCTGATCGAGGCCCTGGCGGAACAATGCGCCCGGATTGTGCTTGATGAATTCCAGGTGCCGTGGCTGCGTCTGAAGCTGTCCAAACCGGGCGCGGTTCGGGGTTCCGAGAATGTGGCGGTCGTGATCGAGCGGGGAAGCCTTTCTTGAAAGGGGAAACGGCCCTGATCAGCATGGGGTCCAATATCGAACCGGAACGCCACCTGCTCTTTGCGGCCCGGAAGATACGGCAGCGATTTCCCGACGCGGTCTTTTCCCGTGTGTACAGATCGGAACCCCTTGGCATGAAGGGCGGCGACTTTCTCAACGCCTGCTGCCGCCTTGAGACCGGATTGAGGCCGGAAGAGATCAAGGCGTGGCTGCTGGGGATTGAAAGTGACTGCAAGCGCGACCGGTCCCGTGGCTCATGGGAGCCCCGCACGCTGGATCTCGATCTCCTGATGCTGGGGGATCGGGTGCTGGATCGGGATCTGTATCGTTACGCACATCTTTATATGCCGGCATCGGATCTGGTCCGTCTCAGGCCTGCGGATTCCTTTGAGGGAACCATTCGGCCTGTCGACCTGCGCTTGTAAATCTGATGTGCGGGTTTACACTGCAAGCCACGCCCTAGAGTCGGCGCCCGTCTTATGAAATACCCTGTAACAGGAGGATGCCCGGCATGTTGATTGCTGTCCCGGCAGAGGTGCAGCCCAATGAAAAACGCGTGGCGGCAACCCCGGAAACCGTAAGGAAGTATTGCGCCTCCGGCTATCAGGTTCTGGTTCAAAAAGGTGCGGGTTCCCGTGCCTACTTCATGGACGCAGAGTACACGTCGGCCGGGGCCGGTCTTGTGGATGAATCCACGGAACTCTATGGGCAGGCAGATATTATCCTCAAGGTGAAGGGTCCCGATCAGGATGAACTCCGGCTGATGAACCGGAACGCAATCCTTGTTGGCATGCTCGCCCCGGCCACCAACCCGTTGATACCGGAGTATGCCAGCCACGGCCTGACATGTTTTTCGCTGGAGCTTTTGCCGCGCATTTCCCGCGCCCAGGACATGGATGTGCTTTCCAGTCAGGCGAACATCGGTGGCTACAAGGCGGTCCTCCTGGCAGCCCACCACTACAGCCGGTTCTTCCCGATGCTCATGACCGCGGCAGGGACTGTGACGCCGGCCAGGGTGCTTATTCTGGGCGCCGGCGTGGCGGGTTTGCAGGCGATTGCGACAGCCCGCAGGCTGGGGGCGATGGTCGAGGCCTTTGACGTCCGGCCCGCGGTCAAGGAGCAGGTAGAGAGTCTTGGTGCAAAGTTCGTTGAGGTGGAGGCGGGTGAAGAGGAAGAGGCCGAGACCGAGGGGGGGTATGCCCGCGAGATGTCGGATGAGTACAAGCGGAAGCAGGCGGAACTGATTCATGACCATGCCGTCAAGGCGGACATCATTATCACGACAGCCCTGATCCCGGGAAAGCCCGCTCCAAAACTGATCCGCAAGGAGACGGTTCGGGAGATGAAACCCGGCTCGGTGATCGTGGATATGGCCGTGGAGATGGGTGGAAACTGTGAGCTGAGCGAACTGGACAAGGTGATTGTCAGACATGATGTGACCCTGATTGGCATCAGCAACATACCCGCGCTCATGGCCACGGATGCAAGTCAGCTTTACGCGAGGAACCTGTACAACTTTCTCAAATCAATGCTGACCGAGGATGGCGGTGTGTTGAACATTGACCTGGAAGATGAGGTCGTTAAGGCCGCGCTTTTATGCAGGGATGGTCAGCTTCTTGCTCCCCAATTTGCTGGCAAAGGAGGCAAAAAATGAATGTGGCACAAACCGGAATGGATGCGGCAGCCCAGGCAGCACAGGGTTCAGCCCACGCGGCTGTGGATCCCTTCATTTTTGCGTTTACCGTCTTTGTCCTGGCCGTCATTGTGGGTTATCACGTGGTCTGGAATGTCACGCCTGCTCTGCACACACCGCTGATGAGCGTGACCAATGCCATTTCCAGCATCATTATTGTCGGGGCCATTCTTGCGGCCGGTCCTGAAGAGGGTAGCCTGGCAACGGTCCTGGGTGTTATCGCTGTGACACTGGTATCCATCAATATATTTGGCGGCTTTATGGTGACCCAGCGAATGCTTGCCATGTTCAGAAAGCGGAAATAACAACCATGCTGTCAACAAACATGGTCGAGCTGTCCTATCTGGCGGCAGCGGTACTTTTTATTTTTGCCCTCAAGGGGTTGTCCAGTCCCGAGACCGCACAGCGTGGAAACATGTTCGGAATCGCAGGCATGATCCTGGCCGTTCTTGTCACCCTTCAGTTGCCCGAGGTGAAAAGTTACGGCTGGATTCTTGCGGGTATTGTGGTGGGCGGTTCCGTCGGGATGGTGGTGGCTCGCAGGATTCCCATGACCCATATGCCGCAGCTTGTTGCCGGCATGCATTCCCTGGTGGGTCTGGCAGCGGTGCTGATTGCCTTTTCAGCCCTCTACCATCCGGAGGCCTACGGGATTGCCGTGCCGGCGGGCGGTATCCGGGTGGCAAGCCGGATCGAGCTGTTTCTCGGCACATTTATTGGCGCCATTACCTTTACCGCATCGATTGTCGCCTTTGCCAAGCTGCAGGGGCTGGTTTCCGGCAATCCGCTGGTTTTCAGGGGGCAGCATCAGCTTAATCTCGTGTTGGGCCTGGTTATGTTGTCCGCAGGCATCATATTCTGCTTCTCCCAGGACTGGACCTCGTTCCTGCTCATGACGGCCATCGCCCTGGTCCTCGGTATCTTGCTCATCGTTCCCATCGGCGGGGCGGATATGCCGGTGATCGTGTCGATGCTCAACTCGTATTCCGGCTGGGCCGCCGCCGGCATTGGTTTTACCCTGGGCAATAACATGCTGATCGTGGCCGGTGCCCTCGTGGGCTCTTCCGGTGCCATTTTGAGCTACATCATGTGCAAGGCCATGAACAGGTCCCTGTTCAACGTCCTTCTGGGTGGGTTCGGAGGTGAATCGGGGCAGGCCGCTGCGGCGCGAAGCGACCGGCCTGTTCACAGCGGAAGCTCGGAGGATGCTGCCTTTCTGCTCAAGAATGCCCGCAGCGTGATTATTGTCCCCGGCTATGGCATGGCTGTCGCGCGCGCCCAGCATGTGCTCAAGGAGCTGGTGGACGAGCTGATCGCCAGAGGGGTGCAGGTGAAGTTCGCCATTCATCCCGTGGCCGGGAGAATGCCGGGACACATGAACGTCCTCCTTGCGGAGGCAAATGTGCCGTACGACATTGTCTATGAGATGGACGAGATCAACCCGGAGTTTTCCGATACCGACGTGGCGCTTGTCATCGGAGCCAATGACGTAACCAATCCCGCGGCCAAGAACGATCCTTCCAGTTCCATCTACGGCATGCCCATTCTGGATGTAGCCAAGGCGGAACACGTTATTTTTATCAAGCGGTCGCTTTCGCCGGGTTATGCGGGTCTGGATAATGAGCTGTTTTACATGGATCGAACCATGATGGTCTTTTCCGATGCGAAGAAGGCCTGTGAGGAGATTTTGCAGGCAATAGGATAGGTTACAGAACCTGCGGACTCCGCTTTCGATTTTACCGAATTCAGCAGCCGCGAATTCCCAATCCTCCATTTGCCCGAAAGCGTTGCCAACAGGCGGTTGACAGGGCATGGACGCGCTACTATGGTTCGCGCCCTTTCAGCCTCAGGGCTGATGGTTGAATAGCTTGTATAAGAGGTGGTAATGCCAACGATCAATCAACTCGTTCGCAAGGGACGCACAAACAAACGGAAGATTAACAAGGTGCCCGCACTGCAGGCCTGCCCTCAGCGTCGTGGCGTGTGTACCCGTGTGTATACCACCACACCGAAGAAGCCGAATTCCGCCTTGCGGAAGGTTGCGCGTGTGCGCCTGACCAACGGCATTGAGGTCACGGCATATATCCCCGGAGAGGGACACAAGCTGCAGGAGCACTCCGTTGTTCTTATTCGTGGCGGGCGTGTAAAGGACTTGCCGGGTGTCCGCTACCATATTCTCCGCGGTGTTCTGGATACGACCGGGGTGGAAGAACGTCGTCAGGGCCGTTCGAAGTACGGCTCCAAACGGCCGAAGTAGTTTAAGGGGACATTCGAAATGCCACGTAAAGGCCCACCACCTCGCCGGGAGATTCAGCCGGATGCCAAGTATAACGACCGTCTTGTCACCAATGTGATTAACAAGGTGATGTGGGATGGCGAGAAGAAAGTGGCGGAAAAGATTGTGTATGGCGCCATGCAGATTGCGGCCGACCGTCTTCGGGATGATCCGTTGAATGTGCTGCATCGCGCTATTGAGGCGGTTAAGCCCCTGGTTGAGGTAAAATCGCGTCGTGTCGGTGGCGCTACCTATCAGGTGCCCATGGAGGTCAGCAGTCGCAGACAGCGTTCACTGGCTGTGCGCTGGCTGGTTGAGTATGCCCGCAATCGCTCCGAGAACACCATGGAGCAGCGGCTTGGCAACGAGATCGTGGATGCCATAAATGAGCGTGGTGGCGCTTACAAGAAACGTGATGATACCCACCGAATGGCGGAGGCCAACAAGGCATTTGCCCACTACCGCTGGTAGTGATTGTTCTAAGATAACTAGGTTGATTGAGAAGGAGCAGAGATCGTGGCCCGAAAGGTACCGCTAGAGCGCGTTCGTAACATCGGCATTATGGCCCATATTGATGCCGGCAAGACGACCACGACCGAACGCATCCTTTACTATACCGGAAAAACCTACAAAATCGGCGAGGTCCATGATGGTGCTGCCACCATGGACTGGATGGCCCAGGAGCAGGAGCGCGGCATTACCATCACGTCCGCTGCCACCACCTGTACCTGGCATGATCACCGTATCAACATCATTGACACCCCCGGCCACGTGGATTTCACCATTGAGGTAGAACGCAGTCTGCGTGTGCTGGACGGCGCCGTGGGCGTGTTCTGCGCCGTGGGGGGGGTCGAGCCCCAGTCCGAAACGGTCTGGCGCCAGGCGGACAAGTACAATGTTCCGCGGATTGCCTTTGTCAACAAGATGGATCGCGTTGGCGCCGAATATTTTCGTGTGGTCGACGAGATTGAAACCCGTCTGGGACATGCCGCGGTACCGTTGAATCTCCCGATTGGCGCGGAAGACACGTTCGTCGGTGTTGTTGATCTTGTGCGGATGAAAGCGGTTCTGTGGGACACGGACAAGATGGGCGCGAAGTATCGCGTGGAGGATATTCCTGCCGATCTCGCCGATCAGGCCGAGGAATACCGCGAGAAGCTCCTTGATGCGGTTCTGGTTCACAATGATGAACTGATGGAGGCCTATCTCGAGGGAGAGGAGCTGGATGAGCCGACACTCAAGCAGTGTATCCGGCAGGCTACCATCAACATTGATATTATCCCGATATTGTGCGGTACCGCTTTCAAGAACAAGGGCGTTCAGACGCTTCTGGACGCGGTTGTAGATTATTTGCCTTCACCGCTTGATGTGCCGCCGGTGCGGGGTAACAAGATTGACAGTGATGAGGTGGCAACCCGGCCGACCTCGGATGACGCCCCTTTCGCAGCCCTGGCCTTCAAGGTCATGAGCGATCCTTTTGTCGGCAGTTTGACCTACTTCCGGGTGTACTCCGGCGTGCTCGGCTCCGGTTCCTACGTGCTCAATTCTACAAAAGGAAAGAAGGAGAGGGTTGGCCGAATCCTGCAGATGCATGCCAATACACGTGAGGAGATCAAGGAAGTGCGGGCCGGTGATATCGCCGCTGCCGTGGGTCTCAAGTACACCGGGACCGGCGACACGCTGTGCGACGATGCGGATCCCATCGTGCTGGAACGGATGGAGTTTCCGGAGCCGGTGATCTCGGTCGCCATTGAGCCCAAGACCAAGGCGGATCAGGAAAAGATGGGCATTGCCCTTTCCAAGCTGGCTGAAGAGGATCCCTCCTTCAGGGTTCGTACCGATGAGGAGACCGGACAGACCATCATCTCCGGCATGGGCGAGCTGCATCTGGAGATCATTGTTGATCGCATGATGCGCGAGTTCAAGGTGGATGCGAATGTTGGCAAGCCTCAGGTGGCATATCGAGAGACCATTCGCAGGTCGGTGAAGAGCGAGGGCAAGTTTATCCGTCAGTCAGGCGGGCGCGGTCAGTACGGCCATGTCTGGCTGGAGATCGAGCCCCTTGAGCCGGGCGCAGGGTTTGAGTTCGAGGACAAGATTGTGGGCGGCGTGGTGCCCAGGGAATATATCCCTGCTGTGAAAAAAGGTATAGAAGAAGCCATGCAGAACGGCGTCATGGCGGGCTATCCCATGGTGGATATCAAGGCCACCCTGTACGATGGTTCCTACCATGATGTTGATTCTTCCGAAATGGCGTTCAAAATTGCCGGTTCGATGGCTTTCAAGGAAGCCGCCTCCAAGGCGAAACCTGTCCTTCTGGAACCGGTCATGAAGGTGGAGGTTGTGACGCCTGAGGAATATATGGGCGATGTCATTGGAGACCTGAACTCACGGCGTGGACGGGTTCAGGGGATGAGTGATCGTGGCAACGCCAAGGTCATTGACGCAGAAGTGCCGCTCGCCGAGATGTTTGGCTATGCGACGTCTGTGCGTTCCATGAGTCAGGGGCGGGCCACCTATACCATGCAGTTTGATCACTACGAAGAGGTTCCAAGCAATATCGCCCAGGAAATTGTAGCAAGGGTCAAGGGTTAAGGAGACGATCATGTCGAAGGCGAAATTTGAGCGGACGAAGCCGCATGTA
>CAZCTM010000044.1:0-11558 GCA_964501925.1 uncultured Zetaproteobacteria bacterium | reverse complement strand
CTTGAATCATGGAAAGCAGCGTTTAACAAGCCTATGCGCATGCTTATTCCCACCCGCTTGGGGCAAAGTAATTTTGCTGTTTATATGGGCCCAAATCCGGCAGGTACAGGCAAATTGCTTACCCTGCGACTGGTAGACAAGTCCCTGACTGTTGCCTCATTAGAAAATCGGCGATTGAATAACCCGATCAGTGAGATTTCCATTCCTTAAATTAACCAATCGCCGGGTACTGATTTTTGTTAGTTTATGTGGTGGTTAGTCGTCCGTATACTCCGAATCACAATCCAGCAGGATAGCTGGATTGGACGCACGAAGTGCGCCCGCAGGGTGAGGGGGCATGGACGCCCTGAATCACAAAAGGGCAGGAAAGCCGGGCTGGGTTTGAACGGGAGGTGACATGAGCCATAGATTTTTATTTTTGCAATCAATTCTGTTGGTTGGACTTCTTCTGGTCGGCCCGGTCTGGGCGGCTGAAGTTGAAGGTGTGAATGTATCGGAATCAGTTGAGGTCGGCGGTTCGAAACTGCTGCTCAACGGTGCTGGCGTACGCACAAAATTTTTCTTTGATATTTATGTTGGGGCTTTGTATCTGACCAGGAACACCCGCAAGGCGGAGGAAGCCATTGATATGGATGGTCCCAAGCGTGTTGCCATGCATATCCTATATGGTGAGGTGGGTAAGGAGAAACTTGTGCATGGATGGAAAGAGGGTTTCATGAAAAACCAGCCGAGGAAGGTCATGCTCAGCCTGAATGAAAGGCTGGATCGATTCAATGCCATGTTTTCCGATGTAAAAAAAGGCGATATTATTCTACTTGATTATATGCCGGATAAGGGAACCAGTGTCACAATTCGTGGTGAACGCAAAGGCGTGATCCCGGGCAAGGATTTTAATGATGCCCTGCTGGCGGTCTGGTTAGGCAGGAAACCCGCGGATGGCGATTTGAAAGAAGCGATGCTGAGCCAATGACATATTGATGACTTCGTAAAAAGTCATCAATGCGCCCATGGACGGGCGCGCAAATCGATAGTTTGCGATGCAAGATATTGATTTGTAAGGAAAGCGAAAACCGCGTTTTTCGCTTTTCGTTGAGTAAAAAGACCACAGATGGACTTTTTACGACCTCATCATACATTGACTTAACTGGGTGCTTTAGTGAGTCTCCCGGCTCTTTTCAGACCAAACCGGAGAGGATCAATCGTGAGTCAAACTGGCCAACATTTTTATTTTCAGGTTCGACCAATCATTCCAGATGGACTCTCGCGTCTGGATGAATTAGCCGGCGATATGTGGTTTTCCTGGGTTGCCAAGGCCAGGGCTCTCTTTTTTATGATGGATCCCATCCTGTGGAGCCTGTGCGGACATAACCCGCGTACGTTTCTGCGGCGAATCAGTCAAAAGCGACTGAATGAAATCGCCGGCGATCGCGCCTTCCTGGCCCTGTACAATGGTGTGATGTCGGATTATGACACCTATAAAGAGGATACTCATCAATGGTTTCATGGGGCCTTCGAGGATGCCGATGAGCATCTGATAGCCTATTTCTCGGCTGAATTCGGCCTTCATGAATCCCTGCCCATCTATTCAGGAGGCCTTGGCATTCTTGCCGGCGACCACTGTAAGTCCGCCAGTGATCTCGGCCTTAATTTTATCGGCGTAGGGCTTCTCTACCGGCATGGATATTTCACACAGCTCATCAATGCCCAGGGTCAACAGATTGCCAGCTATCTGGAGACGCGTTTTGAGGATTTGTGCATCGAGCCCGCACTGGACGAGATGGGGAACCCCATTCTCGTTCAGGTTGAACTTCCCGGGAGGGACCTGGATCTAAAGCTTTGGCGGGTCAATGTCGGACACATCCAGATGCTACTCCTTGATGCGGACGTTCCCTCCAACAACGAGGAAGATCGAAAGATTACTTATCAACTCTACGGTGGTGGACTGGAAAATCGCATCAAACAGGAGATCTGCCTGGGTATCGGCGGTGTCCGCGGTCTGCGCGCAATCGGGGTCGAACCGACCGCATGGCATATCAATGAGGGTCATGCGGCATTCAGTCTTCTGGAACGGGTGCGTGAGAAGATGAAAGAGCATTCCCTGAACTTCGATGAAGCGGTGGAAGCGGTGAGGTTCTCCAGTATATTTACGACTCACACGGCAGTCCCGGCAGGTCATGATATCTTCCCCCTGGAACTGTTTGAGGGCTATTTTGCGGGGTATGCCAAAAAGGCGGGAATGAACATGGGCAGTCTGCGTCAGCTTGGCAGTGGAGATTTCGGTCATGGCAGCGGTTTTAATATGACGGCGCTGGCGCTGCGTGGGTCGGCCTACCAGAATGGCGTGTCCAGGTTGCATGGCGAAGTGACCGCCAGGCTGTGCAGTCCGCTCTGGCCGGAAGTACCTGCCAATGAAAACCCGATCTCCTCGATTACCAATGGCGTACATGTGAGCAGCTGGCTTGCTCCGGAATGGATCTCATCCTTTGATCTTCATCTCGGAGGTCAGTGGCGAAGTCACCTCCTCGACCCTAAATTCTGGCAAAAGATCGAGAATATTCCGGATCAATTGTTTTGGAGTATCAAACAGACCAATAAACAGCGGATGCTGCAATATTTGCGTGAGCAACTGCTAAGGCAGGCCAAACGGAATGGTGAGAGTGAAGAACTGGTCAGGGAAATGACTGCCTGTTTTGACCCTCGCACGCTGGTAATCGGTTTTGCCAGGCGCTTTGCAACCTACAAACGGGCCACTCTGCTGTTCCATGATGATGAAAAGTTGCTCAAACTCATCAATAATACTGACAAGCCGGTGGTTTTTCTCTTTGCCGGCAAGGCTCATCCCGCGGATCATCCCGGCCAGGAGCTGATCAGGAGAATCCATCATATTTCCCGAAAGAAGGAATTTACCGGCAAGGTCATGATGATTGAAGGATATGATATCACCCTGGCCCGTTACATGCTCTCCGGCGTGGATGTATGGATGAATAATCCCCGCCGTCCCATGGAGGCAAGCGGCACATCCGGTATGAAGGCAGCTATGAATGGAGCGCCGAACCTGAGCGTTCTGGACGGCTGGTGGCCTGAGGGATATGAAAGAGATAATGGCTGGGTGATTGGTTGTGAACACGAACTTGGAGATGAATGGCTGACCGATGAAGAAGACGCCATCTCCCTCTACCATGTACTCAAATATGATGTCATTCCTACCTATTACCGGCGTAATGAGAGCGGCTTCTCCGACGATTGGGTTCGTGTGTCCAAACGCGCCATGATCAGTTCCATTCCCCACTTTAATACAGATCGCATGGTTTCCGATTATGCCAGGACGTTTTATGTGCCGGCGTCCAGGAGGGGTAGGGAACTGCGGCAGGGAAAATTCCAGCGCGCCAGGGATCTGAGCCAGTGGAAGGCCAAAATACGCAAGGCCTGGCCCAATATTTCACTTAAGCAGATTGATTCCACCCCTGCTAATTGCCATTGGAAATACGGTGACCAGATTATTCTGCATGTACAGGCGCGTCTTGATGGCCTGTCAGCGGATGATTTATGCGTGGAAGCAGTCATCAGCCGGCCATCAAGGAAGGGTGACTACAAGCAATACAGCGCCATCAAGCTCCAGCATCTTGGTGATGGAAAATATGAAGTGAACCTTCATCCCGATGATACCGGGAATTTTTCCTATCAGGTGCGGATGTACCCGATTCATAAAGACATGGCTCACCCCCACTCCCTGGGCCTGATGACCTGGCTGTAGTTACTTTTTTATAACCTTGTCAAAGGCCAGAACGGATGCGCCAAGCAAACCGGCAAAGTCCCCCAGTGTGGAGAGAGATAACCGGACCTTGCCCCGCATGGGAGGAATGAGGCCATCTTCCAGGGCTGAGTGCAGGGGTGGCAGCAGCATGTCCCAGGCAGAGGTCAGGCCGCCGCTAATGCTGATGTTTCGTACATCCAGGAGCTTGACGGTGTCGGCCAGTGCTTTGCCAAGATAGGCTCCAGCCTCTTCAATAACTTTTCTGGCTGAGGCATCGTCATCCAGGGCAAGCCGGTGTACATCTTCCGCGTCTTCCACCTTGTTGCCGCTTAATTCCTCATAGCGGGCGGCTACTGCGGTCGCGGACGTATATTTTTCCAGACATCCCCTGTTGCCGCACCCACATTGACGCCCATTCTTTTCCACCTGCAGGTGGCCAATCTCCATTGCCATGCCGCCATCGCCCGGATAGGGCTTTCCCTTCACAATCAAACCGCCGCCAACTCCAGTCCCCATGGTGATATGGATGAGGCTTTCATGTTCCTCACCACTGCCGAAACGAAACTCACCGATGGCAGCTGTCAGGGCATCATTCTGGACTAAAACGGGTAGTCCAAGCTGCTCGGACAGATATGAGGAAAGATCAATATTTTTCAACATGGGAAGGTTTGGGGAAGAAACCAATACGCCGGAAAATCCCTCAAAAAAGCCGGGAAAACCGATGCCGGCCGCTTGCGAATCCGGGAATCTCTTCTGCATATTCCTCAGTGGGATCTCCAGTTGTTCAAGAACCCATGCCTCGGCCTCTTTCAAGTTAGAAAAGGGAATGTCCGACAAACAGGCCTTTTGTTTATGGTGACCAAGGATGCATCCATGACGATCCACAGCGGCGACTCGAATATTTGTGCCTCCGACATCGGCGGCCAGTACAATGCGTCTCATCTTGTCCTCTCCTTCACAATTCCTTCAGATCGGCATACGCCTTCGCGTACTTTTTTGCGGACAGATCCCATGAGGAGTCCCGTCGCATGGCTCTTCCTCTGATGCGTGCCCAGACAGAAGGTCTCCTGAAGACGGAAATTGCATGTTCAACTTTTTCATGGAAGGGAAGCGGCGCATCCCCGGTAAATGCAAAACCTGTTGCTTTTGAAGGGGACTGTCCATAATCAATTACGGTATCTTTAAGGCCGCCGGTGGCACGTACTATAGGGACGCAGCCATAACGCATCGCAATCAACTGACTCAGACCGCAGGGTTCAAATCGTGATGGCATCAGAAACAGGTCAGAGCCTGCATAAATCCCTCTGGCAAGCGGTTCGTTAAACCCGGCATAAAAGGACATCTGTTTCGGGTGTCTTTTGGAGAACTCCAGCAAGCTCTTCTCATGATCGGAGTCGCCGGATCCCAGGATGGCCAATTGATAACCGGATTTCATCCAGGCGGGGATATTATCCAGAACCAGATCCACGCCTTTCTGCTCAGCCAGTCTGGAGATCATGGCAAGTAGGGGTGCATCGGGATTCCGGGTCAATCCAAGTTCCTTCTGTAATGCAGCCTTACAATGTTGCTTTCCCTGCGCCTTTCCGGCCTTGAAGGTGCAGTCAATCATGCCGTCCGTATCGGGATTCCAGCCCTCAACATCAAGGCCGTTGACGATACCGATCAGTTTATGCGCGTGCTCCCGCAGAAACCCTTCAAGGTGACAACCATACTCGGCCGTTAGAATTTCCCCGGCATAAGAGGGACTGACAGTGGTGATTTGATCGGCAGCCATGATGCCTGCCTTCATGCAGTTGATCTGGCCATAAAACTCCATGCCCGCCGGATGAAAGGCACTGACCGGAAGGCCAAGCCGAGTCATCCAGGCAGCAGGGAACACGCCCTGGTAGGCAAGGTTATGAATAGTGAAGACGGTTCGCGCCTTGGTAATTTGAGGGCGATGCCGGTATTGCTCATTGAGTAGTAGCGGCAATAATCCGGTCTGCCAGTCATGACAGTGAAAGATATCCACAGCCCGTTCATTCAGGCATGCCGCCTCCAGTGCTGCACGGCAAAGCAGGGTAAAACGCAGTGGATTGTCTACATACTCGCCATTCTCTGATCCATACAGGCCATCACGATCAAAGAGATCATCCTGTTCCACCAAAACAAAACGCAGGCCGTTCACTTCAGCTTCATGCAGTGGAACCATGCGATGTATGCCATCAATGAAGATGGGGATTTGGTGTTGCATGGCCTTCACCTGTATACCGCTGGCCGAGATGTGCCGGCGATAGTATGGCAGGATGACCTGGACATCGTGCCCGTGTTTTTTGAGGGTATATGGGAGGGATCCGACAACATCGGCCAATCCGCCTGTTTTGGCCAGAGGCGCTGCTTCCGAGGCAACAAAAACAATGTGCATAATTGATTTCCTTTCAGCTGATCTGAATTTTGCACCCTATTATGTCTGACCTAGATCCTGCAAGTGATCGCACATACATAGCACAAGCTCTTGATTCATCTGGACTATTGAAAAAAACACTCATCACCAATAAGGTGACAACGTGTATTTTCAATACGCCAGCTAAACCAATATCTTACACTCTGCACGCACGATCACTTGCAGAATCTAGGTCAGAGGTCAAAACCGTAGCCATTGACGAAAAGATCGGCCTTGATTTTGACACATGAATTTGTATGTTGCGCGCAGCTTTCCACTATGGAGGATGATATGAAAAAAGATACAAAAATTACTAGGAAGATTCTGATAGACAAGGCTAAACTGCTTGGTCTTAAAAAGGTGAAGCGATTACGCAAGGTTGAATTGATTCACGAGATTCAGACTGCCGAGGGAAACCGGCCCTGTTTCCGGCAAATTCCAGACTGCATGGTTTTTCCATGCCTGTTCAGGGGTGAATGCATTCCACAAGCGTAATACGGATATTCTCTGCATGTATCATGAATCCCTCGCCAATCGGCGGGGGATTTTTTTGACATCGGGTATTTTACAGCAGAGTCTTGAGCCTGAGTCTTTCATGAAAGATGCGAGAATCGTGGCAGGGTAACAAATGCGATGAACAGCACTGCACTGAGCTTTCTCATCTATACGCTGGCAGTGTTCGCCTTTGGCATCTACAGCGCACGCTATGCCAGGCGTTCCAGCACGGATTTCTTTCTCGCCGGTCGTGGCCTGGGGGCCTGGGTGGCGGGTCTATCAGCCTCGGCCTCGGCGGAAAGCGGGTGGGTAACCCTGGGGCTGGTCGGCATGGCCTTCTATACCGGCATGGGTGCCTTCTGGGTGCTGCCCGGAACCATCGTGGCTATTGCCTTCAACTGGCTGGTGCTTGGCCGCAGGTTGCGTACCTTCGCCGTGTGTCATGATGCAATTACGCTACCGGATATATTAGCGGCGCCGTATTCAGGAAGACCAGCAATAGCCATACGTTGTCTGGCTGTGGCCATTATCACCGTCATGCTCACGGTCTACGTGGCCGCACAATTCACGGCTGCTGCCAAGACCTTCGAAGTGACATTCAACTGGTCATACTTGACCGGGGTGGCTGTCGGAGCAGCCATCGTACTGGTGTACACTACACTGGGCGGCTTCCGCGCCGTGGCCTGGACGGATGTGCTGCAATCTATTCTGATGATTGCCGCCGTCACCATCCTGCCATGGGTGCTGGTTCACCAGCTTGGCGGTCTTGAGGCCATGTGGACAAAGCTGGCAGAGCAGGAGGGTACACTCACCAGTTCTTTTGCTGGCAGGACAGGTCTCGGCCTGTTCGGATTTTTTGCTCTGTGGTTTGGCATTCCATTTGGCTATCCCGGTCAGCCACATATCCTGATCCGATTTATGGCCAGCAGGGATGAGCAGGCGATCCTGCGTGGCGCTGTTATTTCCAATATCTGGGTATTTGTCCTGTTCACAGGTGCGGTGCTGCTTGGCGTGGCCGCCCGTGCCTATTACGGAGAATTGCCCGATGCTGAAAAGGCACTGCCCATCGCCGCTGTTGATCTGCTGCCCGGCTGGCTGGCCGGTATGATGATTGCCGCGGTGATGGCGGCGGTATGTTCTACGGCGGATTCACAACTGTTGGTGGTTGCTTCAGGTATCAGCCACGATTTGGTCAGACGTACCTTTGGATATGAGGCCGGCGAGGCTACAATCCTGCTTCTGCATCGCTTGGCAGTGCTGTTAATCGGAATCATTGCAGTGATTATTGCCGCCTCTCAAAGCCGGGTAATCTTCCATTTTGTACTTTACGCATGGGCGGGGCTTGGAGCCGCCTTCGGCCCAGCCCTGATTCTTATCCTTCTATGGCGGAAAACGACGGCATGGGGAGTGCTCACCGGCATGGTTACGGGATTTACCACAGCCATTCTATGGGTGGAAATACCGACATTGAAGGCCATTTGCTATGAGATGTTGCCGGCATTTTTTGTGGCGTTTGTATCAGTGGTGCTCGTAAGTCTGTGGACCCGGCCGGAAAAGTAGGATCTAGGTAGGATACTGACCTTAGCGCAGGGTGGTTCCCGGATGGCTCAAATGATAGAGTCTACCCGGCAGGGAGGAGCATATGGCGGATTTAATCCAATCAAGTGCCTGGCAGGCCTTGAAGGCTCATCAGCAAAAGCTGTCAAAGATCCATATGCGCGATCTGTTTAAGCAGGATCCTCAAAGATTTGAGAAATTTTCCACCCGGTTTCAGGACATACTGCTCGATTATTCAAAGAACATTATTACCGAAGAGACAATGAAGTTGCTGTTTGAGCTGGTTGATCAGGCCGGTCTTCAGGAGTGGACCGGGCGCATGTTTAGCGGCGGGAAGGTCAACAATACGGAGGATCGTGCGGTCCTGCATATCGCCCTGCGTAATCGCTCCAACAGATCGATCATGGTTGACGGTGAGGATGTCATGCCTGCCGTGAACGGGGTCCTGGATCGTATGCGTGTGTTTACAGAGGATGTTCGCAAGGGACGCTGGCTGGGCTGCACAGGCAAGCGTATCACGGATATCGTCAATGTCGGCATTGGCGGTTCCGATCTGGGGCCGGTGATGGTCTGCGGGGCGCTCAAACCGTTTGCCAAAGAGGGGTTGCGCGTGCATTTCGTCTCAAATGTGGATGGCACCCAGATCGTCGAGACATTGAAGGGACTGAGCCGCGAGACGACCCTGTTTGTCATTGTCTCCAAAACCTTTATCACCCAGGAGACGATTACCAACGCCAAGACTGCACGCGACTGGTTTCTGACCCGCGGCGGTACCAAGACGGCGGTTGCCAAGCATTTTGTCGCCGTATCAACCAATGCCGAGGCCGTGGCGAATTTCGGTATTGATACCGAGCATATGTTCGAATTCTGGGACTGGGTTGGCGGTCGTTATTCCCTGTGCAGCGCCGTCGGGCTTTCCATTGCGCTTTATATCGGCATGGATAATTTTGAAAGGCTATTGACCGGAGCGCATCAGATGGACGAACATTTCCGATCCACGCCCATGACCGGGAACATTCCGGTCATCCTGGCGCTGCTTGGCATCTGGTACAACAATTTCTGGGGGGCTGAATCCCACGCAATCCTTCCTTATGATCAATACATGCATCGCTTTCCGGCCTATTTTCAGCAGGGAGATATGGAGAGTAACGGCAAGCAGGTGACGCGACATGGCGCAGCTGTGGATTACTCGACAGGGCCAATCATCTGGGGTGAACCGGGTACCAACGGTCAACATGCCTTCTATCAGCTCATTCATCAGGGAACGAAAATGGTTCCGGCTGATTTTCTGGCGCCGATCGATACCAAAAATCCGATTGGACAGCATCACACAATCCTGCTCTCCAATTTTTTTGCCCAGACCGAGGCCCTGATGTTGGGCAAAACCGGGGAGGAAGTTCGTGAGGAACTGGAGGCTGAAGGCCTGAGCGGGGACAGGCTGGAGTTTATCCTTCCTCACAAGGTGTTTCCGGGAAACAGGCCGACCAATTCCATCCTGTTTCAAAAGCTTACGCCGGAAACGCTGGGCTCACTGATCGCAATGTATGAACACAAGATATTTGTTCAGAGCATCATCTGGGATATCAACGCATTCGATCAATGGGGCGTGGAGCTTGGAAAACAGCTTGCTCGCAGGATTCTGCCTGAACTCTGGCATGATGACAGAGTAAGCAGTCACGATGCCTCAACCAACGGATTGATGAATTATTACAAACAAAACAGGAGGGAGTGAACCGTTCCCACGAGCAGAATCGGCAGAAATCAGGGAATCAGAAAGAGCGGGACAGCATTTATGAATAGTACAGGTTAAGGGAAGGTGAGGGCCAGTGATAGCACTATTGGAGAAGATGTTATGATTATCGGCGTACCCCGTGAAATCAAAAACAATGAATATCGCGTTGCGTTGGTGCCGGCCGGAGCCGATGAGCTTATTCGAGCCGGACATCAGGTCCGTATCGAAACCGGAGCCGGAGTCGGCAGTGGCATTCCCGACGAGGAATATCGATCCGCTGGCGCTAAAATCGTAGCTCGAGCCGCTGAGGCCTGGAATTCTGATCTGGTCCTGAAGGTCAAGGAACCGCTGCCAGAGGAATATCCTTTTCTGCGAGAGGAGATGATCCTGTTCACTTTTTTGCACTTGGCCGGGATGCCTGATCTGGCCAGGGTTTTGCAGGAAAAGAAATTGTGCGCCATAGCCTATGAGACTGTTCAGTTGCAAAACGGGCTCCTTCCCGTCCTGGCCCCCATGAGCCAGGTGGCGGGAAAAATGGCGGTACAACTGGGCGCTGCTTTTCTGCAAAGGGAAAAAGGTGGGATGGGTATATTACTGGGGGGCGTACCCGGAACCAAACATGGGCGGATTGTCATTATCGGAGCCGGAAATGTTGGCATCAATGCCGCCAAAGTTTCCTACGGCCTGGGAGCACAGGTGATTATCATCGATACCAACCATGCCCGTCTGACCTATATTGATGATATTTTTGACGGTAAAGTCGTGACCATGATGTCCACCCGGCGCAATATTGTCGAGGCCTTGTCCACCTGTGACATGCTGGTCGGGGCGGCGTTAAATCCTGGCGCCAGGGCGCCGCTTCTGATTGACAGGGAAATGCTGAGATCCATGAAGAAAGGCAGTGTGTTCGTCGATGTAGCCATTGATCAGGGCGGGATCAGCAGGAGCAGCAGGCCGACCTCTCATGCCGAGCCAACCTATGTCGAGGAGGGTGTCATCCACTATTGCGTTCCTAATATTCCGGGGTCCGTACCGGCAACCAGCACCTATGCCCTGTGCAATGTTACCCTTCCATATATCCGCCAACTCGTCTCAGGTGATCTGGAGGATGTGTTGCGCTCCAATGCGGCCTTGCGGCATGGGGTGAATGTATACCAAGGCTCGATTAGACACAGGGCCGTCGCCGAGGCGCTTGGCGAACCCTATTCACCTATAGGCATTGACGGCTAGCCGTCGTATGCTTTGGCGAACCAGCGGGCAGCCATGCGGTTGCCCGTTTTTACGAGACATGATCTATTCAGGAACAAGGAGGGAAACCAGCCCGGAATGCCACGTCGAGACGATATAAAATCCATTCTAATCCTTGGAGCGGGACCGATTGTCATCGGTCAGGCGTGTGAGTTTGATTACTCGGGTGTGCAGGCCTGTAAGGCGCTGAAGGCCGACGGCTACCGGGTGATTCTGGTCAACTCCAATCCCGCCACCATTATGACGGACCCTGAGTTTGCCGATGCTACCTATATTGAACCCGTGACCTGGGAGGTGGTTGCCAACATCATCAGAAAGGAGCGGCCGGACGCTATTTTACCAACCATGGG
>CAZCTM010000043.1:0-12562 GCA_964501925.1 uncultured Zetaproteobacteria bacterium | reverse complement strand
GTGAATACTACGAACGAAATATCAGGCGTGTTGCACTTCGACCTTGAAACCGCCCCCTGATACCCGTTCGGGCCATCAGGGCGCGGGTGGCCGCAAGCATGTTTGCCGCCCTGATGTACTGCCAGCCCTATCACCGGGATATGAGCAGATGGACCCGCCGGGCTGTGGCGGCGTCAAGGTCGGGCCTTCATCCCAGTCAGCGCATGCTTATCAATCATCAACTGGTTACCTATTTTGTCTGGAACGGTGAATTCAGCCGGGCCAGCCTGATTGTCCGGCATTTGAGCAGGGAGGCTGCCTTTGATGGCGCCGCGCCCATGGCAAGGATTACCCACGCCCTGGCCGAAGCCATCTATACCAGCATTGCCGACGCGGATGCAAGGGCCTGCCATCAGGCGGTTCACCGTGGTCTGGAGCTCGCGGAAAAAAGCGGCATCCATGTCTGGGACGGACAACTGCTGGGCCAGGGGGCCTGGAGCGCCCTCATGGAAGGGGATGCCGACTCGGGCGGGCATTATCTTGAGCGAATGAACACGCTGCTCAATCCGGAGCGAAGGCTGGAATATTCCATGTATCACCATCTGCGGGGCTGGTATGCCCTGCTCAATCGGGATCTTCCCCTGGCAATGGAACACACAATGGAGGCGCTGAGGCTTGGCAGGGAAACCGGTGTCATCATGGTACAGGCGCTCAATCATCAAACGCTGGCGCTTATTTTTCTCACAACAGGCAGGCATGAGGATGCATACGCGCACCTTGAGCAGGCTCTGAAAAGCGGCCGCGGCAAAAGAAGCGGCCTGCTGCGGTTCTTCAGGCACCTGATTCACGCAAGGGCCCTTTTCGTCAGTGGCAGAAACAAGCGGGCGCTGGACGAACTGCGGCAGGGACTGGAAATAGGCAGGTGGAACGGCTACTGGACCACGCCGTGGTGGCATGCGCCCACCATGGCGCAGCTCTGCATGAAGGCCCTGGATGCGGGTATCGAGACGGAATATGTGCGGGAACTCATCCGCAGGCGTCATCTGATCCCGGACAGGGCAGCACTCGAAATCAGGGACTGGCCCTGGCCGGTCAGGATATCTACGCTGGGTGGATTTGCCCTGCAGATTGACGGCAAGCCCTATGAACCCACCGGAAAGGCTCAGCAGAAGCCGCTCGATCTGCTGAAATATGTTGTTGGCCAGAGGGGGAGAAATGTCCATCAGGATACACTGGTTGACGCCCTGTGGCCTGATACGGACGGCGATAAGGCCCGGCAGGCGCTTTCCACCACGCTGCACCGCCTGCGGAAGGTTCTCGGTCATGACGATGCCCTGCATCTCCGGCAGGGAAGACTGAGCCTGGATAAGCGGCTTTGCTGGCTGGACATCCGGGAAATGGAATATCTGTTTGATGAAATGGATTCCGCGATCAGCGAGGGAAGGGCGGGCAGGAAGAAGGCCCGTGATATCAGCCAGAAGATTTATGCCTGTTATCGGGGTGACTTCATGGCCGGGGAGCCGAATGTCCGCTGGTTTCTCTCCTGCCGGGAACGTCTGCGCAGCAGACTGCTGCGTCAGCTGGGCAGGCTGGGACGTTACTGGGAGGAGATGGCTGAATGGAAATCGGCCTCGGACGTCTACCTTCGGGCCCTTGAAGTGGACAACCTGATCGAGGAATTCTACCAGCGGTTAATGACCTGTTACTGGAAGGACGGCCGGCGGGCCGAGGCCCTTGCCGTGTACAGGCGATGCCGGGATACCCTCAGAACCGGCCTGGAGATCGACCCGTCCGAAGAAACGGAAAGGCTGCATGCCCGTATACGGGCAGGGACCTAAAACAGCCAGTTAAGCTGGAAGCTCAGGATATCCGATCTGCCGGTAAAATGTCCGTCAAGCAGGTGCCCCTCATCATCCGGGTTGCTGATCGGGGCGTCCTTTACAAAGACATGCGCATAGGCGGCATCGATGCTGATGTGCTCCGAAAGAAGGTAATTGAAGCCGAAGGCCAGCCATATCCTGTCGCTGTCCGGGGGGCGGGGAGACCGGTGGGCGGCATCGGGGACGGGCGTTTCTTCATAGGATACGCCGGTTCGCAGCAACCAGTCAGCCGCCGGCCGATAATTGATTCCCGCGGCGTAACGCCTGCTGTTTTTCCAGTTGTTGACGGCGACCCTGTCCGGCAGGCCATTGGCGAAGCTGAGGCGCGAAACATCAAAACGGCTCCAGCGCATGTAGCCAAAGTCCGCCATGACAGACCATGCCGGCGTCAACTGGTGATAGATGCCGATGGCCAGCTCTTCCGGCAGGGTCAAGTCTGAACGCGTGGGGCTCGCGGTAAATGTATTCCGGAAGATCACGGGCACGCCGCTGAAGCTGGCCTGGCCGTTCAGGCCATGGCGGATCGGGGAATGGTAGGTAATGCCGAAACGGGTACCGTCCGCTGGCGTGTAAAGCAGTCCCAGGGAAAATCCCACGGCCCAGTCTGTGTTGTCGATGCTGATCCTGCCATCCGCCTGGTGGGGCAATAATCCCAGACCGGCGCAGGGAAGCGGTCCAGGCTGAGCGGCGCAGAGCAGGCCGAAATCCACCGCGTTTTCCAGGGTGGAATCCAGATATTGCACATCCAGACTGGCGCCCGCGGCCAGGCGGGATGTCATCTGATAGGACACGGCAGGCGCAATATTGATCGTGGTCAGGTCGGAGTTGATGGCATGATAGCGTCCTTTCCAGTTGGCCGGATAGGCAGTCCTGAGGCCAAAGGGCGAATAGACGCCAATGCCCAGCCGCACATTCTCAGCCGGGACATGGACATAATACAGATTGGGAATGATCGTTGTTTCACCGCTATCGGCGCTGGCGGGGCCGCTGGTGTTGCTGGCTTGGTCGTGGAAGGTTCCGCGCGGCCGGATCATGTGGCCGGCAACGGACAACTGGTTTCGCTCCAGCAACTGCATGGCGGCGGGATTGAAATAGATGGTTGAGGCGTCATAACCCGCGGCGCCGGAACCGGCCATGGCATTGCCCAGATTGCTGGCGCTGCGTTCGTTGACAGTAAACCCGGCGGCATGGGGGTCAGAACCTGTGAGGACGCTGGCCAGCAAAACGGCGCCGGATATCCCAAGCAGGAAAAGAAATCGCCTGACAGACATGACCCCCCCCTTTACCCCGATCATACACGGCTGACAGGAAAATCGTAATCCTTCCTGCTGTTTTGCAGGCAATAACATATCCAAAAATTTCAATCTCAGCCGAATCTGTAAGCTATCTGTAAGTTCCGATGTGCTATAAGCGGACCAATCAACCACCTGGTTTCCGTGGAGGGCGAATGGGACTGGATAATTTTATCGTGCGCATCTACCGCCGGGACAGCAAGCAACCGGATCATCTGGCCGGCGAGGTGGAAGACATTGATCACGGGCGCAGATACCCCTTTCAGACCATGGAGAAGCTTTGGCGCATCCTGGCCGGAGAAAAGCCCGAAGCAGAAAGCCAACACCATTCAACATTGAACGAACAACACCCCGACGGGGGGAGGAGTCAGCCATGAAGATTCAGACATATGCCATTATCGGAGCCGTTTCCGGACTGATCGCCCTTGGATACCTGGGCAGTCAGGCGACGCATCATGAAGCGATCCACGCTCCGGACGCACACACATCGCACGTTGTGCCTGTGAGCGGCCATTCAAAAGCCCGGCTGGCATCAAACTATGGCAAATTGCCCTTGAGCTTCGAAGTTAATCAGGGACAGACCGATGCTCGCGTAAAATATCTTTCACGCGGCCCCGGATATACGCTTTTCCTGACCGCTGATGAAGCCGTATTGCGCCTGAGCAGAGTCAAGGACTTGGGCTCCACCGGCTTGTCTCCGGTTGATCTGCCCGCACTGGATGCAGCGCAGGAGATGACTCAGGCCGTGCTGCGGATGCGGCTGGAGGGCGCCGACAGCCCTGAAGCGATTACGGGCATCGATCAGCTTGCCGGCACGAGCAACTATTTTATCGGCAACGATCCCGAAAAGTGGCAAAAGCATGTCGCGCAGTTCGGCAAGGTCAGGTATGCCGGGGTATATCCGGGCATTGATCTGGTCTATTACGGCAACCAGCGGCAGCTGGAATTCGATTTCGTGGTTGCGCCGGGCGCGGACCCGAAAAGGATTCATCTCGCCTACTCAGGCGCCGACAAAATGGAGGTGGATGCACAGGGCAACCTGATTCTGCATGTGGGCGATGAGCGGGTGGTTCAGCACAAGCCGACCGTTTACCAGCAGATTGGTGATGATAGGCATCCGGTCGACGGTCAATTCAGGCTTGAGCAGGGCCAGGTCGGTTTTGAGCTTGCCAGCTACGATACATCAAGGGAGTTGATTATCGATCCGGTGCTGGTCTATGCAACCTATTTCGGCGGCAACGGTATGGATTCCCTGCGCGACATGAAGGTGGATGCTGCCGGCAACGTCTATCTGGGCGGATATACGGCATCGACCAACTTCCCTGTACTTAATGCCTTGCAACCCGCGAAGAGCGGTTATTCTACTGACTGTGTTGTCGCCAAACTGAATCCGGCCGGTGATGCACTGCTCTATTCGACCTACCTTGGCGGGAGCGGAGAGGAGGTATGCTGGTCGGCGGCAATCGATACGGCGGGAAGCGTGTATATTGGCGGCGTAACGCATTCAACCAACTTGCCAGTTACAGCAGGCGCATATCAGACCGCCTTTGCCGGTTTCATCAGTGATGGTTTTGTGAGCAAACTGAGTCCGGACGGATCCTCCCTGGTTTATTCGACCTATATCGGCGGCAGTGGAAGCGAGGATCTGGTCGTCGGTCTGGATGTTGACAGTAGCGGCAGCGCTTATCTGGGCGTCAGGACAACAAGAAAAGGAAGCGTTGGTTTTCCGGTTACGGCCGGAGCCTATCAGACAACGAGTAGCCCAGTTGTATGGGAGCCGGCAGTGGCAAAATTAAGTCCGGACGGCACGTCGCTGATCTATTCCACCTTTCTCAATAATGGCACCACGCCTCCGTATTCGTCCCAAGGCCATGCACATGCGATTGTCGTGGATGCAGCCGGCAATGCCTATGTCGGAGGGCCTTATAGTACCGGTGGAGCATTGACGATTACACCGGGCTCCTTTCAGCCGACGCATCATGGTGGCACCTGGGATGCCTTTGTCACCAAACTGAGCGCCGACGGAAGCAGCGTGCTCTATTCCACATTCCTCGGCGGATCCGGCACTGATTCCATTGGGCCCAACAGTCTTACGGTGGACGCCGCGGGCAACCTGATTATTGTTTCCGGCACAACCTCATTCAATTTTCCAACTGTCAATCCCATTCAGGCCGCCCACGGCGGCGGCTCCTATGACGGTTTTGTGACCAAGCTGAATCCGACGGGCACAGCCGCGATCTTTTCCACGTATCTGGGTGGAACGGCCAATGATGGTTTGGCTGAGAGTATGATTGATCCGGACGGCAACCTGCTGATCACCGGATACTCCAGATCACCGAACTTCCCGGTGACGCCGGATGCATTGTTTGGAGCCAACCAGGGCAGCAATGACGGCGTCATCGTGAAGCTGACACCGGATGGCCAGAACATCCTGTTTTCCACCTATCTCGGCGGCCCCCTGTCGGATTATCCGGGAGCCATCGGCATGGACGCTGCCGGAAATGTCTATGTCGCTGGCGGCACTCAGGGGCAGTTTCCGGTCACGCCCGGCGCGTTCCAGACCGTTTATGGCGGCGGCACGGCAGATGGCCTGATCGCCAAGCTGCAGCTTACACCATCCGACACAACCCCGCCGACCGGCACGATCAGCATTGATGGCGGTTCGGGCCTGACCAACAGCACTTCGGTGACTCTGTCGCTCACTTGCGATGATGGGACTGGCTCCGGCTGCGACCAGATGCAGTTCAGCAACGACGGTGTGACATTCAGCGCTCTCCAACCGTTTGCGGCATCGGCAAGCTGGACATTGGCAGCGGGCGATGGCGCGAAGACGGTTTACGCCCGGTTTGTCGATGCGGCCGGCAATGTTTCGACGCCTGTCAGCGCTTCGATCACGCTCGATACCATGCCGCCTGCCGCGCCGGTGATCACCTCCCCGGCCAATGGCTCGGCTTCCCAGAGTACGGCGCTGACCATCAGCGGCACGGCGGAACCGAACGCCCTGACCACCGTCCGGGACGGCGCGGCCTCGATCGGCCTGGTCTCGGCCGATGGAGCAGGGAACTGGAACCTCGCTGTTTCGCTCTCGGAAGGGGTCCACAGCTTCACGGCACAGGCCACAGACGGGGCGGGAAATCAGGGTCCGGCTTCCGCTACCGTGAGCTATACCGCGGACGGCACACCACCTGTGGTCACAGCTCCGGCCGACATCACGGTTGCGGCCACGGGTGTGCTCACACCCGTCACCCTGGGTACCGCCACAGCCACGGATGCTGTGGACGGCACACTGACACCGACGCCGAGTGCGACCGGGCCCTTTGCCCGCGGCGTGCACACCATTACCTGGAGCGCCACCGACAGCGCCGGCAATACCGGCACGGCCACGCAGACGGTGACGGTGACCAACAATGCTCCGGTGGCCAATGCCGATAGCGCAACGACCAATGAAGACACGCCTGTGACGGTGACCGTACTGGCCAATGACAGTGATATTGACGGTGGTGCGCTGAGTGTCGCCTCCGTTACCCAGGGGGCTAACGGCGCGGTGGTTATCAATCTCGACAATACGGTGACCTATACGCCGAATGCCAACTTCAACGGCTCGGATTCATTCAGCTACACCATTAGTGACGGCAATGGCGGTACGGCCACGGCCACGGTGAATGTCACGGTGACGGCCGTGAACGATCCTCCGGTGGCGGCCAACGACGTGGCCACGACCGACGAGGATGTTCCGGTAACGATCACGGTCCTGGCCAATGACACGGATGCGGATGGCGATACACTAACTGTCACTGGTACCACGGTTCCGGCCAACGGTTCCGTGGTGATCAATCCGGACAAGACGGTGACCTACACGCCCAATACCGACTTCAACGGTTCGGATGCGTTCACCTACACGGTGAGCGACGGCAATGGCGGTACGGCCACGGCCACGGTGAATGTCACCATCAATGCGGTGAATGATGCGCCGACGGCCAAGGCTGTTTCGAATGCGGCAACCCTGCCGCTGGGCGGCACCTTCCTGCTGGACGGCACGGGCTCTTCCGACGTGGACGGCGATCCGATCGTCTCCTACGCCTGGAGTGTCTTCTCCGCGCCTGCCGGCAGCACGGCGGCGATCGTGGGGGCCGGTACGGCCACGCCAAGCTTCACGCCGGACAAGATCGGCGACTACCTGATCGTGCTGGTGGTCAGTGACGGCACACTGGTCAGTGCGGCCGACACTCTGGCGCTGACCGCGGCTCCCAACCTGCCGCCGGTCGCCTCGCTTGTGGCCTCACCGGTCACCGGCCTGAAACCCCTGCCGGTGAACTTCAATGCGACGGCCAGCTCCGATCCCGAGGGTGGTCCATTGACCTTTGAATGGGTCTTTGGCGACGGCGCCACGGCGACGGGTCCGATTGTCAATCACACCTATGCCAATGCCGGAACCTATACGGCCGAGCTGACCGTGACCGACAATCTGGGCAACACGGATATGGCATCCGCCACCATCACCGTGACGGCACCGAATCTGCCGCCAACAGTGCTGCCCACGGCCACGCCTTCCACAGGCGCTCCGCCCCTGAACGTTCAGTTCACGGCCGGCGCTACCGATCCGGAAGGCCAGCCCTTAAGCTACAGCTGGACCTTCGGGGATGGCGGCACATCCACGCTGGCTGATCCGGCCCACACCTACACCGCGGCAGGCACCTATACGACCACGGTGACGGTCTCGGATGGCGTCAACCCGCCGGTGTCCGCAAGTCTGACCATCAGTGTCGGCTCGGCCCTGACGATCAACATCACCCAGGCCAAGTTCGACTTCGGCAAGAAGGACGAGCACAAGGGCAAGATCACCTTTGTCGCCGACTTCACCTTCGCCGGTCTGCCGGCTGCGGGGGATCTGATCACTGCCAGCATTGACGGCGAGGAGATCTTCAGCGCGCCCTTTGGCGACTTCAAACAGAAGAAGCCGGGCTATTACAAGATCAAGGTCAAGGACAAGAAGACCAGGGCCCAGGCGTTCATCGACTTCAGTCGCGGTGTGCTTGCGGTGACCCGGCACAAGATGGATCTCTCCGGCATCGACAATGACAACGGTGTGGATGTGGTGATCTCCTTCGGCTCGGCCACCGGCACCGATCATCTGAAGATGAAGGAGAAGATCAAAAATCCGCATGATGAGAAGGATGAGAAGGAGATGGAGCACAAGGAACATCATTGAGCGGATATCTCCCAGGATGAGAGAGAAACGCCCGCCTTAACCGGCGGGCGTTTTCATGGGCGGCTTATTTGCCTGACCGTTGGGAAAAGGGATGCCTGGAATGAACGCCAGGCTTTCTCAACCGGTCTTCCGGAGCCGGTACAATCAGAACTCGTAGCGCAGGGTGCCGACGAAGCCGTTGACATCCATACCGTTGAATCCGCCCGCGGGGGTCACCGCGACCCGATCCTTGTTCGAGGAATAGCGCATCCACTCGGCCCCAATGTACAACTGATCCTGAATGGCGTATTCGGCCCCCACACCAAAGCTGAATGATGTATCCGTGCTTGAGCGCTCAACTGAGCCCAGAGGGGTGATTGCCGTCTGAATCGTGGTTGCTCCCAGCAGACCGTAGATCCGCAACCCCGGGGAAATCTCGAATTGCGGTTTGGCAACATAGGAGACAAACCAGTTCACCGACTTGTCAACGGTTTTCCCAAGCACCGGGTCGAGGTTGGATGAGCTGCTGGTCGTGCCAAGACGAATCTCTGCCGCAAGGTTTTCCACGAGGATCAGGCCGAATGTGCCATAACCGCCAAAGACAAAATCCTTGCCGTTGCCGTAATCAAGCTCGAATCCACCCAGGCCGACACCAAAATAGGGATTGAGGATCAGATCAACTCCACCATCCTGGGCCCGGGCCGGCAAGGTGGTGAAGATCAAGGTTGCCATGATGGCAAGACTTCGAATCATAGTTTTCATGGGCATCTCCTGAAGTACAGTTAATAAGCATAGATTAGGACAGTTCGGCCAATAATGCAGCAATGATCTGAAGCAAATCCTGGAATTGTCGCATTTCTTCACATTCTTCCACGGTACGGCGGAAAGCGCTCCTTATTCAGAGGTTCCTTCCCCTGCTCCCATCTGATACCGTTCCCGCCCGTTATGACCATACTGGCTGGCAAGACCCGGTTCATATTTGTGACGGGTGGGGTGGTTTCCTCGCTCGGCAAGGGTATCGCCGCAGCCTCCATGGCCGCGCTTTTTGAGGCACGCGGGATGAGCGTGGCCATGCAGAAACTTGACCCTTACATCAATGTGGATCCCGGCACCATGAGTCCTTTTCAGCACGGCGAGGTCTTTGTGACCGATGATGGCGCTGAAACCGATCTTGATCTGGGACATTACGAGCGATTTACCCACGCCCGCATGTCCAGACGTTCCAATTTTACGACGGGTCGCATATACGAGTCCATTATTCGGCGTGAGCGGCGTGGCGACTATCTGGGTGCGACCGTTCAGGTCATTCCACACGTGACGGATGCCATCAAGGAAGCCATCCTTAGTCTGAGGGCCGATGATCCGGACATCGCCATCATCGAGATAGGCGGAACCGTGGGCGACATCGAGGCCATGCCCTTTCTGGAGGCTATTCGTCAGCTCAGGTTCGATCTTGGCCGGCAACACACGGCCTACGTTCACCTCACACTTGTTCCCTACATTGCGTCCGCAGGGGAACTGAAATCAAAACCCACACAGCATTCCGTGCAGAAATTGCGCGAGATCGGCATCCAGCCGGATGTTCTCCTTTGCCGATGTGATCGTCCTATTCCCCAGGCACAGCGGGACAAGATCGCGCTGTTCTGCAATGTACCCAGCAGGGCGGTGGTGGAGGCGCCTGATGTGGACACCATCTACGAGGTTCCGCTGAAATTAAGCGGGGAAGGACTGGGAAGCGTTCTCAACCGGCATTTTGGTATTGAGGACACCCCTCCCGACCTGAGCATCTGGAAAGAGATTTGCGACAAGGTCAGGCAGGCGCAGGGGCAGGTCAGGATTGCCATCGTCGGGAAATATGTTGATCTGGCGGATGCCTACAAGTCACTGAATGAGGCCCTGATGCACGGGGGCATGACGAATGGCGTAAAGATCGAGCTTGACTTTGTGGAGGCGGAGGATCTCGAGCAGGGTGGAGCAGGCAAGCTGGAGTCCGCTCACGGCATTCTTGTCCCTGGCGGATTCGGTGAACGGGGGATCGAGGGCAAGATAGCCGCCATACACTTTGCCCGTGAGCGTCAGATCCCTTTTCTGGGGATCTGCCTGGGCATGCAGCTTGCAGTGATCGAATTCGCCCGCCATGTGGCTGGCCTCCCCCTTGCGAACAGCAGTGAGTTTGACCCGGAAGCAGAGGAGCCTGTTATTGCGCTGATGACGGAATGGGAGCGGGATGGTGTCCGCGTTTTCCGTACGGCGCAGGATGATCTGGGAGGGACCATGCGGCTCGGCGCGTATCCCTGCAAACTGAAGGCCGACTCGCATGCCGGTCGGGCCTACGGTGTCGAGGAAATCAGGGAACGTCATCGTCACCGCTATGAGTTCAACAATGTCTACCGTGAAAGACTTGAAAGGTCCGGCCTGATCGTTTCCGGAACACTTCCCGATGATTCGCTGGTGGAAATCATCGAGGTGCCCGATCATCCCTGGTTTGTCGGCTGCCAGTTTCATCCCGAATTCACCTCGCGTCCCTATGCACCCCACCCTCTGTTTGCGGCCTATGTCCGGGCCGCAAAGCACCAGGCCGGAATCACGGATAAATCGTGATGCAGCATCGAATCAGTGTCGCGGATTTTCACATAGGCAATGACCTTCCCCTTGTGTTGATGGCCGGGCCATGCGTGATCGAGGGGGAGGCGTTTACATTATCCGTCGCCATGGAGATCGCGAAGATTGCGGACCGCCTTGGTATGCCCCTGATCTTCAAGTCCAGTTTCGACAAGGCCAACCGGACCTCTCTGACGGCCTTTCGCGGGCCGGGACTTGATGAGGGCCTGCGAATACTGGAACGTGTCAAACGTGAGCTGGGCATTCCCGTGATTACAGATGTCCATACGCCCGAGCAGGCGGCTCCCGTGGCTGAGGTTGCGGATGTGCTGCAAACACCGGCTTTCCTGTGCCGGCAAACGGATTTTATCCAGGCCGTGGTGGCCCAGGGCAGGCCCGTCAACATCAAGAAAGGCCAGTTTCTCGCGCCCTGGGATATGAAGAATGTGCTTGAAAAGGCGCGGGCTGCGGGGAATGACAACATCATGCTCTGCGAGCGGGGGGCAAGTTTCGGTTACAACAATCTGGTTGCCGACATGCGCTCACTGGAGGTTATGAAGGAGACGGGCTTCCCCGTGGTTTTTGATGCCACCCATTCGGTTCAGCAGCCCGGTGGATTGGGGGGTGCAAGTGGTGGCCAGTCTGAGTATATTCCCGCGCTCGCAAAGGCGGCGGTCGCTGTTGGTGTCGCTGCCCTGTTTATGGAGGTGCACCCTGATCCGGAGCATGCAAGGTCCGACGGTCCAAATTCGTGGCCACTGGACAGGCTGGAGGGGTTGTTGAAAACGCTCAGTCAGCTGGACGGGATTGCCAAGGCGGGGGACTAGACCCGGACCGCATCGATGTGCGGGGAGGTTGAGCTTTCACGTTGCGCCCTGATGGCTTGCGCGGAAACAGGATGAAATAAAGTTGGCAAGAGGGATGGTTAGCAGAATATGAGTGAAATTATTTACGTTCATGGGAGGGAAATCTTCGATTCCCGCGGCATTCCCACGGTGGAGGTTGATGTGCGACTGAAGTCGCGGGCCTTTGGCCGGGCATCGGTACCCAGCGGGGCAAGCACGGGAACCCGGGAAGCGGTGGAACTGCGGGATGGTGGAAAACGGATGAAAGGGAGGGGCGCGAGAAAGGCGGTTAAAGCCATCAACGGTGAAATCCGTGAGGCAATTCTGGGGATGGAGGGCCTGAAACAGATTGCCCTGGATAAATTTCTCAATGAGCTGGATGGCACGGAGAACAAGAGCAGGCTTGGCGCTAATGCCATTCTGGGCGTGTCCCTGGCGGTGGCCAAGGCGGCGGCCCGTGAATCACATCTTCCACTGTACCGTTATATGGGAGGGATGGGTGCTCAACTTCTGCCTGTCCCCTGCATGAATGTGCTCAATGGCGGCGCTCATGCCAACAACAACATGGATGTTCAGGAATACATGATCGCGCCCGCGGGAGCCTCCAACTTCTGCGAGGCCCTGGAGATGGGCATTGAGGTTTTTCATGCCCTGCAGGCGGTTTTGCAGGCCAGGGGTTACAGCACGGCAGTCGGTGACGAGGGAGGCTTTGCTCCCAGCCTTCCTTCCAATGAGGCGGGGTTGACAGCCATCATGGAGGCGATTGAGAAGACAGGA
>CAZCTM010000042.1:0-14618 GCA_964501925.1 uncultured Zetaproteobacteria bacterium | reverse complement strand
GAAGCGGAAATTTCTACTTTGCTAAAAGCGGAAGTTTTCATTTTGGGCTAACATGGCACGGGATTGCCCCTTGTCTCGCATTTGATGTCGAATAGCCTTGAGCGGTTTGGAGGTGGCATGGCAGATCAGTATATCCGTGTGCGTGGAGCCCGGATGCACAACCTGAAGAATATTTCTCTCGACATTCCACGCGATAGCCTGGTTGTCATCACAGGTGTTTCCGGTTCCGGTAAATCGTCGCTGGCCTTTGATACCCTGTATGCAGAAGGTCAGCGCCGTTACGTGGAATCGCTCTCTGCCTATGCGCGCCAGTTTCTGGGGATCATGGAAAGACCCGAGGTAGATGTCATTGAGGGTCTGTCCCCCGCCATTTCGATTGAGCAGAAAACGACCAGCCGAAACCCGCGTTCGACTGTGGGCACGGTCACCGAGGTTTATGATTATCTGCGTCTGCTGTTCGCCCGCATAGGTGAACCCCATTGTTACAGTTGTGGTCAACCGATCACCTCGCAGAGCGCCAGTCAGATCATCGATTCACTGCTGGCACTGCCGGAAGGAACACGGCTGCAACTGCTTGCCCCCATCGCCCGTGGCAAGAAGGGTGAATTCAGACGGGAACTGGAAAAGGCCGGTTGCGATGGTTTTGTCCGCGTGCGCATCGACGGTGAAATCATGCCCATTGAAGAGGTTCCGGCCCTCGACCGGAACAGGAAGCATGACCTTGAACTGGTTGTCGATCGCCTGGTGGTAAGAGACGGCATAAGAACACGTATGGCCGACTCCGTAGAGACCGCTTTGCGTTACGGAAACGGTTTGATGCTGGTTCTGATCGGGGACAGGGTGCAGGCATATTCCGAACGGTTTGCCTGTCCCGAGTGTGGTATTTCATATCCTGAGATCGAACCAAGGCTGTTTTCTTTTAACTCCCCGCATGGGGCATGTCAGTCCTGTGACGGTCTTGGCTTTCGGATGATCTTTGATCCGGAAATGATTGTGCCCGACCCGTCGCTTTCCCTGAAGGAGGGTGCCATTGCTCCATGGTCAGGGCGGGAAACCCCATTCTTTCAGCAGACCATGCAGGCAGTGGCCGACCATCTGGGCATCGATATCCATACCCCTTTTGCCGACCTGCCTGACGAGGCAAGGCATTTCATTCTTTATGGCTCCAAGGGTGAAAAGGTTGATTTCAGATATTCCTACGGAAGAGGGGAAAGCCATTACCTGCGGGTCTTTGAGGGTGTGATCCCCAATCTTGAGCGCCGCTACCGGGAAACCGAGTCTGAGGATGTCCGGGAGGATCTGGCCCGCTACATCAATCCGGTTCCATGTCCCGCATGTGAGGGTTCGCGACTGAACCGGGCTGCAAGGCATGTTCTGGTCGCTGGAAAGAGTCTGCCGGAACTTGTCAGACTGCCGCTGCGTGAGGCCCAACAGTGGGTGGAGGGTCTAGGCCTTTCCAGGCAGCAACAGGCGATAGCAGAGCGTGTGATGGAGGAAATCTCCGCCCGCCTGAGCTTTCTGATACGAGTGGGACTGGACTATCTCTCGCTGGATCGGACGGCGGGCACGCTCTCAGGAGGAGAGGCACAAAGGATCCGGCTGGCCACCCAGATTGGTTCCGCCCTTGTCGGGGTTCTCTACATTCTTGATGAGCCCACAATCGGGCTTCATCAACGGGATAACGATCGCCTGCTGGCAACACTTGAACAGCTTTGCAGTATGGGTAATTCGGTGATCGTGGTGGAGCATGATGAGGATACCATCCGGCGGGCTGACTGGATCATCGACATGGGGCCACGGGCGGGCGAGCATGGAGGAGAGGTCGTTGCCCAGGGTCCACTGGCAACCATCATGAATTGCCAGCATTCACTGACATCGGCTTACCTGAGCGGACGTAAATCGATCCCTTTGCCCGAGCGGCGGCCTGTCAGGGAAGGTCATCCGATGATCGGGGTGCGTGGGGCCCGGGCGCATAACCTCCAAGGCCTGGATGTTGAGTTTCCACTTGGGCGGCTAAGCTGTGTTACCGGTGTTTCAGGTTCTGGCAAGTCAACCCTGTTAATCGATACCTTTTATCGCGCACTTGCCAAGCAGAGGCGTCAGGTGGTCGAGAGGGTTGGTCCGCACGACAGCCTGCTTGGAAATGAGTTGATCGACAAGGTTATTGATATTGACCAGAGCCCTATCGGGCGTACACCGAGATCCAATCCGGCGACTTACACGGGTGTTTTTACACCGATTCGCGAGCTTTTTTCGGCCATTCCGGAGGCACGTGCCAGGGGATACAAACCCGGCCGTTTTTCATTCAATGTCAAGGGCGGCAGATGTGAGACCTGTCAGGGAGATGGCATCATCAAGGTGGAAATGCACTTTCTGCCCGATGTCTACGTTCATTGCGAATCATGTCAGGGTAAACGATACAACCGTGAAACGCTCGATATACGGTATAAAGGCAAGAATATCGCTGACATTCTGGACTTGACGGTCAACGAGGCGGCCGAGTTTTTTAGTTCCATTTCTCCCGTGCGCCATCGGCTTGAGACCCTGCAGAAAGTGGGGCTCGGTTACATTCGTCTGGGTCAGCCGGCAACCACCCTTTCGGGTGGTGAGGCACAGAGGGTCAAATTATCCAGGGAGCTGGCACGCCGTGCCACCGGCGATACCCTCTACATTCTGGATGAGCCAACAACCGGCCTGCATTTTGATGACGTGGCCCAGCTCCTGAAGGTGCTTCACACGCTTGTGGACAGAGGCAATACGGTGATCGTCATCGAACATAACCTGGATGTGATCAAGACGGCGGACTGGGTTGTGGATCTGGGGCCGGAGGGGGGAGACAGGGGAGGCAGGATTGTTGTTGCCGGTACTCCGGAAGATGTCGCCCGATGTCTGGATTCCTTTACCGGCCGTTATCTGAAGAAATACCTGCAGCCCTGACGGGATTCTTTGGATTCAAGTTGCCTTGGTTTCAGCTTCAGGCTAACTTGGGCATCCAAATTGATGGCATGGGGGAAATATGCTTAACAAGGTTATGTTGATCGGAAACCTCGGGGCTGATCCGGAGGTGAGGTACACTCAGGACGGCACCTGTGTCTGCAATCTGCGAATTGCAACAACCGAACGGTTCAAGAACAGGGAGGGAAATCCCCAGGAGAGAACCGAATGGCACCGCGTGGTTCTTTGGGGCAGGCTTGGTGAAATTGCCAGCCAGTATCTGTCCAAGGGACGGCAGGTCTACATCGAAGGCAGGATAGAAACAAGGAAATGGACGGACAAGGATGGCAATGACCGGTACACCACGGAGATACGTGCCAGCAACATGCAGATGCTGGGAGGTCGGGGTGCCGAGTCAGGCAGACCGGAACGGCCGGGGGCCGAGACTGCGGAAAAGGATCCCTTCGCCGGAAGTCCTGGCCTTGATGACGCCCCGCCGGATGATGATATCCCGTTTTAAGTGAGGTTTTGTGCTTTGCAGGAGGATTCGTGAGCCAGGTGCAACAGGAAAAAGAAGCGCTGATTCGGTATTTTCGCTGGCTCCGTCACTACGGTTATAACGATTCACACAGTGGCAATGCCTCGATTCGCTGCGGCAACACCATCTGGATCACACCAACCGGTTGCTGTGCTGACACGGTTGATGCCTCCATGCTGATTGCGTGCGAAATGGATGGCCGGATAGGTGACAATGCTTCGGGAGATGCTGGCCTGCACATAGCCATTTATCAGCAGAATCCGAAGACCCGCGCTGTTCTGCACAGTCACGGCCCCTATTCGGTGGCCCTGACCCTGGATGGCAGGGACTTTATCCCGTCGGACTTTGAAGGACGAATCTACTTCCCCTGCGTACCGGTTATTTCGATCCCCTATGAGGACTATTTTGCCCTTTCCGCACCTCAGGTTTCCGAGAAGCTGAGTCGATATCCCATCACTGTCGTTCGCGGTCACGGTGTATATGCAGCAGCAGAAAACATCGATCTGGCTTACAAATGGACCTGTTCCCTGGAGCTCTCGGCCAAAACGCAGTTCATTGCCCGTCATGCTGGCACCATCACGTGAGCTGGCCGATTTGAACCGTGGGGGGGTGATCGGGATGGTTCAATGGTGCTGATGTGAAGGTTGCTGTCATTGGTTCAGGGTACGTAGGTCTGGTTTCCGGTACCTGCTTTGCCGAGTTCGGGGCCCATGTGACATGCATCGATGTGGATGAAGCCAAGGTCAGGAAATTGTCCCGGGGCGAAACCACGATCTATGAACCGGGGCTTGATACCTTGTTGAAGGGCAATATCTCTGCCGGACGCTTGCAGTTCACAACAAGTTTCTCGGCCGTTTCCGGTGCCGATCTGGTTTTTATTGCTGTTGGCACACCTTCCCGACGGGGTGATGGCTACGCGGATCTGAGCTACGTGTATGCTGCGGCCCGGGAAATAGCCAGACACCTTGATGGGTATACCGTGATCATTGATAAATCGACTGTTCCAGTCGGTACGGCACGACAGGTGGAGCGAATTGTCCGGCAGGAGAACACGGATGCCGAATTTGATGTGGCGTCCAATCCGGAATTTTTGCGTGAGGGATCCGCAATCGAGGATTTTATGCGTCCAGACCGGGTGGTGCTTGGGGTGGAAAGCCCGCGAGCAGAGTCTTTGTTGCGTGAGCTGTACCGTCCACTGATGGAGGCCCCGGTTCTGGTCACGGGCCTGGAAAGTGCCGAGTTGATCAAGTATGCCTCCAATGCCTTTCTTGCAACCAAGATTTCCTTCATCAACGACTTGTCCGCACTGTGCGAGGCTGTTGGCGCGGATGTCCAGACGATCGCCAAGGGCATGGGGATGGATCGTCGCATTGGGGAGGCCTTTCTGCATGCCGGTCCCGGCTATGGCGGTTCATGTCTTCCCAAGGATACAAAGGCCCTGGTGAGAACCGCCCAGGAACATGGTCTTTCCTGCCGTATTGTTGAGGCTGCGATCGAAATCAATGATGCCCAGAAGGCGCGAATGGTCCACAAGATCCGCTCGGCCCTCGGAGGAAGCGAAATGGGGAAAACCATTGCGGTGCTTGGTCTGACATTCAAGCCGGAAACGGATGATATGAGAGATGCCCCCTCACTGACCATCCTGCCCAATCTCCTTGAAAAAGGGGCCAGAATCAGGGCCCATGATCCCCAGGGCGTAAGGGAAGCAAAAAAACTCTTGCCGGACGGAATTGCTTATTGCCAGGAGGTGTACGAGACCTTTGATGGCGCCGATGCCGTGGTGTTACTGACCGAGTGGAATCTCTACCGGGGACTGGATCTGGACCGGATCAGGGAACGAATGTGCGGGAACCTCTTCATCGATCTGAGAAACATCTACAACAAGAACCAGATGCATCGTGCCGGCTTCAAATACGTGTGCATAGGCCGACCTGCTGGATAAAACCCGGCCCCCGACTGGAAGCGCGGGGGCCTGGGTTGACATGTGTCATGCAGGTTGGGGTTTCCCCTGGGGGTGTCCACCTTCCTCGCTTTCAATCCCTTTGGGCATGGCCAGCCATTTTGCAACCTCTTTCTCAGGGTCCGTTTCCTTCTGCATGGGCCAGACGACTTCCTTCATGCGTTGCAAGGCGACAATCTCCTTGGGAGAAAGCCCGTAATGCTCTGCCATCTTGTCAATGGTCGTTGACTGGACGGCATGATGACGCCGATCCCGTGAAGGTCTGCCATAATGCATGTAATTCCAGAGGCCCCAGAGTCGAAGGAGAAGAAAAGCGAGCACAATGGCCCAGCCTGTGGTTTCAAACAGGTTAAGCATTTGACGATAGCCTGCATTCTCGATCAACTCGGTATAGAAATAGCTGAAGCCGAGGAGCCACATCAGCATGTTGATGACAGGCAGGAACAGGTATAGCCATGTGGCCCACATCAAGGCGGTAAAGCTTAAATCCGTAATGTGTTGCCAGAATGTTTTTACCTCTGGCGTATCAATAATTTCTATCTTTGACATTTGATTACCTCACTGCGTACAAACCAGTATAGCTGAAACATACCGGTAAAGGCCAATCTGGACTGAACTGGTTCCATTTTCGCTCCGTATTTTAGTCCATGCTCGATATGTCATCACCATTTCAGGTGAATTCCCCTGTCCGGGCTGGCCCATACACCCCGTTTTTCCTTGCCGAACAGGACCCGGGGGACAGCAACAACCACGGAGGTCGCGCTCAGAATCCAGTAAAGGAAGGGATACCAGATGACCCAGAACAGATATCTGAGCATCTTTTTATCGTAATCGTAATCAAGGACAAGGCTGACCCAGAAGAGGACGAGGCAGGCCAGGGCGAGAACAGAACCTGTCCACATGGGTGGCAGGGGAGGATTAAACCGGACAGGCTCAAAAATATTGAAGATGGCCTGAATGCCCCATATGACGATGATGAGGTAGAAACAGTAGGCCCAGACCGAGCTAAGCATGTACTCCAGATACACCGGCCACAGTCGCCTCTGTTTCCATGACTTCCACACATCCTTGTTCTTCAGCAAGACCTCGATGCCGCCCATGGCCCAGCGCACCCGCTGATTCCAGATGCCCTGCAGGGTTTCGGGCACCAGAATCCACGCGGTCGCTCTGGGTTCGAAGCGAACGTCCCAAAACTTTTTCTCAAGCTTCCATGTGATCGCGATATCCTCAGTGGACATGCCGGGATCCCAGAAACCGACGGAAATCAGAGCCTGCTTTCTGAAGGCCGCGACAACACCGGAGACTGTCATGACCTTGCCCCAGATTCGTTGAGCCCGCTTGATAAGGCCGATGATTGTGGCGTATTCACCGGTCTGGATCTTGGCCAGAAGTGTTGTTCGGTTCAGAACCCTGGGGTTCCCGGTTACGGCGCCGACTCGGGGGAACTTGTTGAAATGCCATGCCATCCATTTGAGCGCCTGGGAATCGAGGAGGGCGTCCGCATCCAGCGTGAGAATGTAGTCACCACGGGTCATCAGGCAGGCCTGATTCAAAGCCCGGCCTTTCCCCTGATTCTCTCTCAGGTAGATCCCACGAACCGGCTCGTGTTTCTGACACAGGTCATGCACGATGGATGCGGTGTTATCCGTGCTTCCGTCATCAACGACAATGATCTCATAGTTCGGATAATCCACATCCAGAAGTTCCCTGACCGTATTGGCGATTTGACGCTCCTCATTGTGGGCCGGAACGATGATGGAAAACATCGGATATTCTTCAAGAACGGGAGGCTCACGGTGACGGCGTTCCAGCCGCCAGTAAAAGATAATGCCACCCACCATCCACATGAAACTCATCAGAAGCGGATAGAGGAAAACGAAATCACTGAGGAACTGAAGGAATGCGCGCACGGAAATACCCTGTTACCGATCCGGATAATCTCTGGTAGACATTTCGAGCTTAATCTGGGCCAGCTCGGGCTTGTTCAGCCGGTAATCATCGGGGTAGTAGGCAAGATGCCTTCCCCCTGAAGCGAGTATCGTTCGCAACTCTTCAAGCAGGTACTTTTCCTTGATCCACTTATCCCTTTTCCAGTCGTAGGTCTGGATCTTGAAGACCGTTTTCTTCAATCCCTGGGGCGTACTTCGTGCAATATCGGCCATTTCCCTGAGCCACTTGATCGGTCGCCACACCTTTTCCATTTGGGGGTATGCCATAATCACCACATAGTCATAGGCATCCAGAAAGTCCCAATAATTCTGGGCGAACCATTCTTCTGATTCCGGTTTTGTGACAACGCTGGCATAAATGTTGCGTGCAAAAAAGGCTTCCGGCCGATACTTGCGAACGGACTCCATCAAATCCTTTGTGAAGTCGATCAGGACACGGGTCTTGTAGTCTGTCCATTTGTCCATGTCAGCCTGAGGTTTTTGTGTTCTGGCCAGTTCGATCAGGTCGCTGCCAAACTGCTTCTGATAATCGGCAATGGCATCCGGGTGAAAGTCTTCCTTGTCCGTAAGATAAACATCATCCTGGAACAGAATGCCGTCAATCTGGGCATGAGCCGCCAGATCCTCATATAACATCTGGATCCGCTTTTTCGCATCTTCGCTGAAAGGACTGAGGCGATGGTACCAGGACTGGCTCAATCTGACGCCATCACGAGTCACTTCACGCACCCGCAGTTGTTTGTTCAGCTCTTCATCCGGGAGGACGATACCCATGCTGGGCATCCACGCATACACCGTGAAATCGCGTATGATCAACTGGTGTACCGCATGGCTGAAGATATCTGCACGGACAGGCAGAACCCTGTTGGGAAAGTAAACGCTCTTGATGTTTCCCGTCCCTTCAGGATCGGCAAAGGCCTGGAGATAGACGGTGTTAACCTTCATCTCGTAAAGCCGGTCGATGAGTCTGCCAAGCTTCTCGTCCGTCTTCTCAAATGATTCCGGGTCGTAGACCTTGTCAAGGTCAATCTGAACCGCCCGGATCTGTGTCTTATCCACCCCCGGTTTGGTGACCTTAGCAATAAAGTCCTCAATGGGCTCGTTTTCAATCAGGACACGATCAATGGCATGGAGATCCTCGATATTGCCAAGCCCCCACTCAAGGGTGAAGCCAAGCCTGTAACCTGCCTTTCTGGCAATCTCCCAACTGATGGCATTGTGCTTCCCGTGCGGCCAGACGATGACTGTTGGAGAAAATCCGAGTTTTTCCCGAAAGAGCCTGTCCTGGATCCTGAAATCCTTCTCAATCCTGGCGCGGTATTCCTCTTCCGTTTCGTAGCGTTTGAGATCGGGGTAATAGGCTCGCACGTTGACCATCGGTCCGACGTTGCCAACAGGATTGTACTGGATCGCCCCATGGAGGTCGTAGGTGTGAGAGGCAATATGAACCAGTTCCTTTTTGGCGAGTTCCCGAATCTGATCCCAACTCATGACCTTTTCAGGCAAATCCTTGGGTGGATTGGTGATAAACGTGCTCTCAACGGCCAGCATGGACGGGTAACCGTACTTTTCAAGAAGGGGAACCACAAAGTCATAATAGGAGACGTAGCCGTCATCAAATGTGAGGAGAACGGGTTTTTCGGGTAGTTTTTTCTTGCCTTCATGGGCCTGAAGAATGTCCTCCACCGAGACAGGGTGATAACCATGTGTCTTGAGATAGTCAATCTGTTCGGCAAAGCGGTGTTGAGGAATGGAGTAATCATCCCCGGGCTTGGTTTTTACGGGGATGGAGTGATAGCAAAGCACCAGGAATTCCCCTGGTTTCATGACCAAGTTTTCGCTTGCAGCGTGGCAGGACGGCATGACAACCAGAAAGAGGAGTGCGGCCAGCACACGGTGCATGTTCAGTCGCATCAAAACTTGCCCTCGTAGGTCAGATAGATGTTGCGTGTTACCACACCAAGCCCGTCAAAGGGCTGCTTTCCCCATGTTACCCCCCAGAGCAAGGCCTGGGTGTCCGAGAAATCAAATTCCTGCTGATAACGTATGGAATAGAGCCCCTTGTTGCCGAAAGCGGATTGGTTGTACGAACCCGCAGTGAGAAACAGTTTGTGGACAAACTTCTTGTTGTAGATCGACCAGACCGTTTGCTGGGTCAGCAATGTCGCGGAAAGGCTCCAGGCCCAGCGAGGATTGAAATACGGCCTGCCAATCATGGAATTTCGGGCCAAATACCACTCCGCAAATCCGCGCATCATCCAGTCGTTCTTCGACCACAGACCTTGTTCGTAGCTGAGGAGTCCTTCGTCCCTGTTGTTTTTGTCCGAGAAATCCCAGTGCGTGTAACCGAGAGAGATTTCGCGCCATTCGCTTTGCCGGTAAGTAATGCCGCCAAAGGCCTTGCGCGCATCGATGCCAAAGGCGCGGGCACGCAGCGGAACATCCCACGCAAATGAATCATAGGATGCCTCAAGCAACCAGTGATCATCCGGAGTGAAGAACAGGTCCGTCAGGGAACCGAAATCACCACCTCTGTTGACATCGATTCCGAAAGATTGCATCACACGCCAGTCGCTGTTGAACCGGTGATCAATACCCAGCCCCGCCCGGTCAAACTGACCGAATGCCGCGATCTGTGCCGTTTTTCTTCTGAGATAATAGCCGGTCAGGTCTGTATGGAGCGTGATGGGCTCCGCAAACCGGATCCTGGCCAGATAATCGGTGGACTGGTCACCGGAGGTTTCAAGGACAAGATCTGCCCCGACCCTCAGCTTCTCTTCCAGCAGTAGCGTCCTGTCGAGTTTTTTCACATGCTTCAGCTTGTAGTTTTCCTTGCGCGGCATGTAAATCAGATCGTTTTTCTCTTTTCTGGCCTCCTCCTTGAGCTCCAGTTCATTCATCGCCAGGATCTTGCCGACTTTGGCCTCGGTATTTTCCGGATCCATGGTCTCGATAATTCGAAACTCGGTCAGGGCCTTCCTTGGCCAGCCGCGGAAGAGGTAGGTATGGGCCAGCCCGGAACGGATATCCGTGTTCCCCGGGGCCTGCTCTCTCAGATTCCAGAAGTATTCTTCCGCCTCTTCCAGTCGGTCCTCGTAAATCATCTCCCAGCCTTTGGTTATCGCGATTTCAAGCTTTCTGGGTTCGGGGCGCTTGGTCTTGCCTTCCCAGTAGGTCCAGGGATACTCCTTGTCCAGGTTGGCCAGGATTTCCTTTGCTTCCTTCCATTTTCTTGTTTCCTGGAAAACATAGAATTTCCCGAGACGGGCGTTGTAGGACATGGGTTTCAGGGCCAGCGCCCTGTCATAGGCCTCAAGCGCCTTGTCGGGCTGTTCAAGGTAAAGGTACGCCCTGCCTGCTGACTCATGAACATAGAAGGGGGGTGAAATGCCTTCCTTCAGCATTTGTTCGTAAGCGCTGACGGCTTCCTTCATATCCCTGTTTTCTGCCAGGGTCACGATGTAGTCAAACTGTGGTCTGAGGTTTTTTTTGTCGGCCAGAAGGGGGATGATCTCACCCTTGGCCTTCCGATACTCTTCCCAGTGGAGGGTATCTACAACCATGTCCCCGCGGATGGCTTCCTGGAGTCGGATGTCCTGAGGAAGCTTGCTCTTTGCCTCTTCAATCGCGATGGTGCTGGCACCAAGGAATGACAGGGCCATGATCTTCAGCTTCAGGGCAATGAGATTGTTTGGTACAATCTTCTGAATCTCATCGTATTCCCGGATCGCGTTCCAGAACATCCGTTTCTGTTCAAACACGTACGCACGAGCGAAATGGACCTCAAGATCATCGGGGTTTTCCTTCAGGAGATCATCCACAATGGAGAGCGCCTCATCGGTTTTTGCGGCTGCTTCCTTATCCTTGCCCTTTATTTTCAGAAGCTTCCCACCTTCAGCGGCAAGGTTATACGCCATGCCCAGCCTGGCCCGCATGTAGTTCGGATTCCTTGAGAGGATTTTCTGATAATAGAATTTGGACTTGTCGAGATTGCCGGTCTTGAAATAGGCCCAGGCAATCCAGCTAAGCTCATCGTCCGTATACTGCTCAGGCGGCAGGTTGCCTTCCTCGAACTGCTGGATGGCCTTTGAATACCCCTTGTTCAGGGTCTGAACGAGGATGAAATCCTGGATGGCGGTGGTATCGCCCCGGGCAACCGCATCATGAAGGTTGGCCAGAAGGACCTCCCGTTTCGCTGCGGGAAGAGATGCGATCATGTTATCCCGATCCCTGAAAATCTGATCCGCATCCGTATCCTTTCTGCGCGCGATTTTACGATATTCCTGCAGGGCCTCGATGTATTTGTCCTGACCCGCAAGCACCTTCGGCTTTACAAGAATGAGGGAGAGGTTGCCGGGATCTCTCTTGAGAAACATCTCAAGCTTGCTTGCAGCCTCGTTTGCGTGACCGGCACGGACCAGGTTGAGAACGAGTGCCGGCTGGGCTGCCTTGGCGTCAGGCGCAATTTTCAGAATATGCTTGTATTCATTGGCTGCCTGCTGATATTTTTTCTGTCCCTCAAAGACGAAGGCGCGCGCGTAATGAACATCAATGTTGCGGGGGTGTTTTTCAAGCAGCCGGTCCAGGATCGCCATGGCTTCATGTGTTTTTCTGGCCCCCTCTTTTTCCTTGCCCCTGACCATGGTGAGTCTGGTTCCCTCGTGGGCCAGCGTGTACGCCATGCCAAGCCGGGCCCCGATGTGATCAGGCTTCTCGGTCAGGATCTTCTTGTAGAAGGATTGGGCCTTTTTTGTTTCACCGGCCTTGAAATAGGACCATGCCACCCAGCTGAGTCCGTCGGTCGAGTAGCTGTCAGCTGGCAGGGCACTTGCCTCAAACTCCTTGACGGCCAGTTTATACTTCTTACTCAGCGCCAGGATAAGAACGACGTCCTGTGTTGCCGACAAATCGCCCCGGGAGATGCTCTTTTTGAGATTTCTCAACAATGCTTCACGTTTTGCACTCGGCAGAGAGGTGATCATGTTGTTTCGTTCGCTGAAAAGCCTTTCTGTATCCAGGCCCTTGATCCCTGCTATCCGACGATATTCCTTCAAGGCCTCAACATAGTGCCCCTGCGCGGCAAGGACCATGGGTTTTATTCGGACAAGAGGGAGATAGCGAGGACTCTTTCGAAGGAATGAGTCAAGTCGTCTGGCCGCCTGGTCCGCCTGGCCGGCACGAACCAGATTGACAACGAGTGGCGGCTGGGCCGCCTTGGCATCAGGTGCGATTTTCAAAATGCGTTTATAGTCGCTGGCTGCCTGCCTGTATTTTTTCTGCTCCTCGAACACGAAGGCGCGTGCATAAAGGATATCGATGTTTCTAGGGTGCTTTTTAAGGAGCCGGTTCAGGATCACCATGGCGTCATCGGACTTGCCTTCGGTGGTCAGAACATAGGCCATGCCGATGTTTGCCCTGAGATCCTCCGGATTTGAGCGGAGAATGTAGCGATAGAACGCCTTGGATCTGGCCAGGTTTTCGACCTTGTAATAGGACCAGGCAATCCAGCTCAGCTCATAGCGATCCAGCTGTTTTTTCGACAGCCTGGCTGACTCAAAGACGTCAACGGCCTTCTTGAAGTTGCGAGTGAGCCCAAGAACAAGGACATAATCCTTGCTGGCTGCAATATCTTTTCCCCTGGCGGCCTTTCGCAGGTCGGCAAGCATGGTGGAACGCTTTTTGCCTGATAATCCTACGATTAAATGCTCACGTTGCTGATAAATATCCTCTTTTTGAACATCTTTCCTTTCCAGGAGTGACCGGAAGGCCTTCAAGGCCTCCGCATATTTGTCCTGGCCAGCAAGCACATAGGGTTTAGCCATGTTCAGGGGCAGGGATGTCGGGGCCTTCAGAAGGAAGCCGTCGAGCAGGACCGCAGCCTTGTTTGCATTGCCGGCACGCAGTGTGCTCAGGACAAGGCCTTGTTGCGCAATCTGGTCAAGGGGAGTGAGCTTGAGCGCGGCCTCGTAAAAGGAAACCGCTTTGGCATAGTTGCCCAGGTCATAGTAGGCCTTGCCCATGTTTCTTAGCAGAAAGGCGTTTCGTGGAAATTCCTTGGGCAGGTGTTCATATTTGCCGGTCGCTTCTTTCAGTTTCCCTTCCCACACAAGAATGGCCAGGTAATCGGACGTGATCTCCGGGTACGTCATGGGTTCACGGGTGTATGGAGCGAGAATGGAAAGGGCTTCCCTGTTTTTGCCCTTCTTGATCAGCTTGAGTGCCCGTTGATGATCGATCTGGTCCCTTGTCAATTCTTGTTTGGCCGATGGCTGACCAGTCTCAGGGGCTGCCTCCTTGGTCTGGTCGTTTGTACTGGACGCATTCTCTTGTGTGGGGGCGGCTGATTCTTGCGCGGGTTGCGCAGAAGGTTGCCCGGCGGTGACTGAAGACTGCCCCGGTGTTTCCGGAGGCGGCGTCGGGCTTCCTGCGACTGGTTCAGCAGCCTCAGCTTCTTCTATCCCTGCCTGGATAATCCAGCCGGCCGAGGTGCCCAATGCATTTGCAAACTGATCCGCAAGCCTGGTTGCCTCATCCTTGGTCTGGAAAAAGCCAACCCTTAACCTGTACCAGCGCCCCTTGCTGTTGTCATGGGTGGTTACATAGGCAAGGTAGGGGCTGGACAACGAAAGTCTTCCGGCGGCAGCCAGCGCCTTCTCCCTGGAAAGATAAGAGGCCACATTGACTGCCCAGCCACGCCTTGCTTCTTGTGAAGCCTCGGAGGCGACAACAGGTGTTCCGGACGGTGCGGCAGCTTGACCGTTCGACCCCGATGCATCCGGCATATTCCCACTTTCAGGAGCTTCTGCCGGATCAGCTTGATCTGTGTGCTTGCCTGAGGGTGAGATGGAATCCTGTATCGAGCCACCGGAAGGAGATGCAGCTTCCGCCGTGGATCCGCCAGGAAGGAGACAGAATACCAGGGCCGCAAACATGCAAACTGAAACAAGACCTCCAGAGTAAAAGCGATACCCTTCCGATGACGGGATTGCAGGGATAAACGCGCATTCACGCGGTTTGCTGAACATGTGTTTCTCTTCCCTCCCCATTCAAATAATGTCTTAACAAGACATCTTAATGTCCGTAATAAAAAAGGCTTTTTATGTCAGGAAATCTGACATACCACCTCCACGATGAGCAAGTTGTCCAAGTTTGGCCATGATGTCAAGCCATTTTTCATCACACTGTTAGCAACAAATAGACCTGTCCGGTTTTAAAGCACAAGGGTTGTCCGCATTGG
>CAZCTM010000041.1:0-15544 GCA_964501925.1 uncultured Zetaproteobacteria bacterium | reverse complement strand
AAGGATCGCATCGCCCGGTTTGACCGCATTGACACCAATCATGACGGCGTCATCAGTCGCGATGAATTCGAGGCACATCACAAGATGATGTGGAAACACGGAAGGAAATAACACTTGCTCACCAACAGCCGCGACGCCTATGGCTGGGTGGCCATCTTCCTGCACTGGGTTATGGCGCTGGCCATTATTGCGCTGTTCGCGCTTGGTTTGTGGATGACCACGCTCGAGTATTACGACGCCTGGTATCACCGGGCGCCGGATATCCATAAATCTGTCGGTATGCTCACGCTGTTTCTGCTTTTTTTCCGGCTGGCATGGGCGGCATTCAACACCAAGCCGGTCATCCATGGCGCAACATGGGAGCGTGTGGTGGCGCTGATCGTGCACCGAGCGCACTATGTCCTGATGCTTGGCGTGATGATCACGGGATACCTGATCCCGACCGCCAAGGGTGCTGGTGTCAGCGTGTTCGGCTGGTTTACAGTGCCGTCGCTGTTGCACTTTACCGAACGCCAGGGAGATGTCGTCGGGCTCATCCACTGGGGTCTTGCCTGGGCGTTGATCGGGCTTGCCGTCCTGCATTCGGCTGCGGCGCTGAAGCACCATTTCATTGACCGGGATGAAACGCTGACGCGCATGCTGGGGATAAAGCGCATTCAGCACCAGGGCACCAGGACACAGAGTAAAATTAGCTGTGCTTAAAACTCTGTGCCTTTGTGGTTATGAAACAAAACAAAGGAGGCAGAAAATGAAACTGAAGACTTTATCTGCCGCAATGCTGATGGCGCTGGCCGTGACTCTGCCGGCGCAGGCTGCGGAAAACTACGTGATCGATACAGCCAAGGCCCATGCCTTTATCGAGTTCAGGATCAAACACCTTGGTTTCAGTTGGTTGCTGGGCCGTTTTAACACATTTGAGGGCACATTCACCTACGATGAAAAAAATCCGGTTGGCAACAAGGTAAACATTATCATTGACGTAGCCAGCATCGATACCAATCACGCCGAGCGTGACAAGCACCTGCGAAGCCCCGATTTCTTCGATGTCGCCAAATATCCGAAGGCAACGTTTGTTTCCACCGGCTTTACCGACAAAGGAAACGGCCAGGGTGTGCTCAAGGGCACGCTGACGCTGCGCGGCGTGACGAAGGAGATTGCCATAGACGTAAGGCAAATCGGTGCCGGCAAGGATCCATGGGGCGGCTTCAGACGCGGCTTCGAGGGCAGAACCACGCTGCATCTCTCCGATTACAACATGAAAAAGGGCGCCATGCTGGGGCCGGCGGCGGAGAATGTGGAGCTGTTCCTGTCCATCGAAGGCATTCGCCAATAATCATCAGTAAAAATGGAGGATGACAACATGAGTGAACCTGATATTGCAGCAAAGGAACCCGAAATTATGGAACTGGAGCCGGGCACCTATTACTGGTGTGCCTGTGGAAGGTCCGCCAATCAGCCGTTTTGTGATGGCTCGCACGAAGGCACGGATTTCACACCATACGCGTTTGAAATCAGTGAAAAGCAGACGGTGGCTCTGTGTCAGTGCAAGCACACGGACAACAAGCCCTTCTGCGACGGAAGCCATGCGGATCTGTAACGATTCAAGCTGTGGCCTCTGCAGCAAAAATTCACCCAGTGGAGATCAACCATGGCCCAACAGCGTCTGAATGTCGAAGCACCGATTGAACGTCTTTTTGCCGAGAGGTGGAGTACCCGGGCATTTAACCCGGGAAAGCCGGTAAGCAGGGAGCAGGTTTCAATCTGTTTGGAGGCGGCACGCTGGGCACCTTCCTGCTTTGGTGAAGAACCCTGGCGTCTGATTGTCGCTGATCGTTTTGCAAAGGATGATTGTTGGCAGAGGGTCCTGGCAGCATTGGCCCCCAAGAATCAGCTGTGGGCGAAACACGCACCGTTGTTTATTGTGGCTGCCAGTGAACCGGAATTTTCGCAGAATGGCCAGCCCAACCGCTGGTGTGAATACGATACCGGCCAGGCCGTCATGTGCCTGTGTCTGCAGGCCACGGCACTTGGGTTGGCCAGCCATCAGATGGGGGGTTTTAACGCAGATACACTGAAAGACCAGCTTGAATTGCCCGAGAGGCTGCATGTGATGAGTGTTGTGGCGGTGGGTTATCCGGGTGATGCGGATCATCTCGACCCTGATTTTCAGGCCATGGAGGCCTCCCCCCGCAGCCGGATGCCCATCAAGGATTTCACGCATGCGGGCAAATGGGGAGCGGCTTGGATGCCGCCTGAAGCATTGGGCTGGCAGGCAAGATATGAGGAAACACCTGCTGAGGACCTCCCTTGGTTTCATCCCGACCTTGACCCTGATTTTGCCATGGCGTTGTCACGGCTGGGTATCAGCGAGGGAACCGTCCTTGATCTGGGCTGTGGGCCGGGGACCCAGGCCATCGCGCTCGCACGATCTGGTTTTGATGTTACGGCAGTGGATATCGCAGAAGCGGCTATCCAAGGGGCCCGGCAACGGGCTGGAGAGGCCGGCGTTGCTGTTCGTTTTATCGTGGGTGATGTGCTGTCGCTCGATCTTGATAAGCATTTTGATCTCATCCTCGATCGGGGGGTGTTGCACTGTTTTGCCGATAAGAATCAGCGAAGATGCTATATCGAACATATCCATGAATGGCTGAAACCTGGCGGGGTTCTGTTGCTCAAGTGCTTTTCGCATCGGGAAACAAGGGAGCAGGGGCCACCCTGCCGGTTTTCACCCGATGACCTTCGGACCATGTTCGGCAAAGGCTTCAGGATCACCGAACTGTTCCATACGATCTTTCTCTCATCGAGGAACGACGATCCGCCGCAGGCGATATTTGCAGTCATCCAGCGCAGTTGATCCAGCAGTCTCCGGGATGAACACACCCGCCCATGCCATCATCAATCTGCTTCTTTTCCGCAAAAAGGATCGTGAAATCCATACCATTCCCATTGTTGCCGGGGCACTGCTTCCGGATGTGCCGATTTTCGTGTTTTACGGATGGGCAAGGTGCAATGGCCTTGACGAGCGTTCCATCTGGCGGCAGGACTACTTTGATTCCGGCTGGCAACTTGTTTTTGATGCCTTTCACTCCTTGCCGTTGCTTGGCCTGGCTTGGTTTATGGCCTGGCGCGCCAGAATGAACGCACTTGCCGTGTTTTCTGCCAGCATGTTTGTTCATTCCCTGTTTGATCTGCCGGTGCATCACGATGATGCGCACCGCCATTTCTGGCCGTTGTCCGATGTTCGCTTCAGCAGTCCTGTCTCCTACTGGGATCCGGCCCATTTTGGGCAGTTTGTCGGTTTGCTGGAGCTGCTGGTAGTGATGGCGGGTGGTGCCTGGCTTCTTTGCCAGGCGCAAACTCCGCAAGGCCGCAATATCATCGTATCCGTGATGCTATTTTATGTCGCATTTTGGGTCTTTGCGCTGGTGACATGGGTTGCATGACCATGAGTGAGGGAGGACATGCATGGGCCGCATGATGAACGGCTGCTGGCAATCTGACGAGGGAGGCTGGGCGTCTTCCGACGGTCGTTTCCATCGGCCGGAAACGATGTTTCACCATGCGATTGGTGAGGCTGGGTATCCTGCAGAGACGGGCCGATATCATCTGTATGTCAGTCATGCCTGTCCCTGGGCACATCGCACGGTGATCTTTCGCAAGATCAAGCAACTCGAAGACATCATTGGTCTTTCGACCGTACATCCGGATTTGCTTGACCATGGGTGGGAATTCAGGCCCGAGCCCGAGCCGCTGCATGGATTCAGATATCTTTATCAGCTTTATGCCAGGGCTGATCCAGGATATTCAGGACGTGTGACCGTGCCTGTCTTGTGGGACAGGAAGAGTGAGACAATCGTCAATAATGAATCAAGTGAGATCATCCGCATGTTCAACTCGGCGTTTAATCATCTTACCGGAAATGCGGAGGATTATTATCCCGCTCCCCTTCGAGCGGAGATCGATGAGGTGAATGAGTTTGTCTATGAGCATGTGAACAATGGCGTCTACAAATGTGGTTTTGCCACGACCCAGGAGGCATACAATGAGGCGTTTGATGCACTCTTTGGGGCACTGGATGAGCTGGACAGCCGTTTGGGTGGTCAGCGCTATCTTGCAGGCAACAGAATCACCGAGGCTGACTGGCGGTTGTTTGCGACACTGATACGGTTTGATGCCGTCTACCATGGTCATTTCAAGTGCAATCGGCAGCGTATTTTCGATTTTCCGAATCTGTCAAATTATCTCAGGGACCTCTACCAGCAACCCGGGATTTCGGAGACCGTTCACATGTCCCATATAAAGCGGCACTATTATTTCAGCCATGTATCCATAAATCCGAATCGGATCGTACCCAGAGGGCCGCTGCTGGATTTCAGTGCGCCGCATGATCGTGAACGATTTCAGACATGAACTTTTTCGGTGTGTCCAGGGGTAGTGGATGTGGGAAGTTTGATGCCGGTAACCGGTCCGGATCCATTCCCGGGCAGGCTATCTCGCGATGGTTCTCGGTGTGTGGATGTCGTTGAGGGAGCCCGGAATGGCTGGATGGAAAGTCATGAAGGGCGATTCCTGCTATATTGATGGAATGAGTGTGCTGTCCATCAATCCCGTTGGAGACGGCATAAAATAGCAGGGTATGCCGGCAAGCCGATTCTTCACCATGGTTCATGGATGGATAGGGAGGAGTCAATGAGCAAGATTCAGCGATATGAGGGCAAACATATTGTGGTCCATTTTGATCCGGTGCTGTGCATCCATTCCGGGCACTGCGTAAGAGGGTTGCCGAAGGTCTTCAGAGCGGGTGTTAAGGGTCCGTGGATCTTTCCGGACGAAGCGGATGCCGGCAAGCTCGCGGCTCTGATCAGGACCTGTCCTTCAGGTGCGTTGACGTATGAACGCGACGGGGAGGCTGAAGAGGAAATGGCACCGGAGGTTAACACCATCACGGTTGAACCCGATGGTCCCCTGCGGATTCATGCCGATTTTTATCTCAACGGCAAGAAGAGCAAGGTGTTTCGAGCCACGCTCTGTCGATGCGGGGCATCAAAAAACAAGCCCTATTGCGATAATGCGCACAAGGAGGCGGGTTTCCGGGACAATGGCCAGTGCCAGGTTGGCAGGATCGAGTTCGAGCTTTCCAGAGGCTGTCTTGAAATCAGCGTTCAACCGGATGGACCGCTGGTGATCAAGGGGCCATGCGAAATTCTTGACAAGGATGGTCGGATCGTCAGCCGGGGTGAAAAAGTGGCACTTTGCCGATGTGGCGCTTCGAACAGCAAGCCCTATTGCGATGGCAGTCACATGGCAATCGGTTTCAAGTCGGAGTAAGAGGAAACCGGTTTGAGACTACGGCATGCTTCTGGAATGGGGAACGCAAGAATGGTTTGTGTTCTGACCCGTGATGCAGGTGGTATATCAGAGCTTGACGATCCGGCTGTGAAAAACCAACGTTCATGATTGATTTGACTTGGAGGAGGTTTACGTGAACCCCGTCCGCTTTGCATGGATCTTTTTGACATTGATGTCTGTTTTCTGGGGCTTGCCTGCGAGTGCAAAGTCACAGGTGCATGTGGTCAATATGATCCCGGCCAGCCTGAGTTACGAGTCCGGTCAGGATAGCGCCCCGATGCTTGCGGTGAATCCATCTTACCCCCGTCGAATGATTTCATCTGTTCTTAGTTCCATGGCCATTGCGCCCGGGAGTGGCGATATGCCCCTGTTTCTTTCCATGGACAATGGGAAGAGCTGGGTGGTCAATACGGTTTCATTGACCCAGAAGAATCAATCCGGCCTTATTTACACCGGCATTGCCCCCGGTGGAGATCTCAATCAGATCTATCTCAGTGGCTTGAACCCCTCGCTGGCCTTTCCGGGTGAGGTATTGAAGATACCCAATGTGATCGAACCCGAAGAGGCAAAAAGCCTGCTCAAGGGCGAGCATATCGGACATCCTTCCATAAAGACTTTCAGCAATCGCATGACAGATGTCGTGAAGTTTGATGTCGCCCCTTCGGGCAAACATCGTCTGGGCGTGTGGGTAGGGCTGTCCCAGGGAGACAAGTTTTCAGCAGAGAAGTGGGGAACATGCCCCATCGACAAGTGCCTGAAGGTCTTGTCTGGGGACTTCAATGGTGATGGCAAGACGGATGTGCTCAAGATTCACATTCCCACAACGGTGGATGGCAAGATTACTTTGTGGGTGGGTATTTCGGACGGAAAAAAGTTCAACATGAGCCAGTGGGGCGTGGTGGAAAGCAGCCAGGACAAAAAGATGCTGTACCGTCTCTACAACTACGTCGCGGGAAAGGTCAAGGGACAGTATAAAGGTCAGGATCTGAAATATCTTTCCGGTGATTTCAATGCCGATGGGTGGGAAGACATTGCCATCATTGATGTGCCACCGTTTGGGGCTACCACCGCGAACATCTGGGTGGGTATCTCCGACGGAAAAAGCTTCAAACTCGAACCGTGGGGTTCATGGCCGGCTTACAAGGAGATGAAGGTCCTCGCGGGTGACTTCAACGGCGACGGAAAGACGGACATCATGAAGTTCGATGTGCCCTCGGAAGGCTCCAAGGAAACCGGGCTCTGGGTGGGGTTGTCGGATGGCAAGCAGTTTCAGCTGAAGAAGTGGGCAGCAGCTGAGATGTCCAGGGAGATGAAGGTCCTCGCGGGTGACTTCAACGGCGACGGAAAGACGGACATCATGAAGTTCGATGTTCGGTCATCGGGACCTGCAAGGCTGGGCCTTTGGGTGGGACTGTCCACCGGTTCCCGGTTTGACATGAGTCGGTGGGCCACGTGGCAGACGGACATGTACATGAAGGTTCTCGCCGGGGACTTCAACGGTGATGGCAAAACGGACGTCATGAAATTTGATGTGCCTCCCAAGGGCCATGACCGGCTTGGGCTCTGGGTGGGGCTGTCGAACGGAAAGCAGTTCCAGACCAGTCGCTGGGCAATATGGCAAACGGACAAGTACATGAAGGTTTTGGCCGGTGATTTCAACGGCGATGGCAAGACGGATGTCATGAAATTTGATATTCCGCCGGAAGGTGTTGAGCAGAAGGGTATATGGGTCGGTCTCTCGGATGGAACCCGGTTTCATACGAGCCAGTGGGGATCCTGGAACGCCAGTCATGAGATGCGGTATCTTGCTGGCAATTTTGATGGCAGTACCGATGCCGTCATTGTCGGGCACAATGATTACAATGCGGCCGAAGGGAAGACCGCCTCCATTTCTGTTTCCCTTGATAATGGCAAGACATTTCGCCCCATTCACATCGAGTCGCGAAGTACGCCGGGTCAGGATGGCCCTCTCGTAAAGACAACCGTTTCCCGGGACGGGACCGTGTATGCGGCTTTTTTCGGATGGCGTCGATTTGACGGGAATGAGGTGGTCAGTGACGTGGTTGTCGTGCGTGATGATCTGGGGGGGAAAGGCATTCGGCCATTTCAGGCCCTCATAGATCCGGATGATCGCATGGTCGGCACGAGGGTTGTAAAGGACATCCGTGTTCCTCTTCCGGGAAGGGAGGCCTTGGGAAATCAACGGATCGGATCGGATTTGGCCATTGCTGTTGATCCCAATAACAGCTCCACCGTTTACATTGCCTGGGCGGATAAAACAGAATCGAAATATGTCTTGCATGTTCGCAAATCAACGGACAGGGGCCTGAGCTGGTCAAAGGATTTACAGACCATTCCGAATGCCATCAATGTGGCACTGGCTGTTGCGGAGAACGGAACGGTTGGCCTGTTTTACCAGGAGTTCATTGATCTTGAAACGGAAAACGATCGCTGGATCACACACCTCAAGCAGTGCAGGAAATCCTTTGAAGAGATCACGGATATCGTGCTTGCCAATGTGCCCGCCAATGGTCCGGAAACGGAGTTTCAGCCCTACCTTGGCGGGTTTGGCTCTCTGGTCGTGGTCGGCAATGAGTTCAGGGGTGTTTTTTCCGCAAGCAACATGCCGGACAAGGACAATTTCCCTGAAGGGGTAACATATCAGCGCCATGTGGACTTTTCGGCTCATACCATACTGGACCGGGAGGGAAACGTGGTGCCGGTTTCGGTTGATCCCTTTTATTTCAGCGCCCTGGTAGAGGAATAGGATGAGGAAGAGGGAAATGACCAGGGTCAGCCGGTGGTTGAGGCATGGGATGGCGGCCATTGTTGTCGTTGCCTTTTTATTTTTTCAGGTCCCGGTGGGACATGCGGGCCAGGATTCCAGGAGCTCCTGGCTCCAGAAGGCAGACATGATTTTCGCAGCCAAGGTTCTCAATGTGCACGAGCATAATTTTGAGGGTCTGCCGCTGTCTCACTGGGTGGTTTCAGGAAGTGTGGAGTCTGTGATTGAAAGCCCCCACAAGACACTTCTTGAGGACAAGGACCAGGTCACCATCAAGATGAGAAAGAAACCCGACTTTCAGGTCGGGGACAGGATCATCTTTTATACCAGGCACAGCTTCTACGGTCAGGGTATCGGTGTCCGTGAAGTTGGCCACGAAATTCTTCACGCTCCCCTATCCGCCGAATTGGAGGTTCAGATCAAGGATGAGCTCAAGCAGATCCGCAAGCTGTTGAGGGAGGCCAGGTTGCGCGAGCGGATAAAGGGCGCCTCAATCGTTTTAGCAGGGGAGGTCGAGGGTGTTCGAGCCGTTGAGACCGACTTGAATGTTCCTGTCACGCTGCATGATCCGAATCTGCAAGAGGCTGTCATTCGGGTGGAGGAGGGGCTGAAGGGTGCGGAATCCGGCCAGCGACTTTCTGTCCTCTTCCCGGACTCTTCGGATATTCTTTGGCTTAATGTTCCACGCCTGGAAAAGGGACAGAAGGGCGTTTTTCTGCTAAGGGAATACGAACACCCACGAAAGATCCGGGGGATCAACAAATCCCATGAAGGGAGCTATTACGTGGCCTTGCATCCCCTGGATGTTCTTGCCGGCAGTGAAATCGATGTGGTGAGGAAGATTCTTGAGCCCGTCTCGTCGGTGACGCCTGTCAAGAAGGATGAGTCAAAGGAAAAGGAGGAGCAAAAGGACAAGGAAACCGACACCACGGCTACTACAGAGTTGGCTGAACCCGTATCCGGGACAGACACCGAAGCACAGGAAGGAAGATCAGAAAACCCGGCAGGCCGGTCGGATGCAGCCGCCCCCGCAGAAAAGGTATCCGCACAGCCGGAGTCCGAGGGCACTGTCCAGGAATCACCCACCTCTATTGACCAGTCGACTCAGCAGGAGGAAAGTCCGGAACCTGCCGAGCAAACCGCGATACCGGAAAAGACCAAACCTGAGCAGGATGAATCCCCTGAGGGGTTGCAAGAGCCGGCAACCGAACAGACTGAACCAAGCACTGAGAGGGGGCCGTCCGGGCAGGAAGAGTCCCCCAGGGAAGGTGAAAGTGCGGCCACCGAACCGGGTCCAGATCAAAAGGATTCGTGGGTCATCAACCTTGCCTCGTTCACATCCAGGGCGAAGGCTGATCAGTTTTCCGAGGTGATTCGGATAACGCCTCCGCACAGGATCTACGTTTCGGAATTCACTTACAAGGGAAAGCAGTTTTATCGGGTACGGGCCGGTTTCTACCGTTCAAAGGAGGAAGCAGCCCGGGCCAGGGATGAATTAAGTGGCCAGGCCGGTCTTGCGGGGGCCTGGCTTGAACATCTCAGTCAAAGTGAGGTTCAATCTGGCCAGTAGGTGACCTCGGTGGAGCATGTTTCACCGATGACTAGCCGGGAAACCCGGATGTGGCCATCATCAAGACGTTTGGCCATCTTCTCATACAGGATACGCGCGACATTCTCGCTTGTGGGGTTGATCTGATCAAAGGGAGGAATGTCATTCAGGTGGAAATGATCCCATTCGGAAAGGACGTCTTTGAGGTGTTGTTTCAGGATCTTGTAGTCGATGGCAATGCCTGTCTCATCGAGCCTTGAACAAGATAGATAGAGTTTAACCTTCCAGTTATGCCCATGCAGTCTGGCGCAATCACCCGGATATCCGCGAAGGGCATGCGAAGCCGAAAAATAGGTGTGGATCATCAGTTCATAGCTAGCCATGGATTCAGGCTAGACCATGGAGCAATAATGGCAAATCGGCATCTAGGAATCAGCAGAGGGGAGCAAGACCGCAGCTGACACCTTTCGTCCCTCACCCAGCAGGATGTTGTAGGTACGTGCACAAGCGCGTGAATCCATGCACTCAAAAGGGATGTGAAAGCTGCTCAGGGCTTCCATGACTTCCGATGGGGGAAATGCCGTCTTCCGGCCAGTGCCCAGAAGGAGAAGCTCGGGGGGAGAGCGCAGTAGCATTTCGAGTTCGCTTACCTTGAGATCATGTATGCATCCCGGCCCCCAGGGGCTGATGATCTTACCCTCATGAATCAGAATGCCATGTTCATAATTCTGATGATTGACCTGCAGGAAGGCATCGCCATAGGCCCGAAAGACAAGACTTTCTTCAGGCAGCTTGGGTGTAATATCTCCGGGCAGGTTAACCGGACTCAGGGCCTGGCATCCATCTTGGAGAGTTCTTCCTGGCTGAGCTTGAAGCGGCCATGGAGGATCAGCATAACGGGGCTTGCTATGTAGATGGAGGAATATGTTCCCACCAGGATGCCGACAATGAGCGCGAAGGCAAAATCATGAATCACCTCGCCACCCAGGAAAAACAACGCCATAACCACAAGAAGTGTGGTCAGGGAGGTCATCAGGGTCCGGGAGAGTGTTTGATTCAGTGAAACATTGACGATCTCGTCCTCTGACAGTGGATTCTTTTTTCGCCGGTTTGCCGCAATGTTCTCTCGAATCCGGTCAAACACAACGATGGTATCATTCAGTGAATAGCCGATGACCGTCAGGATGGCGGCCACAACTGGCAGGGAAAATTCCTTGCCGGTAATCGCGAAAACGCCAATGACCAGTGTGATATCATGCAGCAAGGCCGCGTCAGCGCCGATGGCGAAACGCAGTTCAAAGCGGAAGGTGATATAGATAAGAATGGCGAGCATGGCAATCAGCACCGCCATGATGCCGGCACGGGTCAATTCCTCTCCGACCTGCGGTCCGACAAACTCGACCCGCCTCATTTCAACACCGTCCGATCCGAAGGCCTTCTTCAGGGCCGTAAGTATCTCGGTGCTTATGGCAGATGATTCCTTGTCGGCGAGGTTTTGTACGCGGATCAGAATCTCCTCGGGAGATCCAAACTCCTGAATGATAGCGGCACCGTAACCCGCGGGAGCAAGGGACTTGCGTACCTCAGCGATATCCGGGGCCTGTTTGAACCTGACTTCAACCAGTGTGCCACCCGTAAAGTCGATACCGAAGTTAAGTCCTTTAGTTGCCAGAAAACCAATGGACAACAGCACCAGGATACCGCTGATCGTGATTGCGATGATGCGTTTGCCCAGGAAATCGATATGGGTGTCGGAGCGAATCAGTTGCATAGGGCTTCCCGTTAAATACTCAGGGTTTCAACGCGGCCCCGTTTTTCAAGGGCCAGCGATATAAGGGCGCGGGTAAACATGATGGCCGTGAACATGGAAGCCAGAATGCCGACGGACAGGGTGACAGCAAAGCCCTTGACCGGTCCGCTTCCAAACTGGAAGAGCACAATCGCTGCAATCAGTGTTGTGATGTTGGCATCCACAATGGTCACCAGTGCCTTGTCATAACCGCCATCAATGGCTGCAAAGGGGGTTTTCCCCAGCCGGAGTTCTTCACGGATCCGTTCAAATATCAGAACATTGGCATCCACCGCCATACCGATTGTCAGCACAATGCCGGCGATACCGGGAAGGGTGAGGGTGGCACCAATCATGCTCATGGCCGCGACAATCAGTACAAGATTAAATAAGAGGGCGAGATCAGCCGCAACACCAAACATGCGGTAGTAAACGGCCATAAAAACCAGCACCAGTAAACCACCGATGATGATTGAATTCAGCCCCATTTCCACGGAATCCTGCCCGAGGCTGGGTCCAACCGTGCGTTCTTCCACGACCTTGACGGGAGCGGGCAGGGCACCTGCTCGCAGCACAATGGCAAGGTCATGGGCTTCCTGGGGTGTAAATCCACCTGAAATCTGGGCCGATCCTCCGGGTATGCGCTCCCGGATGACAGGGGCTGACTGGACGACACCTTCCAGAATGATGGCAAACCGTTCACCCACATGGGCTCCGGTCAGGCGGTCAAACTTCCTGGCACCCTTGCTGCTGAATTTCAGATTGACGACATATTCATTAAAGCGGGAATCGATGCTTACGCGAGCATCCACAACGTCCGTGCCGGAAAGCTCGGTCCGCTTCTTAAGCAGGTAGGGTTGACGAATGGTCTTCCCGGAAGAGGTCGTCTTTTTTCCGTACATGATGATATCGCCCGGTGGAACTTCGCCGCGCAAGGCCCTGTCCAGATCCCCTTTTTCATCCACCAGTTTGAATTCCAGTTGGGCGGTACGGCCAATCAGACTCTTCGCCCTAGAGGTATCCTCGTAGCCAGGAATCTGGACCAGAATCCGCCGTTCGCCCTGCTTGACGATCACGGGTTCTGTCGTGCCGAGGGCATCAATCCGGTTGCGTATGACCTCAATGGCCTGATCAATGGCAAATTTCCTGATTTCTGCTGCTTCGGCGGCACTGATGGTCAAGGTGATGCGATTCCCATCTTCAACGGCCAGGTCATACGCCGGGAAGGCATCCTCCAGGAGTTTTCTGGCCGCCTCAATATCTTCGCTCCGTTTCAGCGTCACCAGCATTCGCTGGTCATCGGCGTCAAGATTCCTGTATCTGATCTTGTTGGATCGCAGGATATGACGGACAGTATCGATGCTTTCTTCAACACTGTGTGCTACAGCCTTGTCCACATCCACATCCAGAACGAGGTGAATACCCCCCTTGAGATCAAGGCCAAGATTCAAAGGCTTGTTAAAGGCAGATGGCCACCATGAAGGAAGTGAAACCACATTTGCCAACCCACCGAGCACGGATACGGTGAGAACCACGGCGATCAACCAGTATTTCCAGCGAGGATAAGCGTGCATGTTTGAACTTATTCAACCAGACCTGAGATGGTGTCGCGCTTGATCTTGACCCTGACCCCTTCGGCAATCTCCACCTTGAGGGAGTCGTCACTGACCGCACGAATGGTTCCGTAAATGCCACCGGCAGTAATGACCTTGTCTCCCGGTTTTAACCCCTCCACCGTTTTGCGGTGTTCCTTCAGCCGTTTTTGCTGAGGCCTGATTAGGAGGAAATAGAAGATCACCATAATGAGAATCAAGGGTATAAAAGAGGCAAGGCCTCCGGCTCCGGCTGGCGCTTCTTGGGCAAAAGCGACCGGGATATCGAGCATGGTCAGGGCAATGGATAGGCACCATATGCGCAGGAAGTTCGGTTGATTCATGTGTTGTTTTCTCCTGATATCTGGCACCTGTTAGTATAGGCATGCAAGAAATGATCGCGGAAACTGGTCCATGTACCTTCCTTGATCGAGACGCGTGCCCGGTGCATGAGCGCGGCATAGTAATGGAGATTATGCAGTGTGTTCAAGCACGAGCTTAATATTTCCCGACTCTTGTACAAATGACGCAGATAGGCACGGGAAAAATTCCGGCATGTGTAGCAGTCGCATTCCTCCATAACGGGCCTGGGATCTTCACGGTAGGCGGCATGCTTGATCTGAATCGGCCCGTGGTCCGTGAACAGCATACCGTTTCTGGCATTTCGCGTGGGAAGCACGCAGTCAAACATGTCAATGCCGCGATCAATGCATTCGATGATATCTGTCGGGGTGCCTACTCCCATGAGGTAGCGGGGTTTCCCCTCAGGCATTACAGGGGCAAGGGCATCCAGGACCCTGAACCGGTCCTGCTTTGGTTCACCAACGGAAAGTCCCCCAATGGCCATGCCCTCAAAGCCGATTTCCTCGAGTTCGGACAGGTGTTGCAGACGCAGTTCAGGATAAATACCACCCTGAATGATACCAAACAGTGCCTGGTCATTGTTTGGGGGAAGATAACGTCGGCATTCCCCGGCCCAGCGCGTGGACAGCGCCATGGAAGACCTGGCTTCTTCCATCGTGGCGGGATAGGGGGTGCACTCATCAAACACCATGGCGATGTCGGATCCCAGTTGACGCTGCACCTCCATGCTTTCTTTTGGCCCCAGGAAGACCTCGCTGCCATCTATGTGGGACCTGAAACGCACACCGTGTTCTTCTATCTTCCGTATTTCGCCCAGTGACCAGACCTGGAAGCCTCCCGAATCCGTGAGAATTGGCTTCCTCCAGCCCATGAAACGGTGCAGTCCCCCCAGCTTCTCGATGATCCCGGCCCCCGGCCGGAGCATCAAATGATAGGTGTTTCCCAGAATGATCTGGGCGCCGATTTCATCCAGATCTCGTGGCATGACCGACTTTACGGTTCCAAGTGTCCCCACCGGCATGAATACGGGGGTCTGTACATCTCCGTGAGGGAGGGAAAGCAGGCCACAGCGGGCCATGCTTTTCCTGTCCCTGCAGATGAGCCTGAAGGTGAAGACAGTCATGGGCTCGTAACCCTTCAGTTCAGTCGGGTGGAGTGCAAGGGGGAAAACAGACTGGGGGGTTAGAACTCAGAAAGAGGTGGTGCCTGGCCTTCCCCTTTCCCGGTCTCCCCTTGATCAGATGAACCCTCATTGTCAGGTACGGCGGGTTGTGACCTTGACCCTTGGTCCGGAGTCCCGGAAGTTGTTCCGGAGGGTGTGTCAGCCGTATCTGATTTTCCGCTTGGGGCCTGATCATCTTTTGCCTGTGCTGGCGTTTCAACCGAAACGGCTTTTTCCGCAGGGTGTTCATTTCCGGACGTTTCCTGTTCATTTCCGGCCGATTCCTTTTTCGGTGCAGTGATGGATTGCAGGATCTCCTCGATCTCCGCAATCTTGGCCTGTGTCTCTCCCTTGGCAAGCCTGGCAATGCCCTGAATGTACAGAAGTGCCTTCCTCAGTTCGGCCTGGATGAGGACTTGCCTATCGCTTTCAATCCCCTGGTCGAGATCGCTGAGGCGGTCCCTGATCTTGTCAACCTTGCTGTTGATGTTGTTCAACTGATTCTTTATTTCGGCCGTACCGGAGCCGAGCTGTGTTGATATAAACGAATAGGAGGCCAGTATTATGGCGACAAGAGACAAAACGAGAGACACTCTCGAGCCGGCACTTCCGGTTTTACAGCCTGTCTCCTTCGGGGAAGGGGAGGCGTCGGCTTCCGATCCGGTTTCAGCCCCGCCCACTTGTTCAGGTTGGCCTCTGGTTCCGGATTCTGGATCATTCATGCTCATGAATTCCTCCTGTCAAATATTCTGGATCGATCAAGACCTGTCATAAATCAATACTAGCAGAAACAAACGGACGTGGTGCGGGTATCGTGTCTGTGGAATCATCGGAAATATCCTGATCAAAGACTGTGACGCATGTTCCAGTTTTCCCATTCCATGCATGGCACGGGATTGCCCCTGTCAACCCAAAGTAGAAATTTCCGGTTTTGTGCCAGATAGAAATTTCCTCT
>CAZCTM010000040.1:0-15620 GCA_964501925.1 uncultured Zetaproteobacteria bacterium | reverse complement strand
TGCTGCCGACGATCCGGTCACGATGTGTTCTGCAACACGTCGCACCCCTGTCCGATCATGATTGCCGCAAGGTTCTTCATGAAATGGGTGTTGAGGAATCCGTACTTGATCTGGCCGGCCGGCTGGCATGTGGTCGTCCAGGACGGGTGTATGCCATGCGGGATACAGACATCTGTGAGGCGCTGGCTACATGGCATGCACTGACCGCCAACCCGGCTGAGATGGATGTCGGAGCGGTGGAAGCCTGGATCGGCAGGAACATTCATCGCATCCCACACGATCTGATTTCAGAGACAGTTCTTCAGCATCTTGATCCGGACGTCATTCAGCGGGGCTCATTTACCGATCGGCTTGCTGTTTTGAAGGCGGCTGAAGGGATCGCAAAGTGGCCGCAACTTGTCCGGCGCCACAGCCTGCGTCCGGCTCAATCGCTTCTGGCACAACTGTTGTGTTTGCGTTTAAGCTTGCGGTCTCTTCAACAGACCGCATAGGTTCATAAGTTAATTAATGGGGTGCCAGCCGATCATGCAGCGATATTACGTCACGACGCCTATTTACTATGTCAATGATGAACCGCATCTCGGGCACATCTATACGACCATCGCAGCCGATGTCCTGGCTCGCTATCAGCGTTTAAGCGGGAAGGATGTTTTCTTCCTGACCGGTGTGGACGAGCATGGTCTGAAGGTGCAGCAGGCTGCGGAGGCAAGGCATATGCAGCCCATTGACCTCGCCAATCAGGTCGTTGAGCGATACAGGAATTTATGGCCACAACTCCATGTTTCCAATGATGATTTCATTCGTACGACAGAAAAAAGACATCGGGATTCCGTTAAGGCCATGTGGCGAAGGCTTGATGAGGCAGGGGCGATCTACAAGGGGAAATATCAGGACTGGTATTGTGTTCCATGTGAGTCCTACTGGACGGAAACACAACTTAAGGAGGCCGCCGTATTCGAGAAGAAACTCTGTCCGGACTGTCGCCGACCCATTGAGCGGGTGGAGGAGGAGTCCTATTTCTTCCGCTTGAATGACTACCAGGAGCGCCTTCTGGAGCACATACACAGCCACCCGGAATTCATTGCCCCCGAATCCCGCCGTAATGAAGTGATCCGTTTTGTCGAAGGAGGGCTTAAACCTCTTTCTATATCACGGACCACGTTTTCATGGGGGATACCTGTTCCCGGAGATGAGAAGCATGTGGTTTATGTCTGGGTGGACGCATTAACAAACTATTTGACCGCCCTTGGCTTTCCGAATGGGAAAAAAATGGCCTTCTGGCCGGCGAATGTGCACTTGATAGGCAAGGATATTCTTCGCTTCCACGCGGTCTACTGGCCATGCATGCTCATGGCGGCGGATCTTCCTCTGCCCAGACGCATCTTTGCTCATGGGTGGTGGACGGTTGAAGGTGAGAAAATGAGCAAGTCCAAGGGAAACGTGGTTAAACCCGCGGATCTTCTCGCCGAGTTCGATGCCGATGTCATTCGTTACTTTCTGTTGAGAGAGGTTCCCTTTGGTCAAGATGGTGATTTCTCACTGCATATGGTGAAACAACGTTACAACACGGAGCTGGCAAATGACCTTGGCAATCTCCTTAACCGGAGCCTGTCAATGCTTCACAAATACAGGCAGGGACAGCTTGGTATGCCGCGGGCGGAGGAGCAGGAGGATCGTGCCTTGCTTGCCCGGTTGGAGGCCATGCAGCTCAAAGTTTCCGAGGCGCTGGAACAACTGGCATTTCATGAAGCGCTGGCCTGTATCAATGATGTGGTTCGGCACGGGAATCGTTATGTTGAGCTTTCTGCCCCCTGGTTGTTGGCCAAACAGGGAGAAGATTCGCGCTTGGATACGGTCCTCTATCACCTTATCGAAACCGTTCGTCTTGTGGCCATCCAGCTGTATCCTTTCATGCCTGAGAAGGCAATGCTCATGCTTGCCCAAATCATGAATAAAGAACATCTCGATGATTCTGTTCTCAGCAAGCATCAGCAGAGTGGCTGGGGCCTGCTGCAGAGTGGCCATGTTTGCGGTCGTCCGCAACCGGTGTTTCCCCGTTTTGCCTAAAAAAGAGGGGGCAATGCCCCCTCAATTGTTATCATCGATAACTGGTAGACTTATTCGCGGATTTTCCAAGAGCCATCGGGTTGACGACATGCGGTTCCATAAGCATGTTCGGTCTTCCCACCAACAACCACCTCGGTCTGGTATTCACGACAATACTGGCCGGTTCTTGGTTCCTTGTAGGTTTTGGTGGGTGTCATGGCAAACTCGGCGCCGGTATCCGGATTCCTCCAGGTCGTTGTCTGACCTGTCGGTGCGGTTTCCAGGGTCTGCTGAGCTTTTAATTCATCGTTCTCATCCATCTGCCTGCCGATTTCACTTCCGGCCAGCGCGCCAAGAACAGCTCCTCCAATAATGGCTGCAGTTCTGCCCTTGCCGGCCCCCACCTGGGAACCGAGGATGCCGCCAAGAGCGGCTCCGGCGACAGTGCCAGCCTGCTGCTTGTTCTGACATCCTGTTAACGGCATTAGGGCCACGCCGATGATGATAAGCATGACAATTTTTTTCATGGGAGTGCCTCCTCTTTTGGAACGTTTGTATCGTTATCATAGACAATTTTACAGCCTAGCTTCTTGGGGTATGTGATAACAAGCACTGATTTTAGCCTCATCTTTCACCTGTGGATAGGAGAAAAGCTCACCCTCAGGCGTGATTTTTCCTACCCGCAGGCAACTATTGCCAAACGGCAAATAAATCGGCAATCATGAGCAGGTGCCCAAGAAGATTATTCGCCGTTATTTACCGGATCACCATACGATACGCAATCATCGGCACCTAAGGCATTTTGGCACCTTGCTGCATGATCGTGATCTATGGCATCTGAATCGTCATTCTGTGTCCGGAGCCTTTTTTGTGGGCCTTTTCGTTGCGTTTATCCCCATCCCCTTTCAAATGGTGCTGGCTGCTCTCTTTGCAATTGTTTTTCAGGTGCATCTTCCCATCTCAGTGGGTCTTGTCTGGCTGACCAATCCTTTGACCATGCCCCCTATTTTCTACTTTGCTTACCGGTTAGGTTGCTGGATCATCAACCAGCCAGTGGGCGATTTTCATATAGAACTGTCTGTGGAATGGCTGACCACGGGTCTGAAAGGCATATGGCAACCTCTTTTACTGGGCAGCACTGTCTTGGGCATCATATGTGGTGTGTTAGGGTACATGGGTATGCAGCTATTCTGGCGCGGCATGGTTGTCTGGAAGTGGAGGAAAAGGCATGCATCTCGATCATGTGAGTCATAGGTGCGGGTACATTGTCATCCGTGAATGTTTTTAATGGATGATCCTTTTTTTCATCAATCATTGCTGGAAATTATCGGATCCAGTGTTAACCTCCCGCCCCGAATTCTCAGAGTCCTGGCCTGTTCGCATGGTTATTTAAGGAAAGACGGTTATGACATTGAACTTCAGTAACGTGAAGGACTTGCTACCGTCGCTGCCAGGTTGGGTGGAGGTGTTGTTGGTTTTGGCCATGTCGTGGATGTCAGCCGGATTGATCGCCAAGCCCATCGTGCCTCCTGTGGCGGATATTGGGTCGGTTTTGCCGGAGGAGTCAGCTTACTCCGTGAACATCAAGGAGTTGATTGCCGCCACCCCATTTGGACAATCCGCCTCAAGACGGACCGATAATCAGCCTGTCGTCAAGAGCAAACTGGCGATCAAGCTTTTGGGTACCATTGTGGCGGGGGAACAGTCGGCAGCCCTGATCAAGGCAAAGCCCGGAACGGCTGAAGAAGTATATTATCTTGGAGAGGCCATTATGCCTGGAGTCATTCTGCGGGAGATAGCACCCACACAGATCATGATTGAGGTATCAGGCCGTCGTGAAATCATTTTGCTGGATGATTCCGCTCCTGCCCAGACCTCCTCATTTCAGAAAACAGTGAACACGCAACGTCTGCAGGGAAACAGGCATAGAGTTGGCATTTCCAGGAATCCAGTGACGGGGATACCTGTGCAGAGGCTGAAGCTCAGCAGAAGCGTGCTTGAAAGGGAAATGCAGGACATGGCCAAATTGATGACGCAGGCTCGTATCACGCCTTATATGGAAAATGGGGAAACAAAGGGGTTCCAGATCAGTGAAATCACCCCCGGAAGCATTTATCAGCGCATCGGGTTGCGCAACGGTGATGTGATCAAAAGCATCAATGGCCTAAATCCCTCGAATATCGGGCAGGCTGCAAGCATAATTCAGGTTCTGAGGGAAGGTAAAAGTGTGGAGGCATTGATCCAGCGTAACAAGCGCTCATTGAAGCTCAGGTATGAGATTCAGTAATGGAATCTGCAAGGTATACATGCAAAATGGTTACCCGACCGTTTAGACATAAACTCATGTGCATGGCGCTTCTTGCCGTGACCCTGATGCCTTGGCAAGCCGTGGCACAGGATGAAGTCACCTTTAATTTCAACAACGCGGATATTCGCAGCGTGATCAAGTTTGTTTCCGATTTTACCGGCAAGAACTTCCTTGTCGATAACAGGGTGAAAGGGAAGGTGACCATCATTTCCCCCAAGGCCCTGCCAGCTGAATCCGCCTATCAGGTCTTTCTCTCCATCCTTGAAATCAACGGTTTTGCTGCCGTTCCTGGTAAGGATGTGACCAAGATTATCCCCAAGGCCGAAGGCAAACAGAAGGCTATCAGGGTCAAACTCAAGGGCGACCTGGCTTACGGGGATGAAATTGTCACCCAGGTGGTTCCCTTGAAGTTTGCCCAGGCCCAGCAACTGGTGGGCGTGCTCAGGCCCATCATGGCCACCACAGGCAATATCACCGCCTACGCTCCCGCGAACATGCTTTTGATAACCGATTCCGCATCAAATGTCCGCCGGCTCATGAAAATCATCGAAGCCCTGGATGTAAGCGAGATCGTCGGTGTCAAGATGATCAGGCTTCAATACGCATCCGCAGACAAACTGGCAAAGATTCTGACAGATATGTTCTCCAGCAGTTCGGCTCCAGGTCCGACCGCCCCACGGGCTGGCCAGTTGGCTGGTCTGGGCAGCGTCGGGGGGGCAACCAAAGTCAAAATTACAGCCTACCCCCCTGAAAACATGCTTATCATCGTGGCTCCCACGGCTCAAATCGCGGCTATTGACTCTCTGGTCAAGAAGCTGGATCTGCCTCCCCAGGCGGATGCGGGACTCCTTCAGGTTCGCTACCTCAAGAATGCCAATGCCGAGGATGTCGCCAAGGTCCTGAATGAACTGGTTTCCGGCTCTACCCAGCAGCAGGCAACTTCATTAACCGGCCAACCGGCGGGCGGGAAAAAGAAATCGGGGAAGGTTCTGTTTACAGGAAAGGTGAAGATTGTCGCTGATCCGGCAACAAATGCCCTGCTGATTACAGCGGATCCCAGTGACCGTGATTCCCTGAACAAGATCATTGACAAGCTTGATATTCGTCGCCTCCAGGTTTTTATGGAGGCGCTCATCGTGGAGGTCACAGCTTCACGGGCGCAGGAATTCGGTGTCGAGTGGCGGGCCCTGAGTGATTTCACCCAGCCCGGGCGTAAGGCGCTCGGCGGTACCTCGTTTACCAACCAGGGTGGAACCAATATCAACAGCGTGGCAGCAAATCCGCTATCTGCCGGAAATGGCCTCGTGGTTGGCGTGGTTGACGGGACCATCACCTTTGGCGGAGTCGAGTTTGCCAACCTGGGGGCCTTGCTCAGGGCGCTTGAGTCCGATACCAATACGAATGTCCTGTCCACTCCCAATCTCCTGACCATGGATAATGAGGAGGCCGAGATCATCATCGGCCAGAATGTTCCTTTCGTGACGGGAAGTTTCTCACAGGCGACCGGGACGGGATCTACCGTCAATCCGTTTCAAACCATCCAGCGCCAGGATGTCGGGCTTACCCTGCGGGTGACACCACAGATTTCAGAAGGTGACACGGTTCGCCTGGAGATCTATCAGGAAATTTCGAGCATTGCCCCGGGTGTAAGCGGGGCAAGTGATCTGGTGACCAATAAGCGATCCGTCAAGACCGTGGTCCTGGCCCGGGATGGCCAAACCATTGTGCTTGGGGGGCTGATTGAGGACAAGGATACGGAAAAGGTTCAGAAGGTCCCCTGTCTGGGAAGCGTCCCGGTCCTTGGAGAACCTTTTAAATATACGGAGCTGACAAAGGACAAAACCAATTTGATGGTTTTTCTGCGGCCGCACATCATCAATACAGCCCGGGACATTGAGACCATCACGCAGGAAAAGTATCTGGATATGCATAAGCTTCATGAAGAGCAGAGCAGCGATGCAACAATCCTCTTTCCACATAAGACACCCCCCATGCCGGATGACTTTAACCCGATAAAACAGACAGAACCGACAGGGAAGACTGCTGACAATCCAGCCAAATCGGAGTCCCAAACGCCCTGATGCAGCATTACGCGCGCATTCCCAATGATGTGGTTGATGCTGAAAGGGCCTTGCGCTTTCCCCTTGCAGTGCTCAAACAGGGACCGTTGCTGCCCCTAAAGCCCAACGATGAAATGTCGAACCCGGTTCTGGTTCCAAGCGATGGCAACTGGCCGTATTCGCTTCTGGATGATATGCGCAGAGTTTTTGGTGCCGAGACGCAGCCAATCCTGGCCCCACGGGAAGCCATTCTGATCGAACTTAACCGTGTGTTTGATATGGCCTCCACCTCTGCCGAGCAGATGCTGGAGGATCTTGACGAGGGGAATGAATTGTCCCGGGAGATTGAGGAGGTTAAGGATCTTCTCGATAGCGAGGATGAAGCCCCCGTTATTCGCCTCGTAAACACGCTGATCAGCCAGGCACTGAAGGAACGTGCCAGCGATATTCACATCGAACCCTTCGAACGTGAGGTCATGGTTCGTTTTCGTGTAGACGGGGTATTGCATACGGTTGTGAAACCACCAAAGGGGGTTCAGGCAGCGATTACATCCCGGATCAAGGTTATGGCCGACCTGGATATCGCTGAAAAACGCCATCCACAGGATGGCCGCATTCGCCTGCGGATAGCGGGAAGAGAGGTTGATATACGCGTCTCCGTGCTGCCAACGGCCTTTGGTGAACGGGTGGTGATGCGATTGCTTGATCGGGGCAAGCAGATGCTGACACTGCGCGAACTGGGAATGAATGATTCCCAGCTTGACTACATGCAGCAGGCCGTTAATTCGGCCCATGGCATCGTTCTCGTAACCGGCCCGACCGGTTCGGGTAAGACAACCACATTGTATGCAGCCCTGATGACGGTTGATCGCCATAACCGGAATGTGTTGACCATCGAAGATCCCATCGAGTACCAGCTCGAAGGCGTGGGACAGATGCAGGTTCAACCCAAGATTGGGGTGAGTTTTGCCGAAGGCCTTCGCTCCATCCTGCGACAGGATCCGGATATCATCATGATCGGTGAGATCCGCGATCTGCAAACAGCCGAAATTGCCATTCAGGCCAGCCTCACCGGCCATCTCGTGTTTTCGACCCTTCATACTAACGATGCCCTTTCTGCCGTCGTCCGGCTGACCGATATGGGGGTGGAACCTTATCTCGTCGCTTCTTCACTGCTCATGGTTCAGGCCCAGCGGCTGATTCGCATACTTTGCCCCCACTGCAAACAGCCCACACCCGTTGAGGCGGATACCTGGGAAACCCTAGGTGTTTCTGACCGGAAGGAATATGAACAGATCGAGACGATCTATACCGCCAAAGGTTGTGATGCCTGTATGCAGACGGGCTTTCTCGGCCGGGTCGGGTTGTTCGAAATGGCCATGGTTGATCAGGACATGAGGGCCGCCATTCACGATGGAGAACCATTGTCTACCCTGAGGAAGATCGCCATGCGCAGTGGCATGGTCAGCCTGCGCCAGGATGGTGCAAGGCATATTGCTGCAGGCCTGACAACGGTGGATGAAGTGTTGCGGGTAACGCAGAGGGACACTGTTGTGGTTGAAGGATGAGCCTTTTTGCCTATGAGGCGATGGATGCTCGGGGCAAACGCATCAAGGGTGAAATTGATGCCGATTCGGATCGGGATGCCAGACGCCTTCTAAAAAGCCGCGGTCTTGTTGTCCGCCAGCTTACCGCATCAAAGCATGTCGCCACTTCAGAAGAGCGCTCCTCGGGGAAAGGATTGCGGGGCAATGAAACCATTTCATTCCTTCAGCAGTTGGCGACTCTTCTGGATGCCGGCATGCCACTGACGGAGGCCCTGGAGTCCATCGCTGACGGTATGGAAAACAGACGTTCACGGAGCGTGGTATCTGCTGTGCGCAGGCTCGTTCTCGAGGGTGAATCACTGGCGGATGCATTACAAAAGGCGGGTTTTCCGGATGTCGTGTACAACATGATCTCCGCAGGTGAACAAACTGGCCAGTTGCAGGCGGTTTCCGCTCGTCTGGCTGACGTTCTTGAACATCGACAGCGGATGCAGCAGGAGGTCCTTTCTGCCGTGTTGTACCCGTTGATTGTTTCGGGCTTTGGCGTGCTGGTCATGATTTTCATGCTGGCGGTGGTTGTGCCCCAGATTGTTGGAGTGTTTGAACAGACCAATGCGGAGCTTCCATGGTTGACCCAAATGCTGATTGCCGTTTCAAGCTGGATCAGGGAAAGCGGATTATGGCTTCTAGCATTCATTGTTGCTGCCCTGCTCGTAATCCAGCTGGCCTTGCGCAACCCTTCCGTTCGCTACGGGCGGGATGAACTGCTGTTGAAGTTGCCACTTTCCGCCTCCCTGTTGACAAAAATTCAGACTGCCAGGTTCTCACGAACCCTGGGGATGCTGCTAAACGGCGGCGTGCCGGTCCTGATCGCGCTTCGTATCGCCAATGAAAGTCTGACCATTTTACCGATGCGGAAATCGGCGCAAGAGGCATCGGAAACCCTTCGTGAAGGAGGAAGCCTTGCCGATCAGCTGAAACAGAGCGGACGCTTTCCACATCTGGCGGTACGCATGATTCAGGTCGGTGAACAAAGCGGAAAACTGGATTCCCTGCTCCTGAAAGTAGCGGACTCTTATGATGAAGAAACACGACGTAGCCTGAAGAGACTGGTGACGATACTTGAACCACTGCTCGTAATGGCCATGGCGGTGATGGTGGGCACATTGGCCATGGCGATACTTCTCCCCATTATGGAAATGAATGAACTGGTTCGCTGACGTGATTGAATCAATCCCAGGTAAGCCCGCCATGCTTTTGATGGTTACGGTTTGCTGGTGTGTCGGTATTGCGTTTGCTCAACCGCATGCTGCCAGTGCCAAAACAGCCGATATATATATTGGTGCCTTATCCCTTGCCGCCAAGGGAAATGATGAGGCGGCTATTCATCGTCTGCAGAAGGCTGCCGATCAACTGCCAAAGGCCGATCCGTGGCGTACTCGCATCAATGTTGCTGTTGCCATACTGGAAATGCGTCAGCAGAAAACACGCTTTCCGAAACTGAAAGAAGCAGGGATCCATCAGGTCCTGATCGATGACTACCTCAAACACAGCCCGGCACCTTCGACCATCAACACGTGGGTGACTGGATTGATGGCAACCATTATTCCAGGTGCTGGACATGCCTGGCTTGATCGATGGCATGATGCCGGTGTTGCTGCCCTTATGGTATGGCCGATGCTTTTTCTGACCCTGTGGGCTGCAAGACGTCGGATGGGGCCAGTGACAGTATTTTTTTCCTTGATCACGATCTGGCTCTGGTCCGGCACCATTTTTTCCGCTGTTTCCCTGGCAGAGAGGGAAAACAGTGAAATGTATATGGCCTGGTGGCAGAATCTGTGGCTTGCCAGCGGCTTGCAGGGCAGACCATGGTGATGCGTTCATTGTCTCTCGCCACGTTTCTTGCCAGCGCAAGCCTGTTGGGATTCTTTGGGTTGAGGAATCTTTCCATGCCTCCCCATGCTCCTGGACAGTTTCCATTCTATTTCTACCAGAGTTTTGTCGGTAACCTGGATGGTCGGAGCTGCCCATCGTATCCGGTTTGCTCACTTTATGCCCGAAGGGCTGTAGCTAAACATGGATTATTGCTGGGAAGCTGGTTTATTCTGGATCGTTTGATTCATGAAGCGGATGACGTGAGATTAGGCCCAGGGATTGTCATAGACGGGGAAAAAAAACTCTATGACCCCCTTGAGCGCAATGATTTCTGGCTTAGAAAAGGAGAAAGAAATGAAAAAAAATAAAAGGAAACAGTCTGGTTTTACATTACTGGAAATCATGGTTGTGCTAATCATCATCGGTACACTGGTGGCCATTGTAGCTCCCCGCCTTGTCGAGCGGGCAGATGAGGCCAAGGTAGAGGCGACCAAGGCACAAATGAGCAACCTTGCCCAGGCCCTTAAGCTTTATCGGCTGCAGAATCATCATTATCCAAGCACTTCGGAAGGCCTGATCGCCCTCGTACAGCCGAGTGCGGGTGGCAAACGTTATATGGATCGTGTACCCAGAGACGCATGGGGAAATGAATTCATCTATCTCTCTCCGGGTGTGCATGGGGATTTTGACCTGATGTCCTATGGTGCCGACGGACGTCCTGGAGGCACGGGCTTCGATGCCGATATCGGCAATTGGGAGTGATACGAACATCTGCATAAGGCCGGTTACGCATCGCGGCTTTACCCTTCTCGAAATCATGCTGGTCCTGCTCATTGTTGCCGTGACGGCGGCACTGGTGGTTCCCAGGATGTTTCACAACCCTTTGGAACAGCTTGAAAACGAGAGCCGCCGGTTACAGAAAAGTCTGCAACTTGCCGAACAGGAAGCCACCCTGACCGGATACCCGATCCGATGGAGCGGGTATCCTGATCGTTATACTTTTCAGGAAGCCGATGAAAAAGGAGTATGGCGGGCCAAGAACGACGGAAAGGTTTTTGCCCCGCACCATCTGGCCCAGGGAGTACACATTGGGGAAGTGCGAACGGAAGAGTTGGATCAAGCCTTGCGGTTCACCGGAAAGAGCCCCAAAGAAAACGAAGAGCCTTCGCTTGGCCGCATTGTCATCTTGCCGGACGGGATGTTGACCATTACCGACATCGTCCTGGTAACTGAGGGTGGCGGTGAAACCATTCATGTTCGCCCTGGCCCGAAAGGTATTTCCAGAGAAGCGCTTAAGAGATGAGAAAAAACTCGGGTTTTACCCTGCTTGAGGTCATGGTTGCCCTCGCCATTGCTACAACGGCACTGGTGGTCCTTATCTCCCGTTTGGGCAACTCGGCAGATATCCAGTATAGCCTGCGTTCACATGCGCTGGCCCTGGAAACAGCCATGGATCTTCTGGCCCGAGAACGACTGAAACCAGATATTCCAATCTCCGAAGAAAGAGGGGAGGTTCGTGCGCTTGGGCAATTGCTGACCTGGAAAAGCAAAATCGAAACAACACCAATCCCCGATTTTATCCGACAGAACATGAGCGTTTCAGTTCAGGGTGAGCCTGATGTTGATTTGTTCCTCTACCGGGCCAGGCCATGAGAAGCGATTCAGGATTTACTTTGCTTGAGGTGCTTGTCGCACTTGCCATCTTTGCCATGATTGCTGCATTTACTTATGCGGCAACGGTGCCGGCCGGGGAAGGCTTCGAGGAGCTGAAAAAGGTGCGGGACCGTTATGTGCAAGCCTTTACCCTGGGCAGACAAATGCGCCTGGATGTCAGTGCCTTGGCTCTTTCCCAGGATCAACGCGTTACTTCCTTACGTCTTGTCCATGATGTGCGAAGTGGTCTGGCCTATGACGAATTGATCATGCTGGTACGTGAGCCCGATCGACCAACATTAAGCCTGGTAAGGTACTACCTGGATGAGAGCACGGAAGTGCCACAGCTTGTGCGGGAAGTCGTACCGTCCCTTCCTGGTTGGCCTGACAAGGAGCCATTGCGCTGGAATATGGGGGATATCGAATCCCTTGAAGTTCAGGCCATGGAAAAGGATGGCCACTTGCTGGATACATGGGATTCCAGGGAAAGGAAGGCGTTGCCTTCTGCATTGGTGGTGCGTTGGAAAGATGTTGATGGAGAAAGGGAACTGGTCTTTCCCATCTTCGTTCAATTGCCTTCTCAAACGCCGCCGGCCGGATTTGGTTGATGGTAAGGAAAGAGGAGCGCGGTGTTGCCCTTGTTCTTGTCCTGGGGTTGCTGTCGCTTGTGTCCGTCTGGGTTGTTACAGCCGCCTATGAGGACTGGATAAGTCTGAGACAGGCAGAAAACATGGATGAGTCGAGCCGTGCCTGGATGGCGGCCGAATCCGGGCTTGAACTGGCCCGGCTTGTCTTGCAGGAAGATGCGAAGAAGTCGCAGACTGACGATCTGAGTGAAGACTGGGCCCAGCCAACACCTGCATTCCCTGTGGATGAGGGCGAGATTGTTGTCCGGATTGAGGATGCCAATCGCTACTTGAACTTGAACGATCTGGTAAATCCGCAAGGGGTCATGCAACCGGATCGCGTGGCCATGGCCAAGCGGCTCTTTGCCATCCTCGAGATACCTCCCACCCTGGTCGATGCGCTTGTGGACTGGATGGATAAAGATGATTTACCATCCGGCCCCGCTGGGGCTGAATCCGCTGCTTACGCAGACAAGCCATACGGTCCAAAAAATATGCCCCTGGATCGGCTTGAGGAAGTTATACTGGTGGCGGGATTTGATGCGGACATGGTCGAAGAGTTGCGAAGTGTGGTAATTGTTCGCGAAAGCAAGGGGAAGACACCGATTAATATCAATACAGCGCCCAGAGAAGTGCTCCTGTCCCTTTCACAGAAAATGACCCCGGCTCTTGCTGATGCCATTCTTATGTTGAGGGAGTCAAAGCCTTTCGCATCGGTTGGTGAGCTGAACACCCAACCCCAGTTTGCTGCTCTGGCAGGTGAGCTGAATGCAGCAGGGATTGATGTGAAAAGTGATGCCTTTGTTGTCCGTTCCCGGGCAAGGTTTGGTCGGGTCCGCTGGGGTGAGGAGATGCTCCTTGTCAGAGACACAAAGACGTTGAACACCGTTTACAGACAGAGGCTTGGGTGGAAGCAGTAGTTGCCAGCTGGGATTCGGGAACGCTTAGCGTCGGTCTGTTGGATGGCGCTTCGACCTTCTCCTTGGACACGTTTTCTGCTCAGGAACATGAGCAAGAGGAGACTGCCCTTCCGGAACTCCCCGACACCTACAGGGAAGTTCAGGCATTGCTCTGGCCTCTCGAAGACCTGATTGTCCGCTCTTTTGCTCTCCCACTTCCAAACCTTCGCCTGCTCGATACCAACATCCTTGGACAGGAGCTTGAGGACCAGTGCGGGGAGCCGGCTGAAGACTGGTGGATTGCGTGGCAAGCGAAAAAGATCGGAGACAGAATCGAAGGGTTGATGTTCGCTCTTCCCCTCACTGCCAAGGAGTCCATTTCACAGCATCAGCAATTGGCCAACTGCACGGTTGTCTGGCCCGATGGATGGGTGCGTTTGACATCGATTCTGCCCGCTGAGGAGGAAAGCCCTCTGGCCGTACTTGATGCTGATGAACAGGGCCTGTTTCTTGGCCTCTTCAGAGATGGGATCTGGAAGGGTCTCAGACGGTTAAACTTTACCTGCAGCAGGCCCATGGAAGATATTGCCGACGATATCCTCCTCAGCCTGTCCGCCATGGGTTATTCCAATGATCTTCCGGTCATTGGTCTGCTGGATGAATCACTGTTGACCCTGCTTCAATCAAAGATCAATTGGTCAGGCGATTTGGTCAATCGCCTTCCTTCACGTGCTGAAGCAAACATCAGGGCTGCAACCGGATTGGTAGATTTATCATCAGGCAGCCCCAATTTCAGGCACACAACCTGGTCCGCCAAGGCCAGCTGGATGCGACAGTTTTCACCCTGGCGGCGAGCCGCGGTCATGGCGCTCATCCTTGTTGCCTTCTCCTTTTCCATCGATCTCTATTCATTGTCAGTTCTGAACGCGCGCGTGGAAACCCTTCAGCAAAACATCAAAACGGTCTTCCGACAGGCACTCCCCGATGAAAAGGTCATCATCGACCCCGTGGCCCAACTCAGGAATGTGGTGGGAGCTGCGGGCAATGATGCTGGCACGTGGCATTATCTCCGGCAACTGGAGGCTGTCGCCAAGCTCAAAAAACAATTTCCAGACATGCAACTCAGGGAAGTAAGCCTGATCGATGGCGGGATGGTACTGAGCGGGACAATTACGGATTTCGCAATGGTTAACCGGGCGAGGGATGCGCTTGCCCAACTTGTGGATGCGGAAGTCAAGGTGGATGACACTGAGCTTGAAAAAGAGAAGAAACAGGTCCGTTTTCGCCTGAGGTGGTCATGAAGAAGATGGCTCTGACCCGGATCCCATGGTTCTCGGAGCGATTGGCAACTCTGCGGGGAGAGATTGAATCCAAGCTGATTCCCTGGTACCAGAAGCTGCCGGAAAGGGAACGTTACCTCCTTCTAATCGCTGCGGTAGTGTTGCCCGTGCTTCTGTTTGTCTTTGGCCTGTGGTTGCCCATGAAAGACAACATTCAGGAAAACCGCGAGGTGATCCCGGGCCTTGAACAGCAATATCTGGAAGTTCAGGTTCTGGCCAACAAGCTGAAAAGGGGGGGGCGCAGGAAAAACACTCAGGATCTGTTGACCACGATTGAACAATCTGCCCAGACATCCCACGTTCGTTCATTTATTGTTCGACTTAAACCTCAGCCAGAGCAGGAAGGGAAGAAGCGCCTTCAGATCCGGTTACAGGCCGTTCCTTATCAGTCGTTGATCTATTTTCTTTATAAACTGGCGCAAGCCGGCGTTGGCCTGGAACGGGCAAAAATGCTTGCAACGGCCAAGCCGGGGATGATCGATGTCGATCTGCTGGCCACCCGGGAAAAGTGATGAAACGGTCCTGGTATGTATATCTGCTGATCTTTGTGCTTTCGCTGCCTTGTTTCCTGTGGCTTCGCTGGCAACCGGAACCTCTCGTGTATTCCACCCTAAACAGACTGAAAATAAACAAGGTCATCCACGTTGGATCGATCAGCAAACACTGGCTGCCGGGATTGCGCCTTTCAGCCGTAAAAATCAAACTCCGAAAAGGGCCGGAAATCCAGCTTGACTCCCTTGATGTTACACCTGTCTGGTGGCATCTCTTGCTGGGGAGACCGGCCATTGCCCTGAAAGGGACGGGCAGGAAACAAACGTTCAGCATGGTTGTGGCCTTATCCGGAGGGAATCTGATCTTCTCGGATCTGGATCTGAATGCTGACATTAAAATTCTGAAGCCATACATCCCCCAGATAGCCTCACTGCCCTTGTTGGGCACCATCCAGTTGCAGGGTGAAGTTGGACTGAACAGAAAAACCATGCAGCCCTGGAAGGCTGACCTCAAACTTGCTGTGAATCAGGTGGAGTTGATGTCCAGGAGTGGAAAGCGGCGACTGGGTGATTATCTGCTGACGCTGGTATCGGACAACCGGCAATGGAATTGGGTGGCAAATGGCGGTGAAACAATCCTGCTCGATGCCAAGGGCAGGCTGAAACCGAACGTCGCGGACATGACCCGGTGGATTCTGGAAGGTGAGGTCACAATAAGCGGGAAGGGGGAAAGTGCCAAGTTGCTTGAGGGCATTCTTGGAAAGAATCCTGCGCA
>CAZCTM010000039.1:0-15823 GCA_964501925.1 uncultured Zetaproteobacteria bacterium | reverse complement strand
ATCGGATTCTCCTCCTATCCTATAGAAAATTCGATGGGTTTTGCAGAGGGTTCAACCTGTGACCAATTACAATTATTGGTTAGGAGGAAAAGACAAGTACATGCATTTAGCTTTAAGGGTTTATTCTTCAAAAGGGCTGTTTAAAGAGGAGATCAAAGCGGTTGATATAAAAAGCCGTGAAGATGCAAGAAAGCTCGGCCCATTTGCTTCTGATGACAGGTTGCTAGTATGGGTAAGTCGGGCTTATTACAAAGATGGAAAGTTAAAGTCACAAGCTCATTTTAGAAGGTATCCAAAAGCATCTTCAGCGGAAACAAATTTAATAGCTGCGGAAATACTAGATCGGCATAAAAGCAAGAAGCAAAATACTAAACATTCAAAAGCACAAAATTTAATCGCTTCGACCTGCAAAGAAATGATTAATAATAAGCAAAGCCTTGTTTGGTCTTTCGTGGATTCAAAATCATCAGACTTTAAATTGTCTGGTGATCTATTGGCTTATGTTGAGAGAGTAGAAACTGAGTACAAGATTTCTACCCCATTCGGAGAGAAATACCGGTTAGATGTAGCGTTGCTAGGGCCTATGACGGGTGGAAAGCGCCTGGTTCTCGGAGGCATAGAAATTGAAGACACGCATCGTTTTGAATTTTCCAAGACTCTTTTTTGCAAAACGCTTGGATTCCCATTAATGAGCATTGATATTTCTAATGCGAATATTAGCAACCTTGATCGCGACTGGGCTGTTAAATCATTAACCGAAACAAAAACTAACAGTCCGGATAATAGAAGGAAAAACTATGTATACATTCATCCAATGCTATATTCAGTCTATTTGGTTTTTCCATCAAGCATAAACAAAGAGAATAGGCATCAGTTCATCATCTTTCCACCCGAGGACAAATTTAAGGAGGTAATGAATTGGATTAGAAGGTTAAAAGATGTTCTCAAGGTTAGGGATAATCAAGTCAACATTAGTGTAGTAAGGAATGTGAATAAACAAACTGAAAAGCAAATAATTCATGCTGGTCACATCGCTGGGGAATCTTGGAGAGAATTTAGCGAAAACAAATTTATTCAGCTCTCCATTGATAGGCCCTCAAGCACAAGCCCTGCATTGTACTTTTTTCACTTGAAACTGGCTTCTTTGTGCAATTCATTTTGCCCAAGCTTGGTTGGGTATAAGTACGCACTTGGAATCGCATATGATGAAAGCCAAGGGAATACGTGGCGTGCAACAATAAAAGATGGCAATGAATGGGTAAACGTTCGTATAGCACCAGTTCAAGTTTCTGAACCGGTCGACAAGATAATACAGGCGGTAAAGCGTCTCAAAAAGTAACAAGGGGAATAGCGGGGACAGTATGGGGAATAGGGGAATAGCGGGGACAGTATACTCATTTTATTAACTCGGACTGGCAATTCCGCTGCGCTCCAAAGCGGCAGGTGAGCTAAGACGTTACCCGATCAAGTCCACTGACCTGCCGGCAGCGCGCTTGTGGACGCGGCCGATGCAGAAAACGCTCTCACCGGTCTCACGCAAGACAGATTCGGCCTCGGCCGCTGCGGACTCCGGCAGAATAACGACAAAGCCGATACCCATGTTGAAGGTCCGATAGCACTCATCGCGCTCGATATCGGCGAAGGATAGCAGGTAGTCGAACACCGGCGGCACCGGCCAGGCGGAGACATCCACCGTGGCGGCAAGACCCTCAGGCAGGATTCGCTCGATATTGTCAAACATGCCTCCACCCGTGATATGCGCCAGGCCATGAATCTCAACACCCTCCTTCATCAGCGCCCTGACGGCTGGCACGTATAGCCTGGTCGGGGCCAGCACGGCATCAATCGCCAACGAGCCATCGGCCAGCCTGTCATGGGCAAGATCCGCCCGACCCAGCTCCAGGAGTTTGCGGATCATGGAATAGCCGTTGCTGTGCGGACCCGAGGAGGCCAGCCCCAGAATACGATCGCCTTCCCTGATGGAAGAGCCATCGATGATCTGGCTTTTCTCAATAACGCCGACCGAGAATCCGGCGATATCGTAATGACCCGGCGCGTACATGCCCGGCATCTCCGCCGTCTCGCCGCCGATCAGGGCACACTCACAGATCCGGCAGGCCCCGGCGATGCCCTCGACCACCCTGCAAAGGATCTCCTCGTCCATGGATCCACTGGCCAGATAATCAAGGAAAAACAGGGGAGAGGCCCCCTGAGCGGCAATGTCGTTCACGCACATGGCCACGACATCCTGACCGGCCACCTCCGGCCGTTCATGTCGCTGCAGGAGCAAAAGCTTGGTGCCCACGCCGTCCGTCGAGGAGACCAGCACCGGCTCGTGAAAGGCTGCAAAATCAGCCGCGAACAGGCCGCCAAATCCACCCAGTCCCGCCAGGACCTCTGGTCGATAGGTGGATGTCACCGCCGTTCTGATGCGGGAGACAAAGGCATTGCCGGCGTCGATATCGACTCCGCACTCGGCGTAGCGCAGAGCCTTTTTACTGGCTTCTTTTTCACTCATGAGCAGGTCTTTATCCGCTAGATATCAAGGTTGCGGACCTTCAGGGCGTTTTCCTGAATGAACCTTCGCCTTGGCTCCACAACATCTCCCATCAGGGTGGCGAAGGCCTCATCCGCCGCCACGACGTCCTCCAGTACCACCTTGAGCAGTATCCTCTTTTCGGGATCCATCGTTGTCTCCCACAGCTGGCTGGGATCCATTTCCCCCAGACCCTTGTAGCGCTGGATGTTGATCCCCTTTCTCCCTTCCTCCTCAATGGCGCTGGCGATGTCATCGTAGTGCAGGATGTCCTTCCTCTTCTCGCCGAACTGAAGGAAGGCCCCATCCCCGACCAGGGACTCCACGTTGCTGCAAAGAGCCTGAGCCTCCTTGTACTCCGCCGTGCTGATCAGATCCATGTCCAGCGTGGAAGAAACAAGGCGTCCATGATCCCGGCGCGTAAACCTGACGAGGAAACACCCCAGATTCTGGTCCTCGATGATCTCCCAGCCGACCTTCTCATCCGGCCTCCGCTCGGCAAATTTCCGCTGAAAATCATTTAACCAGGATTCCAGGCGTTCACGGGAGCGCATGATCGACATCGTCATTTTTCCCGTTTCCAGAAGAACCTGCAGAATGGTCCGGTCCATGCGATGACTCAGGCGATTCTGGATTTTTCTCAGACGCTGAATGCTTCTGACGATGGTTTGCAAACGCTCCCCCTGGATGGGCCGGGCCTTGTCATAGGGAAAGAAGCTTACATCCTTGCTGCCGTGCTCGAGCAAAAACTCCAGAAGCTCATCCTCGCTGGACAGGTAACGCGCCTGTTTGCCGCGCGCCACCCGATAAAGCGGGGGCTGCGCGATATACAGATGTCCCCGGGTGATAATGTCGGTCATCTGACGGTAAAAGAAGGTAAGCAACAGGGTCAGAATATGCGAGCCATCGACATCGGCGTCCGTCATGATGATGACACGATGATAGCGCAGCTTGGCAACATCAAAATCATCCTTGCCGATGCCCGTTCCAAGGGCTGTAATGATCGTTCCGATTTCCTGGGAAGAGAGCATCTTGTCAAACCGCGCCTTCTCGACATTCAGGATCTTCCCCTTGAGCGGGAGGATGGCCTGAAACCGCCGGTCCCGACCCTGTTTCGCTGATCCTCCCGCGGAATCACCCTCTACCAGGAATATTTCGCTGGCGGCCGGATCCTTTTCCTGACAGTCGGCGAGTTTGCCGGGCAAACTGGAGACATCCAGGGCACCCTTGCGCCGCGTCAGTTCGCGGGCCTTCCTCGCCGCCACGCGCGCCGTCGCCGCCTCGATCGCCTTGCCGACGATACGCTTGGCTTCGGTTGGATGCTCCTCCATCCACTCGGAGAACTTTTCAGAGACAATGGATTCCACGATGGCCCTGATCTCACTGGAAACCAGCTTTTCCTTGGTCTGGGAAGAGAACTTCGGATCATGGGTTTTTACCGAAAGCACGGCCGTCAGGCCTTCGCGGCAGTCTTCGCCGCTTAAACTGACCTTGTACTTTTTCAGCAGGTCGTTGCTGGTCGCGTAATTGTTGATGCACCGGGTCAGGGCTGCCCTGAAACCCGCCAGATGGGTTCCGCCATCGCGCTGGGGAATGTTGTTGGTATAGCAGAAGACATTTTCCTGATACCCATCCGTCCACTGCATGGACAATTCAACCGCTGTGTCGCCCCTTGTGCCTGAGATCGAAATGCATTTCTGATGAAGGGGAGTTCTTGCCCGATTCAAATGCTCGACAAAGGCGGTGATTCCACCTTCATACTCAAACACCTGATGGGTGTCGTTTCGCTCATCATGAAGCTCGATACGGACGCCCCTGTTGAGAAAGGAGAGCTCGCGCAAGCGGGTGGACAGCACATCCGCAGAGAATTTGCGCTGGGAAAAAACCTTCAGGCTTGGCAGAAAACGGATCTCCGTACCGGTCCCTTCCGCCTTTCCAATCACCTTCAGGGGTTCGTCGGGAACCCCATCCCTGTATTTCTGGTAGTAGACCTTCTTATCCCTGCGAATGAGCAGTTCCAGGGTTTCGGACAGTGCGTTGACCACGGAAACGCCCACACCGTGAAGACCACCGGACACCTTGTAGGAGTTGTCATCAAATTTACCGCCTGCATGCAGCACGGTCATGATGACCTCGGCCGCGGAAACACCCTCCTCAGCATGGATATCAACCGGAATGCCGCGACCGTTGTCACGCACGGTGACAGAATCGTCCGAATGCAGGATGACTTCGATTTTGTCGCAGTAACCCGCAAGGGCCTCGTCAATGGCGTTGTCCACCACCTCAAACACCATATGATGCAAGCCGGTTCCATCATCGGTATCGCCGATGTACATACCCGGCCGCTTGCGCACAGCATCCAGACCCCGGAGGACCTTGATGCTTTCCGCATCATATGCCTGTTGTGCTGTCTTGCTCACGCTGCCTCCTTCACGGCCTTGGCGATTATCACACAAGGCCCATCTTTCATGCTCCCATCCGGTTGACCCGACATATGAACATGCGTAGCTGAATCAAACCCAACGGAACTTCCGGTTGGCGCGGTCAGCAGGATCTGGGCATCGACTGACTGCAAACACCTCAAAAGCCGCCTCTGACGCTCCCGGTCCAGAGACTCAAGACAATCGTCCAGAAGCAGTAACGGTGCCACCCCCCGGCTTGTCTTCTTCAGTTTCCATTCCGCCAGCCGGATTGCGATGGCCGCCAGCCGCTGTTGCCCCCTGGAACCGGTATGGCGAATCTCCCTGCCACAGTAGAAGATCTCGGGCTGGTCACAATGCGGCCCCATACAAAGCCGCCCCGGCCCTCTTTCCCCCGTCCTGCAGCCGGCCAGTCGGGAACACCAGGAGTCACCATCCGGTGGAGCGGTCTCCTTTACGCCCAACACCAGCTCACCCTCGACTAAGTCAGTTAACTCACTTAATATTCCGTTCAACTCACTCAGGATCTGCTTCCGCATGCGGGTGACATCCAAACCATATGTCACCATCTGCTTTTCCCACACCGCCATTTCCTGGGCGACAGGCCTTCCCTGTCTGCGCAGTCTCTGCCACTGCATCAGGCAGCGAAGGTAACCCCGGTACCGGCTTCCATAACCGCTTTGGCAGGCGATGAGCAGACCATCCAGCCAGCGGCGTCGTTCCCGTGCCGAGCCATCAATCAGCCGTCGTGCCTGTGGCGCTTCAACAATGACCGGCAAGGCCTCATTCAGATCCGAACGTTGCACGGGAAGACCCTGCAACATCAACTCCACCCTGCCGCGACATCCCCTGGCCTCCACATGCAGCTGGCCAAATCGCCACCAATTCCCCCTTATCCTGAACTGCCGGGCATCCCGGCGAACAAGCTGGGGATCACGCGCGCTCCTGAAGGATCGACCATGAGCAAGCACACTTACGGCCTCGAGCAACGTCGTCTTGCCACAGCCGTTGATCCCCGTGATCAGATTCAGGCCGGGGGAGAATTCCCAGGATGCATGCTGAAAACATCGCAACGCATCCACATCAAGCCTTCTCAGGTACAGTCTGGGGTCGTGACTCACAACACCTTCAAAAAAGCTAAATGCGCATCGGCATGATCACGTAACGCTCGCTATCCAGGCTTTCATCCAGCACCAGTACCGGCGAAAGGCTGTCCTTCAGTTGCATTCTGATGCGTTGTCCCTGAATCACGGACAGGACATCCCGCAGATAACGGGCATTGAAGCCAATGGTCAGCTCCGGTCCAGTATACTCGATCTCCATGGTTTCTTCAGCCTCTTCCTGCTCGGTATTGTGGGCCGAAATGTGAAGAACACCCTGATTGAATTGCAGCTGGGTATCATGGGTAAACTCGTTGGCCACAATCATGATCCGCCGTAAAACATGATCAAAGCCAAGCCGGTCAATGACAGCGCCGCCCGACTCGTCTGCAGGGACGACCTCCTCATAAGCGGGAAAGCGGGCATCGATCAGTTTGGAGCTCAGGATGAATTTTCCGCTCTTCATCCGGATAAACCGGTCACCGAGATACAATTGCACCTGCCCTTCAACCTCCTCGGCAAGCTTCCTGAGCTCGATGACCGCCTTCTTGGGTACGATGCATCTCGATTCGCATGGAATCCCCTGGAGCTTGACCTCAGACAGGGAAAGACGGTGCCCGTCCGTGGCCACCAGGGTCAGATAGGAGGGTTTCTTGAGTTCAAACAGCGTACCTGTCAGATACTTTCTCGTTTCATCGCTGGACATGGCAAAGCTCGTCGCAGCGATCATCTTTGCCAGATCACGGCCATCGATCTGGATGGGTTCCGCTTCAATCTCTTCACTCAGAGCCGGATAATCACTGGCAGGAAGTGTAGACAGGCGAAATTTCGACTTGCCACAGAAAATATGGAGAAATAATCCGTCAAGGAGGAGTTGAACGGGGGCATCATCGGGCAGTTCTTTGACGATCTCATGGAGCTTGCGTGCCGAAACCGTCAATGAACCTTCCCTCTCAACCTCCGCCTCGACCTCCGCCTTTAGTCCCACTTCGAGATCCGTTGCCGTGATATGCAAGCGCCGATCTTCCGCCTCTAAAAGGAGATTGGAAAGGATGGGGACCGTGTGCCTTCGCTCGACAACGTTCTGGCACCGCTGAACAGCCTGGTGGATGGTTTGCTTGGAAAGCGTAACTTGCATAGAGACTCTCCCTCTTAAAGGTCTATTTATAACAAATAGTTAGTCGTCATCATAGGTCTTGTGGATAATGTGGATAAGTCGTTTACCCCTTGCCCGGCGCCACTTGGGGACGAAATCTCCCATGCATAACTGGTTGCTTGCGACTGTATATCATGGGTATAAATCCCGTTTCAAGGAAATATGGTCCCTTTTGGAACGCTCATTCCAGTGTTATCCACATGCTCGGACCGGAAAAAGTACAACTTATCCCTTGATCACTGACAGCAGGCGATGGATTTCTTCCTGGAACTCCTTTGAGTTTTTCATCATGTCACTGATCTTCTTTACAGCGTGGAGGACCGTGGTGTGGTCCCTCCCCCCGAACTGTTCCCCGATCTCCGGGTAAGACATTGTGGTGAGTTGCTTGCAGGCGTACATGGCGATCTGCCGGGGTAGGGCAATGTTGCGTGTCCGCTTTTTGGAACGCATATCGATGAGCCGGATGTTATAGTAATTGGCCGTTCGTTTCTGGATTTCCTCCACACTGACCACCCTCGATTCCTCGTGCAGCAGATCACGAAGGACGTGCTTGGCAAAATCAATATCGATGACCTTGCCGGTGAGGGTGGCATGGGCAGTCAGGCGGGTAAGGGCGCCTTCAAGCTCGCGGACATTGTTGCTTATCCTGTGTGCAAGCAGGGCCCCGACATTTTCGGGCAGGGTGACGCCGGCAAGTTCCGCCTTTCGACACAGGATTGCCAGTCGGGTTTCGTAATCCGGGGGCTGGATGTCGGCAACCAGCCCCCAGTTGAATCTCGACTTCAGGCGATCTTCGAGGTGATCCAGTTCGCGGGGGCTGCGGTCGGATGTCAGGACAATCTGCTTGCGAACCTCATACAGGGCATTGAAGGTGTGGAAGAATTCCTCCTGAGTGCTCCCCTTCCCCGCGATAAATTGAACATCATCGATGAACAGGATGTCCACTTTACGGTAGCGGTTTCGAAACTGCTGTGTGGTTCCATTGCGGATGGCGGAGATCAGTTCATTTGTGAAGCTCTCCGAGGTGCGGTAGGCGATCTTGATGTTGCTGTTCTGGATCACCGCATTGGCGACCGCAGTGATCAAATGGGTTTTGCCCAGTCCTACCCCCCCGTGGATGTAAAGCGGATTGTAGATCTCTCCCGGTTGTTCAGCCACTGCGCGGCAGGCGGCGTAGCAGAATTCGTTGCTTGAGCCGACGACAAAGTTGGAAAAGGTAAACCGGGGATCGATGTAGCCATCGATCTGGTTCCTTTTTGGGTGCCTGTTCGTGCGATCATCATCCCTGATGAGGGTGTTGAGACTGGAATCAACGGCAAATTTCAGCTCTATGTCGGAGCCGAATTTCTCATGCAGGCTCTTTCTTATGAGGCTCTCGTAACGATCCTTGAAGCCGTCAAGAAAAAAACGGCTCGGGGCGGAGATCGTGACACAGTTGTCCTTGCAGACGGCTTGAATGGGGCGGATCCAGGCATCGTACTGGACTGCCGGTACGTGTTCAGCAAGATCGTCCAAGATGTATTGCCAGTCTATCTTTGAAGCCATGTCACCCATTCCCAAATAATTAACACAGTCGAAGGATTTCATCTACCGTGATTTTGGATCAGGCAGCGAAACCTCTTTACATGAGCGCGACCAGGAATACTGTTCGTGCTTCACTTGAATCCTTGCTTGACAGGATAGAGTGCGTGCCTACCATTGCCAGCCGATTTTTCAGGAGTATCTATGAGTTTTACATACAAGCCAAGCCGAATCCGCCGCGCTCGCACCCACGGTTTCCGGGCCCGCATGGCGACAAGGTCTGGACGGGCCATTATCAGCCGCCGGCGCAGCAAGGGCCGTAAGCGTCTTTCTTCCTGAGACATACGTTTCCCGTCAAGCTTCGCCTGAGATACAAGGCAGACTTCAGGGCGCTACGAAACGGGCAACGATTTGCATGCAATTCACTTCGCTTTTCGTTTGCACCGAACCAGAAAAAACATGCGCGGTTGGGCTTTGCGGTTTCCAGGCGTTACGGGAAAGCTGTACAGCGGAATCGATTCAAACGAAAATTGCGCAACATCTTTCGTTGCCATCCCGTGAAGGAAATCGGGGTTGATATTCTGGTGATACCCAGGGTTCCGTACCAGGAAGGTCTTCGGACTGGCGAGGACATGCGAAACGGGCTGGATAGAATTTATCACTGCATGAAGGGGGATAAGGGATGAAACGGCTGTTAACGGGCTTGATTCGTGCTTACCAGTTGCTGTTGTCACCCGTCATGCCCCCAAGATGTATCCATCAGCCTACGTGTTCGCGCTATGCCCTGGAGGCCATCGAGCGCCACGGAGTGATCCGGGGTGTCTTGTTGAGCATTCGCCGCTTGCTCCACTGCCACCCATTTTCACGCGGAGGCTATGATCCGGTACCATGAAGACAATCCCTTATCCTGTTAAGACGGGCATCCGATGAACCAGCAACGAAACCTGATCCTCGCGTTTGCATTATCCATGCTGGTTCTGTTTTTATGGGGGATGATTTTCCCTGAAACGACGGGCAGGCAACAGTCGACTGCTTTATCGGAGGCTGCTCAGCCCGTTGAGGCCCCTTCAAGCAGGGAAAGTGAGGCTCCACCGGCAGAGCCCCGGCAGAATGCACAGATCGTGCAAACAGAAACGGCAGGCAGCCTGGATAATACCGCAAGCGCAAATTCCGACATGATTTCGTGGGGCAATGATGTCCTGAACGTGAGGATTGATCCCCGCAGTGGAGCCATTAAGGCAGCGAGTCTGAGCAGGTATCATGAAAGCAAGGACGCAAACTCGGAGCCCGTCTTCGTCCTGACAACCAGCGATCCCCACCCCATATACATGAGCGTGGGTATTCTGAACAGGCACGTGGAAGCTGTTTTTCACGCCATCCGTCAGGAGACGGTCCAGGGAACGCATACCTTGGTGCTTCGTGCCGATCTGCCGGATGGTCTCGTCTGGGAGCGGCAGATGATCCTGGAAAACGGTTCGTATGTGGTGGATGTGAGAGACCGAATCAACGGAGGTAGTCTGCAGCTGTACCGTCAGGTGGTCGAGCGCAATCCAAACCAGAAGGCAGATACACTCTATGAGCATCAGGGGCTTATAGGTTTCCTGGATGGCAGTCTGAAGGAGTTTGATTACAAGGATTTGAGCGAGGGTAAAACGGAAAAGCTTGCAGCCGTGGGCGGATGGACAGGCATCATGAACCGCTACTTTATCGCGGCGATCATTCCTGAACAGACGCGTTCCTATCGCTATTACTACAAGGGGGATGGCATCACGTTTCAGACGGGCATCATTGATGATGGCGTTTATGATGGGAAACTAGCTACCTACCGTACGCAGTTGTATCTCGGACCCAAATCCATTCCCATCATGAAGCAGGTCGGTGTGGAGCTGGAGAGATGTGTGGACTTTGGCTGGTTCGCCTTTATTGCGAAGCCCCTGCACGATCTGCTGATGTTTTTGTACAAATTCATCCCAAATTTTGGGGTGTGCATCATTCTCATCGTGGTGATGATCAAGATCCTGTTCTATCTTCCCAGCAAGAAATCCTATGAATCCATGGCGGGCATGCGTAAGCTCCAGCCGGAGGTCGCCAGGCTGAAAGAGATGTATGGCGATGACCGTCAGAAGATGGGTCAGGAGATGATGGAGCTGTACAAGAAAAACAAGGTAAACCCGCTTGGCGGTTGCCTTCCTATCATCATCCAGATCCCGGTTTTTTTCGCCCTGTACAAGGTTTTGCTTATTTCCATCGAGCTCCGGCAGGCCCCGTTTGTGGGCTGGATCAATGACCTGTCTGTCCAGGACCCCTACTTTGTGTTACCTGTACTCATGGGTATTTCCATGCTGGTCCAGCAACGCCTGAGCCCTGCCCCGCCTGACCCTGTTCAGGCCAAGGTCATGAGATTCCTGCCCGTTCTGTTCACCGCCCTGTTTCTGTTTTTTCCCGCCGGACTTGTGCTTTACTGGCTGGTTAACAACCTTTTGTCCATTCTCCAGCAGTGGTATGTGATGAAACAGCAGGACGTTGCCTGATCCCGGAACAGATGTAAAAACCATTGCCGCAATTTCCACCCCGATTGGACGTGGAGGCATTGGCATCATTCGTCTTTCAGGGCCACAATCCAATGAGATCTCTCTGCAGCTGAGTCGGAGAACCAGGCCCTGGCGGCCGAGGTATGCACATCTTGCACACTGGTATGATGACGATGGCCAAGTTCTTGATTCGGGTATCGTCCTTTTTTTTCCTGCCCCAGACTCATACACCGGTGAAGATGTTGTTGAGTTTCATGGTCATGGCAATCCCGTGCTCATGCAGGCGCTGATCGACAGGCTCTTTGACCTGGGGGCGCATCAGGCCGCACCCGGTGAATTTACCCGCAGGGCGGTGGAGCATGGAAAAATGGATCTGACCCAGGCTGAAGGGGTCATTGCCAGTATTGATGCCCTTACCACGCGCGCGGCCATGCAGGCCCAGAGGCATCTTGCCGGAGAGTTTGGTCGATGCATTGAGCGATGGCTGGATTCCCTTTCCGAGCTTCTGGCACAGCTTGAGGCCTGTCTGGATTTTCCTGAGGAGGACGTACCACCCTTGTTGTTTGAGACACTTCACCGGCAGGTGAAGGATGATTTGCTGCAGCCCATCGATGCGCTTATACGGACATCGGCATTTGGAGAACGCCTTTTCCAGGGGGCCACGGTAGCGATTCTGGGGGCCCCGAATGTTGGCAAGTCGAGCCTGCTCAATTGCCTTGCCGCTCGTGAACGCGCCATTGTCAGTGAAATCCCCGGTACCACACGTGACACCCTGGAGGTGGATTTTGAGGTCTGCGGTATTCCCATGCGTCTTATTGACACGGCCGGCTTGCGGAAAACCGATGACACTGTTGAACAGGAAGGTGTTCGACGGGCAAAGCAGGCTGCACAGATGGCGGATGTGGTCATGTTTGTTGCAGATGCGTCTCGTCCCGAAACATGGCATACGAGTCAGAAAGCTGACTTAATGGTGATGAACAAAATGGATTTGATGGGCAATCACTCCATCCCGAATCATTTTATGCCTGTTTCTGCCATAAAAGGGCTGGGTATATCCGAAATCAAAAGTCGGCTTGCCCGTCATCTCGAACAGGTTCCGGGTCAGGAAGAAGGGTTGCTGGTTACGCGGGAAAGGCACCGCCAGGCACTTGTCCGGACACGGCGGCATTTGCTCAAGGGGCTTGAGCGGCTTGGCAGGGAAGATGAATTGGAGCTTGTAGCCCTGGAATGGCATCGAGCACGTGGTTGTCTGGGGGAAATCGTGGGCCTGGGGGACATCGAGGAGATTCTGGATCGAATCTTTGCCGAATTTTGCATTGGTAAATGATGATCCCGTCAAGCAGGAGGGGTTTTGTCAGTCACCTAATCCTTGAATCGGGACCGTGCTTGCCGTCATAATGCGCGCAAAGGGGAAATCTTCCAGCGAAACACCAATCCGAGTAAATTGAAGCTGTCGAAGCAGCATTTTGCCCTATTAAAGGAGTTGTAATTATGTCCGCAAAACATCCCATTATTGCTATCACTGGCTCATCCGGAGCGGGGACAAGTACCGCCAAGGTTGCCCTGGAACATATTTTCCGACGGGAAGAGGTCGTTCCCGCTATCGTGGAGGGGGATTGTTTTCATAAGTACGATCGCGCCGGATTTAAGGCCGCGGCCCAGGAGTATGAAAAGCAGGGCAAGCGCCTGAGCCATTTTTCTCCGGATGCCAATGTGTTTGACAAGCTTGAACTGCTCTTCAAGGAATACGGTGAAACCGGCTCCGGCTTTGCCAGGAAGTATTTGCATGATGAGGAAGAGGCGGCCCCCTACAATCAGGAACCTGGAACCTTCACGCCGTGGGAGAGGATTGGAGAGGGCAGCGATCTGCTGTTTTATGAGGGCCTTCACGGGGGAGTCATTACGCCCGAGGTCAATGTTGCCCAGTATACGGATGTTCTTGTCGGCATTGTGCCGGTGGTCAATCTTGAATGGATCCAGAAGATCCACCGCGACACCAAAAAGCGCGGCTATTCTGATGAGGCGGTTGTTGCGAACATCCTGCAGCGGATGCATGACTATGTGCACTACATTACACCCCAGTTTGTGCACACGGACATCAATTTCCAGCGTGTGCCGGTCGTTGATACATCACACCCCTTTGTTGCCCGCGATGTTCCGACCTCGGATGAGAGTCTGCTCGTGATCCGCATTCGCCAGCCCCAGAAGTGGAACATCGATTTTCCATACCTGCTGGCCATGTTGCACGATTCATTCATGTCTCGTCGAAACACCATTGTCGTGCCCGCGGGCAAGATGCTTCTCGCCATGGAGCTGATCCTGACGCCGATCATTCACTCGCTCATGGAGAACAAGAAGAAATTCAGCTAACTAAAGAGGGGTGGGCGATCGCCCACCCATCCTTCAATCTGGATTTTGTCCCGCTTAGTTCCTAAGCTCCACCGGCCTGTGAGGTGCGATATGTTTCACGTGAAACACCCGGATGATGCTGTCGATGTCCTTGTCGTGGGAGCCGGCCATGCCGGTTGTGAGGCTGCCATGGCGGCAGCACGGCGAGGAGCGCGTGTTCGTCTTATCACTCAGAATCTGGATACGATTGCCAAGATGTCATGCAACCCTGCCGTGGGTGGCGTGGGAAAAGGGCATCTTGTGCGGGAGATTGATGCCATGGGCGGTCTCATCGGTCTTGTTGCCGATCAGTCGGCCCTGCAATATCGGGTGCTGAATCAGCGGAAGGGCCCCGCCGTTCGGGCCACGCGGGCCCAGTGCGATCGCCACGTCTACCATATTCGCATGCGCCGCCAACTGGATCGGCAGCCCAACATCCATGTTTATCAGGGGACGATAAAATCACTGATCATCGAGCAGGACAGTGTGACGGGTGCCGTTGATGACCTGGGCATGGCTCATTATGCAGGTGCCGTTGTGTTGACCACGGGGACCTTCCTTCAGGGGTTGATTCACATTGGGGAACGCAAGATCCCTGCGGGCAGGTCGGGTGATGCCCCCGTAAGCAGCCTGACCGAAGAGCTTTACCGGTGTGACTTTCGACTTGGCCGCATGAAGACGGGAACGCCGCCCCGTCTGGATCGCCGAACCATCGCCTGGACAAGGCTTCAGCAGCAGCCAGGCCATCCAGAGGCCCTGCCGTTCTCTGCTCTCGTGGATTCCATTATCCCGCAACAGATGGCATGCGCCATTACCCGAACGACCAGGGAAACGCATGACATTATCCGGGCCAACCTCTCCCGTTCCCCCATGTATTCGGGTGAGATTAAGGGGATAGGGCCTCGCTACTGTCCAAGCATCGAGGACAAGGTGATGCGTTTTGCCCATAAGGATAGTCACCAGATTTTTCTTGAGCCCGAGGGTCCCGATCACGAGGAGGTTTATCCCAACGGGATATCCACATCCCTGCCCGTTGAGGTTCAATGGTCCTTTGTCCGCACCATACCCGGCCTGGAACAGGCCGTGATTCTAAGGCCGGGCTATGCCATCGAATACGATTATGTGGATCCGACCGAGTTATTTCCCACTTTGGAAACAAAGAAGATAAGGGGCCTGTTTCATGCCGGTCAGATCAACGGTACCACGGGTTATGAGGAGGCGGCCGCCCAAGGATTGATTGCCGGGATCAATGCGGCTGCGCTGACACGGGGTCTTGAATCATGGACACCGGACAGGTCCGAGGCCTACATAGGCGTCATGCTGGATGATCTGGTCACCAAGGGTGTTACCGAACCTTATCGAATGTTTACAGCCCGAGCGGAATACCGGCTGAATCTGCGCGAGGACAATGCCGATCTCAGGCTGGCACCGGTGGCTTTGAAACTTGGAATATACGACGAGGCGCGCAAGCATGCCTTTCAGGCAAGGCTGAAGCGCATTCAGGCCGCCGAGCGATCGATGGACGGTCTTGAGGTCGGGACCGGAAAGGAATGGAGAAAGAAACTGGAATCACTCGACTTGCCTGTTCCCTCAAACCCCGTGCGTTTTCCTTCCTATGTGCACCGGCAGGATGTTGATCCTGTAAGAGCGCTTAAACTGCTCGATCTTCCCCATGATTTTCAGAGACGCGACAGGGAAAGCCTGCTGGCCATGATCCATTACGATGGCTATCTCGAGAAGCAGGAAATGGAGATCAGGCGATTCAAGCAGATGGAGGAGAAGACCATACCTGCAGAACTGGATTATCAGTCCGTTCGTGGTTTGAGCCATGAATGCCAGCAGAGATTGCAGTGTGTTCGTCCACGCAACCTGGGTCAGGCAGCGCGAATTTCAGGGATCACACCAGCGGCCTTGACCAGTTTGATGCTGCACTTGAACCAGATGCGGAATTGAAGCAGGACCCCGATCACCGTTTGTCCCGCTACGTAGAGGAGGTCATGCGCTTTTCGCGAGCCCTGAACCTGACCTCGGTTAAACGCAGAGATGAATTCCATGAGCGGTTTATTCGCCCTTCCCTGGCGCTTCTCCCGCTTCTTCCCCCTGCGGGCAGGCTTCTGGATGTGGGAAGCGGAATGGGTATTCCGGGCGTGCCGATTCTTCTTGCACGGCCA
>CAZCTM010000038.1:0-16406 GCA_964501925.1 uncultured Zetaproteobacteria bacterium | reverse complement strand
CCTGCCCGACATCTCGCTTCTCTGGCAGGAAAACGTGGACCTCTTCAGCCTGGTGAATACATATCTGGACGGGCTGGCTGAATCCCGGGAAGTGATGGAAGAAGATCGGCAACAGGTGCAGCGCGCCGTGATGGATTTGCGCAACCTGCTGGCCTTTCCGTTCACCGTTCTCGAGCTGTCCGCAGATGTGAATGAGGAACAGGTGAGCGAGGTGTTTGTTCGCATCAACAGCAAGGGCAAGACGCTTAATCAGGCTGATTTTATTCTTACCTTGATGTCCGTTTTCTGGGACGAGGGCAGAACCGATCTGGAAAACTTCTGCCGGGAAGCCAAGCAGCCATCATCGGGAACCCCGTCATCCTTCAATCACTATATCCAACCCAAGCCGGACCAGTTGCTACGTGTCAGCGTGGGTCTGGCATTCCGGCGCGCACGGTTGAAATATGTGTATTCGATCCTTCGAGGCAAGGATTTAGAGACTGAGCAGTATAGCGAGGAGCTGAGGGACATTCAGTTTGAAAAGCTAAAAGCGGCTCAGGCCAAGGTGCTTGATCTCACCTACTGGCACGACTTCCTGAAATGCCTTCTTTTTGCAGGCTTCCGGAGTGGCAAACTGATCAGCTCGGAAAACAACTTGCTGTTTGCCTACATCCTCTATCTCCTGGGCCGCACCGAATTTAAACTGGAAGAGCACAGGCTGCGCAGATTGATTGCGGTCTGGTTCTTTATGAGCGCTATTACCGGGCGCTATACCAGCTCGCCTGAATCGGCAATGGAATTTGATTTGCGGCGGCTCAGCGACATTAGCAGTGCGGATGAATTTGAAGAAACCTTGTTGCAGGTCTGCCGGGCAACCATGACCAGAGACTACTGGGATATCACCTTACCGAATGAACTTGCTACTGCTGCGGCTATCAGCCCCTCAATGTTCGCCTATTTTGCAGCACTGAATGTGCTCGATGCACGGGTATTGTTTTCCCATCAGAAGGTTTCGGAGTTGATGGATCCGGTGACACAGGGACATCGAGCATCGCTGGAGCGGCATCACCTTTTCCCGAAGGCATATCTGAACTCTCTCGGCATCACCCAAACACGGGACACAAACCAGATCGCCAACTTTGCCATGGTTGAGTGGGGCGATAATGCGGAGATCGCCGACCTGCCTCCTGCTGAATATGTTCCCCGGTTGGCAAGCCGTTTCAGCGATCAAGAGCTGAAGCAGATGTATCACTGGCATGCGCTGCCTGATGGCTGGGAACATATGGAGTATCAGGAATTTCTTCAGCAGCGGCGGGAGTTGATGGCTGGCGTGATTGGCGAGGCCTACAAGGTGCTGCTTGGTGACCGGCCGCGCATTGCTGAGGAAAAAGAGGAGCCTGTATCCCTGCTCGTTGAGCATGGCGAGTCCAAGACCATCGAGTTTAAATCCACTCTGCGGAAAAACCTGCATACAGGACAGAACGATCCGCGTATGGAGATGGGGGTTCTTAAAACCATAGCGGCGTTCCTTAACAGCAGTGGCGGCAAGCTTGTGGTTGGGGTGGCGGATGATGGAACAGCCATCGGCATCGGAGAGGATGGCTTTCCTAACGAGGACAAGTTTGCTCTTCATCTTGATAACCTGATTCGTTCTCGCCTTGGCTCCCACGTCATGCTCTACCTCCATCCAAGGTTTGAAGATTATGACGGGACTCGGGTAATGGTTGTGGAATGCCAGCCTGCCAAGGGGCCTGCTTATGTGAAAGATGGAGCGGTCGAACGCTTCTTTGTACGCAGTGCCGCTTCATCCATTGAGCTGACAGGCAGTCAGATGAACGAGTACATCAAGCAGCGGTTCTGATGTTTATGCATTTGATAGGCGTTCTCAATGGCGGACGGTGGTTTGTCTTCATGGCCAAGAAAAAATGGGCTGTTTTTCTTGGTGAATGGATAATGCGATAAGGTGCAACCCATTGAAGATATAATGATTTCCCGCATTCATGGTTGGGGAAGGGTTCTTGTTTTTCAGAGAATGCTGCGCCCGTTTTGGGGCCGCCTCTTCATAAACCAGACGGCTAGGGGTACGGTTCAGCCATGCTATTCAAACGCCAACTGCTTCTCCTTACCCTGCTGAATGCTCTTGATAGATCAGTAAGGAATACCGATTTCCAGAAGCTATTGTTTCTCTTCATTAAAGAGCTTGGGGAAGAGCCGGGCTATGAGTTTGTGCCCTACAGGTTTGGTTGCTTTTCTTTTACTTCCTATGCGGATAAACGCAGCCTGATTAGAAAAGGCCTGCTAGAAGATAATGATCAATGCTGGCAGTTGACCGAGGCCGGAAAGGAAACCGCCAGAAAACGCGCCATTCAACCAACTAAAGCTTCGCGCTTTTCTAGATTAAACAAGGAGCTTCGGGGAGATGCGTTGATTGCCGAGGTGTACCGCCGCTATCCCTATTATGCCATTCGCAGCGAGATCGTGGAAAAGGTGTTACCGGATGAAGAGTCGCGTGCGTTGGTTGCTGAGGCAGCCCCCGGCAAAGGCAAGGCAGGCCTGGTGACGATCGGCTATGAAGGCAAATCTCTTGAGCGCTATCTGAACCAACTGCTGCAAAACGGTGTCACCGTGTTGTGCGATGTGCGGAAGAATCCGCTTAGTCGCAAATATGGCTTCTCAAAAAAGGCATTGGCTGCTGCCTGCTCAGGCGTAGGCATTCGCTATGAACATTTGCCTGAACTGGGCATCGCTTCCGAATCCCGCAGAGCACTTAAATCACAGGCCGATTATGATGCGCTGTTTGCCGAATATAAGAGGAACACCCTGCCCTTGCGGCAGCAAGAACTAAACCGGATTCACCAATGGATTGAGTCCGATGAGGAGCGTGTCGCGCTCACCTGCTACGAACTGTTGCCAAAACAGTGCCACCGCCGATGTGTGGCAGAGGCTCTGGAACCCAGAATGGGGGCGGCAACCATGCATCTGTAGGGAGAAGCAATGAGCAGGGAGCGCATACTGGTTACGGTAAAAACATATCCGACTCTTTCCCGCAAATACGGAGAGACCGTTTGTACGGCAGGTGTGCGTGAAGATGGTTCGTGGGTGCGGATTTATCCGGTGCCGTTTCGGCGACTTGACGAGAAACAGCAATACGCCAAGTTCGACTGGCTGGAGTGTGACCTGCATCCAAGCACAAAAGATCCCCGCCCTGAAACATTCCATCCCTCTGATATTGGCCAGTTGAGGCCTGTCGATCACATTGGCACTGAAAACAAATGGCGGGAGCGCCGCCGGATTTTGCTCGAAACCACCCCCGTTTATACAAACCTCCAAAGGCTCATTGATGGAGCAAAAACGAACAAGATGTCATTGGCCGTGTTCAAGCCAAAAAGAGTGCTTGGATTTTCCTGGGAAGAAGAGGAACGGGACTGGGATCCAACACGGCTTGAGCAAATGCGCAGGCAGAGCAACCAAGGGTTGCTTTTTGAAGAGGAGGCATGGAGGGAAACATTCAAAGTAATTCCCAAACTTCCTTATAGCTTTTCATATGAATTTGAGGACGATGAAGGCAAACGCTCGAACCTCCAAATTCTCGATTGGGAAATAGGAGCCCTTTACTGGAAGTGTTGGCGCAAGGCAGAAAAGAATGAAGAGGAAGCGCTGGAGAAAGTGCGAATCAAATATGAAGAGCAGTTCTTGAATAGCGATCTGCATTTCTTCATGGGGACTACCCGGCAGTGGCATTCGGTGGCCCCGAATCCGTGGGTAATCATTGGTGTGTTCCCGATTCCACATGAACGCCAGATGAGCTTGATCGAATGATGTTGCCGGCCTCCTGTTCGTTGGCCGCCCCGAAGGTGGGGTGCTGGAGTTTATCCATAGTTGACATGTTCATGTGAACAGCTATGTTCACGTAATCATGAACATATTGAAAATTGTGAACGAAGCAGGTTTCAAGAAAAAGTTTCAGGAGCTGCTGCGGGTCGCGGACTGGCTTGAAGCATCTGAGGTTATTGATGAACCGAAGATTGCCGATCGGCGATTCGATTTCATGACGCGGATTTCCGTAAGGAATAAAAAGGTCGAACTGTGGGTCGTGTGCAAAGCGGAGATTCGTCCGTCCCAGCTTCCCCTGCTTGACGGCATGAGGGAAGCGCTTGAACAGCAAGGCAATCAGATTCGGGTGCCTGTGCTGGCTGTACGGCACGTATCCCCACGCCTTGCAGATATGTGCGCGAAGCATGGCTGGAGCTGGTTCGATCTGGCCGGCAACTGCAAGATCAATGTGCCGGGGCATATCTATCTGGAACGCAGTGGCAACAAACCGGTTGCAGGTAAAAAAATATCGGGAGCCAACCTGGGCTCGGACTCTTCGGCCAGCGTGCTCCGCGCACTCATGATGACCAAACACGACGGATTCTGGTCGCAACGTGAGCTTCAGGCTGCGTGCAAGCCATCGGTCAGCCTCGGTCTGGTGAACAAGGTGGTGCGTCACCTTCGCGATGAAGGTTATCTCGTGGAAGACAAACAGGGCGGATACGCGCTCAAGGATGCAGAAAAGCTGTTGCAGGCGTGGCGCGATACCTACCGCTTTGACCGGGTGAAACAGATTCGATGCTTTACGCTGCTGAGAGCCGATGAGATGGAAAAGCGCCTTGTCGCACTGAACAGGAACGACGAAATCCGCGTGGCTTTGGCCTCTTTTTCCGCGGCCGAAATTCAGGCGCCTGCTGTTCGGCAGGCGAAGAAGTGGCTGGCGGTTCTTGAGAGCAGTGTGGAAGATGTGATGCGGGCCCTGGAAGCAAAGCCTGTCGATTCCGGTGATAATGTGGTGCTCCTGGTATCTGCCGATGGGGGTATGCTGGTTGAAGCGGAGGAGAGAGGTGAAAAGCTGGCCTGCACCCATCCCATACAGACCTGGCTGGATGTCTCGAATCAGGCTGGCCGTGGTCAGGAGGCCGCTGAAGCCATCCTGGAGCAGCGTCTTAAGCCTGAATGGAGAGATAAAGGGTGGCTCGTATAATGGATGAACCGCGGTTCTCCGCCGACTATAGCGAGCGCCAGACTGAAGCTGCCAGACGGGTATTGGTGGATGTTGGGCAGGTGCTGGCTTCCTTCACGGACTCCATTGTGCTTGTTGGTGGCTGGGTGCCCGATCTGTTGATTCCGGAGCCTGGCGAGCATCATGTCGGCAGCATCGATGTTGATCTTGCTCTGGATGCTGAAAAACTGATGGATGGTCGCTATGCCGAGTTGCTATCGCTGTTGCTGGACACCCGAAGATATGAGCCCGGTGAAAAAGCGTTTCAGCTTTTCACGATGGTGGATCTGAAGGATGGTGAGGATCCGATCCGAGTCGATGTGGATTTTCTGGCCCCTCAAGGGCTGGATCTTCGAGTGCCCAGGTCCAGGCGAAGGCTGAAAAACTTCAGAGTCCAGCAAGCCGATGGGTGCGCGGAAGCCTTTCATGCGCCTCAGATCATTACGATTGATGGCCGGATGCTGAGTGGGGCGAAGAACAGTGTTGAAATACGGGTTGCTTCGCTGCCTGACTTTCTGCTGATGAAATGTTTCGCTCTCAACGGCCGGGATAAGCCGAAGGATGCGTACGATATCTGCTACTGTCTGGAGCATGCACCCGGAGGGGTAGAGGCCATTGCAGAAGCATGGAACCGGCGATCGAGAGAGCCAAATGTCATGAAAGCAATAGAAATACTTCGTCAGAAATTCAGGGCGGTGGATGACTATGGCCCTGTACAGGTGGTTGAGTTTCATCAATCCCATGAAGGGGAGGAGGCTGAAATCGAGGCGCGCCGGGCTTTCGAGCTTGTCCAGAAACTGCTTGGGATGCTGCGCTGATCATGTCTCCCGGCGCCTATAGCGAAGACGGCCTTGTCGAACAGCCGGCTATTCAGTTATTCGCCGAGCTTGGCTGGGAAACGATCAATGCCAGTGATGAAGTGCTGGGTGTCAATGAAAGTCTTGGCCGGGATGCCAAGGGCGAGGTCATCCTTGCCGGACGCCTGAAGCCGGCCTTGCAGCGACTCAATCCCGGCTTTCCGGAAACGGCGATTGATGCGGCCATCGAGGAGATCGGTCGCGACCGCTCCGCAATGACGCTGGAGGCGGCCAACCGGGAGCTTTGGAGGCTGATGCGCGATGGCGTGAAGGTTTCGATTCCCGATCATGAACGGGGCGGCGTGAAAACCGAGCGGGTGCGTCTGGTCGATTGGGATAACCCCGCCAACAACGACTTCCTGCTGGTCAGCCAGGTGACGATCACCGGGCCGCTCTATACCTGCCGGCCGGACCTGATCGGCTTTGTGAACGGCATGCCATGGGTGGTGATTGAGCTGAAGAAGCCCGGGGTGCCGGCCAGGAACGGCTTCGAGGACAATCTGACCAGCTACAAACACCCCCAGAACGGCATCCCGCAGCTTTTCTGGAGCAATGCCTTGCTGATGGCTTCCAACGGTACGGAGAGCCGTGTGGGCTCGCTGACGGCGGACTGGGAACGTTTCTTCGAGTGGAAACGGATCGAGCGCGAGGATGAACCGCGGCGGGTGTCCCTGGAGGTGATGCTCAGAGGCCTTTGCGAACCCACCCGGCTGCTGGACATGGTAGAGAATTTCACGCTGTTCTCCGAGCACAAGCAGGGACTGACCAAGATTATCGGTCAGAATCATCAGTATCTCGGCGTGAACAATACGATTGAATCCACGCTGAAGGCCCGTGAAGAGGGGCACGGGCGCGGCGGTGTCTTCTGGCAGACACAAGGTTCCGGCAAGAGCTTCTCGATGGTGTTCTTTTCCCGGAAGATTTTGCGCAAGCATCCGGGCAACTGGACCTTTGTCATCGTCACCGACCGTGTGGAGCTCGATGAGCAGATTGCCCGCACCTTTGCCGCCTGCGGCGCGGTGAGCGATGCCAATGCCTGCCATGCCGCATCATGCGCGCATCTGCGGGAATTGCTGGCCGGCAATCACCGTTATGTCTTTACCCTGATTCACAAGTTTCAGGACGATGCGGTGCTGTGCGACCGCAAGGACGTGATTGTGCTGACCGATGAGGCGCATCGCAGCCAGTACGACACGCTGGCGATGAACATGCGCTCGGCTCTTCCGAACGCCACCTTCGTGGCCTTCACCGGCACGCCGCTGATTGCCGGCGAGGAACGCACCCGCGAGGTGTTCGGGGATTATGTCTCCATCTATGACTTTCAGCAGTCGGTCGAGGACGGGGCGACCGTGCCGCTGTTCTACGAGAACCGGACGCCCGAGCTGCATCTGGACAATCCGGATCTGAATGACGACATCTACGACCTGATCGAACAGGCCGACCTCGATGAGGAAGCCGAGAAGAAGCTGGAGCGCGAGCTGGGCAGGCAGTATCACCTGATTACGCGCGATGATCGTCTGGATACCGTGGCAGAGGACATCGTCCGCCACTTTCTTGCGCGCGGGTTCCAGGGCAAGGGCATGGTGGTGGCCATCGACAAGGCCACGGCCCTGCGCCTGCATGACAAGGTGCAACGTTTCTGGAATGCGGAGCTGAAGAAGGCCGAGGCCGAACTGGCTGCATGCCCGCTAGATGATCCGAAGCTGGATGAGCTGCAATCCCGGGTCGCATTGATGAAAAAGACGGATATGGCCGTGGTCGTGTCCCCCGGCCAGAACGAGATCGAGCAGATGGCCGGGCTCGGCATCGATATCGTGCCGCATCGCCAGCGCATGCTGGAAGAGAAGCTGGATGAGAAGTTCAAGGACCCGTCTGATCCGCTGCGGCTGGTATTCGTCTGCGCCATGTGGCTGACCGGCTTTGATGCACCGAGCGTATCCACGATCTATCTCGACAAGCCGATGCGCAATCACACGCTGATGCAGACGATTGCGCGGGCAAATCGCGTTTATCCGGGCAAGCAGAGCGGCCTGATCGTCGACTATGCCAATGTGTTTGCCTCCCTGGAAAAAGCGCTGGCGATTTACGGCAAGGGAGACAGTGGCAAGATGCCCGTGCGCGACAAGCAGGAATTGGCCGATGAACTGGAATCAAGCCTGAAGGCTTTGGCGGGCTTCTGCATGGACCATGGCGTTGATCTTGCTGGCATTGAACAAACTCCGACGGCGAATTTTGAACGCATTGCGGCCATCCATACCGCTGCCGACAGGCTGATGAATCCCGAGCAGATCAAGCGCAGCTATCTTACCCAGGCGGCACTGGTGAACAGTCTTTACCGGGCCGTGAAACCGCATCCGCTTGCCACACGCTTTGCCCAGCGTTGTGGCTGCATCGTCGCGATAGCCGATCATATCAGGAACACGACCGAGCCGCCGGATATCTCCCATGTCATGAAGGGGATTGAGGCCTTGCTGGATGAGTCCATCGCGGCGGAACCGTTCATCATCAGGGAGCCGGCCGATCCGGCGCATGGGATGGTTGATCTTTCCAGAATCGATTTTGCAGCGTTGAAGAAACGGTTTGAAAAAAAGAAGCCCACGAATACCGATCTTGAGCGCCTGAAGGCGGCTGTGCGCGTGCAGCTTGAGCGCATGGTGCGCCTGAACAGAACGCGAGCGGATTACCTTGAGAAATTCCAGCAGCTCATTGAGGCATATAACTCAGGCAGCCGAAACATCGAGGAAACGCTGAAGGATTTGATGGCTCTTTCCATGGTTCTGACCGAAGAGCAAACCCGGCATGTGCGGGAAAACCTCACCGAGGAGGAGCTGACCATCTTTGACATCCTGACCCGCCCGGCTCCGAAATTGAGTGCCGAGGAGCGGGAAGAGGTCAAGAAGGTTGCGCATGCCCTGCTCGAAAAAATCCGCGACTTGCTGGTCATTGGCTGGAGGAAGCGCGTCACATCCCGTGCCAGGGTTCGCCTGGCGATCGAGGACGTGCTTGATGAAGGGTTGCCGAAGCCGTATGGCAAGGAGGAATTCAAGAAGAAGTGTGCAGCCGTGTTCGATCACCTTTATGAAAGCTATCAGGGTGATGGAAGGAGTGTGTTTTCAGAGGCTGCTTAAGGAACTCCCTGGTGAAATACGAGGGATGTTTCTTTGAGGTGATTTGCACCAGCTAGGCGTTCCTCCCCAACCTGGAGGCAAACCGGTGCACAACCACCCCAAAGATCACCCGCACTTGGAATGGCCGCACTCCAGACACGTGTCGCAATTGTCCAGCCTGACGACAGCACGGGCTGCGCACTTGGGGCAGATGCCGGCATTCATCATGCCTTCCTCGCCAAGCGTCTCCTCGGCCTTTTTTTTCTTGGCCTGTAATTCGGCATTGTTCAGCTGACCTTCCAGCATGCCGATGGAGATCATGTGTTGCTGGATCACCTCGCCGATCTCGGCCACCAGCGATGGCATGTATTTGCCGCCCTTCTTGTAGTAGCCGCCCCTCGGATCGAAGACGGCCTTGAGCTCCTCGACCAGGAAGGTGACATCGCCCCCCTTGCGGAAGATGGCGGAGATTACGCGGGTCAGCGCCACGATCCAGGCGAAATGTTCCATGTTCTTGGAGTTGATGAAGATCTCGAACGGCCTCTTGTGCGAGCTGCCATCCGGCTCGGTGATAACCACATCGTTGATCGTGATATACAGCGCGTGCTCGGAAAGCGGGGTCTTGATCTTGTAGGTCGAGCCTTCCAGGACATCGTCACGTTCCAGGAGGGGCGCGATCTGGGTGACCTGTTTCTTCTCCTCCTGGTCCTCTTCCGGCTTTACGACCTCGTAGCCGACTATCTTTTTTTCAATCTTGATCGTCATAATCGTTCCTCCAGCGGGGCATGGGGGGGTTCGGGCCCTTGTCAGAATTTCCCATAATAACCCTCCTTGAGGGCGTCATAGAGGTTGGCTGCGGTATGCACCTCACCGTCATATTCGATCTCCTCATTGCCCTTGACCTCGATGACCGATCCATCCTCCAGGATGAAGCGGTATGTGGTGTTTTCCAGATCCTTCTCCTTGACCAGCACACCCTGGAAGGCCTCGGGATTGAAGCGGAAGGTCGTGCATCCCTTCAGACCCTTCTCATAGGCGTACAGGTAGATGTTCTTGAAATCCTCGTAGGGGAAATCGGTCGGCACGTTGGCGGTCTTGGAGATGGAGGAGTCCACCCATTTCTGGGCCGCCGCCTGGATATCGACGTGCTGCTTCGGCGTGACATCCTCGGCTGCAATGAAATAGTCCGGCAGTCTTGCGCGTTTGTCTTCAGAAAAAGGCATGGCCTCCGGATTGACCAGCTGGCGGTAACCGAGCAGCTCGAATGAATACACATCGATCTTTTCCTTGGTTTTCCGGCCCTCACGGATGACATTGCGCGAGTAGTGGTGGGCAAAGCTCGGTTCGATGCCGTTGGAGGCGTTGTTGGCGAGGGAAAGCGCAATGGTGCCGGTGGGGGCGATGGATGAATGGTGGCTGAACCTGCAGCCGGTTTCCTCCAGCTCCCTGAGCATCTCCAGGTCTTCCGCGTCACCGGTTTCGGCAAACTGGCGCATGTAGCGGGAATATCTGGCCCAGAGGATTTTGCCCTTGACGCGATCACCCACCTTGATGCCGTCGGCCGCCATCTCCGGTCGTGCCTCAATCATTTCGCGGCTGACCTCGAATTCCTCCTCCATGATGGGGGCGGGTCCCTTTTCCCTGGCCAGCTCCAGGCCGGTACGGAACCCGACCCTGGCAAGTTCATAGGCGATCTTTTCGGTCAGCTTCAGCGATTCGGGTTCACCATACCTGAGTCGAAGCATGGTGAGGGCCGAGCCAAGACCGAGGAATCCCATGCCGTGCCTGCGTTTCCGCCTGATCTCCTCACGCTGCTTTTCCAGTGGCAGGCCGCTGATCTCCACCACGTTGTCCAGCATGCGTGTGAAGACGGCCACCACCTTGCGGAAGGTTTCCCAGTCGAAGCGCGCGTTTTCGGTAAAGGGATCAAGCACAAATTTGGTCAGGTTCACCGATCCCAGCAGACAGGCGCCATAGGGAGGCAACCCCTGCTCGCCACAATTGTGGGCATGGAAACCGTTTGCATCGAAGGTGTTGATACCCGGAATCTGTACATCAAACACATCCTCGACACCGTCAGCGACGATGGCCTTTACCTCGGCGATGTGACGTTCCCGGTTTGGCTTGCGCTTGTAGCCTTTCAGCAACTGGTCCAGACACGATTGCTTGCGCACGTCGGTAAATCCGATCCGGTCACGGAAGGTGATCAGGTTGTTGCCCGAAATGACCAGTTCATGCTGCGCTTTGGTCTCATAGACCTTTGCTCCACCCTTTCCATCCGGCAGCAGGGATTTGCCGGCCTTGCGCCGATCCTGATAGATGGTTGAGACGATTCCCAGCCTTAACAGCATGCGCTGTACCGCCTGCAAGCGGGTCAGATCACTCTGGCTTAATCGGATACTGACCCCCTTCTTCTGTGAGCCTTGTACGGAGCCGTCGGTATCGAAGAAGCCACGCAGGAAGCCCTCATAAAACTCGGAAGATGCCTGCTCCATGGCGGGAGTAATATTCTTGCTGCCAGGCTTCATGCCAAGGTTAAACGCCAGATCGCGCAGGCCCGCGAGCGTCATTCGCCATTCACCCCTGCCCGTTATTCTGTGGAAACCGGAAAAGTCACTCCGGTGATCGAAAGACCGGGCTGCCTGTTCCGCGGCCTTGATCATTGCTAGTGGCGCACTTTCAGCCAGGTCAGAATCATTGACGGCCACCTTGTTTTCCCATACGGATAAAACGGCTGCATTTTCCTGGAGTGTTCCATCACCCACCAGCAGGCCGAGCAAATAACCATGATCCCGGCTCAGGCTGCCCGACCAGTGAAGGTCATGGTGTTGATTCAGAAGCACCTGATCCCCGGCCTGAAGTTGACCTGCCTCTGTCCATACCGTTTCACAAACCCAGCGTGTCAGTTTTGTGACTTTTCGGATGCGATGGTTCGCGGTAAGCCGCAGTTGGAAACCCTCCTTTGTCAGCAGCTTCACGACCGGTTTTGTGGCTGTTCTGAAAAAACCCGATGCACCGCTGGTATATGGTTTCCCATCCACGATGGCGGTGAAAGGGGAGCCGACAAGGTCGGCCACCTGCCGCGGACCTTCAAGCGTCTGAACCCAGGTGTCTGCGGTAACACACGGGTTGGTCGCGCGGATGTTTTCGCAGAACCAGTTGTTGTTCATCTTGTTGTACTGGTCGATAAGAATGAATCCGGGCTCGGCATAATCGTAGGTGGAAGACATGATGACGTCCCACAGCCTTCTGGCCCTGATGGTCCTGTAGACCTTGCAGGCCACGCGCCCGTGTTCATCGCAGGTGTAGTTTTCAGCCTGGATCGGCCAGTGCCGGTAGACAATGCGGTTTTCCTCATCCTCAAGCTCGGACGGGGTGGCCGGAAAGACAAGGTCCCAGTCAGCATCCTGTTTGACCGCCTCCATGAAATCCGACGTGATCAGACAGGAAAGATTGAACTGCCTCAGGCGACCCGCCTCACGCTTGGCGCGGATAAAATCCATGACATCGGGATGCGAAATGTCAAAGGTGGCCATCTGGGCGCCGCGGCGTCCGCCGGCGGAAGAGATGGTAAAACACATCTTGTCATAGATGTCCATGAAGGAGAGCGGGCCGGATGTGTAGGCCCCGGCACCGGAGACATAGGCGCCCTTGGGGCGCAGGGTGGAAAATTCATAACCGATGCCGCAGCCGGCCTTCAGGGTCAGGCCCGCCTCGTGCACCTTGGAGAGAATGCCATCCATGGAGTCGGGGATGGTGCCGGATACCGTGCAGTTGATCGTCGAGGTGGCCGGTTTGTGCTCGCGGGCGCCGGCATTGGACAGGATACGACCCGCCGGAATGGCGCCGTTGTTCAGGGCCCAGACAAAGCGTGAGAACCAGTAGTCGCGCTTGCCGGGCTCCTCAATATCGGCCAGGGCCCTGGCGACCCGCTTGTATGTGTCATCGATCGTCTGATCGATGATGTTTCCCTGCTTGTCCTTCAGGCGGTACTTCTTGTCCCAGATATCCAGGGATGCGGGTTGCATCTCTATCTGGGGACATGACGACTGCTTAAACTCCTGAATCTCTACGACGCTCATTCACGTTCCCCCTCATCCAATTATAGCCCTAAATGAATCACCCCTCAGCAGGCAACGAGGTTAGAACACTATATATAGTAAGTCAACTCCTTATGATCATCTATTTGTTGTGGTTTTAGTCAACATTTTATCCAGTGCTTATTCACAGTGTTATGCACAAAAGGTTTGTTGGAGGCAAGGGAAACGCCTGATACGATTGCGCTGTGAACGAATCCACCCATTTCGGTTTCCGGACCGTTTCGAGCCAGGAAAAGATGCGTCAGGTGATGGGCGTGTTTAGCTCCGTCGCCGACAAGTATGATCTGATGAATGACCTGATGAGCATGGGGGCGCATCGCCTGTGGAAGAGATGCATGCTGACCAGGGTCCAGGTCCGTGAGGGAAGCAGGGTCCTGGATGTGGCGGCCGGCAGCGGTGACATCGCTCTGGGGCTGTCACGAAAGGTGGGGATCTCCGGGCGGGTGGTGCTGACCGACCTGAATGGTCCCATGCTGGCCGAAGGTGCCCGGCGCATGCTTGATCACGGCTTCCTCCCCGGTCGGGCGGATTGCATTCAGGCCAACGGAGAGACTCTGCCCTTCAGGGATGAAAGCTTTGATGCGGTGACCATTGCCTTCGGGATACGGAACTTCAGTCACATTGATCAGGGTCTGAGGGAATTCCATCGGGTGCTGAAGGCCGGAGGCCAGTTTGTCTGTCTGGAGTTCTCTCACCCCGTACTCCCCCTGCTGGATATGGTGTACGACGCCTATTCCTTTAATGTGATTCCCGCGCTGGGCGAATGGGTGACCGGGGATCGCGCTTCATACCAGTATCTCGTGGAGTCCATCCGCCGCTTTCCGGATCAGGAGCGTTTTCTGAAGCTGATGGCAAGGGCGGGTTTTGGTCTGGGGAGGTATGAAAATCTGAGTGGCGGTATCGTTGCCATTCACCGGGGTTATAAACTGTGAGGGAATTGGGGACATCGACTCCCGGTTCAGCAGGGGCATTGCTTACGGGGTGCCAGCCATGAGTATCATGTTTCTTCCCCTGCGCCTGATTCCGGTTCCTGTGCAGGCGGTGGTCCTCTCCACGGTGCTGAACATATTCTTTTCACGGGACAGGTCGCTGGAGCCCCTCCTGTATGATCTGGACGGGCGTGTGTTTCATATCCATGTCAGGGATATGAATTCGGACTTTTTTCTGGGTTTCCGACAGGGAAAGGTGTGGGTACACCCCGAGTACGAAGGAAGGGCAGACGTGCGCATAGATGCCACCACCAGCGGTTTTTCACGCCTTTGTTTTGCCCATGAAGACCCGGATGAACTGGTGTTTCAGCAGGTGCTCAGGGTTTCCGGTGATTCCGATGCCATGCTGCGCTTCAAGAAACTGCTCTCAGCCGCGGATATCGACTGGGAAAAGGAATTGCGGGCGGCTTTCGGGGAGTATTTTGGCAGCCGGGTCGCCATGGCGGCCAGGGCTCTGCTGGAGGCTGAGTCGAGGTTGAGCGAATTCTCGCAGAAGCAGGCGCAGTCCTGCATGCGGCAAATGGACATGCCGGACCATCAGAGGCTGCAGGAATGGCAGGCTGGTGTCGAGCAGGCATCCAGGGATGTCACCAGGCTGAAGAGGCGGTTAACGATGCTCGAGAAGAAGCTCAAGCCATCCCGTTCCTGAGGTGAGACCGCTCAGTCAGTTCCGGCAGGGCGTGAGGCTTCTGGCCATCACGCATATTCTCGCAACGCATGGTCTCGCGGCACTGGCGGTTCGCATGCGGCTTTTCAGGCCTTATGCCTGGCTGGTGCGCCTGTTTTCCCGTGGCGAGCCACCCCCGAACGAGCTTGGCGCCCAGGTTCGGGACGTTCTTGAAAGGCTGGGTCCGACGTTCATCAAGTTCGGTCAGATGCTGTCCACCCGCGTGGATCTGTTGCCCATGGAAGTGGCGCTTGAGCTGAAAAAGCTGCAGGACGAGGTGCCCGCCGAATCCTTTGATCGCGTTCGGGAGGTTCTGGAGCGGACGTTCAAGCGGCCCCTTTTGGGAAAGGAAGGAAGCTTTGCCTCCTTCAACGTGGAGCCTGTTGCGGCGGCCTCCATTGCCCAGGTCCACTTTGCCGAACTGCACGATGGCCGTCTGGTAGCGGTCAAGGTGCGGCGACCCTGGATCAAAAAAACCATCGAGGCGGATCTGGCCCTGCTGCGTCAGCTTGCCAGGCTGTTCAATCGGTATTTCCCCGAATATCGACGCCTGAAGGCAATCCGCGTCGTGGAGGAGTTTTCGACCACCATCCGTGAGGAATTGAACCTCAGGGCTGAGGCGGCTCATGCGGCCCGGTTTGAACAAAACCTGGCCAGTGTGGAAGGGGTCGGGGTGCCCAGGGTGATCTGGGAATATACCAATGTCGAAGTCCTTACCACGGAGCGGATTGAAGGCATCCCCATTGACGAACGGGAACGGCTGAAAGCCGCGGGCCACGACACCCTGAAGTTGTGCGAACGGGCAACCACGCTGTTTTTCCATATGGTGTTCGTCGATGGCTATTTCCATGCCGATCTCCATCCCGGCAATATTTTTGTATCAAGAGAGGGCCATATCCAGCTGGTTGATTTCGGGATAGTCGGGCGCCTGGACATCCAGAGTCGTCGATATCTTGCCGAGATGCTGCTGGCCTTCCTGAAAAAGGATTACCGGCGTGCAGCCGAGGTGCATCGGGAAGCCGACTACATTGGTGAGCATGTCAACCTGTCCGCCTTCGAGGATGCGCTCCGGGAGATTGCCGAGCCCATTTTCAACCGGCCTCTGGCAGAGATCTCACTGGCCGAACTCCTGCTTTGCCTGTTCTCGGTTACCGAGCGTTTTCAGATGGAGGTGCAACCGGAACTTCTCCTGTTGCAGAAGACCATGGTTGTTCTGGAGGGAGTTGGCCGGGAACTGGAGCCGAGCATCAACATCTGGGAGCTTTCCAGGCCCCTGGTGGCTGGCTGGATGAGGGAATATATGGGGCCCAGGGCGAGGGTGGAACAGGGTCTGCAGGAATTGCGCGATGCCCTTATTGATCTCAGAAAACTGCCCGGGCAGGTGCGGGAAGTCGTCGCGAAGGTTGAGGCGGGCCAGGAGGTTCAGGCGAGGATAAGCAACGGCTCGTGGCTGAGATCGGCTACCGGTTCCATGATGCTGGCTGGCGGTGGAATAGGTCTCGGTTTTCATGCCTACCAGCAGCAGGCCGGCTTCACCTATCTGGCGCTTAGCGTTCTGGCCATGGTGCTTGGCGTGGTGTTTCTGGCGCGACGCTGATACGGAAAAAGGGCTTACCTGTCAACCCAAAGTAGAAATTTCCGGTTTTGTGCCAGATAGAAATTTCCTCTT
>CAZCTM010000037.1:0-16766 GCA_964501925.1 uncultured Zetaproteobacteria bacterium | reverse complement strand
CCATCGGATTCTCCTCCTATCCTATAGAAAATTCGATGGGTTTTGCAGAGGGTTCGAGATATACTTTTCTTCAATCCCGCGGGTCAGATTGGACTGGGAAATCAGGCCTGCAAGCCTGCCCCGGGAGTCCACGACCACAACGTGGCGTATTTTCTTTTCCGCCATCAGCTGGTTGACCTCGGGGAGGTGAGCGGACTCGGGCAGGATTTCAACGGGTGTTGACATGACCTCCCGCATGAAAGTTGCCATCGGGTCACCACGACTCTGCAGAAAACGGGGGACATCCCTTTCCGTCCAGATGCCGACAGGCCTGCCCTTTTCAGCCACGATGACACAGCTGATAAGTTGCCCGGCCATGATGTCCAGGGCCTTCTGGACTGTGGCATCGGGTGGTAATGTGGAAATCGTGCGCGTCATGATGCTCGATAAGTGCTTCGGTTCGACGAAGTGCTCAATACCCAGATTTGCCAGGAAATCACTTTGGGTCAGCAGGCCTGTGGCATTTCCATGTTCGTCCGTGACCACGAGGTGCCTGATCTGATGAGTGACGAGTTCTTCATAGGCCTCAAAGATGTCATTGCTTTCACGGATTGTGTGAACCGGTGATGTCATGACGCGGTGCAGAGGCGATTGGCCGTTTACCTCATGCCCGGCCGCTAGACGGACGATATCCCTTTCGGTCAGTACGCCGACAGGCTTGTGATCGCTTTCGACGAGGAGAAAGCTGATTTTCCTTTCATCCAGGATCGCAAGGGCTTCCCCGAAGGGAGCCTCAGGAGGAAGGGAGATGACATTCCTGGGCACAATATCCCTGACAAGCCGTGTTTTCACACAAACTCCCAACGGCGGTTAAGTTCTCTATCCATCCTCAAGACCAGATCAAGGGGTGATATAATTCAGCAATGCCCCATTCTGCAGAATCATTGGCAGTATAGCACGGGAAGAGGCGGGGGCTTAGTGGCAATCATTCCTTTCCCAGCGGAAAACGCGATTTCGCCCTTCCTCCTTGGCCCTGTAAAGGGCCGCATCCGCCTGTTCGATCAACTGCTCAAGGCCATCGCCCTTTTGGTGCTGGGCCACACCGGCACTGAGCGTGATACGGAATTTTTCATTGTTTTTTTCGAACGACAGAGAGGACGCCTTTCGTCGAATTCGTTCGGCAAAGGCAAGGCCCTGATCCACGGATGTGGAGCTGAGGAAAATGGCGAACTCCTCGCCTCCGAAACGGACGGGGACATCCACACTGCGGCTTTCCTGCTGGATGACAGACCCCACTTCCCTGAGAACCTCATCTCCCTTGATGTGACCATAGGTGTCGTTGATTTGCTTGAAATGATCGATGTCCACCATCACCAGGGTAACGGGACTCTTTCCATCCCTGTTGTGCAGCTCCAGCATCCGACTCACGGCATCCTTCATGTAGTGCCGGGTGAACAGGCCTGTCAGCGGATCCCGAATGGATTGCTCGTAGATCGTGTTGCGCTCTTCTTCCACCGTGCGATAAATCATCTCGCGCTCCACGGCGGTGAGCAGCGGTTCCTTAAGCTGACCCAGGAGGTTGTCGAGCTCCCTGCTGATATCAACTTCCTGTCCCAGGTGGATTTCAACAATGGCCTTGCATGTGTGACTGTGCGGAGAAAACAGCGGGATCATAAGCTTGGCAGCGTCCTGGCCGTCCAGGGGTCTTATCTGCCTGCATTGTCTGCCTTCGGTCTGCATCCATTGCTCGCTGCTCTGGCTGAAATATTCATCGAGTTCACGCGATGATGCCAGGATCCGGCCGTGGTATCGGTTGACAGGCCCCAGGTGAAGGATTGAGTTGTCCCTGGTCTGGATGTAGAAATCGATGGATGTGGCCGGCAGAAGTTGCTGCGTCGCCTCGAGCAGGTGACGGGCAATGTCCCTGAATTCACGATAAAGGACCATGGCTTCCATGGTCTGGTGCAGCATCCGGTTCATGGCCACCAGATGCCTGATGTCTGCGTCACCTTCCACCATCAGATAGAGACCACACTCCAGCCCCTTGAGCCGCTCGAACATGAATTCAACCAGGTCTTCGGGAATGATGGAGCCGTGCTGGGGCGCAATCATGCGTATGGGATGCCGCTGCATTCTGGACAGGCCGTGTTGCAGGATGTCGCGGCTTGGCATGTAGTGTTCATGAAAGGGTTTGAGTGCCTCGAAGTAGGATTCGTCCCTGGCAAAGAGTTCCCATTTTTCGGTAAATCCACCAAAGATGTCGCTGGAAAAGAGGATGTGATCCTTATCCTCGAAGGTACAGAAGGCACCGGGAAAGTGCATGTAGGGTGTAAAGATGAAATGCAATGTCCGGTCACCCAGTTCAAGCTTCCAGTTATTGTCCTCAACCCGCCAGAATGAAAGGTGCTGAAGGGCGTAGTGCTTCAGCAGGGCCTCTGCCCGCCAGTGCGTGACAAGTAGGGCATCGTCACGGCTGATCATCTGGTCGATCACGCCAAGGGCGCCGGTAATGTCCGGATCCTGATGATGACAGATGAAGTATCGAATGTGGGAAAAGGGGACGACCTCTTCAATTTTTTTCAGCGTGTGGGCAAAGGTGAGTGCTGATCCGGGGTCAATGAGGATCGAGTTTCTGCCATTTTCGATGAGATAGACATGGCACTGGAAGACATCGTCGGGCAGGTAGTGGCCAACCCACCAGACCTGCTGACCGATTTCCACGGCATGATCGGTATCCGCACTGGAGATCGTTCTTTCCATGACTTTTCCTCCCCCCTCAATGTAGCATTCCTGCAGAAGCCTTTCATGAACTTTTTGGTTTCCCACAACCCAAATTGCTGGATAAAGGATAAGATGGGCAAGAGCAGCAACTGGTATCATCGGCATACAACGGATGCCTACGTGAAAAAGGCACGTGAACAGGGCAGACGTTCACGCGCCATCTTCAAGCTCTCCGAAATCCTCCGCCGATATACCCTCCTTGAGGGTGGGAAATCTGTGGTGGTGGACCTCGGATGCTCACCGGGATCCTGGTGTCAGGAGCTTGTCACACGGGTGGGGAAAGAGAGTGTGGTGGTCGGAATGGATGTCCTGCCAATGGAGGCCATCCAGGGGGTTGAGTTCATTCAGGCGGACTTTACAACCGATGAGGCTCGGCGGTTGTTAACTGCGGCCCTCTCGGGGCGAAAGGTGGACCTGGTCCTGTCTGACATGTCTCCGGAGTTGAGCGGCCACAAGCTCGTGGATCAGGCCCGGATGATCGGCCTGAATGAAGAGGTGTTGTCGTTTGCCCTCCATCATTTGCGCAGGGGAGGACACCTTCTGCTCAAGACATTCATGGGCGAGGGGTTTCATGCCCTGAGAAACAGCATGTCAGACTATTTCAGCAGCGTGAAAATCATCAAACCTGCGGCCAGCAGGAAGACATCCAGCGAGATCTATCTGCTGGCAAGAGAGTTCAAAGGAATGTCGGAACATGACGGATCATGAAGGATGGATATTGGCCGCTTTGTCAGGACGACCTGGCTGGCATAACGGAAATAAGGCAGGGGGGCGGCTGTGAGGCTCTTTGCCGCGCTTGAGCTGTCCGAGTCAGCGCTGGAGGCCGCATCAGCCTGGTGGCGTGAGGCAAAGCCATATCTGGTCACAAACAGGCTTCGGGAGATGCCCCGAGAAAACTGGCACCTCACCCTGGCCTTCTTTGGCGAGGTTGAGGGCAGGGACTACAATCCCCTGGCGCTTGCCCTTGAGGAATGTGCGGCTGTTTCCCAGCCCATGAAATTGCACTTTTCCGGTTTTGGTGCTTTCCCGAGCCTTCACAGGCCGAGGGTATTCTGGATTGGGGTTCGTCAGGGTGAAAAGGATCGTGAGTTGCGCAGGCTTGCAGGCTGTTGCAGGCGTGCGGGCTATGCTAACGTTCGAAAGCAAACGGGGAAAAGCACCCCCTTTCAGGGCCACATAACCCTGGCCAGGTACCGGAGTTCCCCGCCGCCTCTGAGCCTGGAGTCGCTTTCCGTGTTGCCAGAGGTGCCAGTGATTGACTGGCAGGTGGATCGGCTTTGCCTGATCCGGTCAACCCTGCACAGGGAGGGGGCGCGTTATCAGTTGCTGGAGGCCTTTGGCCTGGGCACAAGAGAGAACAGATGAGGAAGAGTATGTCCGATAAAGATACAGCACTACAAACCGCAATCAGCCAGATCGAACGTCAGTTCGGCAAAGGTACCGTGATGCGAATGGGCGACCAGGCCAAGGTGCCTGTGGAGGTCATTCCTACCGGCAGCCTGGCACTGGATGCGGCACTGACCATTGGAGGGTATCCGAGAGGACGGGTGGTTGAAATCTATGGCCCGGAGTCCTGCGGCAAGACTACCCTGGCCCTGCACGCGGTGGCGGAGGCCCAGAAACAGGGGGGCACCGCGGCCTTCGTGGATGCCGAGCATGCCCTGGACATTACCTATGCCGAGAATCTGGGTGTGAAGGTGGACGATCTGCTGGTTTCCCAGCCCGATTCCGGGGAGCAGTCCCTGGAGATTGTGGATATGCTGGTCCGCTCCGGCGCCCTGGATGTGATTGTGGTGGATTCCGTAGCCGCGCTTACACCCCGGGCCGAGCTGGAAGGGGAAATGGGTGATTCCCACATGGGCCTGCAGGCCCGTCTGATGTCCCAGGCCCTGCGCAAGCTGACAGGAAGTATTTCCCGGACCAAGACAACAGTCATTTTCATCAATCAGATTCGCATGAAGCTTGGTGTGATGTTTGGCAATCCGGAGACCACGACGGGTGGAAATGCCTTGAAGTTTTATTCCTCCGTTCGCCTTGATGTCCGTCGCATTGGCTCCATCAAGAAAGGTGAGGAAATTCTCGGAAATGATACCCGCGTCAAGGTCGTGAAAAACAAGCTGGCGCCGCCGTTCAAGCGGGCCGAATTTACCATCGTGTACGGGGAGGGTATTTCACATGCGGGTGAACTGCTGGATCTGGGGGTGAGTCACGGACTGATCAACAAGAGTGGTGCCTGGTACGCTGTGGGCACGGAGCGCATCGGCCAGGGGCGGGAGAATGCGGTCCAGTTTTTGCGCGCTCATCCCGACCTGATGAACAGGATTGAGTCCGAGCTGAGGCAGAAACTGGGTCTTCCTCCCTTGAGTCCCCAGGGAACTGAAAAAGACTGAATTCCTGTTCGCCGCCACTGAATGATGGTCCAAAGCTCCAGAGGGGAAGCCCGGGGTGTGGGAGGTGGGGCAGACCAGGCCCTGCGATATGCGCTTCGTCTTCTTGCCAGACGGGACTATTGCGAGGCAGAAATGCGCTCACGGCTGATCAGTCGGGGTTTTGCCGGTCCCTGCATCAGGCATACCCTGGACAGGCTTGTTGAACTTGGCTTCCTCAGTGATGAGCGGTTTGCCCGCTCGTTTATCCGCAGTCGGGTGAGAAGGGGGGAAACACCGTGGCTGGCAGCGGCAAAGGCCAGGCAAAAGGGTGTTCGGGAAGATGCGCTCAATGCGGCCCTGGCAGCCAGCCTGGAGGAGTATGATAAAGTCGCCGCATGCAGAAACCTGCTGGCCAAACGGGATCCGCAGAGTCTGCGTCTTGTTGACAGCAAGATCCGGAGGAGGCAGATCAGGTACCTGAAAAGCAAGGGGTTTGATACTGCCACCATCTTTCATGTGATGAATGAGGATGAAGGATGACAGGGAGGATGTGAAGTGAAGGCAGCGGAAATTCGAAGCCGTTTTCTGGATTTTTTTGCCAGGCGAGGTCATGAAGTTGTCCCCTCAAGCCCCCTTGTCCCCGTTGGCGATCCCACGCTGCTTTTCACCAATGCGGGCATGGTGCAGTTCAAGAACGTGTTTCAGGGGAAGGAGCGTCGGGACTACCGTCGCGCCGTGTCCAGCCAGAAATGTGTCCGGGCGGGCGGGAAGCATAACGACCTGGAGAATGTGGGCCGCACAGCCCGTCACCATACCTTTTTCGAGATGCTTGGAAATTTTTCATTTGGTGACTACTTCAAGCGTGAGGCCATCGAGTACGCGTGGTCATTTCTGACCGATGAACTCGGCATTGACCCCGGCCGTCTGTTCATCACTGTCTATGAAAAGGATGATGAGGCGGCTGACGTCTGGCTCAATGAGATCGGCATATCACCCGATCGGTTTGCCCGTATTGGTGCCAGGGATAACTTCTGGAGCATGGGTGACACCGGCCCCTGTGGACCGTGTTCCGAGATCTTCTTTGATCATGGACCCGAAATTCCCGGCGGTCCTCCGGGAAGTCCGGAGGAAGACGGTGATCGCTTTGTTGAGATCTGGAACCTCGTGTTCATGCAGTATGACCAGGATGAGTCGGGCAATCGAACGGACCTTCCAAGGCCGTGCGTGGATACGGGCATGGGCCTTGAGCGTATTGCCGCAGTCATGCAGGGGGTGCACAACAACTATGATATCGATTTGTTTCAGAGCCTGATCCGGGCTGCCTCGGATATCACGGGTGTCCAGTATGGCAGTGGGGAACAAACGGATGTCAGCCTGCGTGTCATTGCCGACCATCTTCGTTCGGTTTCTTTTCTGCTTGCGGACGGGGTTCTTCCTTCCAATGAGGGTCGGGGATTTGTGCTCCGGCGCATTCTCCGTCGCGCCTGCCGGCATGGGCGCCTGCTGGGGATGGAAGATGCCTTTATTTACAGGCTGGTGGATCCGCTGGTGGAGGAGATGGGCGATCATTTCAGCGAGCTGCTGGAAAACAGGACGAACATCGAGCAGATCATCCGGATCGAGGAGGAACGTTTCATCAAGACGCTCGACAAGGGCCTGAAACTGGTTGAGCAGGCGATTTCGGAGACCGGGGAAGGCGGGGTTATCCCCGGAAAGATACTGTTTACACTGTATGACACCTACGGATTTCCGGTGGATCTGACCGCGGATATTCTGAGGGGACACAAGATCGGTCTGGACATGGAGGGGTTCCAGGCCTGTATGGATGAGCAACGGGAGCGGGCGAGGGCGGCCTGGGGAGGCTCGGGAGAGGCCTCGATACCCGGGGCTATTTTCGAGTTGCGTGAACAACACGGTCCGACCGATTTTCTTGGTTACATGACTTTGGAAGCCGAAGGCGTGGCCACGGGGTTGCTTCTTCATGGGGAAAAGCTGGTGGATGTCCTGAAGGTGGGAGAGCGCGGCTGGCTGATTGCCAATCAGACACCCTTTTACGGGGAGTCGGGTGGTCAGGCGGGGGATACCGGGGTCATTGAATCCGATACCGGCATCTTCCGTGTCAGCGATACTAAGAAACTGCTCCAGGATCTGCATGTTCATATCGGTTCGGTTGAAAAGGGGACCATCGAGAGGGGAACGGTTCTTCACTTCAGTGTGGATAAGGAAAGAAGAGCCGGTATACGCCGTAACCATACAGCCACCCATTTGTTGCACGCCGTCCTGCGACAGGTCCTTGGAGATCACGTCAAGCAGGCCGGTTCACTGGTCGAGGCGGATCGCCTGCGGTTCGATTTCAGTCACTTCCAGCCGGTGACAGACGAGCAGAGGCGTGAAATCGAGCGGCGTGTCAATGAGGAGATCTGGAAGAATGCTGTTGTTGAAACACAGATCATGAGCCCTGAAGAGGCAATCGGGAGCGGGGCGATGGCCCTGTTTGGTGAAAAGTATGGAGATGAGGTCCGGGTCGTCACTGCCGGCATCTCGACCGAGTTGTGCGGGGGCACACACGTGTCGCGTACGGGTGATATTGGCCTCTTCCGCATCGTCTCCGAATCAGGCATTGCCGCCGGTGTGCGCCGGATCGAGGCGGTTACCGGCCCCGCAGCCTATGCCTCATTCCGGGCCGATGCCGATCTTCTGGGGCGGGCAACCAACCTGCTGAAGGCAAGTCCGTCAAACGTGATCGAGGCAATCACCCAGTTGCAGGAGCGGCTGAAGGAAAGCGAGAGAGAGCTTGGGTCCCTGCGGGCCAGGCATTCCTCCGGTTTGCTTGATGATCTCGTCAAACGGGCTGTGGATTGTGCAGGGGTACGCGTGCTTGTTGCCGAAGTTGGAAGTGAGATCCCTGACTTGCGCGATTTCATGGACAAGGCGAAGGCCAAGCTGAAGTCGGGGATCATCGTTTTTGGAGTCAAGCGAGGGGAGAAGGTCCAGCTCATCGCCGGCGTGACAAAAGACCTGACAGATCGCTTTCATGCCGGTCAGATCATTCGCGAGGTTGCAGCCATGGTTGGGGGGAAAGGAGGAGGCAAGCCGGAGATGGCAATGGCTGGAGGTTCGCAGGCCTCGAAACTGGCTGAGGCCTTGGCCCGGGTTCCCGCCATAATCCAGCAATTTTCAGAGTGATGGCTGTTTATGCCATTGGCGATATTCAGGGCTGTTATGAGCCGCTAAGGCGTCTGCTTGATAAAATTGACTTTGATCCGCAAAGGGATCGACTCTGGTGCGTGGGTGACCTCGTCAATCGCGGCCCTGATTCACTCAAGGTTCTGAGGTTTCTGAAGGGGCTTGGTCGTGCCTGCATAGCCGTGCTCGGCAATCATGATCTGCATCTGCTCGGTCTGGTCGCGGGCGAGCAACCCTATCGCCGCGATACCCTTGAAGACGTTTTATCGGCTCCCGATCGGGACGAGCTGATTCACTGGCTCAGGTTTCTGCCGATGCTGCATCACAACAGGGATATCAACTGGTGCATGGTTCATGCGGGGCTTCATCCATCCTGGAACCTGTCGGAGGCAAAAGCCAGGGCAAGATCCGTCGAAGACATGCTCCGTTCCGATGTCTGGCAGGAGTTCTGCACCCTTATCCACAGTCGGCTTTTTCCCCGCTCCGATCCCCCCGATGGGGATTGGGAACAGACCCTGTTTTCTGCCGCCGTGCTGACGCGAAGTCGATGCTGCACACGAGAAGGGGTCTTTAACTGGTATAACAGGGGCACAGGGCCGGAATCCGACGATGAGCTGCCGTGGTTTCTGGTGCAGCCAAGGCGATGGGCGAGGGAGTGCCGGGTGGTGTATGGCCACTGGGCGGCTCAGGGCCTGGTTCTTGATCAGGAGCATGTGCTTGGCCTGGATTCGGGATGTGTTTGGGGGGGGAGCCTGACTGCCGCACGACTGGATTCCCATGAGCGGGAGATCATTCAGGTCAGGTGTAAAGCCTGTCAGCAGATCCATTAATGTATTCGATGAGATGGAGCTTATAACTTTATAATTTGAAGTCGAAATCCGTGATTAGTGGTGCATGATCGGAAAACCATTCCTGCCGGTAGACGGTTGAATCCTGTGCCTTGGCCGCAATGGCCGGCGTGCAGATGTTGTAGTCAATGCGCCAGCCTACATTGTTCTCCCTGGCCCGCCCCCTGTTTGACCACCATGTATACACCTCCCGATCGGGATAAAGGGCCCGGAAGACATCGATCAGACCCAGGGAAAGAAAGGTATTCATCCAGGCACGTTCCTCGGGGAGAAAGCCCGAGTTTTTCTGGTTGCCGCGCCAGTTCTTCAGATCAATCCGCTGATGGGCGATGTTGATATCGCCGCAGAGGATTAACTCTCGCCCGCTGGCCAGGAGCGTTTCCATGAAGGGGAGAAAACGCGAGAGAAAGGACATCTTGGCGGCCTGGCGAACCGCTGAGCTGGAACCGGATGGAAAATAGATGCTGACAACAGACAATCGTCCAACGTCGACCTGCACGTATCTGCCTTCCGTGTCGACGTCCGACCAGCGGTTGCCGCCCAGTGAGGACAATCCGATGTGCACCTGATCCGGCTGTTTGCGCGTATACAGGGCAACACCCGAATATCCGGGCCTGTTGGCAAACTGGAAATATCCATGCATGCCATCCGGTCGGCGGGCACGTCCGGAAACCTGGTGATCATGGGCCTTTAATTCCTGCAGACACAGAAAGTCCGCATTCTGGTGTTCAAACCAGTCGAAGAAGCCCTTGCGTTCGGCACTGCGTATACCATTGACATTAAACGTGATGATCCGCATCTATTCGTGCTTCCAGGCAAGGATTTTTTTTCTGAGTTGGTCTTCGTCCTCAAGCTTCTCCGCATCGGGCACAAAGATTCCCAGACGTCTCGACACAAGATGCGTGTACCAGCCGGCCAGAAATTGCCGGTAGATTTCGTCCACGAGGATCGCATCTTCGGCCGCCTTTGGCCCGATGTAATCCTGGCTTGAGGCAATCTCCCCACGTACCGCGATATGCGTATTGGCGATGATGCTTTCATGCCTTGTATCCAGTGCCTGGAAGTGGCCTGCAAGGTCGAGGTAAACCAGCCAGGGGCATCCCGGCTGCGCCTTGGCCATCGTGCTTGCTAGCTGGTCCTTATCCGGAACCGGTGCCGGACTGAATCTGTGGACAATGGCGTGGGCAAAAATGCCGCGCATCAGGAAATCAAACATGCCCGGTTTTTCCCTGGGCTTCAGGCCCAGCTGTTTGTCCCGGCTCAAGCGCCTGCCCATCCAGCCTCTGACAATCTCATCCTCCGTGAGCCGGGCATCCTGGGACTGGACGTCTTCCGCGAATGTTGCGGTTCTCCAACGCTGTTCATCTGCCATGAGACGCCAGGCCTCGTTTCCGGCGGCAGACAGGGCGTCAATGGTGAAGCAGAACTTCATTGAGAATGTTCGATCTGGTCACGCGTCGATACGGGTTCGATGATCGCATGACAGTCATCAATCACCGGCATGCCGGAGTCGGCATCAAGCCTCAGGCTGATTTCGCCGCGAAGCAGCCGCAGGAGGTCATCTCCAATGAGTTCTCTGCGCCAGCCACGCAAACAGGGGAGGTCGGGAAGCGGTGACTGCGAATCGGCGGCCCAGAGGGCCAGTTCCATCAGTTCGCCCTTTCTTGCCAGAATGTTGGCTGCGATTTTCTCCCTGTCCGCCGTAAACCGGACCAGGGCGGAAAGCATTTCCGCCCTCAGATTGGCCCCGGAATTTCTGGGCCTGGTGCTTCTGGGCCTGGGCCAGCTGGAGGAAGGACAGTCGTGTCCTTCCTGCCAAGCGGCCAGGATGTCATCGCCAAACTCCCTCAGAACGGATTCAGACAGACCGTTGCGCAGTCGGCGAATGGAATCCTTGTTCAGCTCATTAAGACGGGCGAGTGAAACGAGCGTTTCGTCGGGGATAATCCGGCGCCGTGGCCTGTTCTTTTCTCTGGCGATGCGTTCACGGCAGGCGGCAAGAGACCTCAGGATGGCAAGCTGACGGCGGGACAATCCGTTCGTGCCGCGTAAACGGTAAAGGGCGTCATCATCCGGTGGCTCATAGGTCACCATGTTGTACAGGTTGTTTTGCTCTTCTTCCAGCCAGGCCATTCTGCCGCTGGCCAGCAGGTTCCGTTTCAATTCCTCATAGATTGGAAGCAAATAGATCACATCACTGGCCGCATAGGTGATTTGTTCGGGACTTAAGGGTCTGGAAAGCCAGTCGCTGAATGACTCGTGTTTCGGCAGGTGTTCATTCAGGATGACACTCACCAGCTTGGCCAGACTGGCCTGTTCCCCCAGTCCAAGCAGTGCGGCCGCAATCTGGGTGTCAAAGATGGGGAAGGGGATTTCACCGGTGGCGGACAGAATGATTTCCACATCCTGCCGGCCGGCGTGAAGCACCTTCAAACGTGAGGGGTCATGGAGGAACTGCCAGAAACAGTCGAGATGGGGGATCGCCAGTGGGTCAATCAGGTAGCAGGCTCTTCTGCTGGCGACCTGAATCAGCCCCAGTTGTGGATAATAGCTTTTCTCACGATGGAATTCTGTGTCAATGCAGAGAAAACTGGCCTCGGACAGATCGCTGCAGGCCTCTTCAAGCTTCTGGGATGTTGCTACGTAAACCGGTTCAAGTTCGAGCTTCTGCATTGATCCTGAACCTAGCAGGAGTACATTCTAAAACCAGCCTGTTTTATCCGGCTGACAGAGAAATAACCGCTTTCCCAGGGAGGAAATATGTTTGATTCATGTCCTGGTTCAGACACATATGAGACATGGAGGGTATGAGGCAGGGCCTTCATCCCGGGGGTTGAAAGATCACAGGAAAAAAGGAGGCCTGATGCGAATAACAGGGATGCCCGGCGCGGTTTGTCGCGTCTCAAGACTGGAGTTAACGAGGTTGAGCGAAGCAGCCCGGAGGCGTCTGGAAATGCTGGCGCGAGCGTCTGAAGCGTTTTGGCCCGAAGGGGCTGGAGCCTTGTCTCATATGTGGTGAAACAGCACAGCGGATTGCAAGGTGGTCTGGTCGTCGTTACGATAGTCGGCCCTCGAGTCGGATAGGCATTTTCTTGATGCTAATTTCATGGCTACGTGTATGTCTGCTCAATGGCTGTTCCGGTTCAGGCAGGGAGGAGATGGGCGGAGTCAGGTCAAGGGGCTCTATCCTTCTGTACAGCTTCGGTGAAATCCGGGAGGGTTCCAGGTAAAGTTGGGGTATGTTGCGATGATCGGATTGAAAGGGATGATGGTTCTGCTGCTGTATGTGATCCCGAGCCCAAGTGTTTATGCAGCAAACGTATCCATTGGGGAAATCACCCCGACCGAAGTGATGCAAAAGGAAAGGCTGAAAGAAAAACAGCCTCCTGCCGCAAACGCCCCGAGGTCTCCTTTTAAAAAGAAGCAAATTTATTGGCTGGTTGAAGACTGGGAGCCGGTCAATCCGCCTCCGGGACCCCCCGTCGATCCGCCCGGTTCTCCCACGAAGCCGCCGGGCAAGGGAGCGAAGCCACAACCGGGACTCATTCGGTAATCATACCAATGCTTTTGGGGAGGAGGGGAATGAGGCGCCTTACAGCACTTCTTACGTATAGTGTTTTATGTTTCAGCGCCTTTGGCGTTGAACCGGCGGACGGCAGTGAAGCTGACGTTCACACACACACGGGTTCATTCAACTACAGCGTTCCGATTCCCGTTCCCCCTGGCATTGGAGGACTTCAACCATCCCTGCAACTGTATTATTCCTCCTCTCAGAGTGCCGGACCATACGGCTGGGGTTGGAATTTAAACCTTGCCAGAATCGAACGCAGCATCAAGTTTGGGCCTCAGAGCTACACGAACGCGGACACGTTCGTACTGGTGATGAACGGAGCCAGCAATACACTTCTGGACGTGGGCGGTGGCGAGTACCGGTCCAAGATTGAAGATTCCTTTCTCAAGATCACGAAGGCGGGAACGTACTGGAAGGTCCGCGATCGGAACGGTACGGATTACTTTTTTGGCCTGGACGATCTGGCGCAGAATTCAGTCTGGCCTGATACCGTACAGACGTTTCGCTGGTGGCTGAGCAAGGTTGTAGACATCCATGGCAACACCATGCGTTACTACTATCAGAACGACGCGAACGGGCACAGGCTGGTGCGCATCGATTACAACTATTCAGGGGGTGTATCGAAAAATCAGGTTTTCCTTACCTACGAGCCAGCTCCTGTAATGTGGGTAAGCTACCGTTCAGGTTTTAGGGAGGTGGGTCATAGCAGATTGGCGACCATTGAAACTTTTGCGAACGGCCAGTCTGCCGGAAGCCTGTTGTTGACCTACGTGAGTGACGGGATAGACAGGCGCAGCCGTTTGACGCGGGTTACATTCAACCCGGCCGCTTCGGGCACGACCACCAATTCCCGCTCCATCAATTTCCAGTACACGTTCATGGACCACTTCAATTATTACTACGGGTCTGGACTACAGCCAGTGAATTCCGGCTGGAACTGGGACCCCAATGCCGACTGGCGGCCGCAGTTCGCGGAGGGGGTGACTTTTCAGAATGGCATAGCGATACAGAAGCGAGTTCTCCTTGACATGAATGGTGATTCCCTGCCTGATGGCCTGGAACTCAATCTGAACCACCTCTATTCTCCAGGGGCTCCCCTCAAGGTGTTTGTGAACAATGGCTCACAGATTAGCGGATCATGGGTGAGCTGGAACGATCCCGCAACAGTCCCTGTCCAGGTTGGAACCAGCCTGAACTCGAACCAGGGATATACCTACACGTACTGGGGACTGGTCGACATGAATGGCGATGGTCTGCAGGACCGGGTTGGCAGTGTTGGCAACGACCTTCATATTTACTACAACACAGGCTACGGATTCAGCCCATCCCCCGATGTCTGGTTTGATCCGATTCCGTATAATGTACTGGATGGGGATAACAGAAAGAAAGTCACCAGGCAATACTGGACGAGGGATACCCTGTTCTACTCCGGCCTGGCAGACGTCAACGGCGACGGCCTACCGGACCGGATCAGCATCCAAGTAGCCAGAAGCACATATATTGGCTATTCCGGCGTTGTATATTTTGCCAACGGCGCAGGGTTTGATCAGACGCCAGCCAATATCAGCTATGTGGATATGATCCAGGGTTACGGAACCATCAACGGCAAGATGTATTCGGTAACCATACCACGTTACCATATGCCTCAAGCATGGATGAATACCGGCATGCGGCGCTCGCCGCTGTTAACTACGATCACCGGTCATCAGGGCCTGGTCACGTCAATCGAATACAAGCCCTCGGATCAGTATAACAACAACCGTGCATCGAATGGCGAGAACGGTCTGCCGATGAACATGTGGCTTGTTTCCAGAGTGGCAACCAGCGGTCCTGGTGTGGAAACGCGGTCCACAACCTATTCGTATTCGGGCGGCTGGTACAACCATGACCCCCTTGTTCAGGAGTTTCGCGGTTTTTCCAGTGTTACAGCAACCGATATGCAAACAGGTATGGTCACGTCCACGGTCTATCTCCAGGATGCTGTTTTTCAGGGCAGGCCGGCAAGCCAAAGCCGGATCCTTTCCGGTGTTACTGTTTCGAGCACGACCAACACATGGTTGGCGAAGCAATATGACGGTGGCATGCGGAATTTCCCGTATATAGCCTCAAGTGTCACCAACACCTACGAGCTGACCGGCGGCCTGGTCACCACCACCACTACCTATACCAGTGTAGACGATTTCGGCAATCCGGTGCAGATATCGATCCTGTCCAGTGATGGGCACACGCAATACACCAGTAACACCTACAGTAACGATACGACAAGCTGGCTGCTTGGCAGGCTGACATACAGCCAGGTGACGCGTGCGGCTCCGGGCGTTCCCAACCAGACCCGGACAACTTCATTTGCATACGATGCCGCCACCGGTCAGCTGAAATGGGAGACAATCGAGCCGAATCAGCCATCGGTGAAGCTGGTCACCGGCTATTGGTATGACACCCACGGTAATCGCATCAAGACGCAGGTGTCGGGCCAGGGGCTGCCTGCACGCATTACGACGGTACAATATGATGCTGATGGCCTGTTTCCGCTCAGCACTACGAACGCGTTGGGCCACACCGAGACTTACGCCTATGACGCCCGCTTCGGCAAGAAGACGAGCCTTACAGGTCCCAACGGTCTTACCACGACCTGGGATTACGATGGCTTCGGACGCAGGGTTTCCGAGACCAGGGCGGACGGGACGGTCACCACCATCATCTACAATCTCGATCAGGCGCCGTTTAATGTGACCACGTATAACTCGGGACAACCCTGGCGACGGGTCTATTACGACGTGCGCGGCCGCGAGATCAGGAGCGAGGTCCAGGGCTTCAACGGAACTTCCATATTCCAGACGACGGAATACGACGCTGCAGGCCGTCTGTGGCGCAAGTCCCGGCCATATCTTAGTGGTGCCGCACCTCAGAAGACCACGACCACATACGACGCCCTGGGCAGGGTGAGCACGGTCACCGCGCCAAATGGCGGCGTTACTTATTATACCTACAACGGCCTGACCACGACGGTCAGCAACCCCCTGTATCAGACACGCACGGAGACCAGAGACAGTCAGGGCAAGCTTATCCAGACCCTGGATGCCATGAATGGCAGCATGACATATACATACGACGCCTTCGGCAACCTGATCCGGACCGTCGACGCCTCGGGCAACGTCACCACCATGACCTACGATATCCGCGGCCGCAAGACCAGCATGACCGATCCCGACATGGGGTCCTGGACCTACGCCTACAATCCGGCGGGTGAGCTGACATGGCAACAGGATGCCAAAGGGCAGATTACGACCATGGCCTACGACTTGCTGGGCCGGATGACTTCCAGGACCGAGGCCGAAGGAACGAGCGCCTGGACCTATGACACAGGCTGGATCGGCAAGCCGGCCACGGTCACCGGACCTGGCGGGTTCAGCAAGACTTACAGTTATGATGCTTTCGGCATGCAAAGCCAGGTGACGACCACCGTCAACAACGTCAATTACACTGTTTTCACCACCTATGACAACTTTAACCGCATTGATACGGTGACCTACCCGGACGGATTCGCCACAAAAAATATTTACAACGCCAATCATTATCTGAGCGAGGTGCGCAACTTCAACACAGGCATCACCTACTGGCGGGCGGACTCACTCGACGCCGAGGGACGTGTCACGCAGGAAAGCCTGGGCAACGGCCTTGTCACCACGAGGCAGTTCAACCCGGCAACCGGAACTGTGGATGCGATTATCACCGGCGGCGGCAACCTGGTCCAGAACCTGACCTATACGTACGATGCGATCGGCAACCTTACAAGCCGCAGTGATAGCCTTACCGGCCTGTACGAGAGTTTCGGCTACGATGCCCTGAACCGTCTGACCAGCGTCACCGGACCGGCGCCGAAGACCTATCAGTACGACGCCATCGGCAACATCACTTTCAAGACCGGTCTCGGCTATTACGCCTATAACGCGAATCGCCCGCACGCGGTGTCCGGTGTGGCCGGATTCACTCTCAGCTACGATGCCAACGGCAACTTCGTTTCGGGTGCGG
>CAZCTM010000036.1:0-16934 GCA_964501925.1 uncultured Zetaproteobacteria bacterium | reverse complement strand
AACCGGTGAGCGAGGAGGCCCACTAGATGATTATCAGGCTTTCATATCTTGATATTAAAGTCTGGGCTGATATTGTTTTTTTGATGGCGCGAAAACCCCGCATTCATGTCCCCGGCGGATTTTCATCAGGTTTCAGATGCAGCAGACCGGGGGCCGGGCCTCCGCCAGCAATTTCCCGAACATGCGGAAGCCATGGGAGCCTTCATTGAAGCCGGGTTGGGGCGCTTGAGTGTCTCCTGTCCATTGAAGACGGCACCTTTTCCGCCTTGTCCTGTTTCCATCAAAATTGATCCTGAAGATAGATCCGGGCCAGCAAAAGCAGAATCTCCATGTTTTCGGGGATGAGGTAGAACAACATCAACGCGATCAGGATGATGATCGCGCCGAGGAGAAAAATTCCGCCGGCGATGATGCCCAGTGCCGCGAATCCGCCCAGGTGAAGGTGGGATACCAGCCCGCGCCAGTTGAGCCACAGATTCCACAGGGCCATGGGGAATCCGAGATACGGTCCCCAGGCAAGGGCAAGAGGTGGCGAACTGTAGGCCAGGATCTGGAATGTCTCTTCGGTCGAGGTGTTCTTCCCGCAGAAGCGGCTTGTTGCCCAGGAAAGCCATGCCGCCCATATCCATGAGGTGCCCACGCCAACCGCAATACCGACCGGCAGGATCACGATGGCCGTGATAACACCGGTCAGCATGCTGGCCATCATGAGGGGCAGGGAGATGAACACGGCCATCAAACGAATGCTGTTTCTGTATCCCGAGGCATTCGGCATCTGCCCAAAGAGTCTTCTTGGCGCAAACAGGGCGGCGAAGAAGACGGATGCGATCGACTCACTGAGTTTGTCTCCCGTGTAATAGATCACGCCAGGAGGCTTTAATCCTCTTTCCATGGTGTATGTTTTGGACGAAACCGCTTCTGTTCGGATCCTAGCTGTCCGTGTCTGATTCCTGACGCCTGCTTTTCAGTGTCAGGATACCGAAGACAATGATCGGGACAGCAATGGCGACGAGGATGGCCATATTCCTGCCCAGTGTTTCAACAAGAAAGTCAGCGATGTATAACATTATTTCCTGTCTCCGTTATTCGATTCGTTAATGGATATCGTTATTTCAGGCGGGTGCGTGAGCGTTGCATGTATCAGGCAGGAAGCCGCCACCCGCTCAATGGCCTTGCGCCGTTTGACCGGCAGTCCGGGAAGGTGAATTTCCACATGGACTACTCCAATCCGGTAGGGTGACCGGCTCATCCTCCAGTTGCAGGTCGTTTTGAGCCCTTCCGTACTGACACCGACCTGGTTGCAATAGGCGGCGACATAGTGACCAATGCAACCAGCCAGTGACATGGCAAAGAGTTCCGGAGGGGTAGGGCCGGCATTCGAGCCGGCCCCGTCAGGTTGATCCATCATGATTTCATGTTCCCGACAAACAGCCCGGAATCGGGCACCCCCTTCGTAGCTTACACTTACGTTCATGCCTTCTCTTTCAGACGCGTAATTCCGAAGCGTTTCAGAACGGCTTTTTCATAGAGTGGCTCCGAGGTGCCCTTTTTCATCTTGCGGATGAAGTATTTTTCGAACCAGACCTTGGACAGGTGGACCCATTTGCCACCCTTGGCCCAGGTGATGTTTCTGGGTGGAATTTGCGGGATGGCGACAAATGCGACCCCGGTATCGCCCAGATCGGCCAGGCAGATCGCGCCAAGCGTGCCAACCTTCTCGGGCTTTTCCCCCCTGATATCGTGACAGATATTGTGGACTGTGGCCGTGACCATGGATTCGATCATGTAGCCTGTTTTGGGCGTACCGCACATGAGCGGGGTTTTCTCGACAGGCGGAATGGCGACGATTACGCCCACCGAATAGACATTCGGATAATTCGGATTCTGCTGAAGCTCATTGGCCACGGTCATCCCCATGGGGTTGACAAGTTCTTCCGCGCCGGCGACCGCCGTCACGCCCCGGAAAGGCGGCATCAGCATGGCGTATTTGAACGGCAGTTCACTGGATGAGATGGGCTCGCCGTTACGGTCCACCTCCTCGATTTCAATGGAATCCTTGTTGATCCTGTTGGTTTTGCAGTTTGTAATGAATTTGATTTCACGCTTGCGCATCTCGGACTCCAGCAGTTGCTTGGAATCCTCAACGCCACCCAGTCCAAGATGGCCGATATAGGGCTCCGGCGTGATGAAGGTCATGGGCACCTTGTCACGGATTTTTCTTTTCCGGAGTTCGGTATCCATGATCATGGCGAACTCGTAGGCGGGTCCGAAACAGGAAACACCCGGTACAGCGCCAATTATGACCGGCCCCGGATCCTTGCAGAATTTCTCGAAGGCCTCATAGGCCTGTTCGGCATGATCAACGTGACAGATCGACTGTGTATGGGCCTCGGGGCCGAGACCTTCCACAAGCTCAAAGGCAAGGCGAGGACCGGTGGCGATAATCAGATAGTCGTAATCCAGCGTGCTTCCGTCGCCAAGACTCAGTTGGTTCTTCGCCGGATCGATTTTCTCAACACCGCTTGCGTTGAAATGAATACCCTTCTTTTTCAGAACGGGTTCCAGCTTGAAGCTGATATCCTCACGGGTACGCCAGCCAATGGCCACCCAGGGGTTGGACGGGACGAAGTGGAAGTAATCCACGTTGGAGACGACCGTGACTTCGTGTTCCCCTTGCAGCTTGTTCAGGGCATCCTTCATTTCGTAGGCAGCGGGCAGCCCTCCAATCCCTGCTCCCATAATCACAACATGTGCCATATACTTTCTCCTTGTGCGGGACATCATCCCGTGTGATGTAACCGGGCCTTCTTGTTTGACGGCAAAGGCCCTTTGAAAAGGGGAGCGGCCGCATTTGCGGTCGCTCTCCTATTTTTTGTGCTTAGGATGCTCTGAAAAACCCAGAGTATCCTTGCGGCCCATGGATGGGCTGCCAGAATCAATAACGTAAGTGATTGATTCTGTGAGCAAAGTCAAAACCGCGCTTTTGGCTTTGCGTTCTGAATTAGTGCATTGACGCATTTATTCAGAGGTTCCCTTACTTTGATGCAATGCTGTTCAATGCGTCGGCAAGCAGCTGACGGGCCTTTTCGGCCAGGGGTTCCAGGTCCTTGCGACCTACAACCGAAAGCATCTGTCCGGGCTCGATGATGGAAACAATGGTGTCACCGTCTTCCGTTTCGTAGACGATGGCGTTGCATGGCAAAAGCAGGCCCACCTCCGGTTCCATTGAAAGCACTTCGGCGGCGATCCCGGGATTGCAGGCGCCGAGAATGACGTAGGGGGGTCGATCAAGATCGATTTTTTCCTTCAGCGTCCTGGCCACATCGATGCGTGTGAGTATGCCGAAACCGGCATTTTTCAGGGCCTCGGTAATGGCCGCCTCAGCCTCTTCCATGCTGCCATCAAATCGAATACGCATTCCGTAATCACTCATGATTATCTCCTTTTGTTGATGGGCTATTTTTCAATGGGATAGCCGGCCTTGCGCCAGCCAGCCATGGATGCAGGAACGTTTTCGATGTTCTTGAAGCCTGCGCCGGCGAGAATCCTTGCCGCCCTGGTGGCACGCCCCCCCGATTCGCAATAGACATAGACGCGCTTGTCCCTTGGAACTTCATTCAGGCGATCGGGAAGCTCCCGGATCGGAATCAGTTTGGCCCCGGGAATATGCCCCTCGGCATATTCTGAGGGGGTGCGAACATCGAGAAAGATAAAGGGGATCTTCGAATCCTTCCCCTGTTTCCAATGATTGTACGCATGCTCGATGGTGACGTTTTCGTACCCTGCCGCTGTCTTCTCGCCGGTTCCGCATGCGGATACCGAGAGAGGGAAGGCGATGGAAAGCAAGATCAGGAACGTGATGTGTGGACGTGAAAGCTTCATGATGATTCCCCCTTGTCAGGTATTTTTTTGTTTTGTTTAAGGAGCTGCGGCGAGATGGCGCAGAATCCCTGTGGCGCCACACCCAGTGCGGCGTTGAATTTGCTCGACAGGTTCTGAAAGGCGATCAGTCCCGTCAGTTCAATGATGGCATCATCGTCAAAGTGCCCTCTGAGCCGGTCAAATATTTTTTCATCCGTTGATCTGTCCGGCAGTGTGACGGCTTCGGCGTAGGCCAGCGCCGCCTTTTCTTTCTCACTGAACAGACCGCTTTTCTTGAACTCGGACAGGCTGGCCAGCTTCTCCTCACTGACGTGCCTCTTTACAGCCGTTGCAGAGTTGATATCAACACAGAAAGGGCACCAGTTCATCTGTGAGACACGTATGGTGATCAGTGTACGAAGTGCCGGCTCAATGGGTGATGATCGGCGATCAAGCGCTCCGTAGAGAAGGGCGACGGCGGCGAACACCCTGGGTGTCCGTCCCCACAGGCGCGCCGGTTCAAGAATGGCCCCGTATTTGCGTTTCTGGTTCCAGAAGAAAATACGTACATACCATGGAAAATGATATCCATCCGGGGTCGTGATCCATGGGGTGTTTCGTGGTTTGCTTGTCATGAATATCCCTCCTCCGACGGCATGCCTGGCCCATGCGGAACGGGCAACCCGTCTCCAGGATGGCACACCGGTCTTGCGCCTGCCCTGGCCAGGCCCGGATTGCCGAGCAGGGGGTTCCGGCCAGTGAGTGGTGGGAAGAACAGACATGCGACGCAAATTCCCGTGAAGTCAGGCACGGTTTCCCGATGAAGACACACAGCCTCCCGGCCTGACGCCGAGTTTGATAAGTATGGACTCCATCAGACACCAGCGTGTAAAGCCCGACTGGAAAAGGTTTGCGCCGACAAAAAGTGTGAACCACAGCCATGTCGGTTCATCCAGCCTAACCCCATTGTAGGCCCAGGCCAGGAGTACGGAAAGCATGGTGAATCCACCGGCGATAATACGGATCATGCGTTCAGTCGTCATAAATGACCTCCTTGTGTGAGAGTTGATGGAATCTGGTAACTTGCATGGCAGGCGACGCAGTTGTTCAGGGTGTCGGCCAGTTTGGTATGGATGGCTTTGGGATCCTGATGGTTTTCTGCCATGGCTGCGATCTCGTCAAAGGCGGCATGTGTGGCAAACCCCATTTTCTTGAACGCCATGGGCAGCTTTGCCTTGAGCGTAATGTCCATGGTGCTGGTTGCCTGCATGCCCACACCGGCTGCGGCCTGCCGGACCTGCTGCATGTTTCCGTTGGAAAGCCCCTCGATGATCTGTTGGGTGGCCTCGAGCAAACCGCGCATTTCCCGGAGGACCAACCGTCTTTCATTTTCTTCAAGCAGAACGCTGGTCCGGTCATCTTTGGTTGTTGATGTGCTGCCCAGCAGGGTGAACTTGACACCAAAGCCGATCATCACACCCAGCAGTACGGCAATGGCAATCCAGTGTGGCGTCGTGTTTTTCACCCTAAAAGCTCCATTTGACGTTTGTGTATACGTTATCGTCATGTTTCATCATGCCCAGCATCCATGAGTCGGGTCCGCCCCAGAAGATGTGTCCGCCTACATTGACCGACAGCTCATCCGTGACGGCGTATTCCAGATCCGGGATCAGCATGCGCCCGCCACCCGCCACGGCCATGGCGAACAGGGAGGTTGTCAGTGTCTGATTCAGCCAGAGGGCCCGAAGATTCAGCGTCCCGATTTTGCGATGTTTTGGCAGGGGAAGCGGCCCCATGCCGGCGGCATAGGCGGGTTGGGCTGTCGCCAGATAGGCGGCATGGTTGTCCATGATCTCCCCGTATACCTGTAGAGCGAGGGTCAAATCAGTCATTAACTCATGCTCGTAACCGAGCAGATAGCGATATTGTGAATTGGCGATCAGGGGATTGGTTCCGGCCTTGTCATCGGCGGACTGATAAAATCCGGCCTCCAGCGACAGTACGCCGCCGAGCACGGAGTCCTGGATGGTCATGCCATAATTGTTCAGACGGGGATAGATAATGGCTGTTCCCGCAATCCCCTTGTCCGGCTGGTGCCAGAAGCCGCGAAACACGTAAAAGGCGACATCCATGGTGTCAAAGGTTGTGTGCAGACGCGCGGCCAGCTCACCATTTGAAAGCCTTTTTGACGGCTCCCGCACGATAAGGCCTGGATCGAAAACGACAAAACGGTCCGTTTGCGGGACAACATCCGCCTGCATAAAGGGAATCCCGACCAGTTCCAGATCCCACGACCCGAAAAAGACGGAAGCCCTGACCGCATCCGAACCGATCTTCAGGTATTCCAGGGGCTGGCCTGCGAAAAAAGCGGTCCAGTTCTTGGGGAACACGTCGTTGATAAACAGGCGGTCAGCGACCCCCCATGTCATCATCTGCCGGCCGGCCCTGATTTCGAATGAATCCGAAAGGTATTCTCCATAGATCTCCCTGGCATCGATCTCGACATTTCCTGCAATGTTGTCGTTGACAAAGTCGATTTTGGCGACGGCCGCGGTGTTGGAGCTGTCTGATTCAACATCGACGTTCGCACGCAATCGTTCTTCTCCAAGCAGCCAGTTGTATTTCTCTCCTGTTTTCAGCTGTGTTTGACTGGTGCGAACGCTGCCTGTTCCCATCAGAAACCCATGGATATCCATCTCCGCTGCCGAGGATGGAGATGACAGGAGGGAAACAGCGGCAAGGGTAGCAGGGAGGAAAAGGGAAACCCCTGCCGCTGAAGCAAGCCGTCGCCAGTGCATCGTTATCTGATCCACTTCTTGGGTGCGGATTTGAGACTGCGCTCGGTGAAGACCCTGTCCGGAATACCCACATTTAATTTTACATCTGAAAAACGGACCGTGGTTTTGTGGTCGAGTTCCAGGTTCTCCATTGTTCCGGCAACACCGATCCAGAATCCATCCACCTGTTTGATTTCGTCATTGGTAAAACGCCGGACCTCCTTGCCATCGGCATCGTAGTAGGACTCCTTCAGTACGAGGTAGGTGGCCTGGTCCACGTATGTTTTCCGCCATGCGTAATCCCTGACGGGTTTCTTGGGAGTATTCCTGACAACCCATACCTTGCGGCCGTTGAGTTCCTCTTCACCCAGCAATTCGGCATTGTCCTTACTCGGATGCCGGCCGGAAATATCCTCATAGGTGTAGTCGGAGCCAACAAAGGCGCTTCGAGCATCGGAAGCGGCAATTCGCTTGACCATCCTGATGGACGGGATAAACAACCACCTGTCATCATCCGCCTTGGGATGTTTCTTCACCAGAAAGGTCATATCCCGTACATCATTCGGTTTTCTGAAATAGATAAAGAACAGTTGGTCACCGCCCTCACTGACATCCTTGCGCAGAATGGTGAATTCACGGATTCGTTTGCCACCATCCGGATTGATGATCTCCATGTGTACCCTGGCCTTACCATCATCTCCGGCGTAGTAGCTGGCGAGGTGGGCCTTTTCCATGATCTCGGTCGCATTCCCGGCCCAGGCGGATGCGGGTATGGCGAACATCGTGAGTGTCAGTGCCAGAAGGACTTTTTTCATCTGTAATCTCCTTTGATCAGAGTTTTTTTCACCGACATTGAAGGCCTTGATCAGTGCCGGGAGCAACAGGACCGTGGTCGCCCATGAAAGCGCCATGATGGAGGCAAGCAGAACCCCGACGGTGATGTAGGGGATAAGGGGTGCGAACAGCAACGGTGTGAAACCGATGGACACGATCAGGGCGTTCTTGGCAAGGGCGCGTGCTGATTCACCGAACATTTCATCCATGGCGTCTTCCATTGTCCGGTGGCGCATCCGTGTTTCCCGGTAACGCTCAATAAAGTGGATCGCGAAATCCACAGAAAGTCCGAGTGCCAGTGCTGAAAGCACGGCCACGGGCATATCATAGCTCTTGCCAACAAGGCCGATGAAGCCGTAGGAAAAGGCGATGGTAACGCTCAGTGGCAGCATGGCCAGTAACGCCCACACGAGGGAGCGGAACAGGATCAGCATCAAAAGGGCGACCATAATGAAGGCCCCGGCCAGCGAACCAAGCATGCCGCCGACCATCTTTTCCTGCCATACGGTGTTGATGTAGGTCAGTCCGGCCCACGTCCGGGAAATCCCGGCCGGCATCGGATGTGTCGCGATGTATGCCTCGGTGGTGCTGACCACCGATTGCATGCTCTTGTTGTCCCCGGAAGACAATTGCAGCCACACGTCGGCACTCTTCTGGTCATAATCCAGGAAATGGTCGAGGTCGCGGGGGTTGCCGCTCATGCCGAAGAGGAACAGGTACTGGGCGATCTCCTCGCGGGTTTCCGGCACGACAGAATATGCGTCGTTCTCATCATGCATGGCCCAGTTTACCCGCTTGACCAGATCCACGTAGGAGGTGGTTTTCCCCACGGTGGGTTGGGATTCAAGGTGTTTCTGGAGGCCGTCAATCCATTTGGCCACCGTTGGCTCCTTCATGGAGCCCGGCCCACCATCAAAACGGATGAAGGCCATATAGGTGCCGGCGAAATGGCGGTTCATGACCGTGTCTGCGACGCGGACCTTCTCGCCCGCCTTGAACCAGTTGACCGGGTTGTCGTTGATTTCAATCTTGCTGATTCCCCAGACCGACAAGCCTGTCAGGCCTATCGTCACCAGGATGATGGTGGCCGCATTGCCCAGTGAGAAACGACCCACCCTAGGGAGAAAGCGGCCCAGGGCACTTTCTTCTGCCTGCCGTGTGCCCGCAAACATTCGCTTCAGCTTTTCCTCATCCCGTGAAAGGAGAAAAGCGGGGACGAACAGCATGGTTGCCAGCCAGGCCACAAAAATACCCAGCGCCACGAAGATGCCGAAGACCTGAACCGGGGGTATGGGGGTAAGGGCCAGGGAGCCAAAACCGACCATGGATGTGATGGTTGTATAGGCCATAGGCTTGAACAAATGGCCCATGACCTCGCTCAGTACCTGCCGGACATTCGGGTTGACCTGATATCGATCATGGAATTCGGACAGAATGTGGACGGTATCAACAACCGCGATAGGCATCAGGAAGATCGGGATCATGGAAGACATGATATGAACCGTATAGCCCATGCCGATCAGGGTTCCCATGGTAACAATGACGGAGAACATGGCGACAATCATGGGTGCGGCAATAAACAGGCCGGCCCGGAAGAACCACCAGAGCATCAGCATCAGGACAAGGCCCGCAAGCGGTGCCGAGATCGCCATCTGCAGAAACATGTCATGACCAAATGTGTCTTCGGCAACAGGCAGGCCGGCGATATGGTACTCCTCCGTTCCGGTGCCGTCGGTTATGTTGCCAATCAGGTCCTCGATCTCTGTGGCGACCCGGTAGGAAATCATTTTGTCTTTAATGGGGACGTAAATCGCCAGTCCCTGGCCATCGCCGCTCGCCAGTTTTTCCGCCAGAAGCGGATCGGAGAGGACCTTCGACTTGAGGCTGTCGGCTTTTTCCTGGGTTGTCACAGCCTTTGGCATGATGGTGTGGATATCCAGCATGCCTCCGCCGGCCTCAATGGTGTCCGAGGTTGACAGGCTCATGACATCCGCCCTGATCACGCCATCAATTCCGAGGATGGCCCTGGACAGCTTCTCTGCACGTTGAAGGACCTCCGGTCGCCAGACGCCCTTCGGGTTCGTTTCATCAACGATGCCGACAACAATCAGATCGGAGAGCTTGAAGTCCTTTTTAAGCTTGTGATGGGCGATACGGACGGGTTCATCCGCGCTCAGCATGTTTTCCGGATCGGTATCTACCTGCACGGACGGAAACTGCCAGCCTGTGACGACAACAGTGGCCAGCATGGCCAGAAAAATGGTCCTGCGCCACATCGCTATCTTACCAATCCAGGTCTCCACTACATCACCCCATCTTCATCTTCTAATAAACTAATATATAAACCCAAAAAAAGGCCTACGAATCCTTCTCGCACAGTTCCGGGCAGTAGATTTGTTTCAGCGCGTAAATAATGTCCGCAAAACCCTTGTGAGCGAGACGATAGTAAACCTGCTGCCCGCGTTTTTCACTTTCCAGCAGACCCATCATACGCATCTTGGCCAAATGCTGTGACAGGTTGGACTGGGAGGCGCCGGTAAGCTGCTGCAACTCGTTGACGCACATGGGACCATCCAGCAGAAGGCAAAGTACGGTCAGTCGAAGTTCATGGGCGATAGCACGCAGTCCCTGACTTGCGGCACGCACTTTTTCCGTCGGAAAGTCCTGCATGCCCGAAACATAGTATCAAACAATTATATTGTCAAGTGCTAATATGAAAGGGTGAAGCCGGATGAGAATGCAATGGGTTTTACGGATCGGAAACACGGAGGAAAACGTTCCATTCGCGCATAAACGTCTGGCTCTGATTCAGGCTATGGCGCGAGGTTCGACCTGAGCCGTGCAATGACGTCCTCGATATCTTCCGCCGTGGTATCCCTGCCCAGGCTGAAACGAATGGCACCCATGGCGATATTCTCCGGAACGCCCATGGCCTTCAGGACCGGGGAAATTTCCACCCGCCCGGAGTGACAGGCGGAACCCGTTGACGTGGCGATACCGGTCAGTCCGGCAAGGATCCCGGTTCCCGAGCGACCACGGAATGAGACGTTCAGGGTGTTTGGAAGGCGTTTGACCGGATGGCCATTGAGAACGACATCGTCTCCGAAAATTTCCTGGATCCCGCGCCAGAATCTGTCCCTGAGCTGACGAACTCGTGGCATGCCGATCCAGTCATGGGCAAGTTCGCAGGCCCTGCCCAGTCCAACATCAAGAAGCACGTTTTCCGTCCCTGCGCGCCGGCCCGCCTCATGACCGGCTCCGTGCATAAAGGGTTCAAGCTGTACCCCGTGACGGATAAACAGGGCACCGACACCCTTCGGGGCGTAAACCTTGTGTCCGGCCAGTGATAACAGATCGACGCCGAGTTCGGATACCCTGACCGGAATCTTGCCAAGGGACTGGGCGGCATCCGTATGAAACAGAACCCCGTGCCTGCGCGTCATGTCTGAGATCTCGGCTATGGGCTGGATCGTGCCGACTTCGTTGTTGGCGTGCATAACGCTGACCAGGATGGTCTGATCCGTGATTGCAGCTGCGACATCGTCGGGATCGACCAAGCCCGTGGAATCCACGGGGAGATAGGTAATCCGGGCACCCAGCCGTTCCAGGAACCGGCAGGGTTGAATGATGGCTGGATGCTCAACCTGTGTGGTGATGATGTGATTCCCTTTGTGACGCAGTGCATGGAAAGCCCCTTTGAGGGCATGGTTGTTGGCTTCAGTGCCTCCGCTGGTGAAAACGATTTCCTCGGGATCACACCCCAGCAGTTTGGCGATCTGGCTGCGGGCCTGCTCCACCCCCCTTCTGGCCGGGATCCCGGCCCAGTGGGAACTGGAAGGATTGCCGTAGTGCCGGGTCAGATAAGGGCGCATGGATTTCACAACCTCGGGCGCAATGGGTGTGCTTGCATTGTAGTCCAGGTATATCTTTCTCATCCGTCGTTACCCCTCTCCTGGCCCTGTCGGCTGGATTTGAATCACCCGCATCCTCTCTCCCCGTCTGGATGGACCAGGAAGGATGTGCGGGATAGTTTCATCCATGGTCTGGAAAAAGTCATCAGAATCTGTCTTGCAGCAGACAGGGAGCGGTGGTTTCCCTGCCCCGGATAGCGCGCATGCCGCTTCCGCTCCGTTTTTATCCACTTGCGTAAGGAACGGAAATGGTCTACGTCCATTAGGAAGGATATGATATGGATAAGGACTCACGAAGAGAAGTCGTCGTAGTTTCCGGACTACGATCACCCATGGGAAAGGCGGGTGGAAGCCTGGCCTCCCTTACGGCGGTGGATCTTGGGGTCCTGGCCATACGCGAACTCCTTGCCCGTTCACCTGTTCCGGCGGAAATGCTCGATCAGGTCATCATTGGCAATGTCATTCAGCCGGCGGATGCGGCCAATATCGCCCGCGTGATCAGCATCAAGGCCAATATTCCGCGGAAAGTCCCCGCCCACACGGTTCATCGCAACTGTGCCTCCGGCATGCAGGCAGTCACGGATGCGGCGGAAAAGATCCAGTCCGGACGTGCTGAGGTCGTGCTTGCCGGCGGTGTTGAATCGATGACACATGCGCCCCTTCTTTTTCATGATGCCTTTGCTCTGGCCCTCGGTCGCTGGCAGAAGGCCAGAACACTTCCGGAAAAGGGAAAGGCCGTAAGAGATCTGATCCGGGCACCATGGCGACCAAGGATCGGCCTGCTAGAGGGTCTGACCGATCCCACGGTAAAACTGAACATGGGACAGACGGCGGAGGTGCTGGCGCGGGAGTTCCACATTTCCCGCAAGGATCAGGATGCCTTTGCCATGGAAAGTCACAGACGTTCCGCCGCCGCCTGGGAGGCAGGCTGGTTTGAGGATGAGGTCATGCATCTTTTCGCCCCGCCCGGCTACAAGCCCGTGCATGGGGATGAAGGGATCCGTCCGGCCCAAAGCATGGAGGCCCTGGCCAGGCTGAAGCCGGTTTTTGAGAGGCCGCTTGGAACCGTTACCGCCGGCAACAGCTCCCAGATTACGGATGGCGCCGCCGTGCTGATCCTGACCCACCGGGAAAAGGCCGAGGCCGAGGGGTGGCCAGTTCTGGGGTACATCCATGACTGGGCATATTCCGGTTGTGATCCCGCGCGCATGGGACTGGGGCCTGTTTTTTCCACCCGCAGGCTGCTGAAACAGACCGGACTTGTGATGAAGGACATCACCCGCGTCGAGATCAACGAGGCATTCGCGGCGCAGGTCCTCTCGGTTCTCAAGGCCATGGATTCAAGGCGCTTCTGCCACAAACACCTTGACATGTCCGAGCCGCTTGGTGCGCCTCCCAAGGATCAGCTCAATGTGCATGGCGGCGCCATCGCCCTGGGTCATCCGGTGGGGATGTCGGGTGCGCGCCTGATCCTCACGTTGCTCAGACAGCTCAGGAAGGATACCGGAGGAGGCATTGGTCTTGCCACCCTCTGTGTGGGCGGAGGCCAGGGCGGGGCCGTGCTGGTAGGGAGTGAACCATGGAAATCGTAACCCTTTCCAGAGAGGGTGATCAGGCCAGACTGACTTTCAGGCGGCGTGACAGGCCGGTGAACGTCCTGGACGCCGAATGCCTGGATTTGCTGGAAAACGCATTGGCATCCCTGGAGGAGGATCCCCCACGTGTGTTGACTCTTGAAAGCGGCCTGCCCGGTTGTTTTATCGCGGGTGCCGATATTGACGCCATTGCGGCGGTGGAGAATGTTGGGGAAACAGAGCGGTTGTCCGAGCGCGGACAGTCCATCTGCCGTCGGATCGAGGATCTGCCCGGCATTTCCGTGGCCGTGGTCAGTGGGGTGTGTCTTGGAGGCGGTCTGGAAATCGCGCTGTCCTGCGACTACATCCTGGCCGTGCGGGGAGACAGGACCCTCTTTGGCCTGCCCGAGATCAAGCTTGGCATTCATCCGGGTTTCGGGGGCTGTGTCCGCTTGCCGAAGCGCACGGGCTGGCTGCATGCCGTGGACATGATCCTTACCGGCAGGCAGATCGATGTCCGGAAAGCCAGGCGTCTGGGTTTGAGCGATCTGGATTGCCATCCCGAAAGGGTTGATGAGGGGATTCGGTATCTGGTTGCGAAGGGAAAGCCCAGAAGGGTTGAGCTGAAGCCGTTCTGGATCCGGTTCTGGCCCGCCAGGAAGCTGTTTTTCAGTCAGGTTCGCAAGCGGGCTTTTTCACGTTTCAGGCATCTGGATGTCGAGAAGACCTACCCGGCCATTCCTGCCACCATCCGGCTTCTTGAGGAACTCGTGGGCATGAGTGATGGTCTGGCCTATGCCCGTGAGGCCGAATCCATCGGCAGGCTGGTGGTCACGCCCACCTGCAAGAACCTGATCCGGGTTTTCAGGCTGGGCGAGGCGCTGAAGCATCAGGATGCCGTGAAGAAGGGCAGGGATACCGCCTCACGGATCAGACACGTCGCTGTATTTGGTGCAGGTGTCATGGGAAGCGGAATCGGCTGGGTGGCAGCGAAAAATACCGATGTGGACCTGCATGATATCAATGCCGATGCCCTGGGGCGCGGCCTGAAGAACATGGCACGTTTTGCCAAACGTGATCCCGGCAGGATCAATAAAATTAGGCCGGTGCTGGATCGAAGCGGTCTTGCCCGCAGCCAGGTCGTCATCGAAGCCGTGCTCGAGGACATCGATGTCAAAAAAACGCTCTGGAAGGAGATTGAGCCGGTTGTGGCAAAGGATACCCTTCTCCTCTCCAACACCTCATCCCTGTCCATTTCCGAAATGCAGCGTCACGTCAAGTCACCTGGCAGAATGGCTGGGCTTCATTTCTTTAATCCCGCCCCGAAAATGCCCCTGGTTGAAGTCGTTGCAGGGGAGAAGACCTACAAGAAGACGGTACAAACCGTGTGCGCGCTGGCGGTCAGCTGGGGCAAATACCCGGTGATCGTCGCGGACCGGCCGGGGTTTCTTGTGAACCGATGCCTGATGCCGTACATGGTGGCTGCCCTGAAGCTGATGGAAAAGGGTCAGAGTCCGGCTCATGTGGATGGGGTGTTGAAACATTTTGGCATGCCCATGGGGGCCTTTGAACTTGCGGACAGGGTGGGTCTGGATATTTGCCTGCACGCAGGCAAGCAGCTTGGCCAGGCGTTTGGTGAACATCAGGCCATGCCTCCCTGGCTTTCTGCTATGGTGGCGGACGGGCTTCTCGGCGAGAAATCGGGGGCTGGTTTTTTCAGGTATGAACACGGGAGGAAAAAGGAGGCAAACCCGGATCTGCCGAGCTTTGTTAAAGCAGCCGGATCCACGGAGCATCCGGCAGGGGATTCGGATGCCGATACTCAGGGCACCCCCATGAGCGGCATGCAGATCGAGGACATCTGCATTCTGCCCATGCTGATCGAGGCCCTGACGTGCCTCAGGGAAGGTGTCGTGGACAGCGCCGAGCATCTGGATGCCGCCTTTGTTTACGGAATCGGTTTTCCGCCATTCAGGGGAGGGCTTCTCCGCTACTTTTCCACTTTTGAACGCGAGGATCTGATCCGGCGCCTCAAGGCACAGGGATTGTCTGTTCCTGACAATCTGGAGGTGCTGGATGATTGATTTTCAGAAGCCGGTGGCGATTTGCCCCGGACTTGAACTGGTGCGCAAGGCCGATTGCCTTTCCGACCTCTTGTTTGATTCCCCCCCCCAGTGGGATGAAAGCCCGATGTTGTGGTGCCGCCAGCAGGATGGCGAATGGCTGAAACTCACCCGCTCCGAAGTAAAGACTCGTGTGCTGCGCGTGGCCGCATGGTTGCAGCAGATAGGCATCCAGAAGGGAGATCATGTCGGCATTCTCGGTCATAACAGTATTGAGTGGTTTCTGGCCGACTTTGCCATCCTGCACCTCGGGGCCGTCAGCGTGCCCGCCTATTTCACGGATCCACCGGAAGCGGTCCAGTATGTGTTCAGGGATGCTGAATGCAAACTGATCCTGGTCGAACCCGGTGAACAGGCTGACAAGGTGAAGGGCGTGACGGTTCCCGTGTTTCCCATGCGTGGCGAAGGCCAGCTCAATCTCGCCGCCGCAAGCCGGAAAAAGGACGCAGATCAAGGAATTGTGCATCCGGAATCCTGCCGCAGTGAGCTGGCGACCCTGATCTATACATCAGGGACCACGGGTCATCCCAAGGGGGTCATGCTGACCCACGGCAACCTTCTCTCGGATGTCGAGGCCGGTCTGGGCGGGGTGCCGGTCTGGCCCGATGACGTGTTTCTGTCGTTCCTCCCCGTTTCCCATGCCTTTGAACGCACCGTCGGCCATTTTCTGCCCGTGGCCAGCGGTTGCGCAATCGCCTATGCGGAAGCAGTGACCACGCTGATGCGGGACATGCCGGAGGTTCGGCCGACCATCATGATTTCCGTGCCTCGCCTTTATGAGAAGATCTATGCCGGTGTGCAGGAAAAACTGCAACAGGGTCCGGCCATCAAGCGGTGGCTGTTTGCCAGGGCCCAGAAACTCGGGAGCAGGCAGTTCGAGCTTGAGCAGGCCGGAGGTCGGTTGACGGGATTGCAGGCCTTGCAGTGGAAGGTGCTGGACCATCTTGTGAACACCAAACTCAGGGAAAAAATGGGCGGCAGGCTGCGCCTGTTTGTGTCCGGCGGCGCGGCCCTGAATCCGGTGATCGCCCGTTTTCTTCTTGCCGCCGGTATCAAGGTCGTGCCCGGTTATGGCCTGACCGAGGCTTCACCGGTACTGACCGTCAACCGTGAAGCGAGGATCAAGCCCGAGACCGTGGGTCCGGCCTTGCCGGGTGTCACGCTGAAACTGGCCGATGATGGTGAACTGATGGCCCGGGGTCCCATGATCATGCAGGGCTACTGGAAGCGCCCTGACGAGACCGCCGAGGTGTTGACCGAAGACGGATGGCTGCTCACCGGTGACATCGCCGAAATGGACGAGGAGGGTTTTGTCCGGATCATTGATCGCAAGAAAGAGATCATGGTTCTTTCCAACGGTGAAAATGTGCCGCCGGCCACGGTGGAGCAGCTCCTGGCCCATGATCCCTGCATCCTCCAGGCCATGGTGGTTGGTGAGGGAAAGCCATACATTTCCGCACTCGTTGTTCCGGACAGGGAAGCCCTGGGCAGGATATGGATGAGGGAAAAACGCCGCCAGCTTCCCGAAGACTGGCGGGGAAATCGTGACGTTCATGCCTGGCTGCTGCAGCGGATGCAAGGCGCCACGCATGATTTGCCCGGCTACATGCATGTCAGGAGGTTCTGCTTCGTGGATGAGAAGTGGACCCAGACCAATGGTCTGTTGACACCTACCCTGAAGTTCAAACGTCGAAAGATCCTTGAGCTGCACCGGAAGGAGGTGGATGCGATGTACGGGGACGAACAGCAGGATGAGCCGGATGCTCCGGCCAATGGTTGAGGCCATTTTCATCCTGATGCCGCGTTGCCTCATTGAAAAATGTAACCGAAGGTTCAGATACGTTGCCTCACATT
>CAZCTM010000035.1:0-17605 GCA_964501925.1 uncultured Zetaproteobacteria bacterium | reverse complement strand
ACCGCAATGATCGCTTCTCGCGCAAATTTTCTGCCTTGTGCAGAGGGTTCATTATATGTAAAAAGGGGTCAAACAATGCAGGAAATTTTGTTTAAAGTTCAAGGCTCTGCCGCCGAGCCATACGGAGTTGTCTTTATAAAAAAGTCAGATACCAATCTATCGGCATATTGTTCTTGTCCGGCTGGAGAAAATGGTCAATATTGCAAACATAGATTCAATATTCTTGCTGGCTTAACAAAAGGAATAGTTAGTGACAACCTGGATGATGTAAAGATTGTTCAGTCTTGGTTGCCCGGTACTGATGTCGATAAAGCGATTAAAAAAATGCGAGAGTTAGAATCTGAGGCAGCTAAAATAAAAAAGAGCTTTCTGCCGCAAAGAAAGTCTTAGCTAAGGCAATGCGAGATTAAAAGAAAATGAAAGCAATTGTAAAAGTCATAAACCCGAATCGTGGCATGTATGCTGCTGAGATTGATGGTAGCGGTGAATTTGTAATTTTCGAACTACTTGATTCATGTGAACCGGAAATCGGAGATCTAGTATCTCATCCAGATTTTTATAGCATGGGCGGCGAAACCTTTAAGAACCTTACTCAAGGTTGCGAATTCGATGTTTCGGTTGAAAATGTATGTGGGGCAAGTCAGATAAGACAGCAGTGTTTCCTGTAAGCACACATAACGAATAACGGTGACAGTATACTCATTTCTCTGCCTTCCGCTTTCTCCCCGGTTTCAATGGCCGCAATACCCTGCCAAGCTTCTGCTCGAGTGTATCAAGAAAAGCCTCATCACCCAGGGGGCGGCCGGTGTTTGAATGCTTCTCCAGTAATTTGATGGCTGTATCATCCACCCCGCTCTCCAGGTATTCCCGCCAGTCGCTCACCCGATCCAACATCGGCTTCACCCTTACGGAAAAACGGTGACAGTATACTTATTTCCCCGCCTTCCGCTTTCTCCCCGACTTCGGAATATTGAGGACAGTATACTCTTTTCAGGAGGAAAGAAGTGAAAGGATGGTAACCAAGTCTGTTGACACTGATTTTCGGCGAGGTCTGCCGGCACGGAAGCGGAGATCGTGAGTGCATTCTGGCGCGTGTGCGATGAGATCAAGAACCGCATCGAAATGTACCTTCACGAAGACAATTGATTTTCTGGCGTACCTGGGCTTTGAGCAAGGTTGTCAGAAGCGCTACCTCACGGCCTAAATAAGTATACTGTCACCGCTTTTCTGCTGTGAGTTTCACGGCGTGGACACGCCCGAGGATCTGGAACGCGTAGAGGAAATGCTCAGAAAACGACAGGAATAGGCGAAGATCCGGCGCTGCTTAATAAGTCGTTGAAATAGTACGTGGGAATTAGGGGCCGAAAAGGGAAATTCAGATATGAATATCACTCAATATCGAATGGGCGCGTTGCCTTCATAGTTTTGGGTTGATATATTTATTTGTAATGATTTTGCTTAATGTTGAATTATTTATGAAAATGGGAGGGAATTATGACGTTAATTAAGTTGTTATCAATCGCATATCTATCTGTAATTCTTGTTGGTTGCGCTTCTCAAAAGACTTTGGTTCCAGTGTCAGGAAGCAGAGCAGACGGTACGGTAGTTTTTGCTTATGAGTTTGGATTGTTTGAGAGGCCAGTTGTTGATTATAATTCGGCAAAGGCTTCAGCTAAGCAAAGGTGTAGTGCTTGGGGCTACACTGATGCTGAACCCTTTGGTGGCCAGCAGAGTCGTTGTTTAGCCTTCAATGGCTATGGAAATTGTGTAAGGAACCAAGTTTTAGTGACATACCAGTGTACAGGTACGAGACGACCCCAGTGATTTGATTCACGAAACTAGGTCAGCATACCTATTTTTCAACCTTTCGTTTTCTGGCCAAAGTCAGTCCATCGGCAACAGGAAGCATTGAGAGCTCAATCCGAACGATATGAAAGCCAGGCACCTTTTGTAGATGCATAACGACCAAGCTGTGCGCGCGACGTAAGGAGCGACCCAACGAGCGCCTTGTTAGGCGCACATAAGCCTAGAAATGTAACTACAGAATAAATAATAAGTATGATGCCAATAATGGCTAATGTGTCAGCTAAAAAACCATGACGCCATTTTGAAACCCAAACATTAATATTGCCTTCAACACCTTTAATATGCGCTTTATAGTGTGCTATTTTTCCGCCTATACCAAATAGAAGTAATCCACCAAATAATATTACCCATGCCACTGTACTTCCTGGCTGGTTTTTACCAGCAACCAACGCACCCAAAAGGATAATAAAACCAAGACCTGAAACAGCAAGCCAATAGTCAGGCCAGTTTTTTAATTCGATGTTCTTAAAAGGGTTTACCATTTAACTTTACTCAATTCCCCTGACGTCTTTTTCAGCTCGACAAGACGAAATTAGGTGACACGGTGTAATTGCATTAGGAAAAACGGTGACAGTATACTCATTTCTCTGCCTTCCGCTTTCTCCCCGGCTTCAATGGCCGCAATACCCTGCCAAGCTTCTGCTCCAGCGTATCAAGAAAAGCCTCATCACCCAGGGGGCGGCCGGTGTTTGAATGCTTCTCCAGTAATTTGACGGCTGTATCATCCACCCCGCTCTCCAGGTATTCTCGCCAGTTGCTCACCCGATCCAGCATCGGCTTCACCCTTACGAGGCCATTGTCCCGACCGGCAAGATGGGCTCTGGCGCTGCTCCAGTCATAGTCTTCAGCGCGCACAACCATGCCTGCACGTACGGGGTTCGTCTCCACATAACGAACAGCGGCCAACAGGTAATTTTCATCCATCGGGAAAGAGTGGAAGCGCTCCTGCCACAAATGACCGCGGCAGTTCTCGCGTTCATTGATGTATCGTGTATAGCGGCGATGCGTCTCTCCAAGCGAGGCCCTCAAACCGTCTTCAGATGACGGAACCATGACCAGGTGAACATGGTTCGACATGAGGCAATAGGCCCATACCTCCGTATCGTGCTTGCTGCAAAAACGGGAGAGGAGCCGGATGTAAAGCCGATAATCATCGGCGCTGAAGAACACATCATTCCTGCGAACGCCGCGTTGCGTTACATGATGCGGGATTCCGGGGACAACCACTCTTGCCATGCGCGCCATCACGGCACGTTAGCAACTCACCTCTCCACGAACAAGAAATAAGTATACTGTCCCCATTTATATGCTTTTGAAAAAAACCCCGGTAATAACCGGGGTCTGGGTGTGGTAAGATTCAGGCAATAAGCAAGCCCATAAAGAAGGCAAGTGTTACGATGGCAACCACGAGGACGTCGAGGTTTGCCTCAATGTTCTGTTTCATTTTTCTGGTCATGCTTCACCTCCATTGGTAATAATGATAACTAATATCATACCTGACTTGATTTGTCAAGTATTACCCCCTGCCTATCACGACACGATCATCAATATCCAGTTCCCTGGCCCCTTCTCGCCCGCGGCACGATGATGGAAATCGATGAGCCAAATCACTTTCCGGCATGCTGATTTCAAGAGAATCCGCTCGATTTATGTCTTTCATGGAAACTTCATCTGAAACAAACTACTGTTCCGCGCCAAGCCGCCTCTGGCAACGCGCGTTTGTACCTTTAAAGGATAATTAATGATTATTGATGTGCTGGAATACAATCATCCTGATCGCTACCAGGCTGAACTGTTCATCCATGATCGGTTTGATATGGAATATAACGCGGATGTCCGCAACTACATGCCACACCTGGTTCGTCTCCAGACCAGGGATGGCAAGCCTGTGGCCATAGTTGGCTACCGGGATGCGGCCAGGCACAGGCTGTTTCTGGAACATTATTTTGACGAGCCGATCGAGGATGTGCTCAGTGCTTCCATAGGACAGCGGATTTCACGGGACAAGATTGTTGAGGTAGGCAATCTGGCCGATGCCCAGCCGGGTGGCGCGCGGGCCGCCATCACGGCGCTTACGGCCTATCTTTACGGCGCGGGGTTTCGCTGGGTGGTATTTACCGGGGTTAAGAAATTGCGTAACGCCTTTTTTCGGCTGGGTCTCGAACCTTTGCAGATCGGCGTTGCGGATATCAATCGACTGACCAGGGATGAACAGCATGAATGGGGCAGATACTACCTGGCAGGTCCCCGCATCATGGCCGGAGACATTCATGAAGGGTATTTCGCCCTGGAGTTTACACGCAAGGTATTGCAGCCGTTGTGGAATCTGGCACTGGATGTGGGCAAAAGGCAGTGTGAGAAAAGGAAAGTGGCATGAGCAGGGTGCTTGCGGCCATAGGCCGTTATGCCGTTACAACCCCGGATGCGGTTGCCCTTGAGGGGGAAGAGCGTTCGTACTCCTTGACCTACGCCAGGCTGGAGCAGGAAATCAAGGCGGTTGCGGAGCAACTCAGGCGCCAGCATGTGAATGTTCTGGGGCTGATGATGGACAATACCCCATCCTGGGCGGTCACCGAGCTTGCAGCCATCGCTGCCAGGATTCCCGTCATACCCATTCCATTCTTTTTCTCTCCCATGCAGATAAGGCATCTTCTTCATCATGCCGGTATCGATGTGGTCATCACCGATTCGCAGCCGGATTCGATATGTTCCCTTCTGGGTCAACTGGGTGTAAGGCTGGAGGGCGTTGAAAACATGACGATTGCCGGCGCAAGGCAGTTGCTTGTCCGGCTCTCCGGTCCAGGAGACAGACCTATCCCTCCCGAGGTTTTCAAGGTGACGTTCACTTCCGGTACTACCGGAGAGCCGAAAGGTGTTTGCCTGAGTCAGGAATCCATGGAGGCGGTAGCCACATCTCTGCTTGCAGCCACCCAGGCCGAATCTCATGATCGTCATCTTTGCCTGTTGCCGCTGGCGACATTGCTGGAGAACATCGGGGGTATTTACGTTCCGCTTCTTGCAGGCGCGACCTGCATATTGCCGGGATTGTCTTCAACGGGCATGGTCGGAGCCGCAGGTATCGACACAGTACGGATGGTGAATGCCCTGATACGGTCCCGTGCGAGCAGTTGCATCATGATTCCCCAGATGCTTCAGGCGCTCGTTACCGCAATGGAGACGAGCAATTTTCCGGCACCTGATCACCTGCGCTATATCGCGGTAGGCGGGGCTCCTGTATCCGTGAACCTTTTAAAGCGAGCCGAGGCCCTAGGATTGCCCGTTTATGAGGGTTACGGGTTGTCGGAGGCCGCCAGCGTGATCTCGGTCAACCGGCCCGATGCGCGAAGGCCGGGCAGTGTGGGAAAACCGTTACCCCATGTTGAGTTATCCTTTGCCGATGATGGGGAGATTGTTGTTCGGGGAAGGCTATTCTCGGGTTATCTGGGAGAGGCTGAAGCCGTGGAGAAGGATGTCTGGCCTACGGGCGATCTGGGTTACCTTGATGATGAGGGCTTTCTTTACCTGACCGGCAGGAAGAAGCATATTTTTATCACGTCCTTTGGCCGCAATGTTTCCCCGGAGTGGGTGGAGCGGGAATTGCTCGCTGAACCCGCCATTGCCCAGTGCTGCGTATTCGGCGAAGCCAGACCGTTTAATGTTGCCGTCATTGTTCCCGGGAAGGATGCGGACCGGGATGGTATTCAGAAGGCCGTGACTGCTGCCAACAAACGGTTGCCGGATTATGCCGCCATTTCGGACTGGCTGATCGCGGAGGAGCCATTTAGTGTTGCCAACGGTTTGTGGACCGGTACGGGACGGCCGAGGAGACAGGCGATCTTCGATGCCTATGCGGAGAAGATAAATCAATTGTATGAGGGGATCTGAATGGCTTTTTACGATGAGCTGATTGCTGCCACCGAGAACGACCGAAACGAACTGCTCTCGATTCCTTTTATTCAGCTGGGAGCGGCGGGAAAACTTTCCTTGGAAAGCTATATTGCCTTCCTCACCCAGGCCTATCATCACGTCAAACATACCACACCGCTGTTGATGTCCTGTGGTGGCCGTTTGCCCGAACGGCTTGAGTGGCTGCGCCAGGCGGTTGGAGAGTACATTGAAGAGGAAATGGGTCACCAGGAGTGGATTCTGAACGATATCGCTGTCTGCGGTGGTGATGCGGAGGCGGTACGGCACGGGACGCCACATCCGACGACGGAACTGATGGTGGCCTATGCCTATGATACCATCCAGAGAGGCAATCCGGTGGGGTTCTTCGGGATGGTACTGGTTCTGGAAGGCACTAGTGTGGCTCTGGCCACGCAGGCGGCCGACAATATCCGCAACAGCCTGAAGCTTTCGAGGAAGGCATTTACCTATCTGGCCTCCCATGGTTCTCTCGATGTCAGTCATGTCGACTTCTACGAAAGGCTCATGAATCGGCTGGATGATGAAGAGGACAAGAAGGCTGTCATTCATGCCGCCAGAATGTTTTACAAACTCTACGGCGATATCTTTCGCTGCCTGCCGTTAAAAAGGCTTTGATCCTCGTCTTTCATGCACATCATGGAGACGAAAAAAACTGCAAGACCATCCTTTCAGGATTATCCGACCAATGTACCGGGGAAAACTGATGGAAATTCATGACAAACGTATCGTTCTGACCGGCGCGGCTGGCGGCATGGGAAGCATTCTGGCGCGGGAGCTGGTTTCACGCGGTGCCAGGCTGGCCATGGTTGATGCCAATGAGGATGCCCTGGACTCCCTGTGCCGGGAGCTTGCGGGGACATACGCTGTGACGGGCGATCTGTCGTCGGTCAGGGGATGTCAGGATATTGCCAGTCAGTGCCGGTCGAAGTTGGGCGGGATTGATCTGCTGATCAATCTGGCCGGCATCAACAGTTTTACCACCTTTGAGGAGGAAAAACCGGAACGAATGGAACTGATGATTCATGTCAATCTGTTGGCACCCATGCATCTGACACACGCCTTTCTTCCGGATATGCTGAAGCAGAAGAGCGGCTGGATTGTCAATGTGGGTTCGGTTTTTGGCTCGATTGGTTTTGCCTATTTTACAGCATATTCGGCAAGCAAATTTGGCTTGCGGGGGTTTTCCGAGTCGCTTCGCCGTGAGCTGGCCGATACTGGAGTCAAGGTGACCTATATCGCCCCCCGCGCTGTCAAGACACCGATGAATACCGATGCCGTCATGCGCATGGGGAAGGCGACGAAGATGAACATGGATGAACCGGAAGACGTCGTCCGCAGGATCATTGCAGCGATCAGCAATGAGCGGAAGGATGTCTATCTGGGGTTTCCGGAGTCCCTTTTTGTGCGTGTGAACGCGCTGTTTCCCCGCCTTGTGGACATGGCCCTGGCCTCACAAAACCGTATTGCCCGTAAATTTGCCAAGGGCAAGGGCTAACTTATTTCATCGCACTGAACAGGAGAATCAACATGCCGTTATTTTTGCGACTTATCGTGTCATGCGCCGTTGTGTTGCTGTTTCCAGCCATGACCTCGTATGCGGGTGACCTTGATGATGCCATTAAATCCCTTCAGCACGAATGGGCGCATATCAAGTACGAGACCCCTGAGGATAAACAGGAGGATCTTTTCAGGAAGCTGGCTGAAAAGGCCCACCAGACGTCCCAGCAGTTCCCCGGCAAGGCGGAGCCGCTGATCTGGGAGGCGATCATCAAGTCCACCTACGCCGGCGCCAAAGGGGGACTGGGTGCATTAAGCCTGATGAAGGAGGCCAGGGACCTTTTGCTGGCGGCGGAAAAGATCGATCCCAGGGCATTGAACGGTTCAATCTACACATCCCTGGGAAGCTTTTATTATATGACGCCGGGCTGGCCAATTGGTTTTGGCGATGACGACAAGGCGGAAGCGTATCTGAAGAAGGCGCTGGAGATTGCGCCTGAAGATATGGATGCGAACTTTTTCACGGGCGATTTCTGGCTGGAGAAAAAGAAATACAAAAAAGCGATTCCCTATTTCGAGAAGGTTCTCGGTTTGCCGGATGTTGTGGACCGACCCGTTTATTCCAGGGGACGCAAGGCCGAGGCGGCTGAAAAGCTGGCCCTGGCCAAAAAGAAGGCCCACATCAAATAGTCCCTGCGGCGGTTCTGGCCGCCCTGTTCCTTTGCATCGTTGCCGGGTTGCCGGCGTTATGGGTTGCGGCATTCATTTTGCGGCGTTAAATTAGACCGACCGTTCGGTAAGTCCATCTACGGAGGAGGCGTTCCATGTCAGATCAACTCACTGCCGGGGCCAGGCACATTCTGGCTGCAGCTGAATCTCTGTTCGCGGTTCATGGTTACGATGGTGTTTCCATACAGGATATCGCCAACGTGGCCGGCGTATCCAAGGCCAATATCTATCATCACTTTTCCTCGAAGGATGAGCTGTATCTGGCAGTCCTCAGGTATGCCTTTGAGTACATGAGTGTTCTGCTTTCGGAACTGCAGAACGTCGATGGCTCGATCAAGGAGCAGCTGGCCCACTTCTCGGCCAAGCATCTCAGGCATCTCAATCTGAAGCCTGGAATATCCAGGCTGATTTTGCGTGAGCTTCTTGATCATGGCAGCAGCCGGGGGAGGGATCTGGCCCGGCGGGTGTTTGGTGAGCATTTCAGCAAGCTCAAGCAAATCCTTCATCGGGGACAGGAAGCAGGGGATGTTCGGGAAGATGTGGATGCCGATCACATGGCGGTGGCCATTGCCGGCATGAATGTCTTCCTGTTTCAGGTCTGGTCCGTGATCCGGCATTTTCCGGGTGAGGCCTTCCGCGATCAGGAAACCAGTGGTCAGATTCTGTTTGAGTTGCTGTTCAGTGGGTTATCGGGTCATGGAGGCAGAGGATGAAAAGGCTCGTATGGCTGGCAGTTCTGATCATTCTGACATCCTGTGGAAATGATGAACAGGAACGTCCGGGCCCGGACAGGCTGCGCTCTGCCAAGATTACTGTGGCCACAAGCAGGTTGCAGGATGTGGAGGTTCGAGAGGAGGCACTTGGACGAATCGTCGATCCGGCTGCGGTCACGGTGGCTGCCGAAGTTCCCGGCAGGGTGATCAGGGTTGAAGCGGATGAAGGTGATGCGGTCGAGAAGGGCCAGATTCTGGCCCTTCTGGACGCCAGGGATCTGCAGGCCGAAGTGACTGCTGCGCGGGCGGAAGTGGCCAGGATCCAGGCACGGGTCAAGGCGCAGTCACGACTGGTCGGCCGCTATCACAGGCTTGCGAGAGAACAGTTTGTTTCCCAAACCATGCTGGATCAGGCGGAGGCTGAACTGGCCGCTCTTCGGAAGGGTGCCAGGGCTGCCGAGGCCAGAAGGTTGCAGGCGGAGAACAATCTTCTGCGCACACGCGTTGTCGCGCCACTGTCGGGTTACGTGCAGAAGCGCTATGTGGCGGCGGGCACCTACATGGGTGTAGGAAACCCCATGTTTCAGCTGGTGACCGATACCAGCTTTGTGGTGGCGATTACCATTCCTGAAACTGAAGGGGGGCGGATCAGGGTCGGGCTGCCCGTCCGTTTGCACCTTCCCGCGGACAAGAGGATTGTCCATGGGGTTATTACCGAGCTCACACCGGTGGTCGGCAGGGCCTCCAATGCCTTTGAGGCACGGGTGGACATTCAAAATCCGGGAAATTGGCGGCCGGGTAACAGCGTTATTGCAGAAATCATCCTGGCCACACACAAGCAGGCGGTGGTGGTTCCGGAAGAATGCCTGGTCTTGCGACCGTCCGGTCATGTTGTGTATGTCATCGAAGGCGACCATGTCAGGGAAAGAGGTGTGCATATTGGTGTACACAGTGGCGGCTACGTTGAGATTCTGGATGGCCTTGAAGCCGGTGTCGCTCTGGCTGCGGCCGGCGCGTCATTTCTGACGGATGGTGCTGTGGTCAAGATCCAGGGTTCCATGCCATGAGCTTGCCGGAGCTATCGATCAATCGCCACGTGCTGGCGTGGATGATGTCGGGTTTATTTGTCCTGTTCGGTATTGTGAGCTATCAGCGCATCGGTGTTGACCGGTTTCCCAGCGTCGATTTCCCGATGGTATCCGTGACAACCGTTCAGGTGGGTGCGGACCCGGAGATTGTGGACGCATCGATCACCTCGATTATTGAGGAAAAGGTCAACAGCATCCCCGGCATTGAACATGTGATTTCCTTTTCATCGCCGGGTGTTTCGGTGGTGACTATCCAGTTTCTCCTCTCCAAGGACATCGACATTGCGTTTAATGAAGTTCAGGCGAAGGTCAACCAGATTCTGAGGGAGTTACCTCCAGACAGTGACCCTCCGATCGTTGCCAAGGTCGAGATTGGCGCGGCTCCCGTCATGTGGCTCTCCCTGACGGGACATCGTACGTTGCAGCAACTTAACCAGTATGCCCGCAATGTCATCAAGAAGCGCCTGGAAAACATTGACGGGGTGGGTGAGGTTCAGATTGGGGGGGAGCGCAAGCGGACCATTCGTGTCTGGCTTGATCTGGATCGCATGCGGGGGTTCGGCGTCACCATCCCGGAGGTGATCGCCTCATTCAGGAAGGAACATGTTCAGTTTCCTGGCGGCTTTCTGACCGGTGACAAGCGCGAGTACATGATCAAGCTGGATCTGGAGTTCCACAGCACGGACGCCCTGAAAGATATGGTGATTCGGGCCGTGGGCGGCAGTACCATTAAACTTGCGGATATTGCCAGAGTCGACGATGGCATGGCTGATTACAGACAGCTCGCCCGGTTCAATGGCCAGCCCACGGTCGGTCTGGGCATTGTGAAGGTCACCGGTGCCAACGTCGTAGCCATTGCTGATGAAGTCAGGCGAAGGCTGAATCAGGAGATTCTTCCATCGCTGCCCCCGGGCATGGAAATTGATATTGCCTCCAATGACGCAGACATCATCCAGGGCATTGTCGACGGGCTCAAGGAACACCTCATCGAATCAGTGATTCTTGCCTTTGTTGTTGTCCTGATTTTCCTGAAAAACTTCCGGGCAACACTGATTGTAAGCACGGCGATACCTGTTTCCATGCTTGCGGCGATTGCCATTGCCTATTTTTTTGGCTTCACCCTGAATCTGATGACACTGCTGGCTTTGCTCCTGCTGATCGGTATCGTGGTGGATGACGCGATTGTCGTGCTGGAAAACGTTTACCGGCACCGGGAGGAGGGCCTGGAGCCTGATGCGAGGCGCGCCGCGCTCTCCGGCAGCAGGCAGGTCACCTTTGCGGTGGTTGCAGCGAGTCTGAGCATTGTCGCCATTTTTGCCCCGGTAATTTTCATGGAAGGCATGATCGGTCGCTTTTTTAACGCCTTTGCCGTGATAGTGACCTTTGGCGTTCTGGCCTCCCTGTTTATTTCGCTGACGCTGGTACCCATGCTTTGCTCGCGTTATCTGCAAGTTGAAAAAAAACATGGACGAATTTACCGCCTGTTTGACAGGGGATTTACGTGGATGGACAGGATCTATCGCCGCTTCCTCCATGTCTGCCTGAATCACCGCTGGAAGGTCCTGTTCGGTACGATAGGCATCTTCATCGCCAGCATGACGCTGTTCGGGGTCATTGGTAAGGGCTTTGTCCCGGAGGAGGATGAAGGACGCTTTATGATTATCTTCAAGGCCCCACTGGGCGTTTCCATTGCCGATAGCCGCGAACGCTTGCAGGCCCTGGAGGCGGTATTGGCCGGTGATCCGGACATTGTCAGCTATTTCACTCTGATTGGTTCAGGCCGTCTTGGGCAGGTCAATCAGGGCATGGCATTTGTCCGGCTGAAAAACAAGGCAAACCGCAATCGAAGGCAGTGGGAGATCATTCCCCAGATCCAGAGACAGATCGATCAGATTCCTGGCATTCACGCGTTTGCGGTGAAGGTGCCGATCGTGGGTGGCGGTCAACGGGGAGAACCCTTGCAGTTTTCCCTGACCGGCCATGATCTTGCGGAGGTCGCCCGGCTTTCAAAGGCGCTTAAGGAACGGCTGGATGCGGTCCCCGGGATGGGTCACATCGATCTGGATCTTCAGCTCGACCTTCCGCAACTGAAGATCGAGGTTGACCGGCAAAGGGCACGTGACCTCGGGTTGTCGGCCATCGATATCGCCCAGACCATCGGGGTTCTGGCCGGTGGATTCAACGTTGCCAGGTTCAATGACGAGCCCGGTGATGGCAACCGTTACAATATCCGGCTCAAGGCCATGGGCGGCAGCCTGAAGTATCCGGAAGACCTGACCAAAGTGTATCTGCGCACACCAGCAGGAGAACAGGTACGCCTGGATACCATCAGCAGGTGGGAGCGAAAGCTTGGCCCGGCGGTGATCCAGAAAATGGACCTGCGTTATGCGGGCATGTTCTATTCGGCACCGGCCATGCCGCTGGGGAGCGCAGTGGCAAATGTTCAGGAGATTGCCCACGAACTTCTGCCGCCAGGTTACGGCATCATCTTTACGGGTCAGGCTGCAGAGTTTGGAAAGACCGCCAAGAACATGATGTTTGCCTTCAGCATAGCCATGATCCTGATTTTCATGGTGTTGGCCAGCCAGTTCAATTCTTTTGCCCAGCCCTGGGTGCTTATGCTGGCGCAACCCATGGCCATAGTTGGCGGGATTGCTGCCCTGGTGATTACCGGTGGGACACTGAACATCTTTTCCATGATCGGTCTTGTCCTGCTGGTGGGGCTGGTGGCGAAGAATTCGATCCTGCTCGTGGATCTGACCAATCAGTACCGGTCTGAGGGCATGGACATTGACCGGGCATTGCGCGAGGCATGTCCGATTCGTATGCGACCGGTGCTGATGACCTCCCTGACCATTATTTTTGCCATGCTCCCCTCCGCCCTGGGTCTGGGGTCAGGAAGTGAGATGACAATTCCCATGTCGGTCGCGGTTATCGGCGGCATGATATCGTCCACGTTGCTGACGCTGATCGTGGTACCGGCAGCCTATTCCCTGCTTGAGCACGGTCTTGAGCGATTGCAGAGAAGGTTCTGGAAGGAGGCAGTATGAGAGTTGCGATGCTGTTTCTTGCTTTGCTTGTCAGTGTTCCGGCCTGGGCTGGTGAGCGGCTGGACCTGCTGAAGGCCGCAAATCTGGCCCTTGAGCACGCGCCTGCCTTTGCGGCTGCAAAAGCCGGACGGGACGCGTCCCTTGAAGATGTGGCCCTGGCCAGGGCCTACCTGCTCCCCTATGTACAGGGATCGGGCAGTTTCAGCCGCTTCCATCAGAATTTTGGCTATACTCAACCCCTTCCATTTTTCCCCCCGAATGTGGATTACAACCGTTCACGAGCAGGCATCGAACTCATTCAGCCCCTGTTTCATCTCGATCGCTGGGCGGGTTATGAGCAAGGCAGGCTCTCTTCAGAAGTGGGAGAAATCAGTTTGTCGCTGGCGCGCCAGGCACTGTTTCTTGAGACGGCAGGAGCTTATGTGGATGTGCTTGTGGCCAGGGAAGAGCTCATGTCAGCCAGGGCGCAGGCGCGGGCGGTTGAACGCTTGCATCAACAGGCCAGGGCAGCGTTTGAGGCGGGAACGGCCATGATCAACGACGCCCTGGAGGCCAAAAGCCGCCTTGATCTGGTGCACAGCAGCGTGATCCGGGCCGAGAACAGACTGAATACCGCCAGGGCACGCTTTACCTCCCTGACCGGAGCTGCCGCTGAAAACCTGCTGACATTCTCCGATGATTTTAAACCCGCGATGCCTCAGCCGGACGATGTCAGCCAGTGGGAAGAGAAGGCCGAGCAGAGATCAAAGTCCGTCCTTCTTGCCGAAAAGGAGTTCGCCATTGCCAGGGAGGAGGTCAGAAAGGCCTTTGGCCTGGTTGTGCCCAGTGTGGATCTGGTGGCGGGTTATGACTGGGAGAAGAGTACGGCCAGCCAGTTCGGAACAGGTGTTACGGCCAGGACGGGGCGCATAGGCATCCAGGTGGAGGTGCCGATTTATGCGGGTGGGGGTTCATTGGCACAGCAACGCAAGACAAGGAAGCTTCAGGTCCAGTCGCAATATCGTCTGGCGGATACGCGACGTCAGGCAAGGCTAGCGGCCCGTGAGGCGTTTCTGAACATCAAGGCGGCTGTGGCCCAGGTCCATGCAAGTGCCCAGGCCTTGCTTTCGGCAAAGAAGGCGAGGAAGGCGGCAGGAATAGGTTACGAGGTCGGCTTGAGAACAATCGTCGAGTTCCTGGATGTGGAAGATCGACTGGCCCTGGCGAGACGTGACCTGGTTTCAGCCCGGGGCGCCTATCTTCTTGCACGATTGCAACTGGCAGCCAGTGTTGGAGATCTTTCCCTCGATGAACTGGGACGAATGAGCGCCTTGCTTACAAGGGAGCAGGGTTTATGACCGGAATTCCTGCTCGTGGTCCATTGACCCGCTAGGCGATGTAGAGAAACACGGCAAGGTAGTGGCTGATGCTTCCGGCCAGCACAAAGAGATGCCAGATTTCATGGGCGTGGCGAAACTTTTCATCCATACCGTAGAAGATGATACCCACCGTATAGAATCCACCTCCTGCCGCCAGCAGGCCGATAGCAGTGGCGGGAAGAACCTCCACCAGTCTTGGCCAGGAGATGACGATAAGCCAGCCCATGATCAAGTAGATGGCGATCTGGAAGGGGCGGGCACCTCTGGAATGCAGCACATCCAGAAGAATGCCAATCACAGCCAGTCCCCAGACAATCCCGAACAGTGTCCATCCCCATCCCCCACCATCCATGCTTACCAGGGTGAAGGGTGTATAGGTGCCCGCAATCAAGAGATAGATGGCTATATGATCGAGTTTGCGAAGGGTTTTTTTGACCTTGCCCTCCAGACCATGATACAGGGTGGAGAAGGCGTACATGAGCGCAAGGCTGGTGCCATAAATACTGAAGGTCACAATTTTCCACGGGTTGCCACTTCGAACGGCCGAGACAACCAGCACCGCAAGGCCGACAACAGCCAGTATCAAGGCGACAAGGTGACTGTAGCAGTTGAATCGTTCTTCCCTATCCATGTGATCTGTCGACAGGCAGGGAAAAGCCATCCCTTGACATCAGAAAGACAGCCTCTTCCTGCTGGCCATCAGGCCATCAAGGAAGCGTCAGGCCTCACTCCTAGCCTTCTCCCTTCTGATACTCGGCAATAATCTTCTTCTGGATGTGTGCCGGTACAAAGTCATAATGATCGAACTCGATAAAGTAGCTGCCTTCACCACTGGTCATTGATTTCAACTGGGCCTGGTAGGACTGTATTTCGGCCAGGGGCACCAGCGCCCTGATGGTGGCGGTGGTCCCGGAGGAGTCGGATGAGATGATTTTGCCGCGCTTCGAGTTGAGATCACCGATAATGTCGCCGATGTTCTCCTGGGGCACGTTTACCTCCATTCTCACAATAGGCTCAAGCAGGACAGGATTGCACTGAAGAAAGGCCTTCTTAAAGACTTCCCTGCCGGCAATCTGGAAGGCGATATCCTTGGAATCCACGGGATGAGTCTTGCCATCGACGAGCGTGACCTTTACGTCGGTCACCGGATAACCGGCCAGGACACCTTCCGCCATCTTGGCCTGGATCCCTTTATCCACGGAAGGCCTGAACACCGCATCAATGGCACCGCCGAAGATCTTGTCCACAAATTCATATCCGGCTCCGCGGGCAATCGGTTCAAGGTTGATAAAGACCCTGGCATACTGACCCGCCCCCCCGGATTGTTTCTTATGCGTGTATTCAACATTTTTGACACTTTTGGTGATCGTTTCCTTGTAGGGGATCTTGGGGGGTGAAACAATGACCTCGACCTTGTGCCGCCTTTTCAGTTTCCTCAACATCAGGTCAAGGTGGGCATCGGACATACCGCTGATGATCAGATCACCCGTCTGGGGATCGGAATGCACGTGGAACGTCCGATCATCGTTTTCCAGCTCATGGAGGGCGGCACTGATCTTCTGTTCATCCTTGCGCGTTTTCGGTTTGACGGCCAAGGAGGCCATGGGGACCGGGAACTTGATCTCTTCCATACGGACATGGGTCTGGCTGTCGGTGATGACATCCCCGGCATGCATGTCTTCCACCTTGGGTATGGCAATAATGTCTCCGGCCCCGGCCTGGCTGACTTCAGTCTGATGCTTGCCAAAGACCTTGAAAATATGACCAACTTTCTCGGTCTTGCCCGATCGCCGGTTAAGGATGGTGGAGTTGCTGGAAAGTGAACCGGACAGGATGCGAACATACGATATGCGGGTGACAAACTCGTCAGCGGCGGTATGGAACACGTAACCGCAGAATCCCTTCACTTCACTTAAGGGGATCTCCTCATCACTGTCCTCTTCCAGAAGTGTGCGCCGGATTTCGTGGGGAGCGGGCGCCAGGCTGGATAGCAGATTCAGGAGTTCTTCGGAGCCAATCCCTTTCTCCGCCGCAGTGGGCACAACGGGAAACAGGCTGCCCGTCATGAGGGCCGACTTGAGAGCATGGATCAGCTCATCTTCCCCGATGTCCTCACCTTCAAGATAGCGTTCCATCAGGTCATCGTCGGTTTCCACGATGGCCTCAACGATCTTTTCATGCTTGTTTCTTGTATCCTCGGTGGCGTCCTTGTCATGCAGGACGGAATAAATCCTGGAAAAAGAGTCGGCCGAGCCATCGGGTACGTAAAGCGGGATGCAGCGATTGCCGTATTCCTTCTTGATCTGGCCCAGCGTGTTCCAGAAATCCGCGTTTTCGGCATCCAGGCGCGTGATGGCGATGATGCGCGGTAGTCCAAGCTGGGAGGCCGTACGCCACATCTTGCGCGTATTGCCCTTGATGCCACTGGTTGCATCAACACAGACTAGGGCGCATTCCACGGCATGCAGGGCGGTTAGGGCTTCACCGATGCAGTCGGGGGAGCCCGGAACATCAAGAAGGTTAAAGTGCAGGCCCTGGTAGGGGAAAGAAATGACCGAGCAGTAATAGGACTTTTCCATTTCCCTTTCATCGGGATCAAAGTCACTGACCGTGTTGTGATCCTTGACATGTCCCATGCGCTGGATGACGCCTGCCTCCTTGAGCATGGATTCAACCAGCGTGGTTTCCCCCGCCCCCTCGTGATCGACAAGGGCAATGTTGCGAATTTGCGCGCTTTCAGCGTGAGCCACGATTCCCTCCTCACCGGTTTCATGAGTAACCGCAGATTTAATTCACGGCGGTAGATTATGACACAAGTGGAAAAAAACGTCCTCTTTTCTCCGGATCATGCAGGCTTTAGTCGATCTCTCATCACCCTGTTTTTTTGGCTGGCTGGAAGAATATGGCAAGCCAGACCGTGTCCTTGTCGGGATCTGTCCAGGCAACCCGATGTCTGACATGCGCCGGAATGTGGATGTAATCACCGGGGGCAAGTTCGGTCATTTCATCTGCCCCATCGAAAATCAGCCGCGCACCACCCTTCAGCAGGATGACCCATTCGTCCTCATCCTGGTCATACCAGCCCTCATGCGGCGAGCAATGACCTCTGGAAACAATGCGTTCAGCACGCATATGTTCGCCTTCAAACAGGGTCTCAGCAAGCTCCCCCGGAAGTTCCGCGGGAATGTGTTCAAACAGGTTCGATGGTTGGATCTGCATAATCCCATGATAGCAGTTTTATGCGGCAGAAATGATCCGGATCAGCCATCTTTCTGCGTGACAAGCACGGATCGGTGGTATCCGTTTCAAGGCAAACATTTCATTTTAGAGTCCCCGATAGGGGATCAGTAAACCCCTCGCCTTTAGGCGATGGATAG
>CAZCTM010000034.1:0-17728 GCA_964501925.1 uncultured Zetaproteobacteria bacterium | reverse complement strand
GGTATACATAGTAGCCACAATAGAACCTCCGTGAGTTCTTAGCTACTACAGCCCCTTCGCCTTTCTGGCTGGCCACCGTCACGCCACTCGCCTCAATCATCGGCAGTGGTTTTCTGGTTCTGGCTCCCTTGTTGCAGATGCTGGTGGGCGTCAAGGCCGTTTTCCTCATGAGCATGCTCTGCCTCGTTGCCTACCTGATCGGCTCGGCCATCCGGTTCAACATCCATTATCTCGAACCAAGGATAAGGAACGGCTCACTCGGTGGCATGACCCTGACATGCGAGCGACTGTCCGACTGGGCCCTGGCCTTTGCCTACATTGTCACAGTCGCCTACTACCTGAACCTTTTCGGTGCCTTTCTTCTCAAGGGCGCGGGTCTTGTTAATCCCATGATGGCCCGAAGTGTGACCACCGCCATTCTTGTCTTTATCGCCTATTTTGGTTACCACAGGGGGCTGGATCTTCTCGAGCGCATGGAAGAGGCAGCCGTTGGCATCAAACTGGCGATCATTGCCGGTCTGCTTGCAGGACTGGCCTGGAACAACACGTCCATGCTCATCCACGGAGACTGGCATTTGCCGGAAAACAACCCTCCCTTCGACATGCTGCAGTTCTACATCGCCCTTGGACTGATTATTACGGTGCAGGGGTTTGAAACCTCCCGCTATCTGGGAGAAAAGTATTCCGCCGAACTCAGGATCCGGACCATGCGTTATTCCCAGCTGATCGCCAGCGCGATTTACATCTCGTTCATCGCGCTGGCAACCGTGTATTTCGGTCAGCAGCTGCCGGACAGCGGCAGGGAAACGGCCATCATTGACTTAAGCCGTAATCTTGGAGTTCTGATGCCTTCACTGCTGATACTCGCGGCGCTTGCATCCCAGTTCAGTGCCGGTGTGGCGGACACCAGCGGTGGTGGCGGCCTGCTCGCCGACCTGAGTCATAAGCGCATCCGACCCGGCCTGGGTTATGTCATCATCTGTGGGCTTGCCATCCTCATCACCTGGTCAGCCAACATCTTCGAGATCATCAGCTATGCCTCAAAGGCGTTTGCAGTCTATTATATGTTACAGTGTGCCGCCGCCCTGACACTCGCCATTCAAGAGCCGGGCATATCTCACCGGACTTATCGAGTGATTCTTTTTTCCCTGCTTGTGGTTCTATGCATATGCATTGTCATCTTCGGTATTCCGGCTGAGTAGGTCTGAGGTCCGTTACCATGACTCCTACGGCGGAATTTCTGATCACCCTCGGTTCCCTGTTGTTACTGGGGATCGTCACCGACACCCTTGGTCGTCGCACCGGTCTTCCACGGATCTCCCTGCTGCTGGCATTTGGCTTTCTGATTGGCCCATCCGCATTCGATTTCTTGCCGGATTATGCCCTGCAATGGTTCCCAACCATCGCAGACATGGCCTTGCTGATGATCGGTTTCCTTCTGGGAGGCAGGCTCCAGTTCAGGCGGTTCCGGGGTGGAGAACGGAAAATACTGGATATATCCGTGAGCGAAGTGCTGATCACCGCCACACTTGTGCTGCTTGGCCTGCTGGCCATCGGCACCCCACTTGAGACGGCCCTGCTCCTTGCAGGCATTTCTCCCGTGACCACACCTGACCCGGATCTCATGCACAGGATCAAGGGCCGGCGCAAAGTTGCCCGTATCCTGATGGGCGTCATGGCCCTGGATGATATATGGGCACTGTGCATCTTCATCGTTGTACTTACAGTGATCGGTTTGAGTCATGGCAACGGTACGCTCGTGCACATGCTCCTGTCGGGCGCATGGGAGCTGGGAGGGGCCTTGCTCCTGGGCCTCCTCCTGGGAATCCCTGCAGCAGGCCTGACCGGCCGCCTCCGTCCCGGTGAACCCACCCTCCTGGAAGGAATGGGTCTGGTCTTCCTGTGTGGAGGCGTCGCCTTCTGGCTGGGAACATCCTATTTGCTTACAGTCATCACCATGGGGGTGGTCATCGCCAACCTTGCCACCCATCACGTCCGACCCTTTCACGCCATCGAAGAAATCGAATGGCCTTTTCTTGTCCTTTTCTTTGTGTTGGCGGGGGCTTCATTCAAACCCCATGCCTTTGGCGCGGTCTGGTTTGTCGGCCTTTCCTACATCATCCTGCGCGCAGGTGGGCGGTTACTCGGTGGCTGGTTGGGGGGGAAACTAGGCCGGCTCGATCCCATGATCCGCCCATGGATGGGTGTCGCGCTGATTCCCCAGGCCGGTGTGGCCACGGGAATGGCCCTTATCGCATCAAACCGCTTCCCTTCGATCGGGGATCAGATCCTTGCCATCGTGGTCATCGGCACCATGATCTTCGAGATTGTCGGCTCATTGCTGGCCCGGAAAGGGGAGCCATGGACAAAGCCGCATGGAAAGCCGGTTCCGGATAAGGACTAACAGCCTGCCTTTCCCTGACCACTCCTTTCCCGATCTGACCGACGGCAGACTCTACAGGTTCCCCATCTGCGGCAGCTCCCCCACCAGTGGACGTACGTAATCAAGCCAGGCCTGGGTGATGTCATTTCCCGAGGCATTGATGTATTCATCCTTCATTTCCGTGGACTCTCGTGCCACAGACGAAAGCGGGGTAATGAAGCATTCGCTCTCATAGGGATCCGAGCTGATGCGACGTATGGCCACCGACCCGGGTTCCCCCGTTGAAACGGCATGGTTAACAGCGTATTCCCCTACCCGGCGCGCCTCGGCCGCATCGATATCAGACACAATGGTCGGGAAACTGCGCTGAAGGTAACCAAACGTATCGGCGCGGACCCGGATCTTCTCACCCGCATAGGCCTCCTTGACCAGGGCCGCGAGCCTGTCACCCAGGGCGCCGGTACCGGATAACTGGATATTTCCATGGGAGTCCCTTTCGCCCGTGCTGGCGATGGGGTTCCCATCCGCATCCGCAATTCCCTCGGACGCCGCTATGACGCAGCGCCCGTATCTCGCCACGGCATCCTTCACATCCTGTTTAAACTGATCCACGTTGAAAACGCGCTCGGGCAAATAGATCAGGTGAGGTCCGTCATCGTCCCCCTGCCTCGCCAGTGCGGACGCTGCGGTAAGAAAGCCGGCATGGCGACCCATGACAACGTTGATCTTGACGCCGGACAGTGCCCTGTTGTCACGATCATCCCCCATGAAGGCCAGGGCGACAAACCTGGCCGCCGAGGCATATCCGGGACAGTGATCCGTGACCTTCAGATCGTTATCTATGGTCTTCGGGACATGGACGGTGCAGAAGTCATAATTGGCCTCCTTGGCCATGTCGGCGATAATGTTTGCCGTTTCGGCCGAGTCATTGCCACCGATGTAAAAGAAATATCTGACATCGTTCTTGCGAAACACCTCAAAAACACGTTCACACTCGGCCCTGCCGGGTTTGAGCCTTACCGAACCCAGTGCCGCTGCCGGCGTGTTTGCCACCAGTTCAAGCTGGTCCCTGCTCTGGACCGTCAGATCGACGAAATTCTCATCCATCACGCCTTTAATGCCGTGGCGGGCTCCGAGAATGCCCGTAATCGCATCCTCTTCACGGGCAGCCAGAATTGCACCGACCAGTGACTGATTGATCACAACCGTCGGCCCGCCAGATTGTCCGATAACCATCTTCCCCTTGAAGGTTGCCATGTTCTCCTCCTGCAAGTTACGAAATGAATTTGATCCCCGCCCATTATAGCGCCTGCATCGATTTTTTCTCCGCCTTTGTTTAGTGTGGGCGGCGAGGAGGTGGGCTTGTGGAGATGAAGGACGTCGTCAGACTGCTGGAGGAGGCGGGAAAGCGGATCGTGCTTCCCACGTGGAAGAAACTGCGTTCCATCGAGACCAAACTTGATGGTTCCGTCATTACTGAAGTAGATCTTGCCTGTGAAACATTCATCCAGAAAGGACTGAAACAGCCAGGTGATACCACTGGCTTCCTTAGCGAGGAAATGACCGCCGAGGAACAGCGGGATTGCCTGAAGAACGGCGGACGATACTGGTGTCTCGACCCGCTCGATGGGACCAGCAATTTCGCCACCACCTTCCCCGTCTTTTCCATTTCCCTGGCCCTGATTGAAGAAGGCAAACCGATCATGGCTGCCATTCACGATCCCGTCAGGGGGGAGTCCTTCTATGGCTGGCGCCAGCGGGGTGCATGGCTGAACGGCATGCCCCTGCGCACATCAACCGAAAATCGTCTGCAGGCATCCGTGGGTTTCATTGACTTCAAGCGTCTGGAACCATCTCTGGCGAAGACGCTGGTGACGGGCAGGTTTTATCGCAGTCAGAGGAACATTGGCAGTTGTGCACTTGAATGGTCCTGGCTGGCTGCAGGTCGGGCACAATTCATTATCCATGGCGGGGAAAAGCTCTGGGACTTTGCCGCGGGTGCCCTGCTTGCCCGGGAAGCAGGTGCAGTTGTCAGTGACTTTACCGGCGGTGATCCCCTTGAACAGGTTCGGATGAAGAGTTCGATCCTCGCCAGCGCCAACAAGGAGGTTCATCGGCAGTTGACAGGCCTTCTTCCGGAATCCGCTTGCATGTCCTGCTGAGGCAAACCCTTCTTGGGTCTCGCCATGCAAAGGAAAAGTCGCTAGGATGCAACCGCACAAAAATTGGCTTAATTATCCATTTCAAACGCACCTTCTGGGGGGAGGCGTATGTCCGAAGTAAGTGATCTGAAGATTGCTTTAGTCGAAGTTTGTGAGGCGGCATCCCGTGCCTGCGCACCTTATATCGGTTCCGGCCGTAAAGATGAAGGCGATGGCCTCGCGGTCGATGCCATGCGTGCCAGGATCAATGAAGTGCCCATGCGTGGCACCATCGTGATCGGTGAAGGCGCCAAGGATGAAGCCCCGGCCCTGTATGACGGCGAGAAGGTGGGGACGGGTGAAGGCATCGGCGTGGATATCGCCGTTGACCCGATTGAGGGAACCAACCTGTTTGCCAAGGATATGCCGGGTTCCGTCTGCACGCTGGCCGCAGCCCCCGAAGGATGCATGTATCGGCCAGGTGACTGTTTTTACATGGACAAGCAGGTCTACCCGAAGGCTGCGCGCGGCAAGATCGATCCCGAAGCCCCTGTGGCAGAGAGATTGCAACAGCTTGCCCGGGCCATGGGGAAAAGCATTGAAGAGGTCAAGGTGTTTATCCTGGACAAACCCAGGCACCAGGACCTGATCCGGCAGGTCTATGCCTGTGGAGCCAAGGTCCGTCTGGCCACGGACGGTGATGTGAATGGCGCCATCCAGGCCATTCTGAACATGGGTGTTGACGCCCTGTTCGGCATAGGCGGCACACCTGAGGGAATCGTCACGGCCTGCGCGGCCCGCGCCATGGGGGCGGAGATGTTCGGCCGGATGGCACCACAGAAGGATTTTGAGATCGAGCTTTGCAGGAAGGCGGGTGTGGATACCAAGCGTATTCTTGAACGTGACGAACTGGTTACCAGTGACGATGTCCTGTTTATTGCTACGGGACTCACCTCCGGTGCGTATGTCCACCACGTGAAAATCGGACATGATGAGGGAGGACGGTACATGACCACCGATACCGTGGTGCTTTCCTCTTCCGTTGGAAACATCCGCCGTGTGGTCACCACCGTCCACGTGGACTAGGCGTGGGCAAGACCGATATAAATAAATTTATGGGCGACATAACAAGTATTGATTAAAAAATTATACGCATTTCAAGTATATTTCGCCGATTTTTGAGTAAACATTATATTTTTAAGGGGATCACACATGAGTAATTCAAACCGTAAATATCTCGCCAATGCCGTGCGAGTCCTCTCCATGGATGCCGTGCAGAAAGCAAATTCCGGTCATCCGGGCGCGCCCATGGGCATGGCGGACATCGCCGAGGTGCTGTGGAACGACTATCTGAAGCACAACCCGGGAAATCCAAAATGGGTGGACCGGGATCGCTTTGTTCTTTCCAATGGTCACGGTTCAATGCTCATTTATTCCCTGCTCCATCTGTCTGGATATGACCTGCCGATGGATGAAATCAAACGCTTCCGCCAGTTGCACTCGAAGACCCCCGGTCACCCTGAATACGGCTACGCCCCCGGCGTTGAGACCACGACCGGACCCCTGGGTCAGGGCATCACTAATGCAGTGGGTCTTGCGATTGCGGAGGCCATGCTCGCAGGCCACTTTAACAAGCCCGGTCACGACATTGTCGATCATTATACCTACGTGTTCCTGGGTGATGGCTGCCTCATGGAAGGCATCTCGCACGAGGCGTGTTCACTGGCTGGAACCCTTGGGCTGGGCAAGCTGATCTGTTTTTATGATGACAACGGCATTTCCATTGACGGTGAGGTTGAGGGCTGGTTTACGGATGATACACCAAAGAGGTTTGAGGCCTATGGCTGGCAAGTGATCCCCAATGTCAACGGCCATGACGCCGAAGAGATCAAGCAGGCCATCGAAACGGCGAGATCTGAACCAAACCGGCCGACCATGATCTGCTGCAAGACCATCATCGGGTACGGCTCGCCCAACAAGGCGGGCAGCCATGACTGCCATGGCGCGGCCCTGGGGGAGGATGAGTGTGAACTTGTTCGCAAGGAACTCGGCTGGAGCCACCCACCCTTCCACATTCCCGAAGACGTCTACGCCGGCTGGGATGCCAGGGAAAAAGGGGCCAAGGCGGAGAAGGAATGGCAGGACCGGTTTGAGGCCTATCGAGCGGAACATCCGGATCTGGCGGCGGAGTTTGAACGCCGAATGAAGGGAGAGCTTCCGGCCGGCTGGGAGCCGACCATCAAAGGCTGGATCAGTGAACTGCGGGAGGAAAAGCCAAGCTGGGCGACCCGTGTCGCCTCGGGCAAGACCATCGCCACGATTGCCGAGGCCCTGCCGGAACTGGTGGGCGGATCGGCGGATCTGGCCCCGTCCAACAACACGAAGTGGCCGGCGGCCGTTGCCTTCTCCAAGAACAGGCGCGATGCCAATTACGTTCACTGGGGTGTTCGCGAGTTTGGCATGTCTGCAGCCATGAACGGCATGACCCTTCATGGAGGCATTATTCCCTTTGGCGGCACCTTCCTCATGTTCATGGAATACGCTCGCAATGCCTTGCGCATGGCAGCACTCATGAAAATCCCCACGATTTTTGTCTACACGCATGATTCCATCGGACTGGGCGAGGATGGCCCAACCCATCAACCTGTCGAGCAGATTACCAGCCTGCGCGTTGTCCCGAACATGCGAACCTGGCGGCCATGCGACGCGGTCGAGTCTGCTGTGGCCTGGAAGGCCGCCATCGAGCGGAAGAACGGGCCGACAAGTCTGGTCTTTACCCGTCAGGGTCTGCCCTGCAATGACTATTCCGACGAGCAGGTGGAGAATATCTCGCGTGGTGGCTACGTGCTTTCCTGCTGCGAGGAATGCGGCAACGAACCAGATGCCATTATCATTGCCACGGGATCGGAAGTTCATCTGGCCCTGGCCGCCCAGGCCGAGCTGGTCAGGCAGGGCAAACGGGTTCGAGTCGTCTCCATGCCTTGTCCCGAGGAATTCGACACACAGGATGAGGCCTACAAGGAAAGCGTGCTTCCGTCTTCCGTGACCAGGCGCGTAGCGGTTGAGGCAGGCGTAACCGCCTACTGGTACAAGTACGTTGGCCTGAATGGCAAGGTGATCGGTATCGACCGCTTTGGTGAATCCGCGCCGGCCGGCGAGCTGTTCAAGGAATTTGGCATCACAACCGAGGCAGTTGTGGCAGCCGTAAATGAAGTAGCCTAACAACAAGAAAAAGACCGAGAGGAGAGAAATATGACTATCAAAATTGGTATCAACGGGTTTGGCCGCATTGGCCGCATGGCATTCCGCGCCATTTCAAAGGATTTTCCGGGTATGGAGGTTGTCGGTATCAACGATCTCCTGGAGCCGGATTATCTGGCATACATGCTGAAATATGATTCTGTCCATGGCCGGTTTCAGGGTGATATTTCGGTGACGGGGAGCAACCTGGTCGTCAATGGCAGGGAAGTCCGTCTGACAGCTGAACGTGATCCGGCCAATCTGAAATGGGATGCGATCGATGTCGATCTCGTGCTTGAGTGCACCGGCCTCTTCCTGACCGAGGAAACCTGCCGGAAGCATCTTGAGGCCGGCGCCAAGAAGGTTGTCCAGAGCGCTCCATCCAAGGACGCCACCCCCATGTTTGTCTATGGTGTCAATCACAACGACTACAATGGGCAGGCCATTATCTCGGCAGCCTCCTGCACAACCAACTGTCTGGCCCCCATCGCCAAGGTTCTGAATGACAATTTTGGGATCAAACGCGGTCTGATGACGACAGTCCATGCCGCTACGGCAACCCAGAAGACGGTGGACGGACCTTCCATGAAGGACTGGCGTGGTGGCCGCGGCATCCTTGAAAACATCATTCCGTCCTCCACCGGTGCCGCCAAGGCAGTTGGCAAGGTCCTGCCCGATCTGAACGGGAAGTTGACCGGCATGGCCTTCCGCATACCGGCCTCTGATGTCTCCGTGGTGGACCTGACCGCCGAGCTGAACAATGACACCACCTACGACGATATCTGTGCTGCCATGAAAGCAGCCTCGGAAGGTGAACTCAATGGGGTTCTGGCATATACCGAGGAAAAAGTGGTCTCCACCGATTTCCGTGGTGTGAAAGAGCCGTCCACCTTTGATGCCGGAGCAGGAATCATGCTGGATTCCACCTTCGTCAAGGTCGTGTCCTGGTATGACAATGAGTACGGCTACACCTGCAACATGATGAACATGGTGCGCCACGTAGCCCAGTAGGTCTGAATCATCCGGGGCAGGCGGAGGGCATGGTATGATTCGACTGTGCCTTCCGTCTCCCTCGACCTTTTTCAATTCCATCGCTTAATCTTTCACAGGAGAATCCCATGTCTGTAATCAAAATGACCGATCTCGATCTTGCGGGCAAACGTGTCCTCATACGGCAGGACCTCAATGTGCCGATCAAGGACGGGAAGGTTGCATCCGACAAGCGTATTCGTGCATCTCTTCCGACAATCGAACACTGCATTAAGGCGGGGGCAAGGGTCATGATCATGTCCCATCTTGGCCGTCCTACCGAGGGTCAGCCGGAAGACCAGTATTCACTGGCCCCCGTGGCCGACCATATGGGCAGGCTGCTAGGTCAGGAGGTCAGGCTGGTCAAGGATTACCTGGATGGGAATGTGGAAGTCGGTGAGGGTGAAGTGGTTCTTCTGGAGAACGTGCGCTTCAACAAGGGTGAGAAAAAGAACGATGAACAGCTGGCAAGGCGGTATGCAGCACTGTGTGATGTCTATGTCATGGACGCATTCGGTACCGCGCATCGCGCCCAGGCTTCCACTCACGGTGCAGGCGTCTACGCTCCCGTCGCCTGTGCCGGTCCTCTTCTGGCAGGTGAACTGGAGGCCCTGGGAAAGGCCCTGGACAATCCGGCCCGCCCCATGGTTGCCATTGTCGGCGGCTCAAAGGTCTCTACAAAGCTGACCGTGCTGGAATCCCTCTCGAAGGTTGTGGATGAGCTGGTCGTGGGAGGCGGTATCGCCAATACCTTCATCGCCGCGGCCGGTTACAACGTCGGGAAATCGCTTTACGAGCCGGATCTGGTTGATACCTGCAAAAGCCTCACGGCAGCCGCGGAGGCTCGCGGGGGGGAGATTCCCGTTCCGACGGATGTGGTCTGCGGCAAGGAGTTCTCCCCCACTGCCAGGGCAACACTGAAAGATGTGAAGGATGTCGATGATGATGACATGATCTTTGATATCGGTCCGGATTCAGCAGCCGCCCTGGCCGACATACTGAAGAAGGCGGGCACGATCGTCTGGAATGGGCCGGTGGGTGTCTTCGAGTTTGATCAGTTTGGTGAGGGGACAAGGGCCATCGCCATGGCCATCGCGGAATCGGACGCCTTTTCCATCGCCGGAGGCGGAGACACTCTGGCTGCCGTGGACAAATACGGCATAGCGGACCGGATTTCCTACATTTCGACCGGCGGGGGCGCTTTCCTCGAATTCCTTGAAGGGAAAAAACTGCCGGCCGTGGCCATGCTCGAGGAACGTGCCTCGAAGTGATCAATTTCCGCCGCACAAAAATCGTCGCAACCCTTGGACCGGCCTCCGAAACCCGTGAGGTCCTTGAAGGGCTCATCGAGTCCGGCGTCAACGTTGTTCGTCTGAATTTCTCACACGGCACAGCCGAGGATCACATCGCACGGGCAAAACTGGTCAGATCCCTTGCGGCCGAGCGGGGACTGGCTGTGGGAGTGCTTGTGGACCTGCAGGGCCCAAAGATTCGCATCGGCAAGTTCAGGCAGGGAAAAACGGAGCTGATCGACGGTCAGAAATTTATTCTTGATGCGTCCCTTGATCTGGAAGCCGGCACTGATGAACGGGTTGGCATTACCTACAAGGCGCTGGTCTTTGACGTAAAACCCGGTGACCGCCTGCTGCTGAATGACGGCCTTCTGATGCTTGATGTCGAACAGATCAGGGGAACGGAAATCATCTGCAATGTGGTTCGTGGCGGTGAGCTTTCCAACAACAAGGGTATCAACCGCTTCGGTGGCGGCCTGTCGGCAGAGGCGCTAACGGAAAAGGACCGGACTGACATCATTACCGCAGTCAAGCTCGGAGCGGATTATGTCGCCATCTCCTTTCCCCGTTCGGCGAAAGATGTGGCGGAAGCCAGACGCCTAGTTCGTGAAGCGGGAGGGCATGCCGGCATCATTGCCAAGATCGAGAGGGCCGAGGCGGTCAAAAACCTGAAGGAGATCCTGGATGCATCCGACGCGGTAATGGTGGCGCGGGGCGATCTCGGGGTGGAGATCGGGGATGCAGCCGTTCCGCCGGTGCAGAGTCTGATCCTGCGCGAGGCTCCCAAATACAACTGTCCCGTGATTGTTGCTACGCAAATGCTTGAATCGATGATCAACAGCCCGATTCCGACACGTGCGGAGATATCGGATGTTGCCAACTCCGTGGAGAACGGCACGGATGCCGTGATGCTTTCAGCGGAAACAGCCTCCGGGAAATACCCGATCGAGGCCGTCAAGGCCATCCACAGAACCTGTGTGGAATCCGAGAAACAGCATATCTTCGCCCAGCGTGTACGCAGAAGACATCACGAAAGGAAACTGAAGGTTGATGAATCCATTGCCCGCTCGGCCATGGATACGGCAAACAACATGCCCATCAAGGCCATTGCCGCCTTTACTCAGAGCGGGAGCACTGTACTGTATATGTCCAGATACCTTTCAAAGGTACCCATCTATGCCCTGACACCGGAGGAGGCCACGTTGGGCAAGGTTACCCTTTACCGCAATGTCATTCCCAGACATATCAGGGCAGACTATGGTGAAACCGATGCACCGAGGGCAACCAGGGAGGTGATCGAACTCATGCTGAAGGACGGGCTGGTCAGGCCCGGAGATCTGGTAGTGATGACCCTGGGCACGCCCATGGGGCATGCAGGCGCTACCAATACGATGAAAATCGTCAAAATTGGTGAAACACTTTAAACAGCGAAATGGCAAATTGCATTTCTGAACCGTAAGGATCAATATTTCCAACCGCAAGGACACTTTAGGAGGATAAACCATGGCTCTGATATCATTAAGACAACTTCTGGATTACGCAGCAGAAAACGATTTCGGCATGCCGGCGTTCAACGTGAACAATCTGGAGCAGGTGCAGGCAATCATGGAGGCTGCCAATGAAACCAACTCCCCGGTTATCATGCAGGGTTCGGCGGGTGCTCGCGCCTATGCGGGCGAGGCTTTCCTGCGCCATCTGATTCTGGCGGCTATCGAGCAATATCCGCATATTCCGATCTGCATGCATCAGGATCATGGATCCGAACCTGCTGTTTGCGTGCGCTCAATCCAGTCCGGCTTCTCTTCCGTCATGATGGATGGCTCCCTGATGCCGGACATGAAAACCCCTTCCACTTTCGAATACAATGTTGAAACCACCAAGCTTGTTTGCGATATCGCCCACGCATGCGGCGTGTCCGTCGAGGGTGAGCTGGGCTGTCTGGGCTCACTGGAAACCGGCGAGATGGGCGAGGAAGACGGTCACGGTGCCGAAGGCAAGCTGGATATGAGTCAGCTTCTGACCGATCCGGATGAGGCCAAGGACTTCGTTGAACAGACCGGTGTGGATGCACTGGCCATTGCCATTGGCACGAGCCATGGTGCCTACAAGTTCACCCGTCCTCCGACAGGCGATATTCTGGCCATTGACCGCGTAAAGGAAATTCATGCCAAGATTCCAAACACGCACCTGGTCATGCATGGCTCATCTTCCGTACCCCAGGACTGGCTGAAGATCATCAACGATTACGGGGGTGATATGGGCCAGACCTATGGTGTGCCGGTAGAGGAAATTGTCGAAGGCATCAGGCACGGTGTGCGCAAGGTCAATATCGATACCGACCTGCGCATGGCCTCAACCGGATCCATCCGCCGACATCTGGCCGAAAATCCATCCAACTTTGACCCGCGCAAGTTCCTCAAGGAGGCCAAGAACGGGATGAAGGAGATCTGCAAGGCGCGCTATGAGGCCTTCGGATGCGCAGGCCATGCCGACAAGATCAGAGCCAAGCGCCTGGAAGAGATGGTCGATTTCTATAAGTAGGGCGTTCATTTCAGGCACACAACCGATGAGGGCGGCCGCAAGGCCGCCCTTTCTCATGCAACTCCGTGAAAACCCCGGACCGAAGTTACCCGGGCGATTAGGCCGGCCCGCTTGTCAGCGCTTCGCGCACGAGCATCCTTACGCGAGGATCAGCAAACGGGAATTCCTCCAGCAGCCTGCGGGCAAAAGGTGACAATCGCCCAACCCCCCAGCATGAACGCCGAAGGGTTTCAACCCACCCCTCTCGCAACAGGTAATACGGCAGGTTATGGGTATAGAATGACAGTGCATCTGCGTCCCTCAGGGCTGCAAGCCTTGTATCATCCCCCCCTTCTTCATGGTGAAGGATCAGCCGGGTTGCATCCCTGATCACTTTCCCGGACGCCTGTGCCGAATGGAGAATGGATGCAGCCAGACGCGCGGAATTAGCTGCATGCGCGGTCCTGAAATCGTCATCATCAGCGAAATCCCGGCGGTTTACCCGTTTATCTTCGGGCAATGCACGCTCAACATCATGCGCCAGTGCGGCAAAACACAGGGTCCAGTCCGCAGAGGGATATAAACGCCTGAGCCAGGCCAGGGTGTCTTCCGCATGACCTGCATCCTCCGGAACACGTGAGCGAAGGAGGATGCCACGCACGCGTTCAAGCGATCTGGAATACCATGCGGGGGGTTCTGAATCCGTTTCCCTGGACTCCATGTGCACCGGCAGTTTCAGGCTGGAACGGATCATCTCAGAACCACGACCATCCTGCGAACGTTCTCGGCATGCATCAGCAATGCAAGCCCCCACAGCAGGATCAAAGGCAGATCCAGAAACGCCGCCAGCATGACTGCCATGATTCGCACATCACGACCCAGACGAAACCGGTGTTTCTTTCCCTGTTTTCTCATCCAGCCGTCGTATTTGTCCGCCGTATAGCTGTTGATCAGGGTGCCACTCATTGCCAGCAGTCCCGCAGCCACCACCTCGATGCCCAACAGCTCATGCCACATCCCGTGGAGCGTGAATCCCGTTATGAGAAACGCATCCGCATAACGGTCAAGCACGGCATCCAGCCAGCCTCCTCCCTCACTTTCACGCAACGTCAGTCGGGCGATCTCGCCATCACAGCCGTCGGTGATGCTGGCCAGCTGGGCCAGCACACCGCCAAGGACCAGAGATATCCAGGAAGGAAAGATGATCAGGATCGACGCCAGCAAGGCCAGGCCAAAGCTGGCCCATGTGACCTGCATGGGTGAAATGTCATGATTCAGCAGCCAGCCCGTCAATCGCCGGGAAATCGGTCGATTGATAAACCGCGCAACAGGGCCGTCATGCATCTTGCTGCCCGCCTGGTTCAGCATCGCCTTCCGGGCCTTTTCCAGCTCATCCCTGTCATCGAGATCTGCCCAGAAAGACTGGCCGATATCCCAGATGAACGCCCTGTTTTCCCTGGCCAACAGGCGCACGGCACCGGTCAGAGTACCGTCGCCGGATGATTCAAGTGCTGCAAAAACCGCTGGTGTACAGTGAAATGCACCCACATCAAAACAGTCGAAGGACTCCAGACCCTTGCCGATATCCATGATACGGTCCCCTCTCGTCCGTACACGGGTCACATCATCCATATTCACTGCCGGGGCGTTCTTTCGTCGGTCAACAGCAAGCAGCAAGCCATCCTCAGGCGGATTACGCCGTGAAAGCTCCGCCAGCATTCGGGGTTCAAAGACATGATCACACATCACCATCAGGAACGGATGATCAAAATGGTCACGTGCTGCCAGGGCGGAAAAACCGTTGCCCCTTTCCCAGTTTTCGGCATGAATGACCTGAAGCTCAAGCCCGGTCTCCCGGGCATATCTTTCCGCCGCATCAGCTACCTGCTCAGCCTGATGACCCACCACCACCACAACTCGCTTCATGCCGGCCCGGGCCAGGGTCTTCATGATGCGCAAGAGCAATGGGAGCCCCAGAAACGAAATCAGGGGCTTGGGCAGCCCCTGATAGTTCAGCAACCGCTCACCTCGCCCGGCAGCGAGAATCAGGGCATCATGCGTTGACAACGGCCTCATACTCGACCTCAACATTCTCATTGGCCGGAGCATCGGCATGGATCTCACCGGCCCGAATAAACGCCTCGGTCTTGCGCCAGGCAACGTCATCCGCATATTGAACCGGCGGATGTTTCATAAAGAATGAACTTGGCCCCTCAATTGCGCCTGCCAATCCGCGGTCCATGGCCAGCTTGCAGCAGCGGATGGCATCCACGGAAACACCCGCCGAATTCGGCGAATCCTCGACCGAAAGGCGCATCTCCAGATGCATGGGCACATCCCCAAACAACTTGCCTTCCATGCGGATGAAAGCAACCTTGTTGTCCTTCTGGAATGGCACGTAGTCGGAAGGACCAATGTGGATGTTCTCCCATTCCAACCGATTTGCCAGTACAGACTGGACCGCCTCGGTCTTGGACTCCCTCTTCGAGGCCAGCCTTGAGTGGTTGAGCATGTTCAGGAAGTCGGTATTGCCACCCGTGTTCAGCTGGTAGGTGCGTTCAAGCGGCACACCTCTCTTTCTGAAGAGATCGGCCAGGATGCGGTGCGTTATGGTTGCACCCAGTTGCGCCTTGATGTCATCCCCAACAATCGGCAAGCCCGCCTTCTCAAAGCGTCCCGCCCACTCGGGATCGGAGGCAATAAATACCGGCATGCAGTTGACAAAGCCGCAGCCGGCCTTGATCACCGCTTCGGCATACCAGCGGACTGCCTTCTCGGAGCCCACCGGTAGATAGTTGATCACCACCTCCGCACCGCTTTCTTTGAGTATCCGGACAACATCATCCTGGGTGGGCTCAGGATCATCGGCCAGCACAAAGGTGAAGTCATCCGGATAATCCTTCATGTGCCCGGAGAAGCCGTCCAGTACTCTTCCCATCTGGACAACCACACCTGACTTCGGCAGGTCGGGGCAGAAAACCGTAGTGCAATTGGGCTTGGCAAAGACAGCCTCACTAATATCCCGACCTACCTTGCGCCGATCGATATCAAAGGCGGCAACGACCTCGATATCGTGCGGTGCGTAGCCACCAATCTCCCAATGCATCAATCCGATGGCGTCATCCACCTTTTCCGGGCCATAGTAATGAATCCCCTGGATCAGGGAGCTGGCGCAGTTGCCTACACCAATGATAGCAATGCGAAGTTTCTTTCCCATTCTTATCACTCTCCTTCCTCATGGTTTCATTGCGGCCCTCGAAAACATGCGTCATCCACCTGGTGTACACGCAACTGCGCCCACCAGAGCAATAGCCCAAAACGAAATATCGTTGAGGGCAATGGACTGTGATGGACGTTGTCTTTCGAGATTTTCCGCAGAGTCCGTCATGGCTCATCCATGCGGACATGTCCTTTTATCTATAAGGATTTCAGGCAAAAATTTCAAGACCCCGTCTCATCTGCCAGGGATGAATCATTATCACCGAAAAACTGAATATCCTTTCCTCATCGAGGAGGACCTCGCAAGGCTTGGGGTGAAGCATGATGTTGGTGTCTCCATTGCTGGCCATGACAGGATTAAAAACTCGACTCCGATTACCTTGACCAATAATGAACGGACAACAATTACTTGTTCGGGTTGGGCAAACCATACAGCACTTTCGCACTGCACAGCTTGGCTTCAGGAGCTATTTCGTCAGTGAAATAAACAGTTCTGGCAGTTTCTCCGGCAGGCGATCCACATGGTCGATAATGCTGTATTGTCTCCCGAAGATGTCGGCCACATATTCATCGGCCTTGGGATCAAGGTTGATGCAGTAGGAGTAGATCCCGTCCCGGTCCAGTTCCCTGACAGCCACGCGTGCATCCTCGATCAGCATCCGCTCATCATCGACATCGATATCCGATGGCTCCCCATCCGTCAGAATCAGCATCAATTTCTTGTCCGCCTTCTGATTCTTCAGATAGTGGCCTGCGTGCCGCATGGCCGCACCCATACGGGTGGAAAAGCCCGCCTCCATGGCTGCCACGCGTGCCTTCACCTCATCATTCCACTTCTCGGAGAACCCCTTGAGGTGATAATAGCGAACATCATGACGGGTATTGGAGTGGAAGCCGCCGATCGACAGGGGATCGCCAAGCTGTTCGATGGCCCAGGCCAGCAGGGAAACAGCCTCCTGTGAAAGCTCCAGGATGGTCTGGTCACAGCCTGTAGCCTTGTCGTTCAGTGACTCCGAAAGGTCGAGCACAAGGGATACGGCCAGGCTCCTGCCGGCAGTCCTGTGGCTCATGTTGATGCGTGGATCCGGTGAAGCACCACTCTTGAGATCAATGAGGGAACGAATGGCTACATCCAGATCAAGTTCACTCCCGTCTTCCTGAAAGCGGATACGCACCCTCTCCTGCGGTTTGAGCATGTCCAGGATACGCTTCAGACGTTTTGCAAGGGCGCTATGCTTTTCCAGGAGTTGATCAATCACTTCCGCGTCACCTTCGGGATGAAGCCTCTCGTAGACACTGACCCAGTCCGGACGGTAGTGCTGTGACTGATAATCCCACTCATGATAGTGCCTGGGAGGAAGCCCCTGCTCTTCCCCTTCATCACTCTCGCTTTTCTGGTCGAGATGCTCAAACATCTCCTCTTCATCGCCCGGCTCGATGTAAATCCACAAGTGCCGGTTGTCATCACGGTAATCGACTTCGGTATTGCGGAAATAAACCTTGGGCAGAAGGTCCTCCTGGGTCCTGGTACGGGCAATAAACGAAAGTGCGATACGGGCCACATCCATACTCGATGCCTTGTCATCCTTCATGACCTCGAAGAACTTACCGACGAACTCACGTATGTCGTGATTCTGAACCTCAAAATCAGGATCCAGAATCGCACGGGAAACCAGTGCCAGCCTCAAGCGAATGAGTGACACGTCTTTCAGGGCAAGATCCGATTCCCTTGGCACAGGATGCAGGGCCAGGAACAGTTTTCGCAGTCCCGGATATCTGCGAATCGCCAGATAGTCCACACGGGAGTCCTCGAAAGTCTCCACAGCGATACGCTGAAAGGGACTCCAGTTATCCACGATCATCTGCTGGCTCCACCGGCGATGAGCAGCCATGTGTGCCAGCGC
>CAZCTM010000033.1:0-18016 GCA_964501925.1 uncultured Zetaproteobacteria bacterium | reverse complement strand
AATCCCACCCTCTCCGCCAGTTCCATTTGCGAAATCCGATGCAATTCCATGTCCGATATTCACGCGTGAAAGGTGAACGGGAGGGTGGGTGAGAACCCACGTTTCAGGGTTCGACCAGTCCGCAGGATAGCGGACTGGAACGCCGAAGCAGCGCGAAGGCGGCCCGAAGGGCGAGGGCCATGGAAGGCCCGAGTACAAATCTGCAGGAGCAAGATTTGAACAGTTGCAGGCTGGCCCGGAGGGCGAGGGCCATGGAAGGCCCGAGTAATCCCACCCTCTCCGCCAGTTCCGTTTGCGAAATCCAATGCAATTCCATGTCCGATATTCATGTGTGAAAGGTGAACGGGAGGGTGGGTGAGAACCCACGTTTCCTCATCTCAGAAATTCTGTAATCGGTTAATTCTTACAGCTTAAATGATAGTGTTTCAGTCAGGATCGTTTGGCAGCTGTTTGTATCTGTGAAGGGAGCAGGATTTTTGAAATCTCAAATCTCTGCCTGGTTGATTGTCCTCGGAAGGATCTGTCTTTGGCGAGAAGAGGGCCAATCCAATGAACCTTAATTTTTGCCCGTTTCGACCAAATAGAAAGAAAAATAATCTGGCTTTATTCAGGTTGTCTCATACTTTTACCCAGTAGAGATTCGATTTCTATCGCTGGTATGGGCCTGCTGAAATAATAACCCTGCACTTCATCGCAGCTGTGAGCCCGCATGAAGTCAAGCTGTTCTTTTGTCTCCACTCCTTCCGCCAGCACCCTCATGCCGAGATTGTGGGCCATGGTGATGATTGTCGAGGCAATTGCTGCATCTTGCCCATCGTCAGGTAAATCGCGAACAAAAGACCGATCGATTTTCAGCGTATCCATGGAAAAACGCTTCAGATAGCTCAGTGATGAGTAGCCAGTACCAAAATCATCCATGGCCAGCCTGACGCCAAGCCCCTTGATATTATGCACAAGCCTGATTGCAAACTCTGGATCACTCATCAGGCAGGTCTCGGTAAGTTCCAGCTCCAACTTGTCCGGTCGTATGTCAAAGGCATCCAGCACTCCACCGATCACATTCAACAAACCTTCATCCTGCAACTGGCGGGCCGACAGGTTCACGGCCATGCGTACATCCAGGCCTTTTTTTCTCCATCTGTGAAGAAAATTCAGAGTTCCGAAGTGGGTTTTGCGAAAGTCGTCAATCCAAGGCATTTTCCAGCGACAGAGCTTGAGAAAGTAGATGCTGTCGACATCAAAAGAAAAAGCTTTCCGGAAATCTGTGAACTGCATCGATGCCAGCGAACGAAGAGAATGATATATCTTCCATCCCAGCCCAACCAGAAAAATGAACGGCAAAAAGAACAGGAAGACGATACCGCGGAAGAACCACCATCCTATGGCCATCATAAAAAGGCTGATCAGAATGGCTACCCCGATTCTGGCGAAAAGGTTCTCGGGCAGTTCGGACCAGTTATCCCACCAGATATCGTAAAGTCCTATAAGCATGCCTAGAATTGTAATCACGGTGGCGATTAACGCGGCGCCCGAGACCATCGCCTGTCCAAGCTTTGTATTCTCACGGAAGTCGTCGAACCACATGCGGTTCGAGCCGTCCTTACCTGTCCAGGGAGCAGGGATTCCTCGCCTTTTATCAGAGTTGCTCATCTCGATATCGTATTAATCTATGGCAATTTTTTAGTCAAGAAGGTAACGGGATAGAGGGTCAGATAGAGGGTCAGATAGAGGGCCAGGCATGAGTTATTGAGTTATTTTCCATCGTGTGCATGATTTGAGCCATGGCACGCAAACCACGCATTCATATTCCGGGCGGGTTGTATCATGTGATGCTTCGGGGTAATGGTGGGCAGGATATTTTCTTCTCCCCGGAAGATCATTACCGCATGTTCTTTCTTATCCAGGAAGGTGTTGAACGATTCGGGCATCGCGTACTTGCATTTTGCCTGATGGACAACCATATCCACCTGGCAATACAGGTGTCGGATATTCCTCTTTCCAAAATCATGCAAAACCTGTCATTCCGCTATACCCGCTGGATCAATAGCAGGCATCAACGCATGGGTCACCTGTTTCAAGGGCGTTATAAGGCGTTGCTGGTGGATAAGGACAGCTATATGTTGGAGCTGGTTCGCTATATTCATCTTAATCCGGTGCGTGCCGGTCTTGTTGCGACTCCGGTTGATTATGAATGGAGCGGCCACCGGGCATATCTGGGGAAGGAGCATATTACATGGCTGTCTTGCGATGCAGTTCTGGCGCAATTTGGAAGTGCTGTTCATGCTGCCCGGGAGCAATATGCCCGTTTTGTCATGGATGCATTGGATGAAAAACACCGTCCGGAATTTCATCGGGGCGGTGATGATTCGCGTCTCTTGGGGGAAGATCGGTTTTTACAGCAGGTGATGGCGCAAACTGATGAAGCGGTAGCGGTAAACATTTCACTGGAAGAATTGCTGGCATTGGTTGCGGGGGAGTTTGGGATTGATGTTGCAGATATATGTGACCCTGGCAGGAAAAGAAGCTTTGCAGAAGCACGCGCTGTTGCCGCATGGCTGGTATCCGAGACCGAGCAACATACGTTGGCGAAACTGGCCAGGTTGGTGCACAGGGATCCTTCGGCATTAAGCCTGCAGGTGAAGAAGGTTAGAGAGAGGGCTGTGAGGGAAGCGCAATACCGGCAAAAAATTGAAGGCATAAAAAAACAGATTACACAATAACTCAATAACTCATGCCTGACCCCGGTTTGCCCCGGTTCGCCGGTTCGGTTCTTGTTGACGCCGGAAGCTAATAAGCGTAAAAAGTGGAAATGGTAATTCCATTTAGGAAGGAAATATGGAATTAAAGAGGCGTTTTTTTCATAGCCCTGCCGGAAGTTTCTTCCTTTTCGGACCGCGCGGGACCGGGAAATCCACCTGGTTGCGTGCGGCGTGGCAGGAAGCCGTCTGGGTCGATTTGCTTGATCCCGAGGCGCAGCGGAACTATCAGGTGCGCCCGGAAAGGCTGCGCGAACTGGTGGCCGGGCGGCCGGATGCCGGAGTTGTCATCATCGACGAAGTTCAGAAAGTGCCGGCGCTGCTGGACGTGGTGCATGGGATGATCGAATCCGACCGGAACCTGCGTTTCGTGCTCACTGGATCCAGTGCCCGAAAATTGCGGCGTGGCGGCTGGAACCTGCTGGCGGGCCGGCTGGTGGAAGCAAGCATGCATCCCTTCATGGCCGCCGAACTGGGGGGTGATTTCAGTCTGCGGCGGGCATTGGAGATCGGACTGGTGCCGTTGGTGTGGGGGGCTGCCGAGCCGGAGGTAACGTTGCGCGCCTACGCCACGATGTATCTCCACGAGGAAGTGCAGGCTGAGGCGCTGGTTCGTGATGTCGGTGCTTTCGCACGTTTTCTCGAGGCTATCAGCTTTTCCCACGGGTCACTTCTGAATCTTGCTGAGGTGGCGCGCGAATGCCAGGTCGGCCGCAAGACGGTGGAGGGATACCTGGGCATCCTCGAGGATCTGCTTCTGGCATTTCGCGTGCCTGTTTTCAGCCGGCGGGCCAAACGCCGCCTGGTGGCCCATGATAAGTTTTACTACTTCGATGCCGGGGTGTACCGCTCGCTCAGGCCCGCCGGGCCGCTGGATCGATCGGATGAGATCGGAGGCATGGCGCTCGAAGGCCTGGTTGCCCAGCATCTGCGGGCATGGATCGCCTATCGTGCCTCCGATGCGCGGCTTTACTACTGGCGTACCAAGTCGGGCAGTGAGGTGGATTTTGTCGTTTATGGGCCGGATGTGTTTTGGGCCATTGAGGTCAAACACGGCACCCATGTGCATCGCAAGGACTTGCGTGCCCTGCATGCCTTTTGCGCGGATTATCCGGAGGCCTCTCCCTGCCTGCTTCACCTGGGGAAGGACCGCCTGGAGATCGACGGCGTTTCCTGCCTTCCCTGCGAGGAATTTCTCAGGGGGCTGCATCCTGAAGAAGGGGTCCTTTTTCCGGGCCATGAGCAGAGGTGAAGCGCAATACCGGCAAAAAATTGAAGGCATAAAAAAACAGATTACACAATAACTCAATAACTCATGCCTGACCCCGGTTTCGATTGCCATAACTCAATAACTCATGCCTGACCCCGATTGACCCCGATTCGTTCTTGTTTCTGCGGTATCGGGACTTTACCATGCGCAGCCCTGCGACTACGGAGAGGTGACCGAGTGGTTGAAGGTGCACGCCTGGAAAGCGTGTGTACCCCGAAAGGGGTACCGAGGGTTCGAATCCCTCTCTCTCCGCCAGTTCTGGATTGATGGAAGGCCTGTTGATTGATCGGTAGCCTTTCAGCATTTGGATCCTGAGAGAGGGAATGAGAATCCTCGCATGGGTTCGACAAATCGGCGGGATAGCCGATTTGAACGCCGAAGCGGCGCGAAGGCGGCCCGAAGGGTGAGGGCCGTCAGGCCCGAATAATCCCTCTCTCTCCGCCAGTTTTCCGCCAATCGCGGAAACCGGGTGTCGGCCGGGTCGGGCCCCGCACAATTTTTCTCCGTGAACCCCGTCAGGTCCGGAAGGAAGCAGCGGCAGCGGATGAAAAATGTGTTGCGGACAAGTCCGGCCCGGCCGGCGCATAACAGATGTGTCCGGCTCGGCCTGAGCGCTCGCTTCCAGTTTCCGGCTTTTCCCATCATGATAGAGACATGCCGGAACCCATCGTGCGGGCCAGGAACCTGTGTAAATCCTACGGGCAGCGAAAGGTTGTTCGAGGGGTGGACTTTGACGTCCCCCGAGGGGTCTGTTTCGGCATCCTCGGCCCCAACGGTGCCGGCAAAACCACACTGATCCGGATGCTGCTTGGCATGTCGCCGGTCACCTCCGGTGATTACCTGCTGTTTGGCGAGCCGGCGGGCGGAGCCAGCCAGCGCGCCAGAATCGGGGTGGTCCCGCAGGGCGATAATCTCGACCCGGATTTTACGGTAAGAGAAAACCTGCTGGTGTATGCCAGTTATTTCGGCATCGGCAGCCGGATCGCGGGTGAGAGAATGCGCGAGCTGCTGGCCTTTGCCGAGTTGTCCGAACGGGGGGAGAGCATGGTCGGCACCCTGTCGGGCGGTATGCGCAGGCGCCTGATGATCGCGCGTGCCCTGATCAACGATCCCGATCTGGTCATCCTCGATGAGCCCACGACGGGTCTGGATCCACAGACCAGGCATCTGATCTGGCAGCGCCTGAGAAGGCTTCGGTCCGGTGGCAAGACCCTGATTCTCACCACGCATTACATGGAGGAGGCCGAGCAACTTTGCGATGAACTGATCATTCTGGATCAGGGTGTCATTCTTGAGCAGGGCCGGCCAAGGCAACTGGTGCTGAGACATGTTGAGGCGGAGGTGGTGGAAATTCGGGGTGAGGTCAGCAGGACGGATGTTATGGGTCTGAGTTCAGGGCTGGATGTTCGAAAGGAGCATGTGGGAGATACATGGTTTTGCTATGCGAATGATGCCCGTCCACTGCTGGCCCGCTGCCGTGAAAGGAAGGATCTCGAATATATCCACAGACCCGGCAATCTGGAGGACGTATTCCTCAGGCTGACCGGCCGGGACCTCAGGGAATAGCAGGCGTATCGCTCATGAGGGTTCTGACCGTGTGGCGCCGGAACTTTCTTGTGTGGCGCAAGCTCTCAGCCGCTTCCATGGTGGGGAATTTCGGGGATCCGTTCCTTTATCTGCTCGGCCTGGGTTATGGACTTGGCCTGTTTATCGGCGAGATGAACGGTCTTCCGTACATGGCCTATCTTGCCAGCGGCATCATCTGTTCAAGCACCATGAACACCGCCACATTTGAGGGTCTGTACTCGGCCTTTACGCGCATGACACAGCAGGGGACCTGGGAGGGAATGCTGGCAACACCGCTGAGCATTCAGGACATCATTGGCGGGGAAATGCTCTGGGCGGCAAGCAAAAGCCTGCTCAGCGCCTTTGCCATCCTCGTGGTGGCGGGCATTCTGGGTGGAGTGCAGACGTGGGAGACCGCCTGGCTGGCCCTTCCCTGCCTGCTGCTGGCCGGTCTCAGCTTTGGAGGTCTGGCCCTGGTCGTCTGCACCCTGTCCCCCAGCTACGATTTCTTTCTGTATTATTTCACCCTGGTGGTGACGCCCATGTTCCTCTTCTGTGGCGTGTTTTATCCCGTTGAGACCTTGCCCGAGATTCTGCAATATCTGACGCAGATACTGCCGCTTACACATGCGGTTGCGCTCGTACGGCCACTTCTGACGGACATGGAGCCACTCCACCCCTGGCTGGACCTGGTGGTTTTAGCTGCTTATGCGGTTGCATCCTATGCCCTGGCCGTTTATCTGGCGCGCCGGCGCCTGATGCAATAGAGGTCTCTTTCTCATAGAGTATTCGGCATGGTGATTTTTCAGGAAAGGGAAGTTTTGTTGCAAGGCCGGCCACGGTGTGCCGCCCATGGAGATCCGGCATGAGTTATGTGGTGCTGGCGAGACGGTGGCGGCCCCGGAAATTTTCCGATGTCGTGGGCCAGGATGTGGTGGTCAGAACCCTTCAGAACGCTGTTGTTTCAAACAGTCTGGCCCATGCCTATCTCTTTACGGGCATTCGTGGTGTTGGGAAAACGACCCTCGCCCGTCTTCTGGCCATGGCTGCCAACTGTGAGCATGGCCCTGCACCGGAGCCGTGTGGTGAGTGCGCCGCGTGCACGGGCATTGCCTCCGGCTCCAATCTGGATGTTCAGGAGATGGATGCCGCAAGTCATACGGGTGTGGATGATATCCGGGAGATTCTGGAAGCGGTTCGATACCCCCCGACCTCACTCAGGTACAAGGTCTACATCATTGATGAAGCCCATATGCTTTCAAAGAATGCCTTCAATGCCCTGCTGAAGACCCTTGAGGAGCCGCCGCCGCATATTCTGTTCATTTTGGCGACAACCGAGCCGGAAAAGTTGCCCGTGACGGTTCGCTCGCGCTGCCAGCGTTTCGACCTGCAGCGCCTCGGCGTGGATGTGGTCGGCGGTTATCTCAGCCAGATACTGAACTCGGAAGGGATTGAGCATGAGTCGGAGGCCGTCGCCCGGATTGCCCGGGCTGCCGATGGCAGCATTCGGGATGCGCTGAGTCTGGCCGAGCGGGTCCTTGCCTTTTCCGGCAAGGTGCTGACCAGCGAGGACGTACGCACATCGCTGGGGATGGTAAGTCAGGACCTTCTGAGGGAATTTTCCGACGCCGTGTTCACAGGGAACGCAAAGGAGGCCATCGAATGCCTGCGCCTGGCCATGCAACATGGCCACGCACCCCGGGCCTTTCTGATGTCGGTGGGCGAAATATGGCATCAGCTTGCCTGTATTCTGGTGGATGAAGGTCTGCTGGAGTTTGAGCCCGATCGGACACACCTGGACTGGCTTCGCCGCTGGTCGGACTGCTGGGACGTGCAGGGCCTGGACCTGCGCTATCAGGTGCTTCTGGGTGGTTTGCGGGATCTTTCCCTGATGGATGAGCGCCGGGGTTCGGAGATACTGGCCATGCGCCTGGCCGCGCTCAATTCCCTGAATCCGCCCCGCCAGTCCATTTCGGAGCGTCAGTCCCGCTCCGGGGTAAACCAGGTCTCCGATCGTGGAACGGGACAGGCGGGAGAAAACGAGGTCATATCACCCAGGCAGCCCTCTGAACCTCCGGCGGATGATTCGTCTGAGCCCAATCTCCCTCTGGGTGATTCTGCGCCCGGTCTGGCCTACGATAACTGGGCTGGCGTGGTTCAGGCGTATACGGCGGTGCGGCCCGGTGTGGCGGCCATTCTGGAACATGTCCTGTGCCTGGATTTCGGAGCCAAGGTCCGCCTGGCCCTTGATGATCTTCAGCAGAAGTCCCTGCTCGCCCAGGAACGGCTTGCCTTTGCCGAATGGCTTGGGCGAGAGGTCTACTGGGAACCCAAGGAGGATCAGGAGGGAGAAACCCTGGCCCAGGTCCGGGACAGGCAGGCGCAGCAGTTGCGCAAGCATCTCTGGGACGAGGCCGGGAACGACCCCCATGTGAAAATGATTTGCGATCGGCTCAACGCAAAGCTGGTCGAGGTTCACCCTGCCGGTATACAGGAAGAAGATGCCAGCTGATCGTGGAACATCCCGGAAGCCGGTGAGCTTGAGAAGCTGCACACGGGACGGGCGATTTCCCGGGACCTTTTGAATTTGAGACAATTTGGAGATGGATATGAATCTTGGAAAGATGATGCAACAAGTCCAGAAAATGCAGGCACGGATGCAGGAGATGCAGGAAAGGATCGCCGAGATAGAGGTCCACGGCGAGGCGGGTGGCGGGATGGTGCGTGTGACCGCTGGTGGCGATCATACGATTCGAAGCATCGTCATCGATCCGTCGCTCTGGGAAGAGCAGGACAAGGAGCTGACCGAGGATCTGGTGACCGCCGCCTGCAACGCGGCCCTGAAGGCGGCTGAGGACAAGGCGAAAGAGCTGCAGAAGGAACTGTTTGCCGGCTTGCCCCTGCCCCCCGGTTTTTCCCTGTGATCCTCCATGCCACCGGCATGCCCCTGCCCCTGGCCCGTATCCTTGAGATGCTGAGCGCTCTTCCCGGCATCGGCCCCAAGACGGCGATGCGGCTGAGTCTGAACCTGTTGCGAAAACCACGCGAAGAGGTTCGTCAACTGGCCGAGGCGCTGGCTGCCTTGCATGACAGCATGGGTTTTTGTGAATGCTGTGGCTGTTTTGCCGAACGGGGACACTGTCTTTTTTGCCATCAGCCAAAACGCGACCAGTCCCTGATTTGCGTCGTGGAGCAGCCTGTGGATGTGCTGATGCTGGAACGCGGCGGCGGATTTTCCGGCGTCTATCATGTCTTGCAGGGAAGGCTCAGCCCCGTGGATGGCATGGGCCCCGAACAGCTGAATCTGGCCAGCCTGGACAGACGCCTGGCGTCGGGCGATGTTCGTGAACTGATCCTGGCCACCAGCGCCACGGTGGACGGGGAGGCGACGGCTCATTATCTGGCCAGACGGTTTTCCTCTTTGCCGCTGACCATTTCACGCATAGCACGTGGCATTCCGGAGGGGGGCGAGCTGGAATACGTGGATGAGTTTACCCTGAATCGGGCCATCAACCAGCGGATCGTCTGGGAGTAGACCACGCTTGAGGCCGTTGGAAGGACAGCTTCTCTGAGCGCCACCTGTGATGAGTGATATCCGAAACGCCAGAAAGGAATTCCTCGCCCGCAGGTATCAGCAGATTGTGCGGGAGATTGAACAAAAATCGGTGGCCCATTGCGGAAATGTCCGGCTGATTGCCGTGTCCAAGTATTTTCCGGATGAGGATGTCGTGTCTCTGGCCGCCCTGGGTCAGGTTGACTTCGCCGAGAGTCGGCCGCAGGCCCTGCGGGACAGGGCGGGCAGGTTTCCGGAGCTTGCCTGGCACATGATTGGCCCCCTGCAGCGCAACAAGGCCAAATATGTGGGTCGTTTCGCCCACTGCTGGCACAGCGTTGAGGATGTTGAGACCGCGCAGGCGGTGGCGAGATTCGTGCAGGGGCGTCGTCTTCCCGTCCTGCTGCAGGTCAATGTGGCCGGCGAGGTCCGGCAGCATGGGGTCCGTCCCGATGCATTGCCGGATCTGTATGAAGCGGTTTCCCGGATGCCGGAGCTTGAGGTCATCGGTCTGATGTGTCTGGCTCCGAAAACAGGTGACGCGCGATCCTGTTTCAGGCAATTACGTCGCTTGCGGGATGGCCTCTCTGATGGGAGTCTTCGCGAGCTTTCGATGGGTATGAGCCATGACTTTCATATCGCCATCGAGGAAGGTTCTACAATGATACGCTTGGGGTCGGCACTTTTTGGTCCGAGGGGCGGGTAGACTGAATTCGGGAAGGAGCATTATGCAGGATTTGAACATCAGTTTTATTGGTGGGGGAAACATGGCCGAGGCCCTGATTTCCGGCCTGATCCGGGCCGGTCACCGGCCGGATCACCTCACGGTCAGTGATGTCAAGGAAGATCGCCTTGCCCACTTGCGGGAAGCCTACCATGTCACAACACGGACGGATAACGATCAGACGGCGGCAATGGCGGACATGGTTGTTCTGGCCGTCAAGCCCCAGGCCATGCAGGAGGTCTGCAAGAGCCTGAAGGGCAGGTTTTCCCCGTCGGCCACCGTGATCAGCATTGCCGCGGGTCTTGGTACCGAACGTCTGCATCACTGGCTTGGTTTGGATGTAAACCTTGTTCGCGTCATGCCGAACACCCCGTGTCTGGTGGGGGCGGGCATGTCGGTTCTGTATGCGGAGCCGTCGGTTTCAGCCGAACATCGCAGGCGCGCGGAGTATGTGTTGTCGGCGGCGGGAGAGATCGCCTGGGTTGAAAACGAGGATCTCCTGCACGCGGTCACCGCCGTGTCCGGGAGCGGCCCCGCCTATTATTTTCTTCTCAGTGAGATCATTGAAGCGGCCGGGGTATCTTTGGGATTGCCGGAGGAACTTGCCTCAAGGCTGGTCCAGCAAACGGCCTATGGTGCGGGCAGGATGCTGGTCGAATCCGGTCGCCGCGCGGCTGACTTGCGCCGGCAGGTCACCAGCCCCGGAGGCACTACCCAGGAAGCGCTGGACATGATGTACGACCGCGGTTTGCCGGACATTATTCGTGCTGCCATTCAGGCGGCGGAAAAGCGTTCCAAGTCCCTGGCCTGATGTATTTACTGGGTTATTTCCTGCAGGCGCTGGCAGGCCTTATTCACATTCTGCTGGTGACGGTGATGATCGTGATCATCGCCAGGGCGGTGCTGTCCTGGGTCTCTCCGGATCCCTACAATCCCATCGTCCGCGTCATTGTCCAGCTGTCCGAGCCGCTCCTGTATCCGGTCAGGCGGCGAATGCCCTACATTGGCGGTCTGGACCTGTCCCCCATGGTGGTGCTCCTGGTCGCCATCTTTCTGGATAACTTCGCTGTTCCAAGCCTGTACAGGATGGCCCAGAGCCTGCTGTAATTGTGGAGCAGGGGGCTGTCCGCAAAGGCAAGGGTGGGGTCTATCTGAACATTCATGTTCAACCGGCGGCCAGACGCGAGGCCGTTTGTGGACTGCATGGCGAGGCCATCAAGATCGCCCTGAGGGCGCCCGCCCAGGACGGGAAGGCGAATATGGCTCTGATTGACTTTGTGGCGAGGCAGTTAAATCTCCCGAAATCCGATATCAGGCTTGTTTCGGGATTCACCTCGCGCCGGAAACGGATGTTCATCGGCGGAGATCCGGATATTCTGGCGCAACACATTCAGGTTCGACTTGTCCGTTGTTGACTGGATCCGGCGGCATCCGGTCTACTGCCTGCTGGCCATATCCGCGGTCAACTTCTTCCTCATGCTTGGGGGGAACAGGCTCTGGGATGTGGATGAGCCAAACAATGCCGTTTGCGCCCGGGAGATGCTCGAGGCGGGCAACTGGCTCGTACCCGTGTTCAATGGCGCGCTCCGGTTCGACAAGCCCATCCTTTTGTACTGGTTGATGATGCCTTCCTTCGCCCTCTTTGGCGTCAGTGAGTTTTCCGCCCGCCTTCCTTCGGCCATGGCCATGACCGGTCTGGTTCTGGTGATCTGGTATTTTGGCAGGCGTTTGCTGGATGAACGCTCCGGTCTGATTGCGGCCGCGCTTTTTGCCACCTGCATCCACATTGTGGTGATTGCCAGGGCGGCAACCCCCGATCCCCTGTTCATGCTGTGCATGGGTTTCGCCTTTCTCTCGTTTATCTGCATGTACATCGAAAACCGGCAGGGGTCCTTGTTGCCTGCGTTCTATCTTGCCATTGCACTCGGCCTGCTGGCCAAGGGACCGGTTGCGGTTCTCATGCCCGCCCTGTTGATCGGATCCTTTCTTCTGCTGGTGGGGGATTTTTCTGCCTGGCGCCGTTTCCGTCCCTGGCTGGGGCTCACCATTGTCCTGGTCGTGGCTCTGCCGTGGTATGTTGCCGTGGGTGTTCTCACCGATGGAGAATGGCTGAAGGTCTTCTTCCTGCATCACAACGTGGAGCGGTTCACGGACACATTGCAGGGACACAGGGCGATCCCGGGCCTCTATATCCTGACGGTTCTGGCCGGCTGGTTTCCATGGACGGGCCTTGTCGCAGCCTCGCTGTGGATGGGCCCCTGGAAGCTGAGCCGTTTGCGAGCGGATCCTCTGCGTCTGTTTCTGCTGACATGGATCGGGGTCTTTTTTGTGTTCTTTACGGCAGCGCGAACCCATCTCCCCAATTACATGCTGCCCACTTTTCCGGCCATGGCCCTGCTTGCCGCGAGCTGGTTACGGCAGGCCAGCACCTCGGATCTGGCCCGGGCCTGGCGCTGGACGGCATGGACCTCGCTGATCCTTGCCCTGGGACTGATGGCGGGCGGAGGCATGGCCCTTGAGAAACAGTGGCCGGGAGACTGGGTGCTGGTTCTTGTGGTTTTGCCGGTGGCTATCGGAGCCATCTGGTGGTTATGGCAGCGGAAGAGATCCCCCGTTCCGCCGCTGGCGGCAGGCATGATGGCCTGTGTGTTGTTGCTAAGCACGTGGGCCGCCCCCGCCTTCGACAAACACAAGATCACGCCGGAACTCGCCCGCCGCGCCACGGCGGCTGGATTTTCAGGGGCGCAACTGGCCACTTATCGCTATTTTCAACCCTCGCTTCTGTTCTATCATGGGGGGCGCCTGCCGTATCTGGGTACGGTGGGGGAGGTGCTCGAATGGTTGCGCAAGGGAAACGCCCTCGTACTGCCGCAAGCGGTGCTGGGTGATCTGCCTGAGGATGTGCGGAGCCATCTGGTGGTGCACAGCAGGGTGAAGGGACTGTATGCTAGGACCGAACTGATGCTTGTCAGCATGGATGTCAGGGGGGATACGTGAACAAAGAACCGCTTATTTCCGTGGTGGTGCCCCTGTATCGTGAGGAAGAGAACGTTCCTCTTCTTGTCGAGGAAGTGGCCCGGGCCCTTCGGGATGTTGATTTTGAACTGATCCTCGTGGATGACGGCTCCGACGACGGTACGTTTGCCGCCATTGAAAAGGCAGCGGAAAAGAATCAACGCGTCACCGGCATTCAGCTGCGGCGCAATTTCGGACAGACCGCGGCGATGAGCGCCGGTTTTGATGCGGCGCGCGGCGAGTTTATCGCCTATATGGATGGCGATCTGCAGACTGATCCTGCCGATATCCTGCGCCTGATGGAACGTCTGAGAAGGGACGAGCTGGATCTGGTCAACGGCTGGCGGAAGGACCGTCAGGATGCCGCCCTGTCGAGGACGCTGCCGTCCAGACTGGCCAACGCCCTGATCCGCTTCTCGACCGGTGTGTTCCTGAACGATTACGGATGCCCCATGAAGGTCATGCGCTCGGAGATCGCCAAGAATTTGAGGATCTATGGTGAACAGCACCGCTTTATTCCGGCCCTGGCGGCCCTGTTTGGCGCCCGGATCGGCGAGGAGGTCGTCAGCCACAGGCCACGCCGGTTCGGCACCAGCAAATACGGTCTTGGACGCACGGTTCGGGTGCTGGTGGACTTGTTGCTGGTCATGTTTTTCCTCCGTTTTACGGACCGGCCCCTGCAACTGTTCGGGCCGACGGGACTGATCAGTTTTGTGGCGGGGGTTGGCATTGATCTGTGGCTCACCCTGGACAAGCTGATTTTTGGCGCCGAGCTGTCCGGCAGGCCTCTGCTGCAACTCGGGTCATTGCTGATCGTGAGCGGCATCATTCTGTTCGGCATCGGCCTGATCCTGGAAATGCAGGCGCGGATCTATTACGAGAGCACGGGTCACAAGTCCTACACGGTCCGGCGTCTGGTTCGCGGGGGCGAGGCATCGACCTGACTCCTGGACGGCGGTTTGCTCTCAAGCTGCTGGTTTCGGTTCTTCTGCTGGCAGTCCTGATTTCCTATCTTGATCTTAGGTCCATCTCTCAACGCCTGATGCAGGTTCAGTTGGTATGGGTTGCTGCCGCCCTTGTCTGTCTGGTGGCTGGTCAGATCCTCTCGGCCCTTCGCTGGGCCTGGCTGGCGCGCGGTCTGGGCCTCAGCGTTCGGCTGGGGCGCAAGATCCGGCTGTATTTTCTCGGCATGTTTCTGAGCCTTTTTCTGCCTTCCATCCTGGGGGGTGATGTCGCGCGCGGCTATCTTCTGGCCAGGGGAAGGGTTGGGCAGGGCTGGGCCGCCGCCGCCAGCGTACTGCTGGAACGCGTGAACGGTGTGGCGGCCCTGAGCCTGCTGGTTACGGTATGCATGTTTTTTCTGCCCCTGCCAGGGGTGTGGTGGATCACCTGGCTTTCAGGTCTTCTGGTGCTCTGGGGCGGGATGCTCAGTTATCCCTTCTGGCACCAACGCCTGCCCGGTGTCATGTCCAGATGGAAGGATCTGCCGCTGCGCTCTGCCGGATTCCGGAGGGCATGGTGGCGCTCGCTTGGCCTGTCTGCCGTGTTTCAGGTCCTGGTCGTTCAGGCGCATGTGTTTCTGGGCCAGGCAACGGGTCTGGAACTCTCCTGGGCGGCATTCGGGGTGATGGTCTGTCTCGTGGCCCTGGCCTCGGCCCTGCCGATCTCCTTGAACGGCTTTGGCATCCGTGAAGGAGGGTATGTCGGCATGGCGCTCTATTTTGGCGGTGATCCCGGGGCTGCGGCGGCCATGGCCGTGCTCTGGGTGGTTGTGCTGGTACTTGCCGCCCTGCCCGGTGGCGTGGTGTTGTGGCGTCTTGGAGGGACGGGGGGTATAAGGGAGCGCATGCCCCGATGAGTAAAGGTGCCAGGCTTTCATATCTTGATAATTTTATCGGCGATTCTTGATTAACACAGACGGGATCAGGGAATGGCCAGGCGTCTCGGGTGACGGGTCAGGTTGTCGCAGCCGTCCCTGCGGACCACCACGAGGTCCTCGAGGCGAACGCCGCCGATGCCCGGATAATAGAGCCCCGGTTCAATGGTCACGACATTGCCTTCTTCGAGAATCTGACCGTGCTGTGAAATGCGCGGGGATTCATGAATATCCAGGCCAACGCCATGGCCGGTACCGTGAAAGAAACCGCATTGCCTGCCACGCCTGATGCGGTTGGGAAAACCGGCGGATTCAAAATAGCTGCATATGGCCCGGTGGATATCGGCGCCGTTGACACCTGCCTTTACCATGCCGAGGCCGATCTCCTGTGCCTCGCGCACGGCCCGATACATCCTGCGCACCTGATCGGGGGCCTTTCCCTTGACATAGGTTCGGGTCATGTCACCCCAGTAGCCTGTAGCCTGCATGCGGGGAAAGATATCAATGATGATGGGCTGGCCGGCCCTGAGATAACCAGAGCCGATATTGTGGGGATCGGCGCCCTCGCGACCGCAGGCCACAATGGTATGGGAAGGGATCGCCCCTCTGGAGATGATGTGTGCTTCAATCGCCGCCCGAAGATGCCTTGATTTCAGCTTCTTTTCATTTGCCGGATCAAGAAGAATGCCGTTGTTGTCAACAGTGCAGGCCGCCAGAAATCTTTCGGCCACCCGCATGGCGGACCTGGCTACATGTTCTGCCTGCTGCAACCATTTAATCTCCCTGGCTGTTTTCACAGCCCTTTCCGGAAACAGCGTACCTTCAACGGGCCTGACCCGGAATCCCCAGGCACTTAACTGCTGCGCATAAGACAGGGGAAAATCTGCCGGAACCTCAATCAGTCTGATTCGGTGTTCATGCAGGAAGGCGGCAGCCACACCCGCCAGTCCCGCGCCCCAGCCCTGATCCACCGCCTTTTCATGCCATTGCGTATCAAGATGGACATGGTTTAGCCTGGATTGCTTTTTTGCCCGGTCCACCTCAAGGGGAGAAAAGAACCCGTGCCATTTGCCGTGCAGGCCGATCACCACAAAGGGGTCCGGCACGAACAGGCCCGACACATAGAGCATGTCCGCGTGCCTTTCCGAGTCCGAGATCAGGAGTTTGACGTTGCCTGTCATAAAAGGTGCCAGGCTTTCATATCTTGATAACTTCATCGGCGATTCTTTCCACCATTGTTCGCAACGCATCAGATTTGATCATTTTCACTTCCAGGCGCCGGATCGAAGTGCTCAAGGTGGAGACATCGCGGCCAAAGTGACGCGCAACCGTAGATAACGGCATACCCCCACGCTTCATCGCCAGCCAGCCAACCACAGCCCGCGCCTCCGCCGGCCTGCGCGTTCGATGGCGTTCGGATAATGCAGAGGCTTGCAAGTCATAATGCCGGCAAACAGTCTCGATGCATTCCTCAAGGTCTAGCTCCGCCTTCAAACGTTCTTTTTCCGCCAGCGCCTTTTCGGCAAACGCATCGTCGCCAAGCACACGGGCGTCATTTGTGCCGCCATGAAAATCCGGTCTGCAGGGCTCGCCAACACCCTGTGCTATGAACTCAGCATATCGCGCTCTGGCGATGTTTCTCCGTGTAGAAAATCGCGCGAGAACAACCTCGGATGTCAGCCAGGTTAATCGCTCCCTGCCAACATAGGCCGCATGGCTGCTCCAGGGGTAGTCCGGAATATGTTCCACGACACCTGCACGTACGGGATTCAGATGAATATAACGGACAAGTTCCAGCAGGTAGCTGTCGGCGTCCACAAGAACCGCCTTGTAGCGCCCCTGAAACAGATGGCCGGTCCGTCTCTGCCGCTTGTTAATCCAGCGCGTGTAGCGGAAAGAGAGGTTCTGCATGATGCGCGATAACGGTATCTCCGCAATCTGTATTAACAGATGAACATGGTTATTCATCAGGCAGAATGCGTGCACCCGATGGCCAAAACGCTCCACGCCTTCCTGCACCAATAGATAAAATCGGCAGCGATCTGCATCCGTAAAAAAGATGTTATCGCCACCATTGCCGCGAAGTATCACATGGTAAAATCCGCCGGGGACATGAATGCGGGGTTTTCGCGCCATCAAAGAACAGTATCAGCCCTGACTTTAATATCAAGATATCAAAGCCTGACCCCCATTGCTGACGCAAGACCCATCCAGGCGGGCAGTTCACGGATGGAGTTCAGGACCACATCGGGGGTGATGCCGCTCCTTTCGGCAAATTCCTTTCTGTATTTGCCGGTTTTTACCAGCGCGGTTCTCAGGCCCGCCCTGATGGCGCCATGGATATCCGATTCGATGTCATCCCCCACCATAAGACATTCTTCCGGACGGGTGTCCAGCATCTTGCAGATGAGATGAAAGAAATCTCTGGATGGCTTGCCCAGGATTTCGGCCCGCTTGCCGGTGGCGTATTCCATGGCGGCGACGAACGGACCAAGATCGATGTGCAGGCCATCTTCCTTCTGCCAGAAACGGTTCTTGTGCAGGGCCAGGATGTCCGCCCCGTTCATGATCAGGGTGAAGATACGCTGCAGGGTCTCGGCATCGTAGCCTCGCCCCATATCCCCCATGACCACGAAGTCAGGGTCTGTCTCGTTCAGGCGCACGCCGGCGAAATCCGGTCTCAGCCGCGGATGGACAAACAATGCCGCGCTTTGTCGCCCGATGCGCTCAACGGCAAGTGCCGCGGGGGTAAAGATCTGGTCATACGAGAAATCAAATCCTAGTTGTTGCAGCTTTGAAATCAGCTCCGCCTTTGACCGGGTTGTCGTGTTTGTGACACCGGCCAGTTTGAGGGGCGCGGACTTCAGCTTTCTGAAGGCGGATTGTGCTCCCGGTATGGCCTGCGAGCCGACATAGAGGACACCATCCAGATCAAGCAGTACGGATCGTATCTTCATGGTACTAGGATAGCACGACCCGGTTCCGATGTGTTTCAGCCGGCCAGAAGCTCATCGAGAAAGTGAAGACAGGTTTTCAGCCGGTGGTCGGGGTCCCTGAAGTCTCCGAGCAGGGAAAGACTGCCATCCGGCAGCAGGCGGTACCGAGCGGGTTCTCGCTGGACCCTTGCCAGGAGTTTTTCGGGATCAAGCGGTGAATCCAGCGAGAAGTCGAAGCGGATCCTCTCCGGATCCGCCTCAAGCCTGTTCAGCCGCATGGCCGATGCGCGCCAGCGAATTCGGGCGAGATTCAGGCAACA
>CAZCTM010000032.1:0-18160 GCA_964501925.1 uncultured Zetaproteobacteria bacterium | reverse complement strand
CGGCTTATAGCCGTAATCCGAAGCCACCGGCTTTAGCCGGTGGAGCATTCACCGATGCCCCTGAACCTACGGAAGTTTTTCCGGTCGAGAATCAGTTAATGGGGCCTAGCTCCCGTTGATCAGAAAGTGGGCATAGATGCTGGCGGCGTAGCCCAGCATGATGAGCGGGGACCACTTCAGGTGGCTGATGAAGGTATACATCCCACGAGACTGGCCCATCAGCGCCACACCCGCAGCGGATCCGATGGAAAGCATTGAACCGCCGATCCCTGTGGTCAGGGTGATCAGGAGCCATTGAAAGACATCCATTTCAGGATTCATACTGAGTACGGCAAACATGACGGGAATATTGTCCACGATGGCGGAGAGAACGCCGGCGATGATGTTCGCGGTGCTCGCCCCCATTTCAACGTACATGAAGCGTGAGGCCAGCTCCAGATATCCGATGTAGCCAAGCCCACCAACACAGAAGATCACACCAAAGAAGAAGAGGAGCGTATCCCATTCCGCCCGTTCGATCTTGTTAAATATATTGTATCCGGCGTCTTCATCGTTATTGCCGCTTTTCTTCAGGTAGTAACTGAAGAACAAGAGGAAGGAAAGACCAACCATCATGCCCATGAATGGCGGCAGGTGAAGAAACTGCTTGAAACTGATAGCGGTCATGATGGTGAGCAGAAACAGGGCGGAGATGCGTCTGGCCCCGCGTTTCATGGTTATGAGCATGTCGGATCCGACTTTGGGGGGTGTTATCCTGGGCACGAAAAACTGCATGCAGGCGGCCGGCACGAGGAAATTAATAACGGATGGCATAAAAAGAGAGAAAAAGTGGAGGAAATCCGCCTTGCCCGCCTGCCATACCATCAGGGTCGTGATGTCCCCGAACGGACTGAAGGCGCCACCGGCATTCGCGGCTATGACGATGTTGACGAAACTGGCACTGACAAATCGCGGATTATCCGGGCCGACAGCAAGAACCACGGCGCCCATCAGAAGAGCCGTGGTCAGGTTGTCCGCGACGGGGGATAGAAAGAAGGCGATGATCCCCGTGATCCAGAACAGTTTACGGTAGTTGAACCCCTTGGTAATCAGCCAGATTCGCATCGCCTCGAATACGTTACGCTCCGTCATGGCGTTGATATAGGTCATGGCCACCAGCAGGAAAAGGAAGAGCTCACCGTATTCGATGATGTTCTGATTCAGGGCCGCGTGAAGCTGTTCGGTGGGTATGTCATGTTGAGCCGCGAGGATTGCGACCAGTGCCCAGACCACACCGGCTGCCAGGATAACGGGCTTGGATTTGCGCAGGTGGGTAAATTCCTCAACCATAACAACCAGATAGGCAAGGATGAAAAACATCAGTGCCGTGATGCCAAGGGCAGTATCCGTCAGGCCAAGGCTCGGAACGGCTTCGGACGCCCACGCGTTCGTGGAAAAAAACAGGGCCGGCAGGGCAGGGAATAAGAAAAATCGGACATGATTCATGATTTCAGTCTCCTGTCCGTGTTTGGTCTGGTTTCAATCTAGATAGTCTGTGAAATCATAAAGTTTTAAAAGGATTCATGCTTGTTACGGTTCATGTTCCAACAATCTGAGGACGCGGAATCCATAACATCTCCTGACTGCCCAACTGGCAAGACACCAATCAGAGAAGTCTTTAGCCACAAAGACACCGTGAGACACACCAGCAACGTGCGGATGGATCAAATGTTACCCTGAGCGGTTCGGTTTTCCTACCTACGGTGCAAAGCTGAAGTTCACAGGTGGCGCGCTTGTAATGACGTTCATCGTCCCCGGCTGGGCGAGAAAGGCATTCACTGTATATGTCCCGACAGGTTCTCCTCCCCGGAAGACATAATGGAAGATATTGCCGTTGAACGGAGCAACCGTCCAGTTGGTGACCATCGGTGTGGGCACGACAGCAAAAGCACCTCCGAGCTGCAGGTAAATACTGGCACCTCCCGGTGTGGAAACACTCACATAGGCGTCCGCAACCACAGGGTTCTGGCAGGGCGTTACCGATGCCGAGAGTGTGAGAGGGTTCCCTGTTACAAAGCCATTGGCATTGATCCCTAGGCTGAGCGAAGGACAGGTGGGCGGCGGTGGCGGTGCTGCATTAACTGTTACGTCAATGGTAACTGTTCCCGTAGCACCGATGGCATCGGTCACGGTGACCACGAACGAATCTGTGCCGGTGGAAAACCCGTTAGGTGTATACGTGGCAAGTCCTGCTGCATCCACTGTTGCCTGCCCCATAGCCGGCGGAGTCGTTACGGCGTAGGTATGCGTGTCTCCCGCGTCCGGGTCATTCGGGCTGATCTGACTTGTACCCGGTGTCTGGGTATCCGTCACGATCGGCGGGGCAGTGGGGGCCGGCGGATCGTTGACCGGATTGACCGTGACATTGATGGTGACTGTTCCGGAAGCATTCAATTGATCCGTGACGGTGACATCGAATGAATCGGGGCCGTTGTAGTTCGGGTTCGGCGTGTAGGTGACCACGCCCACCGTGTTTACTGTCGCGGTGCCGTTGGCCGGCGCCCCCGGATTTCCGGGCGCGGGGATGGTAAATGTATGGGTGTCGCCGAAATCGGGATCATTCGGGCTTACCAGGCTGGCGCCGGGAAGGTCCTCATCGGTGATGACCGGATTCGGACTGGCCGTCGGCACCGGCGGGTTGTTCACCGCATTGATGGTGATGAAGAAGTTGGTGTTGCCGATGGTGCCGCCTACGCCGTCGTCAACGCTGAAGACGAAGCTGTCCAGACCGCTGACACCGGCGTTCGGCATGTATGTGATCAGGCCGTTGTCGATATCCGCCTGGGTGAAGGTATCGTTTACGGCAAGCGGCTGACCGTTCGGAATAGCACCTTTTTTCAGAGTGCCGTTACCGGGGGCTGTCACCAGGGTATAGGTCAATGTAGGCACTGTCGGGCTGGTGACCGGATCGGTGACCTGAAGCATGGCGGTGGTGATGGGCGTATCGCCTGAGCCTTCGTCCAGCGTCAGTCCGGTGTTGTTCACCAGCGTCAGTCCGGGGTGGCTGACCGTCACATCGATGGTGACCGTCCCGGACCGGTTGGTGTTGTCGGTCACGGTCACGACAAAGCTGTCATTACCGGCGAACCCCGTGGCCGGTGTGTAGGTTGCCTGCGCGCCATTCATGGTGGCCGTGCCGTTGACGGCCGGCGTAGTCACAGCGTAGGTATGGGTGTCGCCGGCATTGGGATCATTCGGGCTGATCTGGCTGGTTGTCCCCAGTGTGTCATTGAACGGGACCGTAATCGGATTCGGACTGGCCGTCGGCGCCGGCGGTTTGGCAAGCGGCGTGACGGTAATGTCAAAGACATGATTTGGGCCGGGAGGCGCGGGCGGGGCGATGGCCACGGCGCCGTCGGTGGCGTCAAACTCAAAGCTGTCCGCACCGAAGTAGCCGGTATTGGGCTGGTATTGAAGCATGCCCAGATCGATATCGGTCTGGCTGAAGGTGTTGCCCCCGATCAGCGGCACCCCGTAGTTCTGCAGGCTGCCGTTCGCCGGTGGCGCCAGCAGGGTGAAGGTCAGCTCCGCCGGCGTATTGTCCGGATCGGTGACCTGAAGCATGGCAGAGGTGATGGCCGTGGGAGGATCGTTTTCCTGCACGGTCAGGAGGGCGTTCACAGCCAAGGTAGGCGGCTGGTTGGGCACGTTCAGCAGCACGCTGACGTTGCCGGAGTTGTAGTTGGCCACAGCCAGATCCGCGTAGGGATCAAAGAGGGTATTCAGACTGGCCACGGCCAGGGACGACGGGCCGGAACCTGCAGCGGCAAAGGGGCTGCCCGGGGCAGGCGTAAATCCACCAGCGCCGTCACCCATGAGGATGGTGACATCATGGGTACCGTTGTTGGCTACGGCCAGATCCGGAAACATATCAGCTCCGAGCACCGGCGGGGGGTTGAAATGGCCGACGGCCACGGCCACCGGGCTGCTCCCCACGGCATAATTGACCGCAGTCAGATATCCGCCAGCACCATCCGCCAGCAGGATGCTGACGTCATTGGAGCCGTTGTTGGCCACAGCCAGGTCCGGACCGTTGAGGCCGTCGAAATCACCGATGGCTACGGAAACCGGGCTGGTACCGGCAGCAAAGGGGCTGCCGGGGGCTGCGGTAAATCCGCCGGCGCCGTTATTCAAAAACACGCTGACATCATTGGTGGCAGAATTCGCCACAATGAGATCCGCATATGTATCCATATTTATATCGGCAAGGGTTACAGCCGCCGGGCCCGTGCCTCCCGTGGGAATGCTGCCCGCGGCAAATCCGCCGGCACCGTCGCCCAGAAAGACGCTGACATCATTGGAGTTGAAATTCGCCACGGCAATATCCGCATAGGGATCGATGAGGGGATTGAGATCGCCGATGGCGACGGATAAGGGTGTGATGCCGGCGGCAAAGTGGGCTGGGGCCCCGAATCCACCCATGCCGTCGCCCAAGAGCACGCTGACATCGTTGGAAAACCGGTTGGCCACCGCCAGGTCCGCATAGGGATCAGTGACCGGATTGAGATTACCGATAGCCACGCCCGCCGGGCCAAAGTGGGCCGGATAATTTGTGGCGGGGCCAAAACCGCCCGAAAACGCGGTGAAGCCGTCGTTCAGGAAGATGCTGACATCGTTCGAGTTCTCGTTGGCCACCACCAGGTCCGCGTAGGGGTCGACAAGTGGGTTCAGATTGCCGACGGCTACGGCTGCCGGGCTGTTGCCGCCGATGTTTTCGCCCACGGTGGCAAAGTTTCCGAGCCCGTCATTCAGGAGGATGCTGACATCATTGGAGCCTTCATTGGCCACGGCGATGTCCGCATAGGGATCGACGGGGGCGTTGAGGCTGGCCACGGCCAGGGATACGGGATTGGTGCCGGCGCTGAAAGGGCTGCCGGCAGCAGGCATAAAGCCGCCGGCACCATTGTTCATCAGCACGCTGACATCATGGGACAGTTTGTTTCCTACGGCCAGGTCCGGCCCGTTGATACCGTCGAAATCACTGATGGCCAGGGCTATCGGAGCGCTGCCCGCGGCAAAGGGGCTGCCGGCGGCAGGCGTAAATATCCCTCCGCCGTTACCCAGCAGCACACTGACATCATTGGAGGCCTGATTGGCCACGGCCAGATCGTCAGCAAACCCATCCCTGTCGAGGTCGCCGATAGCCACGTCTGCCGGCCCTGTTCCTATTCCCGTGCTGATTATAAATTTGCTTGTATTAATACCGAAATTACCACTGACAAACACGGTGATGTTATTGGATCCCTGGTTGGCCACGGCCAGGTCATCCCACTGACCATTGTTACCGATGAAATCGCCGGCGGCCATGGCCGCCGGAGCGGTTGCGACAGTGTTTCCGACGCTAACGTTGATGTACTGGGGGGAGAAAAAGAAATAGTTACCGGTTGAATTATAGTCATAAAGTATGGCTATATTATCTGACCCCTGATTGGACACAACAAGGTCCAGCCGCGTATCGGGGGGGTTGAAGTGGCCAAAGGCCACATCCGACGGGCTGTTTCCCACGGCGTAGGGGCTGCCGTTGTCAGGTGTAAATCCGCCGGTGCCGTCACCCAGCAGCACGCTGACATTGTTGGAACCCCTGTTGGCCACGGCGATATCCGCATAGGGATCGGTGGGGGCGTTCAGATTGCCGACGGCCACGGCCACCGGCCCGGAACCCACGGGGAAGGTGCTGGCCGGCTGGTAGCCGCCGCCGGCCTTGCCCAGAAGGACGCTGACGTTGTTGGCATTGAAGTTGGCGATGACCAGGTCCTTAATACCGTCCAGATTGAAATCGGCAACGGCCACTGCTTTCGGATTGGTGCCGGCCGAGAGCTTGGCCGCGGGAACAAACTTCACAGCCTGCGCGAGAGACGGCAAGCCGGCAATCATAACTGCCGCAAGGAGTTTCCAGCCTGTTGAGCCGATGAATCGTTTGAGCATATCCCCCCCTTTATTTGATTCCCCTTTTTGTCAAACACTATAGTTGATTGACTCCTAATAGATCAAGCTATAAAATATAGCTTGATCTAAATTAAATTGCAGACGGGGAGGGAATGATGTTAAGTTCCATGCACAGGATATTTGGAATGAAGGTTGCTGCAGCAGTTCTTGTAGCAGGGTTGGCTATGTTTCAGGCTGTTCCTGCCCATGCAGTTGTTACTGACCCGGAGGTTATCCGGGCCCAGCTGACGGCGGTCCTGCAGAGCCAGCAGGCAGTGGCCATGCGACTTGGCGACGTTTCAACCCAGAATGCGCTGGCCGATCAGCTTCAGAAGGTCGCGGCCATGACGCCGGAAGAACTCCTCAGCTTTCAGAATGCCGATCTGGCCGGCCTGAATCAGGCGCTCACGGATTCGATTGCCGCCCTGGATCAGGCCGCGGCCAATGCCACCGTTCCGCCGCTGGCCCCTCCCATCGCGCCCCAGTTTGGACCAGGAGCACCCTCAACCTTGCGAAATGCGTCCTATTCCACTCTTGTGAGTGGCAAGGTTTGTGATGTCCGCTCAGATACAGCGACAGCAGCGGTGATGAAGACGACCGCTGTTGTCGCATCAGCCGTGAATACAACGCTCGATCCTGTTTGCGACCAGACCATTCTGGGTCAGAACATTCAGGCGGCCTGTATTGTCAGCTCGCTCATCGCGATGGCTGCCGAGACCGCTTTCGATCTGTATACAAATTGCGATGGCGCGGTGGATTCAGCTGAGATCCTGGGTATTTACTGGCGCACCGAGGATATCTACAACACGCTTGTGCATAACCATGACAATCTGGCAACGGTGGACAGTAAGATTGCGGCATCAAATGCAGCGGTTCAGCAGATTGCCACTGACCTCACCACCCATAATACGGCAGTCCAGGCGGCCCTGGCGGCGCAGGACGTTGTTCAGGCGGCGCATAACCAGGACCTGGCTACACACAGATCGGAGATGAATACGTTGATCTTTGATCACAGTCTCGCCCTGACCAATCACGTCGTGGCCATCAATGCGCGCCTGGACGCGCAGGATGCGGCCCTCGCCAATCTCGATGCTGCACTTGCTGCGCATGACGCCCGTCTGCAGAAGGCCATTTACGCGTTCAAGCTGCAACTCCAGTCAATCCAGCTAAAACTGGACCAGATCAGGGCAAGACTGCCTTAATACACGGAAGCTTTGCCAGGTGTGGTGGGCCGGCGTTTTTCGCCGGCCTTCATTTTTTAGGCTGGCAGCTCTGAAAAGCCCATCAAAAATTCATCCACGGACCGGGCGCACTGGCGGCCCTCACGGATGGCCCAGACGACCAGTGACTGGCCGCGGCGCATGTCGCCGGCAGCAAACACCTTGTCAATGGAGGTCTGATATTTCCTCGTATCTGCCTTTACGTTCCCGCGCACATCACGTTCCACACCGAGTTCCTCGATCATGCCTTGATGGATCGGGTGCACAAAGCCCATGGCCAGCAGCACAAGATCGGCCTTGAGTTCAAATTCACTCCCGGGCACCTCATGCATCTGCCAGCGACCGTTCTCATCCCTCTCCCATTCCACTTGTACGCATTCAATGGCCGTGACACGCCCGTCTTTGCCCTTGAATCCCCTGGTGGAAACCGACCACATGCGATCGCATCCTTCCTCATGGGATGTGGATGTCCTGAGCTTTGTCGGCCAGTTTGGCCACGTCAGGTCCTTGTTCTCTTTCTCGGGTGGTCTGGGCATGATCTCAAGCTGGGTCACTGACAGGGCCCCCTGCCGATTGGAGGTCCCGATGCAGTCGGAACCGGTGTCCCCGCCACCGATGACGATGACGTGCTTGCCCTCGGCCGTGATGCTGATCTCGGGAGGTATCTCGTCACCCGCATTGCGTTTGTTCTGTTGCGGCAGGAAGTCCATGGCAAAGTGAATGCCGTCCAGATCACGCCCCGGGACCTGAAGATCACGTGGCTTTTCCGAGCCCCCGGCCAGAACCACTGCGTCGAACTCGTCAAGCAACCGGCGGACAGGAAGATCCACACCAATATGGGTGTTGGTGTGAAACACGACGCCTTCCGCAAGCATCTGGGCTATGCGTCGGTCAATGATGTGTTTCTCCATTTTGAAATCGGGGATGCCATAGCGCATCAATCCGCCGATGCGGTCGTTTTTCTCATACACGAGAACCTCATGGCCGGCCCGGGCAAGCTGCTGGGCGCAGGCCATGCCGGCCGGTCCGGAACCGACAACGGCAACCCGTTTGCCGGTTTTGTGCTCGGCGATCTGTGGAGTAATCCAGCCTTCCTCCCAGGCCCGATCCACGATGGCCCTTTCAATGTTTTTGATGGTCACCGGATTGTCGTCGATGTTCAGGGTACATGCCGCCTCGCAGGGGGCAGGACAGATACGACCGGTAAACTCGGGGAAATTGTTGGTGGAATGCAGCACTTCGCTTGCTTCACGCCACTGTCGCTTGAATACGAGGTCATTCCAGTCAGGGATGATGTTGTTCACCGGGCATCCGTTATGACAGAAGGGGATTCCGCAATCCATGCAGCGTGCACCCTGAAGGCTCAGCTGATGTTCATCGGGAGGGATGGCGAATTCACGGTAATGCCTGATCCGGTCCGCTACCGGCTCATAGCTCAGATCTTCGCGGGGGATCTCGATAAATCCGGTTGGTTTACCCACGGTTTTCCTGCTCCTTTCCGGACATTACGGCGGCCCGTTCAGCCTCCATCTCACGCAAGGCCCGGCGGTAATCCACGGGCATGATCTTGACGAACCTGGGCAGGAATTCCGACCAGTTGTCCAGGATCAGTCTGGCCCGGTTGGAATCGGTATAGTGCAAATGCCTCTGGATCAGACTCCGCAGGATGCGGATGTCATTCTGGGTCAGGCTGTGTTTGATATCCACACGTCCATGCGTCTCCAGATCGCCACCCATGTGTTCGACCTCTTCGAGCATATCATCTTCCGAGGCAACCGGTTCAAGCTCCACCATGGCCAGGTTGCAACGCAGCTCGAAATCCCCGTCCATGTCCAGCACGTAGGCGATTCCGCCACTCATGCCGGCAGCAAAGTTGCGGCCGGTCCCCCCCAGGACAACGACCGTGCCACCCGTCATGTATTCACAGCCGTGATCGCCTACACCCTCGACCACGGCAATGGCGCCACTGTTGCGTACGGCAAACCTCTCACCGGCAACGCCGCTGAAATAGCACTCGCCGCTGATGGCGCCGTAAAGGACGGTATTGCCGACGATAATGTTTTCTTCCGCGATAATGGAGGACTCCTTGGGCGGGTAGATCACGATACGGCCACCGCACAGACCCTTGCCGACATAGTCATTGGCATCACCCTGCAACTCCAGTGATACGCCATGGGCCAGCCAGGCTCCAAAGCTCTGGCCCGCGGTGCCCCTGGCCTTGACCACAATCGTATCCTCCGGCAGACCGGCAAAACCGTAACGCCTGGCAACCTCGCCGGAGAGCATGGCACCGGTCGTCCGGTCCGTGTTTCTGATTCGGGTCTCAATAACAACAGGCTCCCTGTTTTCCAGGGCAGGTTTTGCCTTCTCGATCAGCTTTCTGTCGAGAACGGTGTCAATGCCATGGTCCTGCTTTTCACAGGCGTGCACGGCCACGTCTTCGGGAATATCCGGCTTGTGGAGTATGCGGCTGATGTCCACGCCATGGGCCTTCCAGTGATCCGTGGCCTTGCGGACATCCAGCATCTCGATATGACCGATCATGTCGTTGAAGGTCCTGAAGCCCATTTTAGCCATGTACTGGCGAACCTCCTCGGCAATGAAGTTGAAATAGTTGACGAGATGCTCCGCCTTCCCCGTAAACCGCTTCCTGAGTTCCGGATCCTGCGTTGCAACCCCTACCGGACAGGTGTTCAGGTGACATTTCCGCATCATGATGCAGCCGACAACCACGAGAGCGGCGGTACCAAAAGCAACTTCATCTGCCCCCAGCAGGGCGGCAATCACGACGTCGCGACCGGTTCGCATCTGCCCGTCGGACAGGAGGCGCATACGGCCTCTCAGACGGTTAAGAACCAGGGTTTGCTGGGTTTCAGCCAGACCAAGTTCCCAGGGGGTTCCCGCATGCTTGATGCTGGTCAGTGGAGATGCCCCGGTTCCACCGTCATGGCCGGCGATCACAACATGGTCGGCATGAGCCTTGACGACGCCGGCAGCAATTGTGCCCACCCCGATTTCCGAGACCAGCTTGACACTGATGTCCGCCCTTGGATTGGTGTTTTTCAGGTCAAAGATCAGCTGGGCCAGATCCTCGATGGAATAGATGTCGTGGTGTGGCGGGGGGGAGATCAGTCCCACACCGGGCGTGGAATGACGCACACGTCCGATGATCTTGTTGACCTTGTGACCGGGCAGTTGTCCGCCTTCACCGGGCTTGGCGCCCTGCGCGACCTTGATCTGGATCTCATCGGCATTGACCAGGTATTCGGTGGTGACACCAAAGCGCCCTGAGGCAACCTGTTTGATGGCCGAGCGCATCGAGTCCCCATTGGGCAATGGTTTGAATCGCTCCGGCTCCTCCCCACCCTCGCCGGTGTTGGATTTGCCTCCCAGACGATTCATGGCAATGGCCAGCGTGGTGTGGGCCTCATAGGAGATTGATCCGAAGGACATGGCTCCCGTAGAAAACCGCTTGACGATCTCCGAGGCGGGTTCGACCTCTTCAATTGGTACCGGATTGTGTGATTCCCTGATCCGGAACATGCCCCGCAGAGTCATCAGACGCTCGTTCTGATCGTTGATGAGGTTGGCAAACTGCCTGTATTTCTCTGGATCGTTGGCACGGGTCGCATGCTGCAGCAGAGAAATGGATTCCGGTGTCCACATGTGGTCCTCGCCACGCACACGCCAGGCATATTCACCCCCCACGTCCAGGGCATGCCGGTAAATGGGGTTGTGGCTGTAGGCCAGGCGATGACGTTCAACGGCCTCCCTTGCAATTTCACGAATGCCTGCTCCTTCAACCTGGGTTGCCGTGCCGGTGAAATACTTTTCAACAAATTCGCTCGAAAGGCCAACAGCCTCGAAGATCTGGGCCCCGCAATAGGACTGGTAGGTGGAGATTCCCATCTTGGACATCACCTTGAGGATGCCCTTGTTGATACCCTTGATGTAGCGGTTGATGGTCTCCTCTTCACTCACCTCTTCGGGCAGCATGCCCTGGCGGAGCATGTCCAGCAGCGTTTCGAAGGCGAGATAGGGGTTGATCGCTTCCGCGCCGTATCCCGCCAACAGGCAGAAGTGCTGCACCTCCCGGGCGCTACCGGTCTCCACAACCAGTCCGGTTTCCGTGCGCAACCCCGTCCGAATAAGATGATGATGCACGGCTGAGGTTGCAAGAAGGGCAGGGATGGGGACATGGTCCTCATCGATATCCCGATCCGAGAGCATGATGATGTTGTATTCCTCGCGTACGGCCTTTTCTGCGGCCTCGCACAGCCTGTCAAGGGCCGGTTCCAGGCCTTCAACGCCCTGATCCGCAGGAAAGCACATGCTAAGCGTCAGGGTCCGGAATTGCCCTGAGGTATGATCTGCGGCGGTCCGGATCTTTTCCAGATCCTCATTGCGCAGAATGGGTTGGCTGACCTCCAGTCGCATCTGGGGACCGCTGGCATGAAGATCGAGAAGGTTCGGTCGCGGGCCGATGATGGAGATAAGGCTCATGACCAGCTCTTCCCGGATGGGATCAATGGCGGGATTGGTGACTTGGGCAAAAAGCTGTTTGAAATAGTTGTACAGGGGTTTGGGCCGATTGGAGAAAACAGCCAAAGGCGTGTCATTGCCCATGGAGCCTATGGGTTCCTGGCCACTGATGGCCGTGGGGCCCATCAGGAACTTGAGATCTTCCTGGGTATAGCCAAACGCCTTCTGGCGTTCGAGCATGGTTTCATGGTCCGGGGGCAGGGGTGCCACTTCGGCCGGAAGCTTTTCCAGCTTGATCTGGGTCTTGGCCAGCCAGCTTCGGTAGGGATTGGCGCCCGCAAGATCCGCCTTGAGTTCGGCATCGTCAATGATGCGGCCTGCCTCCAGGTCAATGAGAAACATTTTGCCCGGCTGCAGCCGCCATTTCATGATAATCTTTTCCTCGGGAACAGGCAGGACCCCAACTTCCGAAGCCATGATCACAAGGTCATCGTCGGTAACAACGTAACGTGCCGGTCGAAGCCCGTTTCGATCCAGGGTTGCACCAATCTGACGTCCGTCTGTTATGGCTATACCGGCGGGTCCGTCCCACGGTTCCATCAATGCCGCGTGGTATTCATAAAAGGCCTTCCGGTTCTCATCCATTAATGGATTGCCTGCCCATGCCTCCGGGATCAGCAGCATGGCGGCATGTCCCAGCGAATATCCTCCCATGATGAGGAGCTCAAGGGCGTTATCGAAACAGGCGGAATCGGACTGTCCCTCGACAATGAGCGGCCAGATTTCCTTGAGGTCATCGCCAAGCAGTTCCGAGGCCATGGAATGCTTGCGCGCGGCCATCCAGTTGATGTTGCCGCGCAGGGTGTTGATCTCACCGTTGTGGGCCACCATCCGGAAGGGATGGGCCAGTTCCCACGCCGGGAAAGTGTTTGTGGAAAAGCGCTGATGAACCAGGGCGAGAGCCGAGGTCAGGCGCGTGTCATTCAGATCAGGAAAGTACTTGTTGATCTGATGGGAAAGAAACATGCCCTTGTAGACCAGGGTACGGCTGGACATCGAGGGGATGTAGAAGTTGGCCGCATCATGGAAATTTCTTGCCCTGATACGGTGTTCGATCATCTTCCGGATGATGAAGAGCTTGCGCTCAAAGGCATCCTGATCCTCACAGATGGCCCCGCGTCCAATCAGCACCTGACGGATCACAGGTTCACAGGATGTGACACTTTCAGGCAACCCGGCCTTCTCGCTATCCGTCGGGACATCCCTCCAGCCCAAAACATCCTGTCCCTTCTCCATGATCGTGTCTTCAATGATCCGGATGCACGCCTGACGATGGGCCCTATCCTGAGGCAGGAAAATCATGCCGACACCGTATTCCCCCGGCTTGGGGAGGTTGATGTTGAGGTGTTTGCATTCATCCCGGAGAAAACCGTCGGGGATCTGGATCAGAATGCCGGCACCGTCACCGGCATTGGGGTCTGCACCCACTGCCCCACGATGGGTAAGGTGCAGGAGGATTTCCAGGCCCTGCTGGATGATGCCGTGACTCTTCTGGTTCTTGATATGGGCTATAAAGCCAACACCACAGGCATCGTGTTCATGATCAGGGTCGTATAAACCTTGCTTCGACGGCGACCGTGCCGATGGCTTCATAATTCACCCCTTTGGTTTTATTTGCAGGAGCCTGTCTTAACCATGCCGTTGTATCGGCGCTCATGCGGTAAGATCTTGCGTGAGAACAGGTGGAAATATATCAAAAGGGCATGACTTGCTCCAGCCTTGTCAAACGCACTTCACGCAAGCCTCGAAGTTTGGTGATAAACGGGTTGCCCTTGCCCGAGTGCGAAACGAACAGGTGAAATTCCAGCTGCCATCACTTAACTTGCGGTCATGGCATGGAAATTCGCGCTGTTGATGAAGTGATGGGTTCACAAACAGATACGGATCGCTATCTTGAGCGACTCAAAAACCTGTATCCGGCTAACCCCAGATATCTGCTGGCCATACTTGAGGATCTGCAAGCCCGCTTTGGATATATTGCGGAGAGCTTGTTGCCGGAACTGTGTGAATTCCTCCATGTTTCACAATCGGAAGTGGAGCAATGGCTTGAGCTGGACGGGGTGTTCCGCCGCCGGCCTCCAGCAGGTGCTCATACACTAAGGATCTGTTGCGGACCGGTCTGCGCCGGTCATGGCGGTACGCAACTGTTTGACCGTTTGGGCAGAAGGCTTGGCAGCATGGGTGCCGCAATCCGCCTGCTGGCCAGCCCGTGTCTGGGCAGGTGTGACACCCCGCCGGTGGCGAAGCTGGATGAGCAGTGTTTCGCGCCTGCGGATGATGAAGGGTTGTTATGCGCCGTGCGGGAGCTTATGGACGCAGGTGACGGTTCATGATCTGCAGGGCAAGCCATCTGGGCGTCATCTTCTGTAAACCGTACAACAGGCTGTGCCTCCATCCCGGAACACAATAACCTCCCCCTTTTGCCAAGCATGCCAGAGCGGCTCTGACGACGATTCTGCTTGGGGTCCTGAAAAAGCCGCCTTTGCCGGCCGACATGCCGGAGACATCACGAAATCCGGTGGGGGAGGGACCGGGTACGAGGGTGACCACCTGAATCCCGTGGGATTTCAGTTCCATGCGCAACGCTTCACTCCAGAAAGTGATGCCGGCCTTGGCAGCGGCGTATGTGCTCATGTATGGCAGGGGGGTTTCACCTGCCAGAGAAGAGACGTTGATGATAAATCCCCGTCTCCTGATGAGCTGGGGAAGAAGGGCATGGGTGAGGTGGATGGGTGCAACGAGGTCCGTCTGGACCACTCCGACCTGGGTGGAGACAACACATTCAAAGAAACGACCCCAGATTCCGAACCCCGCATTGTTAATGAGGCCGATGATCGGCTCTTGCTCAACGGCTTCGATCAGCATCAAACGTTCCTGCTCACAATTCAGATCGGCCTGCAGGAGTGTGTGTCGCTCAGGATGTGACAGCTCGGCCTGAACCAGTTTCAGTCTTGCCAGATCACGACCATGCAGGATCAGATGAAAGCCCATGCCTTCCAGTTGCAGGGCGAACTGCCGACCAAAACCACCGGACGCCCCTGTAATCAATACCCTTGGGGTTTTCACTGAATCCTGGTGATGGGGATGCTTGAGCGTTTGCGTGTCTCAAAACGGCTGACACGATGGATACCGCAACTTACAAGCATCTGGAGACATGCGTTCATGGCGTAGCCGACTTCACCAGGGGTATGGGCATCCGAGCCAAAGGCAAAGGGAATACCCATTTCGGCTGCCCGGGCGATCATACGGCCGTGCGGATAGACCTCGCCAACGGGTTTGCGAAGGCCGGCTGAGCTGATTTCAAGCGCACACCCCGAGTCCCTGACTGCCTGCAGCATGCATTCTTCAGCACGACGGACTTTCGTGCTCTCGAGAGGGGGGCGATGTCCGAACTTCTTGATCAGGTCCGGATGGCCAATGATGTCGAACAGGCCGCTTTCAGCTGAGGCCGCAACCAGATGGTAATAGCGGCAGTAGGCATCTTCGATGTTTCGATCCTGCCAGCCCTCGATTTCATCTTCATTATCAAAACCCCAGCCATCGATGTAATGAACGGAACCGATGACATAGTCCCATGAGTAAGATCGAATCATGTTCAGGATATAATCCTCGGTTCCCGGAGAAAAATCCGCCTCGATACCCGTTCGAATCTGGAGATCCCCGGAAAATTCCTTTCTTACCCGATCGATTTCACTCAGGTAGCCTTCAAGCTCACATTGCTCCATCCGCCACGAATGATCAAAACCAGCGGGCATGGGAGAATGATCGGACATCCCGATCTCTTTTAATCCCAGGGAGATGGCTGCGTCGGCGTATTCCCGTATGGAACCAATGGCATGTTTGCATCTTGGTGTATGCATGTGATAGTCGGGTACGGGGGCAAATTTCATAACGGCAAGCCTAAATGATGCAGGCTGTCTTCCCAAGCCATGCCTGATTTCGTAACGTACGAGATAATCGGCTGTTAGTTGAGGAGTGTGTTGTTTGAAGATGTCCAGGGCGATCATGGGGAATCCTGCAAGAATCTGGTTGATTCCCGCCATGCTTTTGGTCGCGAGTTGTGCCAAGAGCGGTGCGGAAATGACCGTTGACCTCTGGCGGCAGTGGCAGGCCATTGACAGGCTGGTGCAGACGGATTATCCGGATTCCATCCCCATCATCCTGGTTCATGGCTGGAACGGGAGTGAATTTACCTGGCCTTCGGCCACGATCCTGAAGCAACTTGAAGACAGACTCCACCGCGATATTTATTACTTTACCTATCGCAGTGGTCTGCTTCCCGAGCGCTTCCCGCCTCTGGAAGTGCTGGAAGAGCAGCTTGAGCGCTATTTGGCGAACTTTCAGAAGGTTGATGTCATTGCTCACAGTATGGGGGGATTGCTTACCCGCGCGTATCTGCTGCAACATCCGGATCATCCCATCAGGCGCATTGTTTTCCTCTCCACACCCCACTTCGGAACCAATGCCGCCAAGGTGTTGACCGAAATCGCCAATCTGGGTCCGCTGGGTAACTTGCAGGCCGAAGAGATGCGTCCCGGGAGTCATTTTCTATGGCGGTTAAATGAGGGGGGAGGAGAAGAGCTGAAGTCCGTGGAGTTGCTGAATGTCTATGTCAAAAGTTCGACCCTGGCTCAGTCGGACCTTGTTGTGGATGAACATTCTGCCTATCTGCCCGGGCATAACAACGTCGCCGTGGAAGGCGGTCATCATACCTTGCCGAGGCGCATGCACGAATTTGATTTCATCATTCAGTTTCTCATGGATGGCACCATCCCTTCCTTGACAAACAAGCCGGAACGTACGGACCTGTGGGTTCGCATACGTGATTCCCGTGACCATCATGTCCTGCGTTTGTATCCTTCGTCTGTCCGGAGGATCACCCCCAAAGGCATACCCAAAAGCGGAACGGCCGGTCTGTCCGTATGCTGCAAGATGCCTTCTGACTTGTTTGGCATGGAAGGCAGCACCCTCATCATTGAGAATATTCAACCGGGAGAGAAGCTTGTTTTTATCCCCCGCAATGGCCTGGCCAACATTGAACTGGCGGTGGACTCCCTATTGCCTTCGCCAAGGCCGGTCATCTTTCAGGAACTGACAGCCACTCCCTCCCCATAGATCTGGAGCGGCTCGTCGTATCTACTGGCAGGCACAGCAGGCGTCAGGATTCATGCCGCAGGCGGGCACTTTACAGGCCGGTTCATCGTGGCTGCCCCCGACGGAATGTGCGGAAATGAGCTTTTCCAGTTGTTGACCCTGGCATTGAGGACAGCGAACCTCTTCGGCACTGTTCAGGACCAGGGTTTCAAATGTGCTGTGGCAATGTTTGCACGCATACTCATAAATAGGCATGTTTACCTCCGTCAGAGTTATCCCGAGTCAAGTGATGATAGTGAATTCTAGCGTTCTTGCTACCACAGGTCTTTTGCCTTCCGGATGTGGGCAAAAACCCTGACCGGGTCGTCCATTATGTTGTGTCTGGTTGCGTAATCTGTTCGGAAACTTTCATCCAGCGGACGCAGAAACGGGTTGGTGGCCAGCTCCTCATCCAGGGTTCCCGGAATCGTCGGAAGCCCCTCTGCGCGCAGCCTCTCCACCTCACAAAGCCTTTTCTGAAGGGCGGTGTTGTCGGGATCAACACTTTGAGCAAACCGCAGGTTATCAAGCGTGTATTCGTGGGCGCAATAGAATCTTGTATGACCAGGCAGCCGGATGATCCTGTTCAGGCTTTGCCACATCTGCTCCGGACTGCCTTCGAACAGCCTCCCGCAGCCTGCTCCAAACAATGTGTCTCCGCAGAAAAGCGCATCCTCCAGGAGATAGGCAACATGCCCCCTTGTGTGACCGGGTACCAGCAGTGTCCTTATCTTTAAGGCATCAAGCCGAATCGCCTCTTCCTCTGTGGCCTTCCCGTCGATTCCGGGGATGCGATCCGTTTCAAGGGCCGGTCCGATAATCTGACAGTCATAACTAGCCTTTAACTCAAGATTGGCGCCGACATGATCCCAGTGATGATGGGTGTTCAGAACATGCGTGATCCTGCGCCCCCTTTGCCTGCACCAGGCGACCACCTGTTCACCTTCAGCCGGGTCGATGGCCATAAGGACACCCGATTCCGGTTTGTCGACCAGGTAAATATAATTGTCTCTCAGGGCGGGAAACTGGTGCACAAAAAAGCCTGCATGCTTGTAAGTCCACATATATCTCATGATAGCGTCACCCTGGTCATGCTGTCATGTCCTGCAAATGCCTGTTTCCAGTGCCGTGATCATGGCCCGCTGGAATAAAAAAATGTGGCGTCACAATTATCCGGTTTCGGACTGGCAATCTGTTCTGATGATGCCTAGGTTAAATGGCACTCAATGAAAGAAGGAGGGTTGGCATGAGTGTACTTGTAGGCAAGTCAGCGCCTGATTTTACGGCCACGGCGGTGATGG
>CAZCTM010000031.1:0-18747 GCA_964501925.1 uncultured Zetaproteobacteria bacterium | reverse complement strand
CCTCGCCCTTCGGGCCGCCTTCGCGCTGCTTCGGCGTTCCAGTCCGCTATCCTGCGGACTGGTCGAACCCTGAAACGTGGGTTCTCACCCACCCTCCCGTTCACCTTTCACGCGTGAATATCGGACATGGAATTGCATCGGATTTCGCAAATGGAACTGGCGGAGAGGGTGGGATTCGAACCCACGTGGCAGTGTTACCCGCCCAACCGATTTCGAGTCGGTGCCGTTATGACCGCTTCGGTACCTCTCCAACGTAGCAAGCAGCGCTGCCCGACAGCATACATGCAGGCTCTTCGGCCGTCACAACCCGGCCGGTTAATCCACGATAAATGCTCCCAGGCTGCGAAGGCGCAATTCGCGCTTGGAAAGCAGTCGATCCACCGGAATCTCGAGAAGCTCATCAAGCGCCTTCTCAATCACCCTGGAGATCTCCTCGGCCGCCTTTTCAACGTTTCTGTGGGCGCATCCAAGCGGCTCCCGAATGATGCCATCAATGACCCCAAGCTCCAGCAGATCCTTCGCGGTCAGTTTCAGGGCCTCTGCCGCCTGATCGGCAAACTTCCGGTCCCGCCAGAGAATGGCAGCGCACCCTTCCGGGGAAATGACCGAGAACGTCGTAAACTGCTGCATATAGAGTCGGTCACCCACGCCGATCGCAAGGGCGCCTCCGGATCCCCCTTCTCCAATGACCGTGGAGATCACCGGCACCCTGATATGCGCCAGCTCGATCAGATTCCGTGCGATGGCCTCACTCTGGCCACGTGACTCCGCATCCACACCCGGCCACGCACCTGCCGTATCAATAAAGGTGAGGATGGGCATGGCAAATCGCTCGGCAAGGTGAAAAAGGCGAAGGGCCTTGCGGTAACCTTCCGGCCGGGGCATGCCGAAATTCCGTCTGATCTTTTCCTTGGTATCACGCCCCTTTTGCTGGCCAACCAGCATGACCGAACGGCCGCAAAACCGTGCCGGGCCGCCAACGATGGCTTCATCATCGGCAAAGGCGCGATCGCCGTGCATTTCCTGGAAATCCTCGAAGATCAGTGGAATGTAGTCCATGAAATACGGGCGATCCGGGTGCCTTGCAAGCTGCGTAACCTGCCAGCGGGTGGCATTGGAATAAATCTGATGTACAAGCTTGTCCCTTTTCTGGGTCAGGCGCTCCACCTCTTCCGCAATATTGACGCTGGCGCTCTCATCCATCTGGGAAAGCTCGTCAATCTTGGAACTCAGCTCGGCAATTGGCCGCTCAAAATCAAGGTAGCTAGGCGGCATGTTGCATCCTCTCCCGCGCCCTGGCCTGCCCGTTGGAGCTCATCGATGGCTCCCATCTTCGACAGTGCAAGTGCACCGATCCTGAACCGAACAGCTCTTCAATGCAGTTTTTAACCTCTTCATTCCAACCCAGACCTTGTTTGCAGCTTAATCTGGCAATACTGCCATTACCCATGCGAACATTGAATACTATCCTGGCCTTGCCGGGATGGCGCTCCATCATCAAGGCAAAGGCCTGGACGGCGGCTTCATCCCACGCCAGGGCGGAGGCGTGAATCTCCATGGAATCAATCAGATCCGGCAACAGTTCATCAAGGATGCCGATATCCTCCGCCAACAGGACAGGGTCATCCCTCGATTTGTCCACCGTGGCGCAGACCAGCAGCGCCTTGTCCGGATTGATTTTTTCTCCAACCCGGTCGTACAGGCGCGGAAAGCAAACGAGTTCGGCCCCTGCAGAGAGGTCCTCAATCCGAATAAAGGCCATCTTCCCTTTATTGCCGTGATGGACGCGTACCTGGGCCACGCCAACGGGCAGGACCACGCGCGTGCCGTTCGCCCACTTGTCAAGATCGCTCAGGCAACCGTCGCTGAGACCGTGCACCGTATCGATGTATGCCTCCAGAGGATGACCGGTCAGGTAAAAACCAAGGACCTCCCGCTCAAATCGCAACTGATCCCCTATCCCCCAGACTGCGACATCGGGAAACAGATGATCCCCGGACACGGATTCGGTGGATGCAAACAGGGCAGACTGTCCGGCCTGGACCTCCCTGCGCAGCCTGGCTGCATGCTCGCTGAGAACTGGCAGGCCTTCCAGGGCCGCATGTCTGTGAGGAACAATCTCATCGAGCGCACCCGCCTTGATCATCGCCTCAAGCATGCGTTTGTTGGCTGATCTGGCGTCGACCCGTTTGAGCATGTCCAGCATGGAAACAAACGTCCCATCCTTTTCACGATTGGCGAGAATTGCCCGAATCGCAGCCTCTCCCACACCCTTGATCGCGCCCAGTCCGAATCGAATAGCGTCCCCCTCCGGAACAAATTCCCAGCTTGAGGCATTGATATCCGGCGGCAGGATCCGGATCCCCATGTTCCGGCAGTTCTCGATCAGCATCTGCACCTTATCACTGTTGCCCATTTCACACGAGAGTGTTGCCGCCATGAAGGCCTGGGGGTAATGGGCCTTGAGGAAGGCCGTTTGATAGGCAACCAGGGCATAGGCTGCCGAATGGGACTTGTTAAACCCATATTCCGCAAACTTGGCCATCAGGTCGAAAATGTGTTCGGCCTTGTTTGCCGGAACCCTGTTCTTTTTTGCTCCCTGCAGGAAGATCTCTCGCTGCTTGGCCATTTCCGCGGCCTTCTTCTTGCCCATGGCCCGGCGCAACAGGTCCGCCTGGCCCAGGCTGTAGCCGGCCAGCTCCTGGGCAATGCGCATCACCTGCTCCTGATAGAGAATGACGCCGTAGGTTTCCCTGAGAACCTCCTCGAGCTGGGGCAGCATATAGGTGACCTTTTGCCTGCCATGCTTGCGGGCGATGAAGTCATCCACCATGCCCGACTGCAAGGGACCCGGCCGGAACAGGGCAACCAGCGCGATGATGTCCTCAAAGCAGTCCGGCCTGAGCCGGATCAGAAGATCGCGCATGCCGGACGACTCAAGCTGGAAGATCGCCACCGTATCCCCTTTTTGCAGGAGATCGAATGTCGCCTTGTCGGCAAGCGGAATGCTGTGCAGATCAAAGGATTTTTCCTTCTTAGAATGGCCATACTTCCGGATGAGTTCCGTGGCCAGATGCAGGATTGTCAGCGTTTTCAGCCCGAGGAAATCAAACTTGACCAGCCCCACTTTCTCCACGCACTTCATGTCCCACTGAACCAGTACGCCACCCTCGCGGGGATCCTTGTACAACGGCACCGTCTCCACCAGCGGGGTCCTGCTTATGACCACGCCTGCGGCATGCTTTCCCGCATGCCTGTGCAGACCTTCCAGCTTGCGGGCAATCGAGAAGAGGTGGCTGACCTCCTCATCCTCGTCCACCGCCTTCTTCAGTCGCGGTTCCTGCTTCAGCGCCTCTTCCAGCGTGATGTTCAGACTGGCGGGTATCAGCTTGGCCAGCTGATCCACCTTTGCGTAGGGTAACCCCATGACCCGGCCAACATCGCGAATGACCGCCCTTGCCTTCATGCTGCCGTAGGTGATGATCTGGGCCACCTGTTCGGAACCGTACTTGTCGGCAACGTATTCAATGACCTCATCCCGCCTGCTCATGCAGAAATCGATATCAAAATCCGGCATGGAGATGCGCTCGGGATTCAGAAAACGCTCGAAAAGCAAGCCGTAGCGGATGGGGTCAAGATCCGTGATGCCCAGGCAATAGGCAACCAGGGAACCGGCGCCCGATCCCCGACCCGGACCCACGGGAATCTCCTGCTCTCTGGCCCACCGGATGAAATCCGCAACAATCGAGAAGTAACCCGGAAACCCCATGCTCTTGATGACGCCTAACTCGTATTCCAGACGGCGTTCATAGACCTCCCAGTCTGTCTGTGGGTTCCCGGACCGGATGAGGGGACGGCGCTTGATGAGCCCCTCCCTTGCCTGGCGGGTGAAGTATTCTTCCAGATCCACGCCTTCCCCCACTTCAAAATCCGGAAGCTGGTAGTGGCCAAACTGGATCTCCACATTACAGCGCTGGGCGATGTGCAGGCTGTTCTCAAGCGCCTCGGGATAGTCTTCAAAGAGCTCCAGCATCTCCTCGTATGACTTGATATAGCATTCAGGGGTGTAGTGGCTTTCCAGCCCGTCATTGAGTGTGCAGTTCTGCTGCAGGCACAGCGCCGCTTCAAAGGCATGGAAGTCCTTCCTGTCCAGAAAGTGCGCATTATTGGTCGCCACGAGGGGCAGATTGAGCTCCATCGCCAGCCGGATAACCTGCTGGTTTAGCGACTCCTGGCCGGACGTGCCGTGCCGCTGGATTTCCAGAAAGAAACAGTGATCCGGAAAAATCTCCGAGAACTCCCGGGCGACTCGTCTGGCGGCCGCCTGATCCCCCGTGCGCAAATGCCGCTCGATTTCCCCGTTCCACCCCGAAGACAGGGCAATCAGTCCTTCCCCGTATTGATGAAGGAGCTGTTTGTCAATCCGTGGCTTGTAGTAAAAACCTTCCAGGTAGGCCGTGGACACCAGCCTCTTGAGATTCTGCCAGCCCTTATTGGTTCGCGCCAGAAGAAGGATCTGGGGATACCGGGGTTGACGGGATCCCTGTTTCAGGCGTTCCCTGTGATTCGGGCACAGATACAGTTCGCATCCCAGTATGGGTTTGATCCCTTTCCTGATGGCGCTGTCATAAAACTCAATCGCGCCAAACAGATTCGCGTGGTCCGTCAGGGCAATGGCCGGCTGCTGAAGCTGGCAGGCGCGATCCAGGATCTGCCTGATGGACATGGCACTTTCCAACAGCGAAAAATCCGAATGAACATGCAGGTGGGCAAAGGGAGCAAAACGCATGCCCGAAGATTAGCACTGGCGTCGTGCTTCGGCGATGCGAAATCCGTCATCCGGGGATGAACCGGAAGGTGTGGATAGATGATCAATAGTCCATGATCTACAATCTCCTGGCATCCGTTCTGGGATCCACGGCTGCCCGGCAGTCGAGTGGAAAGGGTATGGCCTAGGCCGGAAACAATGTGGTAGGGTTTGGCACACAAAAACTTCAGAAAGTGAGTATGCCATGGCCTTTGTAGTAACCCGTCTTTGCAGAGATTGTGTCGATACGGCTTGCGTCAGCGTTTGTCCGGTGGATTGCTTTTACCAGCCCAATGAGATCAGCGAGGAATACCCAAACCAGCTGTATATCTCCCCGGAGGAATGCATCGACTGTGCCGTCTGTGAACCCGAATGCCCCTGGGAAGCCATTTATCCTGAGGAGGATGTCCCCGAGATCTTTGCGGATGACATCGCACTGAATGAGAAATGCGACACCGATCGTGAGAGCTTCCGTCTCGCCGAGGTGGTTGAACACGAACCGCCAAGCGCGGAAGAGGTGGAGCGGAACAAGGCCAAGTGGGGACTGGAAACCTGAACGTGTTCTGATGCGGATCTGACCCGCATCCTGCTCCTTGGCCGATGGCGCATACCGGGAAAACCGTCCTCCTTAATCCGTATCTGGCGGGCATGACGCGTGCGGATCTTCATGAGGTATGCCTGAAGGCTTCCGCCAAGCCCGTTCATGCAGCCACACTGATGGCCTACACCCACCGGCATCTCGTCCGGGATGTCAAACAGATCCCGGATATCCCGAAGTCCCTGCGCATCCATCTCGAGAGCCTGCCCGGTTGTGAACGGATCGTGCTTGCGGACGAACAATGTTCACGGGATGGAACCCGAAAGCTCCTCCTGCGTCTGGCAAACGACGATCTTGTTGAAACCGTTCTGATTCCATCTTCCGGAAGGCTGACTCTGTGCATTTCGACCCAGATAGGTTGCGCCCTCGGCTGCCGTTTCTGCCTCACCGCAAGCGATGGACTGAAGCGTAACCTCCGGGCATCGGAGATGATCGCCCAGATCCGGATCGCCCAGGGCCGGGCAGACAAAAGGATCCGGAATCTGGTGCTCATGGGCATGGGTGAACCCCTTCACAACTTCCGGGAGGTTGCCCGCCTGATCCGGATCGTCACCGACCCGCTGGGTATGGCCTTCTCGCCCAAACGGGTTACCGTCTCAACATCCGGGCTTGTTCCCGGCATCTATCGGATGATTGAGGAAGCTCTCCCATGCAACCTTGCCATATCTCTCCATGCCAGCCGGGATGAGATACGAAACAAGATCATGCCCGTGAATCGGCGATACCCCATCAGCACCCTTATGCGGGCGGCCCGTGATTTCTGCAGTCACACCGGGAAAAGAATCCTGATCGAATACGTGTTGCTGGCCGAGGTCAATGACAGCCGGGAAGATGCATACCGCCTTGCCGGTCTCATTCAGGGGCTGCCATGCACGATCAATCTGCTCCCATTCAATGAATCGCGAGGAAGCCCCTACCGGCGACCCGGACAGGCCAGGGTCTCGGCATTCCGGTCCGTGTTGTCCGATGCCGGCTATGTAACCGTTGTTCGTGAAAGCCGGGGAAAGGATATCCTGGCGGCATGCGGCCAGCTCAGAACCAAAACGATAGAAAAAAGCCGGCGTTCAGAAACCGGCATCCTGGCCGCTTGAGGTTGACCTTTGATCCCCCTGCGTACCGCTTTCAGAAGGCATCAGGGAAACACGAGGCTGCTCCACCGTACCGGCTAGCGCCAGATCCATTCTGAGCAAACCGCCAAGACCGGAGGCCTCGATCCTGCCGGACAGGACCATGTCCGATGCGATCTGCACCTGACCCCTTGCGTCGATGGTGTCGGCAGCAAGCCGGATATTCTTGAGCTCGGCCTGCCCTTCATACGCAAGAAGATGAAAACGGAGTTCATCAAACGGTATGCTTCCGTCTTTCGCCCTGCCCCCAAGCAGGGTTACGGCTGAATCCGTCAGATTGGTTCCATACACAGAGCCCTCGAGAATGCGAACGGGTCCGTCAACAACAAGATTTCTCTCAATCTCGGATCGGGTGACCCCCCTGGAAGAAAAATGCACGTCGGAATTCAGCGTTCCCGCCAGCACCGTCTTTCCGTAAACATCCCGAAGCAAGGGCAAGAGCCGAATGCCTTTTCCATGAAGATCTCCCTCGAGGGTCTTCCCCTCCCCCGCCTGAAAGGACAGTCTGGCGGCCATATCCATCTCTCCCCCGTAAAGATCGGCCTTCCAGCCAGAGAGCGTCAGGCCTTCCTCCTCGATATCCACAAAACCTGAAACCGCATCCATGTGAACCGTTCCAGGCCCGTCTTCACCTGCCGCTTCCGGCATGTTCAGGTCAACGTCACGAAAGGCCAAAGCGGTGGGTTCAAGCCGGCCCAACAGCAAGGGGATGAGCGCCAATGAAACCCGACCTGAGCGGGCCCGGGCGTAAACCCTGTCTCCTGCTTCCTTTGTTTCCTGGATCACGGCCTCGGAAATCGAAAATCCGACATCCGGCAGCAAGCGAAGGGAAAGTCTTGAAATGCTTACCGGCAGACCCACAAGTTCAGAGGCCGCGCGCTCCACCGCCACACGGATGTTGTTTGCCGGCACAAGTGCCGGAGCGACGACAAGCAGCAGCAAGGCGATGACCAGAACGCCCAGGATCCTGTATCTCAGCCTCATTTCTCCTCCTTGCCCTCGGCACACCAAATCCGATGTGAAACAGCACCCTGTCCCGACAGGGGACAGGGTGCTGTTGTCTGCATGCCTCTGAAGGCTGGCCTATTTCGACAAGATTCTCAATTCCACGCGCCGGTTCCTGGCCTTGCCTTCGGGTGTGTCATTGCTGGCGACGGGGTCCGTCTCACCATAGCCCCTGGGGACCAGACGTTCCGCGGAAACGCCCTTGGATACCAGGTAGTCCAGCACGCTTTTCGCCCGGCGTAATGAGAGGGCCTCATTATAGGCTTCACTGCCATCCGAGTCTGTATGCGCCGCAACCTCCGCCCTGATGCTGGGCTTTTTCAGGAGGGTCTCGGCAGCCTTGTCGAGAATGGCGGCGGATTCGGCTGTGATGTCCGCGCTGTCCGTTTCGAAGTTCACGCCGGGAAGGCTGATAATTTCAGGCTTGGGTTTGGGCGCACATGCCTCACGTGTTCTGGCAATGGCATCCTCCGCCCTTTGTATGGCCCTTGCAATCAGCCCGGCCTGTTCATCCGGATGCACATCCCCTTCGGACAGTTCGTGGGCCGCATGGTATAGGGCGGCCTGGGCATCAGAGAGTTCATCGGGAGCACAGTTTTCGGCACCGGCGGCGCGAGCCGCCTCAACGGCCGCCCTGGCTTCGGACAGCTCATCGCGGTCCATGGGCAAGGTCGCTACACAACCCGACAAAAACAGCAGAGAAACGGGCAGAAAAAGTGAGCGCCTCATTTCGCACCTCCCGCTTTTTCGGCATGCTGCTCAGCAAGTCTGATAAACGCCCGGGCAGCGGGCATGTCGGACTGACCTGCTTCCTCGACAGCGATCCTGGCAAGCTTTTTGGCAAGCAGGGCATGATAGCCATCATTGCCGGCCAGCCGGGCTTCAATAGCGGCCGCATCCGCCTGGGTATCCGGCAGCATTCCCGCATGCGCCGGCTGACTGAGCACGGACAAGCCGAGGGCTGCCATCCCCATCAGAATATATCGCTTCATTTCCTCCTCCTTAAAGAGTGATCTCACCCCTCACCCTTCGGGGACAGCCTAACACCATCCAGTTAAATTTAACGGGGAATTATTGCACCCATACACTCGGAGATGACGCTCCCGGTTCCGGCGGGGTTATCCTCCTATCACTAGGATTGCTTTTGTCCCCAGAGAGGTGATAATCTGAATCAGTCATTTCATACCTTGGAGGGGTGGTGTCCGAGGCAAAAAAACCGAGCGCTGCAGCCAGGCGTCGCGGTGGGAAATCGTCAGGCTCAGAGAAGGAACGGAACCATTCGGTGCTCCGGGAGAAGGATGCGGATCCCGGGCCTCAGGACAGGAATTTTCCGGTGAACAATCATCGTATTTACCGTGCCATCTTCGAGCACACGGGCACGGCCATGCTGATCTTTGAGGAGGACGCCACCATCCGGATGGTCAACCGGAAACTTGCCGATCTCCTCGGTTATACCAGGGAAGAGCTGGAGGGCAGGCGGCGCTGGACGGAGTTCGTGCCCGATGAGTATCGCGAGCGCATGCTGGACTACGCCCGCCGCCGCCGCGCCGGAGACAGGACCGTTCCCGTTGAGTATGAGTTCCGCTTCTTCCGCAGGGACGGCGCGGTCCGAAGGGGAATCGTCAACGTCATCCTCCTGCCGGAGAGCGGCAGGACACTGGCCTCGGTGATCGACATCACCGACCACTACGCCCTTGAGGAGGAACGCAGACGATACGAGTTCATTGTCAACGCCTCCCAGGACAGCATGAACCTGATCGACGCCAGCTATGTCTATCGGGCGGTTAACAATGCGGCAATCCGGATGCATGGCATCTCGCGTCAAAAGATCATTGGCAGGACGGTCGCTGAAGTGTGGGGCAAGAAGGTTTTCCAGCGTGATATCAAGCCCCTGCTGGATCAATGCCTCGCGGGAAAGACCGTCCGCAAGGTTTTTACCAGTCATCTCCCGTCGGGAGAGAAAAAGTATTTTTCAGCCTCATTTTATCCCTATTACGAGGACGGGCGGGTGACCCATGCCGTCGTGGTCAGCCGGGACATCACCGATGAGAAGCGACTGGCCGACAACGTGGCCAGGAGTGAGGACAGCCTCAAGCGGGCCCAGCGCATCGCCCACCTGGGCAACTGGGACTGGGACATTACGGGCAAGTCGCTGATGTGGTCGGATGAACTCTACCGCATCTTCGGCATCACGCCGAAAAAGGGCGGTGTGCCTTTCCGCTCCTTCCTCATGGCCGTGCATCCCGAGGACCGCAGGGAGATCAGCCAGGCCATCAAGGCCTCCCTGGAGACCGGCAAGGCCTATGAACGGGATTTCCGCATCGTCCGCCCGGACGGAACCCTGCGTTACGTGCACGCCGATGCCGACGTGATTTACGGAAAGGACAAAAAACCCACACGCATGATCGGCACCGTCCTGGATATCACGGAGCGAAAACAGGCGGAAATGGAAAGAGACCGCCAGAAAGCGAAACTCGATTACATGGCCCTCCACGACCCCCTCACCGGCCTTCCGAACCGGGCGTTTCTCGCCCGGGAACTTAATGCCAGCTCCGGTTCACACGAATCCGTAAACCCATCGGCGCTTATTTACATCGGGATTGACCGGTTCAAGGCCATCAATGAAACCCTGGGGCACCATGCGGGCGATCGCATCCTGAAAAGCGTGGCAAAACGACTGGCTTCCCGGTGCCGGGAGTCAGACCTTCTGGTACGCATGGGCGGGGATGTCTTTGCGCTGCTTTTGACACCACTGGACGATGAGGACTATCCCATCAGGATAGCAAGGGAAATTCAGCGGTTGTTCTCTGAACCCCTGGGGGTGGGAGGTTTTACTGCCGATATCGAGGTCACCATGGGGGTTGGTTTGCAACCCGACAAACGGCCGGGTGCGGCCGAGTCTCTCCTGCAGCGCGCCGAGGTTGCCATGTATGCGGCAAAACGAACCCACAGCCCCTATCTGCTGTATGAACCTGAAATGGAGCAATACAGTCTTGAATACCTGGCCCTGGCCGGTGAACTGAAGAATGCCATCAGCAATAACGAACTTGTGCTCCACTACCAGCCGCAGGTGGATATGAGGACCGCCCGCATCATTGGTGTGGAGGCCCTGGTGCGCTGGAATCATCCGCGCAAGGGCTTCATTTCCCCCAACCTCTTTATCCAGATAGCCGAGCAAACCGGCCTGATTCATCCGATCACCCAATGGATTGTTGGAGAGGCCTTGCGCCAGTTGGGCATCTGGCAAAAGCAGGGCACCGATGTCGTGATGTCCATCAACCTGGCAGCACCCAATCTGCAGGACATTCTTCTGCCCGATGAATTCGAACAGCTGATCAAGCGCATAAACATTTCACCCTCGAAGGTCTCGCTTGAAATCACGGAGAGCATGCTCATGACCGATCCGGAGCGATCACGCAAGGCTCTGGCCAGATTGCACGAAATGGGGTTCAAACTGGCCATTGACGACTTCGGTACCGGTTATTCCTCCCTGGCCTATCTCAAGGACATGCCAGTGGACGAGCTCAAGATTGACAAGAGTTTTGTTCTTGGCATTCCGAAAGACAAAAAAAAGCTGATGATCGTACGAACCATTGTTGAACTGGCCCACAACCTGGGCTACAGGGTGATCGCCGAAGGGGTGGAAGAGGCCGCGCAGTGGCACACGCTCAAAGAGCTTGGATGTGACATCACCCAGGGATTCCTCATCAGCCAACCCCTGGAGGCCAGGACCTTTGAACAGTGGGAGCGTGGATTCAGCCTTCACCCGGACCTGAAAACAACCACGGAGCCTCCCGTTGACGACGCTCTTCATACGCACGGATCAGGTCGGATTCCTTAAGCGTAATATCAATGTCATCCAGCCCCCTGAGCAGGCAATCCTTGCGGAAACCGTCAACATCAAAGGATATGACCTCTCCGTCCGGCTTGGTGACCGTCTGATTTCCGAGATCCACCCTGAGGCGGTAGCCGGGCTGCGCATGGCATTCCCGGAACAGCCTGTCCACGGTCGCGGCAGGCAGGACGACCGGCAGAATACCGTTCTTGAAACAATTGTTGTAAAAGATATCCGCAAAACTCGGGGCAATGATGCAGCGAAATCCGTAATCCAGAAGTGCCCACGGGGCATGCTCCCTGGAGGATCCACAGCCAAAGTTCTCCCTGGCCAGCAGAATGCTGGCACCCTGATAACGTTCCTGATTAAGCACAAAATCCGGATTGAGGGGTCGCTTTGAACAGTCCATGCCCGGCTCGCCGCGATCCAGATATCGCCATTCATCAAACAGGTACGGACCGTAGCCCGTGCGCCGGATCGACTTCAGAAACTGCTTCGGGATGATGGCATCGGTGTCCACATTGGCGCGATCCAGTGGTGCCACCAGACCATCGAGCATGGTAAAAGCCTGCATCTGTCCTTCCTTCTCAGCCCTTATGTACGGTCACTGCCGGACCCGGGTGACCCATGATTATTCCCACTCCCTGACATCAACAAAATGACCCGCAATGGCAGCCGCGGCGGCCATGGCCGGACTGACCAGATGGGTCCTTCCTCCCTGGCCCTGACGTCCCTCAAAATTGCGATTGCTGGTGGAAGCGCAGCGCTCCCCTGCTTCCAGACGATCGGCGTTCATAGCCAGACACATCGAACAGCCCGGGTCGCGCCATTCAAAGCCGGCCTCTGTAAAGACCTTGTCCAGCCCCTCGGCCTCTGCCTGCTGCTTGACCAGTCCGGAACCGGGAACCACCATCGCCGTCCTGACATTAGGTGCGACCCGCCCGCCCCGGATCACACGGGCAGCCGCCCGCAAGTCCTCGATACGTCCATTGGTACATGAACCAATAAACACCTTGTCTACCTTGATATCAACAATTCGCATCCCGGCCCGCAGACCCATGTAGTCCAGGGCACGCTGCCAGTCCTTCCGCTGCAACGCGTCTCGCGCATGTTCGGGATACGGCACGCGACCGGTCACCGGAACCACCATTTCAGGGCTCGTCCCCCATGTGACCTGGGGAACGATCTCTGCGGCATCAAGAATTACCTCGGCATCAAAAGTGGCCCCCTCATCCGAATGAAGGTCACGCCAGGCTTCCTCCGCCCTGTTCCATAAGTCCCCCGCAGGCGCGTAAGGGCGTCCCTTGACGTAATCAAGGGTCACATCATCCACGGCCACCATGCCCGTACGCGCCCCGGCCTCGATCGCCATATTGCACAATGTCATCCGCCCTTCCATGGACAGGGCGCGAACGGCGGAACCTGCAAACTCGATGGCGTAGCCCGTTCCGCCTGCGGTGCCGATCCTTCCAATGATGAACAGGGCCATATCCTTGGCCGTGCAGCCATACGGAAGTGTCCCGTTCACGGTGATCCGCATCTGCCTGGGCCTGCGCTGGATCAGGCACTGGGTGGCCAGCACATGTTCAACCTCGGACGTGCCAATACCCATGGCAATGGCGCCCAGCGCACCATGCGTGGAGGTATGTGAATCGCCGCAGACCACGGTCATTCCCGGCAGGGTCAACCCCTGTTCGGGTCCAATGACATGGACAATCCCCTGGCGTTGATCGTGCATGCCGAATTCGATGATGCCAAACTCCCTGCAGTTTTCATCCAGCGTCTCAACCTGCAGGCGTGAAACCGGGTCCTCAATCCCGCGCTCGCGACCCGTTGTCGGAATATTGTGATCCGGTGTGGCTACCATGGAAGCCACGCGCCAGGGTTTCCTGCCGGCCAGCCTGAGACCTTCGAAGGCCTGCGGACTTGTCACCTCATGAACAAGGTGCCGATCGATGTAAAGCAGGACCGAGCCATCGTCATGTTCACTGACAATGTGCTGCTCCCATATCTTGTCAAACAGGCTTTTCACATCACGCCCCGCAAATAAATCTCAATGATGGGTACTCATTATGCTTTACTTTTCCTTAAAGAAAAGGAATGATTATTCATCACAAGTTGAGTTTTTCTCATGATTGATGATACCAGAATCCCCTCCCTGAATGCCCTGCGCGCCTTCGCAGTGGCTGCACGGTGCCTGAACCTTGCTGAAGCCGCCAGGGAACTTTTCATCACCCCATCCGCTGTCAGTCACCAGATCCGAAACCTGGAAGAACATCTCGGCGTCTCTCTGTTCAGGCGTGGCCGACACGGTTTGCAGCTTACAGAGGCCGGTCACGCCATTTTCCCCGGGATCCGGGATGGATTCGGACTGATTCACGACGCACTGGCAAAATTGCGTAACCCGAAAAATGACAACATTCTGCACGTCAGCATGCTCTCCACCTTCGCCATGCGCTGGTTTATTCCCCGCCTGTTCCGTTTCCAGCAAAAGTACCCGGATATCGAGGTGCGCATCTCCACATCCATTGAGCTTGCCGATCTCGATCGTGGCGATGCCGACTGCGCCATCCGGACGGGCAAGGGGGTCTGGCCCGGCACAAAAACCGTCCGTCTGTTTGCTGAACATTTTACCCCGGTTTGCAGCCCCTCCCTGCTCAATGGGAAGGCAAGGCTTGAAAGCCCGGCGGATTTGAAAGACCACACATTGCTGCAGGCAAAACTCAGGCCCGATGACTGGCGCATCTGGCTGGCTGCAGCGGGTTATCCCGGCCTTGAGCCGCGGCAGACCCAGGTGTTTGAGACGCGCAACTTTGCCATTGCCGCCGCCATCCGTGGATTGGGCGTTGCCATCATTGACCCGGCCCTCATCACCGAAGAACTGGAGGATGGAAGACTCATCCAGCCCTTCCCGCAGACCCTTCCCACCGAAGGCGCCTATTATTTTGTCTGGCCGGCCTACGGTGAGGAAAAAACCGCCCTGATCCTGCTTCGCAGCTGGCTGCTTGATGAGGCCGGGCGGATGGATGCATGAACCCACGCCCAGCTTCCGCATGATCGCCGATGCCGCTATCCTCCCGCCTTCCCGGAAGGAAGGACGGAGAAGCGCATGAGCATCAAGTCGGACAAATGGATACGCCAAATGGCCACGGAACACGGGATGATCGATCCCTTCGTGGACGGACAGGTCAAAAAAACCGAAGGCGGGGAAGGGCTGGTCTCCTATGGCCTGTCTTCCTACGGCTATGATGTGCGATGCGCCGATGAGTTCAAGATATTCACCAACATCAACTCGGCGATCGTCGATCCCAAGAACTTTTGCCCCTCGTCCTTTGTAGATTTCAGAGGCGACGTATGCATCATCCCGCCCAATTCCTTTGCACTTGCCCGAACCATTGAATACCTTCGTATTCCGCGCAACGTGCTGACGATCTGCCTGGGAAAATCCACGTATGCGAGATGCGGCATTATCGTCAATGTCACACCCCTGGAACCCGAATGGGAAGGACACGTGACACTGGAGTTTTCCAATACCACACCGCTGCCCGCCAAGATCTATGCGGGTGAAGGCGTGGCCCAGTTCCTGTTTCTCGAATCAGACGAGGTATGTGAAACCTCATACAAGGACAAGGCGGGGAAATATCAGGGGCAAACCGGCGTCACGGTTCCAAAGCTGTAATGAAGCTGCGTGACATTTTTTCCGGCAGGCAAATCTCCGTCTCCTGCGAATTCTTCCCCCCCAAAACGGACAAGGGTGAGGAAAACCTCTGGAAGTGCATCCAGGAGCTAAAGGTTTTGCCGCCCACCTTTGTCTCGGTCACCTACGGCGCAGGCGGCTCCACCCGTGACCGCACCAAGCGTCTTGTTACGCGCATCAAGCGGGAGACCGGGCTTGAACCCGTGGCGCATCTCACCTGTGTCGGCTCCAGCAGGGAAGAGCTGAAGAAATTGCTCGATGAATACCGGGCCGCGGACATTGAAAACATCCTTGCCCTCCGGGGCGATCCACCCGAGGGAATGGATCACTTTGAAGCGGTGAGAGACGGGTTTCGCTACGCCTCCGATCTGACCGCCTTTATCCGTGCCCAGAATGATTTTTCCATTGGGGTTGCCACCTACCCGGAAGGCCACCCCGAATCCCCAAACGGGGTGGCCGATGATATCCGATACCTGAAGCTGAAACAGGACAACGGTGCGGATGTGGCCATTACCCAGTATTTCTTCGACAACGAGGTCTTTTTCCGCTTCCGCGACCGGGCTGCTGCAGCCGGTGTAAGCATACCCATCATCCCCGGCATCATGCCGATCACAAATTACAACCAGATCGTACGCTTTTCAGCCATGTGCGGCGCCAGCATTCCCGACTGGCTGCATCACAAAATGGACCCCATCCGCGAAGACCTCGAGGCCGTGAAAAAGCTGGGCATCGAGATCGCCGGCCGCCAGTGTGAGGAGCTTCTTGCCCACGGGGTCAGAGGATTGCACTTTTACACCCTGAACAAATCGGAATCGACGATTGCGATCTGCCGTCGAATCGGCCAAGCGCAGGCCTGACCGGCCAGACAAACCTATTTCGATAACATCCTGTTAAGACGCCTGACAAAGCCGGCCGGGTCCTCCAGCTGCCCTCCTTCGGCAAGCACCGCCTGATCAAAGAGGAGTTGTGCCCACTCCGCCATCTCCTCATCACTCTCCACCTTCTGAAGGCGCCTGATCAAGGCATGTTCCGGATTGATCTCCATAATGAGCTTGCGTTCCGGGGTGGCCTGTCCCATTTCCCTGATCATGCGCTCCAGATGCGTACTGATATCGCCGCTCTCCGTCACCAGGCATGCCGGCGAATCGGTCAAACGGTGACTGAATCGAACCAGCTTGACCTTGTCCTGAAGCACCTTTCGGATTCTGTCATCCACCCCCTTCAGCGTCTGGACGGCCTCTTCCTGCTTCTTGCGCTCATCCTCATCCATCAGTTGACCGAGTTCCAGATCCCCCTTGGTCACGGAAACAAGCGGCCTGCCCTTGTATTCCCTCAGAAAGTCCACCAGCCATTCATCCACACGATCCGTCAGCAGCAGAACCTCGATCCCTTTCTTGTGAAACACCTCGACATGGGGGCTGTGCCTGGCGGTGTCCGGATGATCGGCCGTGATGTAGTAGATCCTGTCCTGACCCTCGGGCATGCGCTCGATGTAAGCGTCAAGGCTGACCCGTTGTTGCCCGTCTTTTTCCCGGGTTGAGGCAAAACGGAGCAATCTGGCGATTCGCTCCCGATTGGCCTCATCCTCAATAATTCCTTCCTTTAGCACGCGGCCAAACTGACCCCAGAAGGTCTCAAACGCATCCTCATCCTTTGCCAGCTCCTCCAGCATGTCGAGGGCCTTTCTGACTGCACCCTTCCTCATCACCTCCATCAGTGGGCTCTGCTGCAGGGTTTCTCTGGACACGTTCAGCGGCAGGTCGCTCGAATCCAGAACGCCTCGAATAAAACGGAGATAACGGGGCATCAATGTTTCCCCCGCATCCATGATGTACACACGCTGCACGTACAGCTTCAGACCCGAATGCGCGTCCCTGTCCCACAGATCGAAAGGGGCCGTCCTGGGAACATACAACAGCAGGGTGTAATCGATCTTGCCTTCAAGATGGCTGTGGATATAGGTCAGGGGCTCCTGAAAATCATGGGCAATGTGCTTGTAGAAGGCCTCATACTCCTCCTGGCTGATGTCATCCCTGGAGCGAGTCCACAGGGCCGAGGCCTTGTTGACTGTCTCCCACTTGCCATCCTTTCCCTTCATCCTGATGGGGAAAGGAATGTGGTCGGAATACTTGTGGATGATGGCCTTCAGGCGATTTCTGTTGAGAAACTCGTCCTCTCCTTCTTTCAGGTGCAGGACGATATCTGTCCCCCGCTTCGCTTTCTCAATGGTTTCAATGCTGTACTTGCCGGACCCGTCGGAGGTCCAGCGCACGCCATGCTCCGGCGTCAGACCTGCCCGGCGCGTGGTCAGGGTTACCTTATCCGCCACAATGAAAACGGAATAGAAACCGACGCCAAACTGGCCGATGAGATTGGCATCCTCGGCCTGGTCGCCACTCAGGGATTCAAAAAAACGGCGTGTGCCGGACCTGGCAATGGTACCAATGTGTTCCATGACCTCATCACGACTCATGCCGATCCCGTTATCGGAAACAGTGATGGTCCGCGCCTTCTTGTCGATGTCAATCCGGACGGCGAGATCCGTGTCATCTTCATAGAGGGCATCATCGGTCAGTGCCTGAAAACGCAGGCGGTCAGCCGCATCCGAGGCATTGGAGATCAGCTCGCGCAGAAAAATCTCCTTATTGGAATAAAGGGAATGGATCATCAGATCCAGTACCTGTTTGATTTCCGCCTGAAACGGCAGGGTTTCCTTATGGGCTTCTATACTCATGATCCGCTGACAACTCCTTCCATTGTTATTGGTAACAGAGCCTGTTCACGCTTGTTCCTGACGGCGGCGATTTGGGAAGCCGGAAATTACCCCTGGGGCGCAAAATCGATCGGGATGGCCAGACGGTTCGCCACTTCGTGGTACACCTCAGAGAGACCGCCCAGATCCCGGCGAAAGACATCCTTGTCCAGTTTCCTGCCTGTTTCCGCATCCCACAGGCGACACCCGTCCGGGGTAATTTCGTCGCCCAGCAGCATATCCCCCTTATGATCCTTTCCAAATTCCAGCTTGAAATCAATCAGGCGGATTCCTTTCTCGGCAAGCAGCCCGCTCAGCACCTCGTTCACCCTTAAGGCGATCTCCTGCATGAGCCTGGTATCGCTGCGCGACGCCCAGCCAAACAGCTCGGCATGATCCTCGTTGATCATGGGATCGTGCAGCTCGTCGGACTTGTAAAACAGTTCGGTGAGAGGACGATCCAGATCCGTTCCCTCCTTCAGGCCCAGTCGCTTGCAGATGGAACCTGCGGCCACATTCCGCACAACCACCTCCACGGGCATCATCTCCAGCCTGCGGACGAGCATTTCACAGTCACCCAGGCGACGGATGAAATGGGTTTTGATGCCCCTCTGATGCAGCTTCTCAAAGAAGAAGGTCGAGATGGCGCAATTGAGCTTTCCCTTGCCGGCAATGACATCATGCTTGATGCCATCGAAGGCAGTGGCGTCATCCTTGAAGACCTGGATGAGCTCATCCTTTGCATCACTCGCATACAGCTTTTTCGCCTTGCCTTCGTATAACAGCTCTCCGCGCATGTTTTCCTCCGGATCCGATATGGGGACCGGAAAGAATAGCCGGAATTTTTTCCGGTGACCATGCATCGTTCATGCCCTGTCAACCCAAAGTAGAAATTTCCGGTTTTGTGCCAGATAGAAATTTCCTCT
>CAZCTM010000030.1:0-21899 GCA_964501925.1 uncultured Zetaproteobacteria bacterium | reverse complement strand
TGGATGCCTCCCCGGAAGGCGTGGCCGCCTACCTCGCTGCCGAGGCGGACAAGCTGTGACCAGGGTTGAGAAAGCCATGAAAACGTTGTTTGTCCTGCTTGCTGCACTGGTATGGTTTGTTGCCGACAGTGCGCTGCCTCTGGCAGAGGCAGCCGGCAACAAGGCTGAAGCCTCAACCCATCGGCCAGCGGAGGTTCCGGAGGGCATGGATGTCCTGCCCACAGAGGTTCCGGTACCAGCAGACAACCCGACAACACCTGCCAAGGTGAAACTCGGCAAGATGCTCTACTTTGAACCCGCCCTCTCACGAAGCGGTCAGTTCTCCTGCAATTCCTGTCATAACCTGGGTACATTTGGTGTGGACCATCAGCGTTTCTCGATCGGCCACAAGTGGCAACGTGGCGGCAGAAATGCACCAACAGTGTTCAATTCGGCGTTCTGGAGCAGGCAGTTCTGGGACGGACGCGCACCCTTGCTTGAAGACCAGGCCAAGGGACCACCTCTCAACCCTGTGGAGATGGCCTCGATGAGTGAGGAGGAAGTGCTTTCGCGCCTGCAAGAGGCAGGTTATGAGCCCTTCTTTCGGGAAGCCTTCGGAAACGTGGCCGATGCACTCACCTATGATAACATGGCCAGGGCCATTGCTGCCTTTGAACGCACACTGCTAACACCCAATGCCCCTTTTGACCAGTATGTTCGCGGAAAAGGGCAAATAAGCGAGCAGGCCAAACGCGGAATGAAGAAAGTGGACGAGATTGGATGCACATCCTGTCACTCAGGTCCATTGTTCACCAGCAATGAATTCCAGAGATTCCCCTACGGCAAGGACGAGGGGTTAAAGAACGTCACAGGGAAGGTGGAGGACGATCATCTCTTCCGCGTGCAATCATGGCGGAACGTGGCCATGACCGCCCCCTACTTCCACGACGGTTCTGCAGAAACCCTGTCCGATGCCGTCCGGATCATGGCCAAGGTGCAGCTGGACACCAAACTTTCCGATGAGGATGTCGCTGACATTGTCGCCTTTCTGGAGACGCTCACGGGTGATCCCCCCAGGATAGAATTCCCTATTCTGCCCCGACCGAAAGGTCATGCCCTGAATTGGCAGGATTGATCACAACACCCCGGCCTGGACCGGGGTGATTTTTTTGTGGACGTGACAGGATCTGATACGCAGCTTTCCATCTCTGGAGAGCGAAGATGAGTAGAGTCGATACACAGCGCCTGCTGGCCCAGATGATCACCATCTGTGAGCGTGCCGGAAAAGCCATTCAGCAGGTAAAGCAGGACGGCTTTGAAACGGCCTACAAGGATACCCGAAAGCATGACCCCTTGACTGCCGCAGATCTGGCGGCGGACAGTATCCTTGAACAGGGTCTTTCCACGTTGCTGCCGGGAAGCCGTTATTTTGGTGAGGAAAGCAGCCACGATGGTGAAGAGAGCAGCCGTTATTGCTGGATCGTTGACCCACTGGACGGAACCAAGGAGTTTGTACGAGGCATTCCGGAATACGTGGTTTCGGTCCTCCTGCAGGAGAACGGTGTGGACCTTGCTGCCGTTATTCACAATCCGGCCAGCGGTGAAACAATCGCGGGTTGCGCCGCGGGTGTGACGCTGAATGACAGGCCTGTCCAGACCACTTCCCGTAGACAACTCACCGGGGCAAAGGCCCTGGCAAGCCGCACCGAAACAGAAGCAGGCGAATGGGACAAGTTCAGGGATCTCGAACTTGTCACCACGGGTTCCGTGGCATGGAAGTGCGCCCTGGTAGCAGCCGGAATCGCGGATCTGACATTCACGCTGCGGCCGAGGCATGTCTGGGATGTGGGAGCTGGCTTCGCCCTTGTAAGCTGGGCTGGGGGACGAGTGAGCAACAAAGAAGGAAAGCCCATCCGCATCAGACCAACCCATGAAAAGGTTTACGGATTTCTTGCCACGAACGGTCCCTTGCATCCTGACCTGATCGAAAGGCTCAGGGATGTTCCCCTGGGTCCGGACCGAAGGAGCTAATCCGTGGCAGGGATTGAATTGCCAGAACATATCCGGGCCATGCTCCAACCTGAATTCTACACCCATCCAACAAGGGATATTCAGTTGCTCCAGACCCATATTTCGTGGGTCATCCTCACCGGTGATTTTGTCTACAAGGTCAAGAAGCCGGTCAATTTCGGCTTCCTGGATTTCACCGGGCTGGACAGGCGAAAGTATTTTTGCGAGCAGGAGCTCATATTAAACAGGCGCCTTGCGCCGGAACTCTATCTGGAGGTCCTGCCAATCTGTCAAGGCAATGGGACCTATCGGCTCGGCGAAAGCGGAGAGATTGTTGACTACTGCCTCAAGCTGGTGCAGTTCGCCCAGGATGACCTCCTGGACCGGCGACTCGAAGCGGACCGCTTTGAGCCGGCATGGATGGATCGCCTGGCCCAGGATATCGCGACCTTTCATGCCGTCGCGGAAACGGGCCCGCGTATCCGAAAGTTTGGGGATGTAAGCTTCATACGTGCCCATATTGAAGCGAACTATGATGTGGCCAGCCAGCATCTGGGCAAGGTGATCAGCCGCAACCAGCTGAAGGACCTGCAAAAGCACAGCGAAAGGATCCTGGCGCAAAAGGATCTCTTCAGGAAACGGCAAAACGAGGGATTCATCCGCGCCTGCCATGGCGATCTGCACCTGAAAAACATCGCCTTGTTCAACAACAAACCGTGCGTTTTTGACTGCATCGAGTTCAACGATGAATTTCGCATGATTGACACCATGAACGACGTCGCCTTCCTGCTCATGGACTGCGATGCCAGGGGCCGCCCCGATCTCGGTTACCGGTTCCTGTCCCGGTACCTTGAGCATACCGGTGACTATCCTGGCCTTTCCCTTTTGCCGCTTTATCTGTCCTATCGTGCCTGTGTGCGTGGCAAGGTGGCCTGCCTGCTGGCATCGGATCCGGGGCTTGACGCACAAGGACGCCGGCATCAGCTGGATGAGGCTGCCCGTTACTTCACCCTTGCCCATGGGTACACACAGCCGGCACCCCCCCACCTCTTTGTGGTTGGCGGCCTGTCCGGGAGCGGAAAAAGCCACCTCGCCCTCCTTGGCTGCGGCAAAGTGCCTGCCATATGGATTCGATCGGATGCCACGAGAAAACGCCTGGCGAAGACTTTTCCCGATCTTCCCCTGTACGGTCACGAAATGAGCGCCAAAACCTATCATGCCATGTTCGCTGCCGCTGAACTGGGACTCAAGGCCGGATTCTCTGTGATCATGGATGCGACCTTCCTGCGTCCGCAGGACCGCCAGGAGGCCAGAAACATCGCCAGGCAAGCTGGTACGGACTGCCATATCCTTTGGCTCGACCTGGACGCCTCCGTATTGAAGGAACGCATCCGGAACCGCACGGCAGCGGGCCGGGATATTTCAGATGCGGACCTGTCCGTCCTGGAGAAGCAGCTAGCGAACTACCAGCGCCCGGGAGAGAGTGACATCCACTTCCTGACGGACAGCTCCCACTGGCCCGACATTAACTGACGAGACTGTATCCAGACCAAACAAGGCTGGCCTGCAGACTTGACAAGATCCCCTGTTGGCAGGGACTATTCGTATTGCCGAATAGCGGGAATAGCTCAGTTGGTAGAGCGCAACCTTGCCAAGGTTGAGGTCGCCGGTTCGAGACCGGTTTCCCGCTCCAGTCCGGGGCCTGATCGGCCCCCTTTTTGTGTCATGCGGGCAGGGTAGCCAAGTGGTAAGGCAGAGGTCTGCAAAACCTTTATTCGCGGGTTCGATTCCCGCCCCTGCCTCCAGTTGCCACCCGGTCCAGAATCTTGTCATGATTCAGTCTGGCCGGGATGGCGGAATTGGTAGACGCAAGGGACTTAAAATCCCTCGGAGCAAGGCTCTGTGCGGGTTCGACTCCCGCTCCCGGCACCATATCCAAACGCCCTTCTCTCCTTGATTTTGACAGCCTCAGGACTTCCACCTAACATCTTTACGGGGATTTCGGTTTCATGCTTTTCGCTTAACATGAGGACTGTTTCAAGGGAGGGGCGATGCCCTGTCATTATGAAAACGTGTGAACGCACAGTTGCCGGAATCATCTATAAGGGAAAACGCCTGAATCTGGTGTGCGTTCCTGTCCTGTGGAGATGAACACAGAAAAGTCCGGAGGCATCCTTCATCGGGATGTCGATGATCTGATTCTTGCCGGACAGGTTAAATTCCTCTATCAACAGTTGCGTCCAGCCCTGTATGCATCCCTTGCCGTTGCAACTCTGCTTGTTGTCACCTTGTGGACCCTGCTTCCCCCCATATCGCTCCTGATCTGGTTCTTTCTTCTCGCAAGTGTCACCGTGGCCCGCTTCGTCTTGCAGACGAAATACATGCGATGCCAACCAGAACCAAGGGAAATCAAGCGCTGGCGCTACTACTTTCTCCTTGGCTCCCTCTGCGCCGGCTTTGTATGGTCCGCTGCTCCTTACATGCTTATGCCACCGGCATCACTTGGTCATCAAATGCTGGTGCTTTTCATTTTGGGTGGCGTGATGGTGGCAGCCACGCAGTCCCTGTCCGCCACGATCACCCCTTTTGTGGTTTTCTCTTTACCCATCATGATCAGCTCGGCAAGTTGGCTGTTTCAGCAGCATACTCCCATTCATCTGTCGATGGGATTCCTGATGATCTTTTTTTCCATCGCCCTGCTGTTCTTTTCCAGATATTTCAACAAGACCCTCACCGAATTACTAAATCTGCGATCTGAAGAGAATGAACTTATTGAACAGTTGCAAAGAGAGGTTGAACAGCGCAAACACACCGAGGCGGAGATGGTGCGGCACAACCGGATCCTGGAAATGCTGGCAAAGCAGGAACCGCTGGAGACTATCCTTGATGCCATCAACCGCACGATCGAGGAATTATGTCCCGATGCCCTGAGTTCCATCCTGCTCCTGGATGATTCCGGAAAACACCTTCTGGCCACGTCAGCACCCAGTCTGCCCAAGGCCTTCAGCCAGGCCATTCATGGTGTAGCCATCGGGCCGAAAGCAGGATCCTGCGGTACGGCGGTCCACCGAAACGAGATGGTCATTGTGGAGGATATTGCCCACGATCCCCTGTGGTCCGATTACCGGGATCTGGCCTTGGAACATGGCCTGAGAGCATGCTGGTCCATGCCCATCAGGGATGGTCAGGGGACCATCCTCGGCACCTTTGCCTTGTACCACAGGGAACCATGCAGGCCGGATGATGCCGAAATAGAGCTTATCCAGGCAACGGCAAACTTTGCCGGCATTGCCATCGAGAGGAAACGGGCTGAAGACAAACTTCAGCGCCTAGCCCATGAGGACGCGCTGACCTCCCTGCCCAACAGGGCCCTCCTGATGGACCGTCTGGAACAGAGCATTGCCCAGGCCAAGCGGCTGGGTCAGCAGTTTGCCCTTCTGTTCGTTGACCTGGACCACTTCAAAACCATCAATGACACCCTTGGCCACGAGGCGGGTGATCGCGTGCTTGTTGAGGTCGCCAGGAGGCTGAAGAAATGCGTGCGCGAGATGGATACCGTTTCCCGGCTCGGCGGGGACGAATTCATGATCATTCTTACGGACGTTCACGAAACCAGGGATGTCGTAAAGGTTGCCGAAAAGATCTTGAAGAACCTGTCTCAACCCTTTGATCTCAACGGCAATGAATATTTTATCGGTGGAAGCATAGGCATCAGCCTTTATCCGGCCGATGGCACCGATGTTGATACCCTCATCAGACATGCCGATGCCGCCATGTACCGTGCCAAGGATGAGGGCAGAGAGGGTTATCAGTTCTATACGACGGACATCGGGATCAGGGTCAGGGAACGTCTGAAAGTTGAAAAAAATCTGCAGCGTGCAATCAGGAACGGGGAATTCATCCTTCACTATCAGCCCATCATTGACTTGCAAAGCGGCCACATCGATGCACTGGAAGCACTGATTCGCTGGCAGCATCCGAAAAAGGGGTTGCTTACGGCCTCGCAATTCATGCCTCTGGCCGAGAAGACAAACCTCATCCTTCCCATCGGGGAACTGGCCTTGAGAAAGGCGTGTTTTCAGCACAAGGCATGGCAGGACGCAGGGCTTGCAGACTTCCATGTCTGTGTGAACCTGACGGTGAACATTTCAGCCTTGCAGCTCAGAAAGAAGAATCTCCCGAAGATTGTCGCCTCCATCCTCCGTGAAAGCGGACTGGATCCCGGTCAGCTTGAACTCGAACTGACCGAAAATGCCACACGGGAACCATCCAGGGAAAATATCGCCATACTCGGAGAGCTCAAGGATCTGGGTGTACGAATCAGCATCGATGATTTTGGAACCGGGGTGTCTTCCCTAAACTACCTGAAGCATTTTCCCATTGACGCCATCAAGATCGACCGCAGTCTTATCCAGAAACTACCCGGGGCCCAGGAAGATATGGGTATCGTGAAGGCAGTGATCGACATGGCCCACAGCATGAACATCAAGGTAATTGCGGAGGGTGTTGAAACCCCCGAACAGTTCGCGTCCCTTCGCCAGTTTGGTTTTGATGAAGCGCAGGGTTATCTGTTCAGCCATCCCCTGTCACCCGAGGATGCGGGGGCCTTTCTCAGAAAGTACAAGAATCATTCCTTCCTCACAGCACTGAGCTGGCTTGCTGTCCTGTTTCCCTCGCGGGGATAACCCAGGGCAACAGATGCCTTGATTAACCTGTCCGCCCTGAAGGCATTCATATCCAGGGTTGGCTTTTCTCCCAGAATCCAGCGACTGAGAATGCGGGCTGTGACCGGTGCCAGAAGCACCCCGTTGCGATAGTGACCACTGGCAACCCATAACCCTGGCCTGGAGGGTACTGGTCCCAGAAACGGGAGACCATCCGGACTTCCCGGCCTGAACCCCATCCATTGCCGTTCTATTTCTTTCTCTCCCAGGCCGGGCATCAGGCGTAAAAGCGCATCCAGGAGAGAATGCATGACCGAAACCGTATTTCCACGCCGAAATCCGGCATCTTCCATGCTTGCTCCCACCAGAATACGACCATCCATCCTGGGAACAAAATACGCATCATCGTGTTTCACGATATGTCTTAAACTGCCTTGCCCACCCTTCAACAGAATGATCTGCCCCTTGACCGGATCAACCGGCAGCTTGAATCCCCACTGGCGTGCAATCACGCCACTCCAGCTCCCGGCTGCCAGCAACACCCCATCCACACGCACCTGCTCACCACTGGCAAGTTGCACGCCACGTATCCTTCCGGCTTTTTCCACAATTCCGGACACTTCGGTATTTTCACGGATCTCGATACAGGAGAGCTCAAGCGCCTTGCGTAACGCCTTCATCAGTCTCGGATTACGTATCTGGGCCACCTCCGGCCATAGCAGGGCACTTTCAACATTTGCGGCAAGCGCGGGCTCCTCCCTGCGGGCCTCATCGGCCGAGAGTGACTCCACCTTCCAGCCGAAACGCCTTGACCAGGCCAGGGCCGGCTCACGATGACCGGAGCAATCCCCGGGAAAAAACGGAATCAGAAGACCTGTTCGGACCCACTCGACCGGAATGCCGGAGACCTCGGAGAGCTCCCTCTGAACGGCCGGATACATCTCGAGACTTGCCTGAACCAAGCTTGAAAAGGAATCAGGATAAAGCCATGGATGGATGGGGCAGAGGATGCCCGCGCCGGCCCAGGAGGATTCCCTGCCAATCCTCCCTCTTTCGAAAATCACCGGCATTGCGCCCTGGCGCTTCAGCATCCAGGCCGTCAGACACCCGATGATGCCACCCCCAACAATCGCAACCTTCATTCTCATTTTGCCTGCTTCCCTCTGCGGCGGGCTGCATTTAACATGCAGCAATGCAAAAGACCGAACTGGATCAAGCATATCAGTACTGCCTTGATCTGGCACGAAGCCATTACGAAAACTTCCCCACCGCTTCGTTTTTGATCCACCGAGAACTCAGACCGGCTGTTGCAGCCATTTACGCATTTGCACGCGTCGCGGACGACATGGCGGACGAAGGTGACAAATCACCGGAGACACGGATCAAGGAGCTCAACGCATGGGAGACACTGCTCGAGCGCTGCCTCTGCCAGGAAGTGGACCACCCGGTGTTCCTGGCCCTGAGTGATACGATCCGGAAACATCAGCTGCCAATTCAGCCCTTTCACGATCTGCTGACCGCCTTTCGCATGGATACCTCAATCCAGGCATACGCCAGCGAGCAGGAGCTTCTGTTCTATTGCCGGCACTCCGCCAACCCTGTTGGCAGGCTCATTCTGGCACTCCACGGCATTACGGATGCGGCAGCCGTTACAGCCTCGGATGCGCTCTGTACGGCCCTGCAGCTGACCAATTTCTGGCAGGATCTTAGCGTGGACCTGCCCGGAGGAAGGTGCTATCTGCCCAAGAACTGGCTGGAGGAGGCAGGCCTGTGCGATGAGAATCTTCGCCTCGGGGAAGTCCCTTTGGAATCGGTTCGTGACGTGCTCAAGGAGGCAGTGGCATTCACCATGAGGCATTTTGAGAAGGGAGGTTTCCTGCTGCCATTCCTGCCCTTCCGACTCCGCCTGCAGATCTCCCTGACACTGCACGGCGGCATGGCGGTACTCCGTGCGGTTTCCCGCTCGACAAACCCGCTCAAGGAACGTCCGGCCCTGACGGCGATCTCCTGGTCTAAAATCGCCCCCCTGGCGTTCATCAGGTGTTTCGCTACGCCCGCTGTGGCCAAGTCCGAGGCCATATCATGAACTCCGCCCGTTATTGCGAAGAAAAGACACGGTGGGCCGGCTCCTCGTTTTTTTATGCCTTCCTTTTCCTTCCGGAGGAAAAGCGACGGGCCATGATGGCACTGTACGCATTCTGCCGTGAAGTGGATGATATCGCTGACGAGGTAAGTGATGCCCAGGTTGCCGCCCATAAGCTGATGTTCTGGCGGGAGGAGATAGACCGCACCTTCAGTGGCAGCCCAACGCATCCTGTCGGAATCGAGCTGACCCGGGCCATCGGCCGGTTTCATCTGAAGCGGGAACACTTCCACGAAATCATGGATGGGGTCAGCACAGACATTGCGGAAATCCCGTGCCTGACGGATGATGATCTTTCGCGTTACTGTTACCGCGTGGCAGGCGCCGTAGGTCTGCTGACCATCGATATTCTTGGCCACTCCTCCCCCAAGGCCGGCAAGTTTGCCGTTGCCCTGGGGGAGGCCCTGCAGCTGACCAACATCCTGCGGGATGTCAAGGAGGACGCGGATCGTGGCAGGATCTATTTTCCTCAGGAAGATCGACTTAACTACGGGGTCAAGGATGAGGACTTTATCACGGGAAATGTCAATGACGGCATGCTTTCACTGCTTCGTCACTATGGCGAAAAGGCGGAGGCATCGTACCGAAAGGCCGTAAGCCTCTTGCCCCCGGAAGACCGTGACCGGCTTCGTCCCTCACTGGTGATGGGAAGCATTTACCACGCCCATTTACAGCGCTTGAAGACGGTCAACTTCAATGTATGGAAGCACCCCGTGCGGCTTTTGCCGGTCAGAAAGATGTGGATTGCCTGGAGGACATGGCAACGCGAAAAACATGATGCCTCCAGGGGCATCCCTGCCCGTTTATAAACCTGGGGGTTCGGCTTGCGTGTTGCAGTCATAGGTGGAGGAATCTCCGGCATGGTTGCCGCCATCGAACTGGCCAGGACCGGAAAGGATGTCGCGCTGTTTGAGGCCGCTCCGGCTCTGGGAGGAAGAACACGCTCTTTCTTTGACCGGAAGACTGGAATGTGGGTGGACCATGGGCCCCATCTGATGACGGGTGCCTATCAGGCAACACGCGGATTTCTGGCGGAGGTCAGCCGCCTGGATCGGGGCACCCAATCCCCTTCCTCCCAACATCAAAAGACGGATTCCTCAGACTGCCCGCTTCTTCACCTGCAACCGACACTGGACCTGCCCCTGTGGGATCGCGAAAGAGGCATCTTTCATTTCCGGCCAAGCCCGTCTTTTCCCCTGAATATCGGGGTATTGCTGGCGACCATGCGCCTTCCCGGCCATCATCTCGCAAGCAGCCTGGGCCTGATCCGCCTCCTTCTGACTCCACCCGATATCAATCTGCCTTCACAGTCCGTCACCGGCTGGATCGGAAAGATGAATCTTCCCCCTCTTCTCGTGAACGATTTTCTTACACCGCTGTGCCTTGGTATCATGAATGAACCCCCATCCACGGCCAATGCCGGAAGCTTTTATCAGGTCTTGCGGAAGGTCTTTCGCAACCATGACAGTGCCAGGCTCGCCTGGTTCAGAAAACCCCTTGCAACGGCACTGATTGAACCCGTGCAGGCGTATGCCCGAACTCTGGGGATCGACATCCATGCCGGAACACCCGTGCGAAGACTGATTCCCGGCGGCAGGATGGTGGAGATTGAAGCGGAGCGCCGCTCAAAACAAACCTTTGACATCGTCGTGCTGGCCCTGCCTGCCTGGGCCAGAAACCGCCTCCTGAACTGGAATCGTCCCGTCTCCACGAATGCGATTTCAAACATGCATCTGTGGTTTGATCATGATGTTTCCCTGCCGGAGCCTCTGATCGGGGGCCTGGGAACCCATGGGCAGTGGTTTTTTAACATGAACCGCATGCACGAAAATGAACGGTATGCGATGTCCTATACATGTGTGGTGACCAGCGCCGATCACTCGGGCACAAGTCTTGAAGAACGAAGCACAAAGATATGCGAAGAGTTAGGAGAGATCCTGGGCCTAGACAAAACGCCCGTACCGGCACACCGGCGATGGATTGTCGAGCGCCGGGCAACCGTCCTGGTTCGCAAGCAGGATGACCTCCCTGCCTTGCCTTCCCGCATTGTGGATATTGGTGAGGAACCGCGACCCGGAGACCTTCCGGCCACGATCGAGGCGGCCGTTCTGCGCGGAAAATCAGTGCTGGAAAGGCTTAAGGGTCCGCAATGCGCCTAATTATCCACCGGCAGACGTGGGAAATGCCAGCGCCATGGCGTTGGAGTCGATACTGAACGTATCAGATTAATACTGCTTGTTAATTCATTGTTTTTACGCATATAGTTTATATGCATATTTCGCAGGCATTGAAGAAAGAGGAAGCTGAGGCTTATGAAAGCCAACCAGTCCGGGAACATTATCCACAGCATTATCCACAAAGATTGTGGATGAGCGGCATAATCCATTACACGGTAACAAGTTACGGCGGCAGCCAGCCGGGATGTTCCCGGAAAGGACTTGAGCAGGGGCAAAAAGATCGTAGATTGATGTCGACATGAGCGCTTCCGATTTTCGTCGATACGACATGGCCGACAGGCTGATATCCCATATCGACCGCACCCTGAGCAATATTTTTGCGAGGCATCATGCCTCTCGTCCCAACCCTGCCGAAGATGTCCATGATCCTTCCCCCCTGAAGGAAAAGGAGGCAAGGCGTTCCGGCGGATTGATGCGCGTCAATCATGCGGGGGAGATCGCGGCCCAGGCCCTTTATCACGGCCAGAGCCTGACCGCCCGGGATCCCGGGCTGCGGGCGCAGCTCAAGCAGGCATCCATTGAAGAGAGCGATCATCTTGCCTGGTGCAGACAGAGGCTGGAAGAGCTGGGGACCCACACCTCGTATCTGGATCCAGCCTGGTATCTGGGGGCCCTGGCAATAGGCATCTCAGCCGGTGTGCTTGGTGATCGATGGAATCTGGGTTTTCTGGCTGAAACGGAGCATCAGGTTGTACGACATCTTGAGGGGCACCTGAAACGCCTTCCCTCGGGGGATGTAAAAAGCAGGAAAATCATTCAGCAAATGCGGGAGGATGAACTGGGGCACGCCCGCCTGGCGGAAGAGCTTGGGGCGGCCCGGCTTCCCGATCCTGTGCGAAAGGCCATGCGCCTGAGTGCCAGGATCATGACCACACTCGCCCAGCGTATTTGACACGCCGCAGGCAAATCGGAGGAGCTCGGCGATTTGCAGGCTTTCTCCATGGTGCTCCTCCATGTTAATCTTAGCATGACGCTTTGACTGACTGGGGGTATGCATGGCAGGACATTCCAAATGGGCCAGCATTAAGCACAAGAAGGCTGTCGTAGACGCCAAACGGGGAAAACTGTTCACCAAGCATATTCGGGAGATCACGGTTGCCGCAAGGCTGGGGGGACCTGACCCGGACGCAAATCCCCGCCTGAGGGCGGCCATTGCTGCAGCCCGCAACGTCAGCATGCCCAAGGACAACATCGAACGAGCGATTCAGCGTGGCGCGGGTGGACAGGAAGGCAGCAACATCGAGGAAATCCGTTACGAGGGCTATGGTCCGGGAGGGGTCGCCATCCTGCTGGATTGCATGACAGACAACCGTAACCGAACCGTATCCGAGATCCGTTCGACGTTCAGCAAGCATGGGGGCAACCTGGGGGAAACCGGATGTGTTTCCTGGATGTTTCACCAAAAGGGCCTGTTTGTTTTTGATCGTAACCGTGTGAATGAAGATGAGCTGATGGAACTGGCCCTTGAGGCCGGAGCGGATGATGTCGTGGACAAGCCCGATGAAGGCAGCATCGAAATCACGTGCAGCGTGGCGGCCTTTCCCGAGCTGCAGGCGGCCATCGACAAGGCAGGTATCGAGCCCCAGGTGGCCGAGATCTCCTGGATTCCCGAAAACACCGTCCATGTGGAAGGTCAGTCAGCCGAAACACTGCTCCAGCTCATCGAGAAGCTCGAGGACCTGGATGATGTCCAGCATGTTTATGCAAACTTTGACATTTCCGATGAAGAAATGACGAGAATCACGGCTTGACGCGCATCCTTGGTGTAGATCCTGGCTCACATCGGACCGGTTATGGTGTGATTGACATGAATCAAGGCAAACTCAGCCATGTTGACAATGGCCTGATTGTTCCCGGAAAGAAGTCCTTTCCCGAAAAGCTCAATGGGTTGTTTGAAGGCCTGCAGACCATTATCAAAGAGTTCAGGCCCGAGGAAGTTGCCATGGAAGATGTCTTCATGGCGAGGAATGCGGCATCGGCCCTGAAGCTGGGCCAGGCCAGAGGGGCCCTGATCACCGCCTGCACGCAAGCTGAGCTGACCGTCACCCCCTACTCCCCGACCACCATCAAACGGACAATTGCTGGATTCGGACAGGCTGAAAAGCAGCAAATCCAGTATATGGTCAAGCTTCTGCTGAGGCTTCCCGAGATTGCCCAGGAGGACGCCTCGGACGCCCTGGCTGTGGCGATCTGTCATGCCCATCATCTTCCCATGAAGCGGGCCACGGCATGATCGGCTGGTTGCGAGGCAACATCCGCAGCCTTGACCCGACAGGCATGGTGCTTCTCGATGTCCACGGTGTCGGCTATGAGGTAAACATCTCCCTCCAGACGTTGTGCGGACTTCAGCAGGATCAGCAGATCGAGTTTCTGGTTCACACGCATGTGCGGGAAGACCAGATCACGCTCTTTGGTTTTTCCCAGCCCCATGAACGTGATCTGTTCCGGAAATTGATGACAGTTTCCGGCATCGGGGCAAGGGTGGCCATGAACATCCTCTCCGGCATGACCGTGAACGACCTGATGAACGCCATCGAGGAAGCCGATGATGCCTACATTGCCCGCATTCCGGGTATCGGCAAGAAAACGGCCCAGCGTCTTATTCTGGAGCTCAAGGGTAAACTGGTGAGCGATCAGCCAGCACCGGAGGCCCATCCGTTGAAGACCGATGTCCGTTCGGCCCTGATCAATCTGGGGTACAGACCGGCCAGTGTGGATTCGGTGCTGAAAACGATAGAACCCGCCGAGAGTTTCGAGGAGATGTTCAGGGCGGCAATGAAGGCCATTCACTGATGGAGCACCTCCTCAATTCCCAAAAGATGACGGATGACGCATTCGACAGCGCGCTCCGACCCAGGCGCCTTGACGAATATATCGGACAGGAAAAGATCAGAAAGAACATGACCGTCTTCATCCAGGCGGCACGGGCAAGAAACGAAACCCTGGACCACGTTTTGCTCTACGGCCCCCCGGGCCTCGGCAAGACCACCCTGGCCAATATTATCGCCACGGAAATGGGAGTGAACATCCGCCACACCTCCGGACCTGTGCTGGAACGGGCCGGGGATCTGGCCGCCATGCTGACAAACCTCGAAGACGGGGACGTTCTTTTCATCGATGAGATCCATCGCTTAAGCCCCCAGATCGAGGAGGTCCTCTATCCGGCCATGGAGGATTATCAGCTTCACATTGTCATCGGTCAGGGACCGGCTGCCAGATCCATAAAGATGGACCTGCCGCGATTTACACTCGTCGGTGCCACCACACGCGCCGGCCTGATCACCAACCCCCTGCGTGACCGCTTCGGGGTGGTGTTTCGACTCGACCTGTACACCCATGAGGAGTTAAGGCGCATCGTGGAAAGATCGGCATCCCTGCTTGAAATCGCCGTGACGCCGGACGGTGCCCGGGAGATTGCCAAGCGTTCCAGGGGCACCCCAAGAATCGCCAACCGCCTTCTCAGGCGGGTTCGTGACTTTGCCGAAGTGGAGCACGAAGGCACCATTACGCGCGAGATCGCACACCATGCCCTGACCCGGCTGGAGGTTGATCAACTGGGACTGGACAAGATGGACCGAACGATTCTGAGCACCCTGATCGACAAATATGGGGGAGGTCCGGTCGGGCTGGACACCCTGGCCGCCTCCATCGCGGAGGAGAAAGACACCATCGAGGATGTCTGTGAACCCTATCTCATCCAGGAAGGCCTGATTGCCCGCACCCCCCGCGGACGCGTCGCCACGCCTCTGGCCTATGCGCATCTGGAGCGGGAGCTGCCCGACGAGGGCAGACAGGGGAACCTTTTATGACCTGGCTCACGCATACCTGGCCCATCCGTGTATATTATGAAGATACGGATCACGGTGGCGTGGTGTATTACGCCAATTATCTGAAATTCATGGAGCGGGCCCGGACGGAGATGTTGCGCGATGCGGGAATCGAGCTGGATGAGCTTGAAGAGGACAAGGGGCTACTGTTTGCCGTCACTTCGGTCTCCATCCGTTTTGGCAGGCCGGCCAGGTTCAACGACCTGCTTGAGGTTGAAAGCCGCATTGTGCATGCCAGGGGGGCGCGTATCCGGTTTCACCAGTTTGTGCGGAACCGGAAAGGCATGCTTGTAGAGGCGCATGTGGAGGTCGCATGCATGAACCGCAAGGGGAGACCCACGCGGATCCCCGGTGACATCATGAAAAAAATCCAGAAGCAACGGTCAAAGGAGCAATAGGATGGGCAGCGATCTTTCGGTATGGAGTCTGGTATGGGGGGCGGGTCCGGTCGTCATGAGCGTGATTCTGCTTCTTTTCCTGATGTCTCTGACATCCTGGGCCGTCATCTTCAACAAGTGGCGACTGTACCGAAAATGCAAGCAGGAGTCGGACGAGTTCGCCACCTCCTTCTGGGGCGGCAAGGATCTGGATACGGTCCTGGCAGGCATCCCCTCCCGCTACCCCAACAGCCCACTGCCCAACATCTTCCAGGCCGGCTACCGGGAGTTCATGCGCTACAAGCGGGATGCCATGCAGGTTGAAACGGGAAAAATCGTGGCCGCAGGCGGCCTGGACGGCATCCGTCGGGCCCTGGATGCCGCCCTGTCCCGGGAAATTGAGCGCCTTTCACGGCACCTGCCCTTTCTGGCGACTGTCGGATCCACCTCCCCCTTCATCGGTCTCTTCGGCACTGTCTGGGGAATCATGAATGCGTTCCAGAACATCGCCATGACCAAGAACACATCGCTTGCGGCAGTCGCGCCCGGAATCGCCGAGGCCCTCGTGGCGACCGCCTTCGGGCTTGTCGCGGCCATTCCGGCTGTGGTGGCCTATAACAAATTTGCCACCGACCTGAAACGGTCCGCCGCCAGCATGGAGCAGTTCTCCTCGGAGTTCCTGAACATCATGGCCAGGCACATGAAGGGCTAAGTGTATGTGGGCCGGTCAAAGCAAATGGGACAAGGAAACCGAACCCATGGGGGAAATCAATGTCACCCCCCTTGTGGATGTCATGCTGGTTCTGCTGATCATCTTCATGGTCACCGCTCCCCTGCTCACCCAGGGGGTAAACGTCGATCTTCCGGATGCGGAGGCGCCCCCCATCCAGCAGAACATCGAACCCCTGGTGCTGACGATCCGCGCGGACGGGACCCTTTTTCTCCAGGATCATGAAATCAAGCTGGAGCAATTAGCACCCCGCATCCAGGCGATCCGAAAGCAGAAGCCCGATCTACCCGTGTTCATCCGTGGAGATGCGAAAACACCCTACGAACGAATCGCCCAGATCATGGGGCATCTGGCCCAGGCCAACATCACGAAGGTCGGACTTGTCACTGAACCCATTCACTAACAGATCAACGGATCCGGCGGAGCTAGGCCGCAATGACTTCATTTACGCCTTTGGTCTGCATGTCATTGTCTTCATCACCTTTGTCATCCTGACCACGTGGCACCCCCACAGGCTGCCGGAACCACCCAAGAGCATTCAGGTGAGGCTGATCTCACCTTCAGAGTTGAAAAAGGAGCCACCGAAGCCCGAACCCAGGAAGCCGGCGGCAAAGCCTGAACCAAAGAAGGTTGAGGCACCGAAATCGAAGCCAAAGCCCAAGGCTGTCCCCAAACCGAAGCCGAAACCCAAGCCGAAGGTCAAACCGAAGCCGAAGCCGAAACCCAAGCCGAAGGTCAAACTAAAACCGAAACCGAAAGTGAAGCCAAAGCCAAGGAAAAAGGCCAAACCGAAGGATGATTTTGATCCCTTCAAACCCCTCGTGGGCACCCGAAGCTCACAAACCTCCAGGCCTAAGAAAGACCTTGCCTCCGTGTACCGCAGCCAATTGTCCCAGAAGGAGCTGGATCGCTACATTCAGAAGATCCAGGAAGCGGTGCTGCAGCACTGGAAGGTGCCGGCAAACCTGAACAACGTCACGCGGGATCCGGAGGTCGAGATGATCCTGAATCCCGATGGCAGCGTGCGAAAACTGGCCATCATCCTTTCATCGGGAAGTCCGGCCCTTGATCAGTCGCTGATACGCGCGATTGAGGCGGCCCAACCCTTCGTGCTTCCACGCAAGCAGTTCGAGGTCTTCCGGAACAACCGGATCCGCTTCCACCCCCTGCGCTGACCGATCCATCCGCCCAGGGTTACCTGAGCACCTCATAGCAGGTGATCGGCCTCACCCGGTTCCTTACCTTGATCTCGCCCTTTCTACGCACCTCGAAAGCCCCCTCGCACTCCCGCCACGATCGCTCACCGATGATGATTTCATGGCCCTCCGCCATCTGTTCAAAGCGGGCCGCCACATTCACGGCGTCGCCGATCACCGTATAATCCTTGCGATTCCTCGCGCCCACATTGCCCACGATCACCTCACCCGTATTGATGCCGATGCCGATCTCGAAGACCTGTTTTCCCTTCTCGTTTCTGACCCGCATCATCTCGGAAACCGCAGACTGCATTTCAAGGGCTGCTCTGACCGCATCGACAGCGGCCGGCCGGGGGGAAGGAAGAAGTCCGAACAGGGCCATAAGCTCATCGCCCACGAACTTGTCCAGGATGCCGTTGTGCCTGAAGATGATGTCCACCATGGTATCAAAATACTCGTTCAGCATGGCCAGAACGTCCTCGGCCTCCATGGTTTCAGCCATGGTCGTGAACGAGCGGATATCCGCGAAAAGGATGGTCACATCCCGCTTCTCATCCCGTAAGAGTCCTTCCGTGTTGCGGCTTAGCTGGTCCATGATGTTCTTCCCCACATAACATCCCAGCCTGGTCCGCAGCTCCGTCTCCCTCAGGATCGCCTGCTGGTGTGAGTCCAGATCCCTGGCGTAAACCATCAACTGCACGGTCAGGTCCTTGAACTCCTTGCGTGTTCTTTCCAGCTCCCGGTACAGGTGATTGAAGTGACTGGCGATCTCGTTCAGCTCCTGGTCCCCGTCTGTCCGGACGGGTTCGCGCCTGTTTCCCGCGACCAGGGAGCGGGTCTCCTCGGTCAGACCACGAAGCTCATCGGCGGACTTTCTGATCAGTGAAAAGCCGATGAGGATGGAAACAAGCGAGAAAAGGATCGCGATGAGGATTTCATGCTGATTGTTCAGCTGCCGCACATGGATATAGGCGATCAGCAGACCGGGGATAACGACAAGAAGAAAAAAGACAATCCTCGTCTTTCTGCTGAAGCTTGTCCTGGAAACGGACAGCATGCCCATGAGCCTAGTCTTTCGTGCCGGACGTCTTTGCCATGTCGCGCTTGAAGTCCCAGGGCCGGTCGATGGAGATCCCCACCTCCCACAATGACTGGCCACCCTCCGCCTTGCCGGTGGCGATCCACTGTACGGTCGCGGTCCCCTTCATGCAGGCCTTCAGATGCTCGGCACCGGGAAGAAAGGTGGTGATGTTCACCTTGCGATGCACGCTGTACCAGTCCGGATGGTGGGTAACAAACTTTGCGCCACCGCTCGAAAGATCCACCAGTTCGGTCTTTTCCACATGCTGATGCCCTTCCCTGTCGGTGACAGCCACCTCCAGCACAAAGTCCATGGAATACCGCGGGGAAGACCTGCGTTCACCTTTATTGTCCGCCATTGACCCCTCCATTTATGACTCTGTCTCAAGCCCCCTTGAGACCCGTTCCTGCAAATCTAGTTGAACTCCTGTCTTTACCCAAGCCATGTCCTCCTGGAAATGACAGCACGATCCATGTCATGCGTCGCTTTCATGATTTTTGCTTTACAAGGCCCATGGCAGCTTGTGAGGATAGGGGCGGGAGATTGTTAATGAAAAAAGGAATGCTTCTCCGTATCTACTTGACCGAATCCGACCAGATTGATGGCAAGCCGGCCATGGATGCCATCCTCGCCCTGTGCAAGGAGGCCGGCCTGAAAGGGGTCACGGTCATGCGAGGCATCGAGGGACTCGGCGAGCATGGTGTTCACAGCAGCGCCTTTCTCTCCCTTGCCAGTGACCTGCCCCTGATCATTGAGGCCATTGATGATCCGGACAAGATCCGGAGCGCGGCCGAACTCATGCGCCCACACCTTGGATACCGCATTCTGGCCACCTGGCCGGTATCGGTGATGCGGACGGACGAGGAGATGAACTCTTGAAGCAACTCCTCAAGCGTATTCCGCTCTTTTCCGGGCTTTCCGAGGATGAGCTCGACTCCATCGCCAGACTGACGGTGGTCACCCGGATCCCCAAGAAGCACATCGTCGTCCATGAGGGCGAGCCCGGGGATGCCATGTACGTGATCCTGAAAGGTCTGGTCAAGATCGTTTACTACACGCCCGAAGGACGGGAGGTGGTGCTGTCCCTGCTCGGAGGCGGCGAGTTCTTTGGTGAAATGGCGCTGCTGGACAAGGAGCCGCGTTCCGCCACGGTGATGACGCTTGAGGATTCGGAATTCGCCTACATCCGACGTTCCGATTTCGAGAATCTTCTGACCAAGAACCCGAATCTGGCGCTGGAAATGCTCTCGGAGGTCACGCGACGATTGCGGCGCACAAGCAACATTCTTGAGCGCATCAGCACCATGGATGTTCCCCATCGCCTGTATGACTTTCTGTGCGACTACTGCCGCACCATGGGCAAAGAGGATGGCCATGGCCAGTACATCCTGAAACTGCCTACCCATCAGCTGATTGCGGATCAGCTGTCCACGAGCCGTGAAACCATATCCCGGGCCATCAGCGCCCTGAAGAAAAAGGGGATTATCTCACCCGTTCATGGACGCAGGCTGGTGCGCATCGACATGAGGGCCCTGGAATCCCTGCTGGAAACCTTCCGATAGGCACACATTGCCCTTCCCTTCATGAGACGGTATGATTCGCACCCCTGACGCGGGGTGGAGCAGTGGTAGCTCGTCGGGCTCATAACCCGAAGGTCGTCGGTTCAAATCCGGCCCCCGCAACCAAACATAAGGCCCTGAAAACATGGAGATTTTCAGGGCCTTTTTTCTTGCGAAATTTCTTGTGACCAAAGCCATGTGACCACCATGTGACCAAATTGTGACCACGCATTTTGTGGCAATTTTGTAACTTCCCAGATCGCCAGGAGTTTTAGAGCATCTTCTGTGACCGACGATTTTCCTGATTTGGTCAGTTTCTTCCCGAGGGTCAGGGCAAATCCGCCCGCCTCGTCAGATTCTTGAAATGACCTTCGGGCAATTTCTTCCAATCAGCCGGGCTTCACGCCTCTGAAGGTAGTAGCGGGTGATCCAGCCAAGCGTATTGGTATAATTTTCCAATGTCGTAAACCGGCTGGCATGGCCCATCAACTTTGAGATCAGAATCATGTCCGTTGCATTTCCAATGCATCTTCCATCATCTTTAAACGAGTAATACCATGATGCACCACCCAGAGATTCAGCAAAGTCGGCCAGCATACTGTCTCCAAACCATAAATGTCGCCCATCAAGTTCAAGGTGGAAACCACCCATTCTTGCATCCCTGCGAAACTGTTTGTCGATCAACATAAAATATCGAACCAATTGCCACGATGCAAAGCCATGGCGAAGGCCGTGCATCTTCTTAACCCGAGCATTTTTTGCTGATAGAAATCGTCCAACCTGCTTGCTCAACTTCCAGGTCGGCACTGGCTCATCTTCCTCGTCACAAACTAACCAGGGCACATCATCATCCAATCGTTTCCGAATAATTTCTCGCAGAAATTCCATATGCGGTTCCGGAACAAACAAGCCAAAAGGAAATGTTCTGCGGCTGCTCGGCAATTTACTTCTTCCGATAAGCAGTCGGTATTCATCCAGCGCAGCGTCAACGGTTAAATAACAAACCTCCTCGCAACGCAATCCGCAATAAAAGGCCAGGATGAGTGCAACCTTCATATTTTCTTCTGGTGCCTTAGCAATAAGGTCATCGACTTCATGCGGAAATATAACTTCGCATTCTGCTGTTGTTCTGGGAACACGGTATTTATAGTCGGAAAAATCGACCTTTGGCGCCAGCTTCTGCGAATGTAAATATTCGTTAAGTACCCTCATATGTGTAATTGCCGTGCGCCTGCTCGAAGGCATGTAGTCTTCATTGGTCGCCAAATCATAGACAGCCTGCATCCACCCTTTCGTTCCTATTTGTATGATCGATCTCCCCTCTGGCAAAGGCAGCACCCTGTTGCTAACAGCGGATACATAACCACGGAATGTAGATAGCCTCATGTGGCGAAAACGCTTCTGATCCATCATCCAGATCAACCATCTGGCAAGAACAGCCTCATCAGCATTACAAGCACCTGAACATTCGGCCTCGAACAGAGCCTTCCGAAACTCATCGTACAGATCGCGGGCTTGCCCAAGCCTCATTTTTTCCTTGCTCTGATCGTCATATTTTCTGACCAGGACGTGCAGGCTCTTTAACCATTCAGAACGCTGCGTAGTATTTATTACATCTTCTTGTTCAGGTTGGGCTGATTGATGAGTCAGGTTGTTCCCTGCGCGCCTGGCAGCAGGAGTCTGGGCACCGCGAAGCCGGTTTCGGAGGTCTGCCAGGCACAGGAAAGGCACTCCATTTAAAACCATGCTCAACCTTGATGCTTTAATCCAAAAATCCACACCAAGATAATCTGGCTGGGGTTTGTCAGGAAAAGCGGATCGCCACAATTCAGCAAGAAAAAATTCCAGGTATATTCTTCGTCTTCTCTTTTTATGATGGGCATCGGTCATCTGCCAGGACCCCGGAAAGATGGATCCACGATTTTTTGCCCGCTGATATAGAATCTTCATACATTTAAGTGAATATTTACCCAAGTAGAATTTCTTCACCTGTGAGCCTTTTGTTCGATTCATGGGCATTTCAACCACTGGCATATCACAGTGTGAATGCTCCACCGGCTAAAGCCGGTGGCTTCGGATTACGGCTATAAGCCGGA
>CAZCTM010000029.1:0-22990 GCA_964501925.1 uncultured Zetaproteobacteria bacterium | reverse complement strand
CCATCACCGCCGTGGCCGTAAAATCAGGCGCTGACTTGCCTACAAGTACACTCATTATCTTCCTCCTTGTTTTTTTGTGCCGCCATTGTTGCCAATGGAGGCTGACAGAGTTTTCTTCACTCCGGTTCCTGATCCATTCAGATAGGAACAGATCCTAAAAGGGAATATAAATCATTTATCATATTTGTCAAATATTCCTATCTAGGATAAGATACTAGGTATGAGAAAACCATCGACATCAAATAACCCGCAGGAACTTCTGCGTTCCCATGGTCTGAGAGTAACCCCGCAGCGAATGGCCATCGCCGAACTGCTGCTGGCAAAGCCCGTTCACGTCACACCGCAGGAAGTCTATGAGAAACTGAAAGACAGGTTGCCATCCCTTTCGCCGAACACCATTTACCTGACATTGACCCATTTTGAGGAAGCGGGAATTGTTCAACGGCTCCACGTGGGTGGCAGAACCATCTTTGACAGCAACACCGTTCAGCACGATCACGCCTACTGTCATGGATGTGGCAGCCTGGTTGATGTGCCTGGTCAGCGGGATCATACGCAACCTTCGCAGCTTTCTAGATGGCGGGTTAAGGGTGAGTACAAGGTCTGGTATGGCTTGTGCCCCACGTGCCTTCACGGTGATTCTCACTGAAATAAGAGAAACTGTCGTGGAGAGTCCGGTTCAGACCAGAGAGCTCAGTCTGCGGTAAAAACAGTACCAATACCCTCATCCGTGAAGATTTCCAGCAACACCGCGTGGGGAACATGACCATCGATGATATGGGCCTTGTGCACTCCGTGTCTGACAGCCTCAAGACAGCAATTGACCTTCGGGATCATTCCCCCGCTGATGGTCCCGCACCGGATCCAGTTGTCTGCCTCCGCCGCTTTCATCACCGGGCATAGCTGTCCCTTTTCATCCAGCACGCCCGGCACGTCGGTCAGCAGGATGAGTTTGGCCGCCCCGAGCTCCCTGGCGATGGCGGATGCCACCAGATCGGCATTGATGTTGTAGCTGACCCCCTCCGGCTTATCGTAACCAACGGGGGCGATGACCGGCACAAAGCGGTCCTGTTCAAGCACATTCAGAATTTGCGTATTGATCTGCTTGACCTCACCCACATGGCCCAGATCGATAATCTCGGGAACATCCAGTTCTGGCGCACTGGATTCAATGACGAGCTTTCGGGCACAGATCAGGCCACCGTCCTTGCCGGACAGGCCAACTGCCTTGCCTCCGGCACGATTGATGTTGGCGACGATCTCCTTGTTGACCAGGCCGGCCAGTACCATTTCAACCACTTCCATCGTTTCCCGGTCGGTGATGCGCATGCCGCTGATGAATTTGCTGGTCTTGCCCACTTTTTCCAGAACCTTGCCAATCTGTGGCCCACCCCCATGGACCACGACCGGGTTTATGCCGACCTGCTTGAGCAGGGTAATGTCCAGGGCAAAGGAGGCCTTCAGATCCTCTTCGACCATCGCGGCACCACCGTACTTGATGACGACCGTTTGATCGGCAAAACGCTGAAGGTAGGGCAGGGCCTCGATCAGGATGCCGGCGCGCTGTTCCACATGCCTCATGCCTTTTCCTCACTGTCGAGAAGGATTTGCCAAATGAGGATAAAACCGGAGACCACCAGTCCGGCCGCCAGTCCGGCAAGAATGTTATCACCGTTCTGGGTGTTGATCTGCATGCCGGCCGGAATGAAAACGACGAGGGCGGGTGCCATTAATGCCATTCTTGTCCAGTAAGCGGACTGCCTGAAGATAACGGATGCCGCGCCCGGTACAGACATCAGGGCAAAAAGGCTCAGCACGATCCAGTGGTTTTCCGGGTCGACAGGAATACCATCGGGGTGAATCAGAAGGCGCTGGAATATTCCTGTCTCCTGACCATCCAGACGAGCCTCAAAAGCGGCACCAAGGAACAGAACACCCACGCCGGCAACTGCCCACATCAGCCAGCCCCACCAGATTTTCTTGCGGGCCAGATGGTTTACCCAGACCCCGTTGCCAATCACATACATGATGCCGGTCATGACCAGACCCCATAATGCATGTTGCATACTAATATCCAAATGTGCCTACCTTCCGTCTCTTTTTTTCAGGTTGCAGAGGATAACAGCATGGATCAACACGTCACCCCATCTTTCATGCCTATTCTACAGGCAAAACGGGCTTGTCGAGATTATAAAATAGGCATATGAAATGCACATTGCATGAATGCCCTGCCCAAGTCATTGATAAATATACATATAAATATCTGGCATGAATCTTGCTACAAAATATGTGTGAGTCGGTTACGGCGAGTTTATCATGAAAGGAGCGTAAAATGAGAAAGTTTTGGATGACGGTATTGCTGCCGGTTGCAATGTTACTGGCTGTGCCATCGGTTCAAGCCGAAGATGAAGGGAGTGTATCCATTAGCGGTGATATTGGCGTGTTCAGTCAGTACATCTGGCGTGGCGCGCCCCAGACCATCGACAAGGTGGCCGTTCAGGGGGACATAGGTCTTTCGATTCCACTTGGTCCAGGAGATTTGTCGGCATCTGTGTGGGGTTCAAACACCTTTGCTTCACCTGCACCACAGTTTGCCGGTCGGGATGCCATTGAGTTTGACTGGACCCTGGATTACTCCGGATCCATTGGCGATACAGGGCTGGGGTATTCATTTGGGGGGATTTATTATAATTATTTGCGTGATTCCACAGCGAATTTCGTGGAAATTTATGGCGGTCTTTCCCTTGACGCCCTGATCAGTCCGTTTGTCACAGTCTATTACACGGTTGCCGATTCCAGCATTGCTGTAAACAACCTCAATGAGACGGGTGACTTGTGGATCGATGTAGGTGCGGGAACGTCGTTTCTGGGTGCTGACTGGTCTGCAACTGTCTCATTTGCATTCTATGATGCCGACCCAACCCGGACTGCGGATATCCTGGCAGGTCACTTTAATGATGGTGCCAGCGTGATCACCCTTGGCGTGAGCAAGGATTTCGAGGTCAATGGACTGACCATCACACCTTCCCTGACCGGTTACATCCCGATTGCCAACAAGGCTCCGGCCGATGGAAAACGTTACATCTACAACACAATTGCTGAAAACGACGTCGTTTTTGGGGTCAACGTGGCTTTCTAGAGCAGAAAGAAGAAGGGGGCGGTGGCAGCCGCCCCCAATCCCAAGTTATTTACAGGCAAATTACTCAGGAGGTTTTGGATTATGAAAATGGTTACGGCAATCATCAAGCCATTCAAGCTGGATGATGTAAAAGCAGCCCTTCTCGAACTGGGTGTCAGTGGCATGACCGTCTCTGAGGTGCGTGGTCACGGTCGCCAAAAAGGTCATACAGAGCTCTATCGCGGTGCGGAATACCAGGTGGATTTTGTTCCCAAGGTCATGCTATGTGCGGTGATCCCTGCCGAGATGCTGGATCAGGTGATTGAAGCGATCTCTCGCTCGGCTCGTACCAACACCATCGGCGACGGAAAGATATTCATCACGGATGTCGAGCGGGTGGTCCGTATACGCACGGGTGAGACCGACGCGGACGCATTGAACTAAGCCAGATACAGATAAAAGGAGAACGAAAACAATGAATAAGCTACTGATGAAACTTGGAACTCTGGCGCCCGTTGCGCTGCTGTTTATCCCCGGCCCGGCCATGGCTGAAGATACGCTGAATTCGGGTGATACCGCCTGGATGATTACGGCCACGGCCTTGGTCCTGTTGATGACATTGCCCGGTTTGGCCCTGTTTTACGGAGGTATGGTTCGCAAGAAGAATGTCCTTTCTGTGGCCATGCAGACAATCACCATTGCCGCCCTGATGAGTGTGCTGTGGGTTGTGGCGGGCTATTCCCTGGCCTTTGGAGAAGGAGGTGCCCTGGTTGGCGATCTCTCCAAGGCATTTTTTGCCGGAGTCAGTGTGGACTCGCTTTCGGGCACAATTCCCGAGACGGTGTTTGCGACCTTCCAGATGACCTTTGCCATTATTACGCCGGTTCTGATTATCGGCGCTTTTGCGGAACGCATGAAGTTCTCAGCCATTCTGCTGTTTATGAGTATCTGGATGCTGGTGGTGTATGCACCCATCTGTCACATGGTCTGGGGGGGCGGTTTCCTTGGTGAAGCAGGAGCCCTGGACTTTGCGGGTGGTACCGTTGTTCACATCAATGCCGGTGTTGCGGGTCTTGTCTGTGCCCTCGTTCTTGGAAAACGGATCGGGTACCCGCGTGAGGCCATTCTGCCGCACAATCTGACCCTGACGATGGTCGGAGCCTCGCTCCTGTGGGTGGGCTGGTTTGGATTCAATGCGGGTTCCGAGCTTGCTGCGGATGGCACTGCGGGCATGGCTCTCCTTGTGACTCAGGTCGCTACCGCCATGGCTGTGCTGGCCTGGACGTTTGCCGAATGGATCGTCTACAAGAAACCCAGCCTGTTGGGCGCATGCTCGGGCGCGGTTGCCGGCCTGGTTGCCATTACGCCTGCCTCAGGATTTGTTGGTCCTGTTGGCGCCCTGGCCATTGGCCTCGCCGCTGGTCTCATCTGTTTCTGGGCCGTGGCCTTCCTGAAGAGGGCGCTTGGTTATGATGATTCCCTGGATGCCTTTGGCGTCCACGGCATCGGTGGCATTGTCGGCGCCCTCCTGACGGGTGTGTTTGCAGCAGGCTCCCTGGGAGGTGTCGGTCTTGCCGAGGGAATGACCATCGGCGGCCAGCTTCTGGTCCAGGTCGAGGCGATTCTGGTCACCGTTGTCTATTGCGGGATCGCCACGTTTGTCATTCTGAAGATTCTGGATGGCGTTGTCGGCCTGCGTGTCAGGGACGAGGAAGAGCGAGAAGGTCTTGATATCGCTCAGCATGGTGAGCAGGTGTACGAGTAGCAAGCCAGTGCTTTGTTGAAGGAGGTGATCCCCACCGGGGTCACCTCCCCAACCCTTAGCTGAGACCTGACTTTAATAGAGTAAAGTAACACATTAATAAATAGAGGATAACCCGGAAGTCAGGACCGAGTGGTGGAGCGGATTCCAACGAAGTGGATTTCACCCCCGGCGGGGATATGTATGGTCGTAGCGGAAGACCGGGGCAGTAACTGGAGGAAATGGATTGATCAAGATTGTTCGTTGTTGCTGGGTTGTCTGTGTGGCAGCCATGATGGTTTCACAGGCAGGTGCAGCAGACTGGAAGGTTTCTGCAGATCTGCGTGAGCGGATTCAGGTTTTCGATAACCTGGATTTCAACTCGAGGGTGGATGATCACCACTGGGAGTGGAACAACAGGCTGTATGTAAAAGCTGATGTCAAGTTCGGTCATGGGCTTGGCGTCTATTTGCAACCACAGGCAATTTACATCCAGGACCATCCCACCGCTGGTGGCAGCGTTAACCTGACGCAGGCGGATCTCCATCAGGCCTATTTGCAGTATGGGTTTGGAGACTTTGATCTCAGGCTGGGGAGACAGGAACTGGTTTACGGTGATCAGCGTTTGCTGGGGCGTCTGGGCTGGAAAGACGTCGCTCGCACCTTCGATGGAATCAAGGGTATATACAGGTCCGGGTTACTTTCAGTGGACGTCTTTGCTGTCCATCCGGCCGACATTGTGGCCATGACACCAAGCAATATCACCCCCCGTGGAAAATCGCTTGTGACGTGGGAAGACCGCCGTCTGCTGGGCGCGTACAGCACTTATCGATTTGCCTCCCAGGCAGGGGTGGATGCCTACTACATCAACTGGCATCACAACCAGAAGGCAACAGTGGGTCCGGGACGGAGCATCCACACCTTTGGTGCCCGACTCTTCGGTGAATGGGGAGGTTTCGACACCACGGGTGAATTCGTGTGGCAGCGTGGACGCTGGACCAATCACGTTTCTCAGGAGGCTTCGGCACTGGCTGTTAAGGCGGGTTACACGTTTGCTGCCTGGAAGACCCGACTGGGGGTGGAATTTGATTTCAGTCCGGGTGACGACAAAACGGATCCAAACAGGCATGGGGATTTTGTGTTTCCATTTCACACAAATCATGCGCACTACGGCGAGATGGATCGTTTCTCCTGGGCCAACATGCGGGACTTGCGCTTTTCTCTGAAGACCTCACCGGTTTCCGGCCTGAAACTTCTGGCCAATGTTCACCTTCTCTGGCTCGATGAAGCCAGGGGGGACTGGCTGAATGTCGCAGGTACGGGCGTGTTGTTTGCCGGAAATCCGGCCTTTGTTCAGAACAGGGCAGGTACCGAGGTTGATTTGAAGATCGTCTACAAACCCGAAGCGATCAAGGGGTTGAAGCTTGTGGCAAATTACTCGGTATTCAGCCCGGGCGGGGCAGTGCGTGAGCGCAACAATGGCAATACCGACCGGGCCTCCTTTGCCTACGTCATTGGTTCATATGTTTTCTAAACGATTTTACATGGTGCTGGAGGAATAAATGGCTGCCAGAAAAAAGTTGGTCATGATTGGAAACGGCATGGCGGGAATGAAGGCCATCGAGGAAATCCTCGAAGCCAACCCGGACATGTTTGACATCACGATTTTTGGTGCCGAGAGATACCCGAACTACAACCGGATCCTGCTTTCACCGGTTCTTGCCGGGGATATGACCATTGAGGATATCATCCTCAACGATGAGAAATGGTATGCGGATCACGGCATTAACCTGCATCTGGGAAAACCCATCCGCGAGATTCAGCGCGGCTACAAGAAGGTTATTGCGGAAGACGGGACGGAAGCCGGATATGACAACCTGATCATCGCAACCGGATCAAGCCCGTTCATCATTCCCATCCCTGGCGTGGACAAGGAAGGGATCATCACGTTCCGGGATATTGATGATTGCAAGACCATGATCAGGGCTGCGGAACAGTACAAAAAGGTTGCGGTCATTGGGGGCGGCCTGCTGGGTCTGGAAGCCGCCAAGGGGCTGATCAACCTCGGCATGGATGTCACCGTCATCCATGATCAGGCAACCCTGATGAACATGCAACTGGATAAAACCGCAGGCGATCTGCTTCGCATCTCCCTTGAAAAACAGGGAATGAAATTCCGTCTTTCCACATTGACAATCGCCGTTCTCGGCAAGGAACGTGTGACAGGACTGCTTTTTGCGGACGGGTCATCCCTGGAATGTGACCTGCTGGTCATGGCCGTGGGTATCCGTCCCAACAAGGCCCTGGCTGAAAGTGCAGGCCTCTACTGCAACCGTGGAATCATCGTCAACGATCACATGCAGACCATCACTGATTCCGCCATCTATGCAGTCGGGGAATGTGCTGAACATCGTGGCAAAACCTATGGCCTCGTCGCACCGCTGTTTGAACAGGCCAGGATTCTGGCGTGGCAGATCACGGGTCAGGGACTGAAGAGTTACCAGGGTTCAGCCGTGTCGACCAAACTGAAGGTTTCCGGTGTCGATGTTTTCTCGGCGGGTGACTTTCAGGGATCCCCCGAGGCCGACGTTATCGAATATCTCGATCGCTCCGGTGGTATGTACAAGAAGCTTGTGCTCGAGAACAACAGGATTGCCGGTACCGTGATGTTTGGCGATACGGCGGACGGGCCAAACTTCTTCCGCATGCTCCAGGAGGGAAGGGACATCTCCGGGCAGCGCAGCACCCTTCTGTTCGGCAGCTCGGCTCTTGGAGACTCCGGCCATTCGGGCATTGATCAGGCGTCGCGAATGTCACCGGAGACCGTTGTCTGTGGTTGCAACGGGGTCACCAAGCAGGTGATCACCAATGCCATCGTCAAGGAAGGGTGCACGACGCGCAAAGAGGTAACGGCCTGCACCAAGGCCGCCGGGTCGTGTGGAGGCTGCGCCGGACTGGTTGACCAGATTCTCGCCTCCGTGCTGGGAACATCCTTTGATGCCTCGGTTCAGGAGGAGCCCGTTTGCAGTTGTACCGATCTGACACATGAGCAGCTCAGGGAGGCAATCAGGCAAAAACATCTCACCATGGTTCGTGAAACGATGCACGTGCTGGAGTGGAAAGGTGAAGGTTGTCATATCTGTCGTCCCGCCATTAATTACTACATTGGTATGTGCTGGCCGCTTGAGGCCGAGGATGACCGCTATTCGCGCGTCGTGAACGAGAAGATGCACGCCAATATCCAGAAGGACGGTACCTACTCAGTGATTCCACGCATTCACGGTGGTGAAGTAAGGGCGGATGACCTGATCCGTATTGGTGAGGTAGCCAGGAAATATCATGTCAGGACCATCAAGATCACCGGAGGCCAGCGTATCGGACTGTATGGCATCAAAAAGGAGGATCTGGTGTCAGTATGGCGTGATCTGGACATGCCTTCAGGTTTCGCCTATGGCAAGGCGCTCAGAACCGTCAAAACGTGTGTCGGGTCAGAATGGTGCCGTTTTGGCACGCAGAACTCGACAGCCATGGGCATTCGGCTGGAGAAGACCTTTGAGCGCAGTTGGTATCCGGCCAAAACCAAGCTCGCAGCGTCTGGCTGCCCGCGGAATTGCGCGGAAGCCACCATCAAGGATCTGGGTGTGGTTGGCGTCGAAGGAGGCTGGGAGATCTATGTGGGTGGCAATGGGGGTGTAAAGGTCCGTGCAGGAGATCTTTTGTGCATGGTCAAAACCGATGATGAGGTGGTCGATATTACCAAGGCCTACCTCCAGTACTACCGCGAGACAGGAAGACACAACGAACGTACGGCGCCATGGCTGGAACGCATGGGCCTGGCAAAAGTCAGGCAGGCAGTTGTGGACGATTTGAATAAGCGCAGGGAACTGATTGAGCGCATGGATTTATACCTGTCCACGTTGAAGACGGATCCCTGGGAAGAGCGCATGAAGGATGAGAGGCAGTCGGGTGAGATGGTGCAGTACAGGGAATATACCCCCATCGAGATTCCAGTGGAGGTGGTCAACGCATGAATGCTGATGTGAATCGCAAGTGGTATCCGGTCTGTCAGGTAGAAGATATCCCGCGTTACGGCGGACGGACGGTCCGAGCCGGCGATCTTGAGGTGGCCGTATTCCGGTTGAGCAACGACCGGGTCAGAGCGGTGGACAACCGTTGTCCGCACAAACAGGGACCATTGGCTGAAGGCATTGTCAGTGGTGAGACCATCATCTGTCCCCTGCATGCCCGGAAGATCAGCCTGGAATCCGGTGAGGTTCTTCCTCCCGACAGCGGTTGCGTCAAGATCTATCCGGTAAGGGTTGAAGGCAGACAGGTATTGCTTCAATTGTAAGATGTTGAAAGGAGATAAAAAATGGCTTACGTAAAACCAGAAACTGTTGTCGAAAATATGCTCCTGGCAGGTGCCAGCAAGGGAAAGCTGTCCATCAAGGATCTGCTCATCCGGGGAGGCCTGTCAGGGGTATTTCTAGGTTACGCCACGACCCTTGCCATCGCCGCCATCACCCAGACAGGCTTCGGCATTGTGGGTGCCATCATCTTTCCGGTTGGATTTGTCATGATCATCCTGCTGGGTCTGGAACTGGCCACGGGCAATTTTGCCCTGATGCCGATTGCGGTCATGGATGGCAGAACAACCATGGCCAGGCTTGCTTTCAACTGGACATGGGTCCTGATTGGCAATCTGATCGGCAGCGTACTTTATGCTTTTCTGTATTACATTGTCATGACCAAGATGGGCCATGTTGATCCTGCAACCATAGCAGCAACAAAAAAGGTGATGGCCGTGGCTGAGCACAAGACCATTGCCTATGCCCATCTGGGGTTTGCCGGCACGGTGTCGGCCTTTACCAGTGCGATCCTGTGCAACTGGATGGTGACACTGGGAGCCGTGATGGCTCTGACCTCGACGACGACCATCGGCAAGATTGGTGCCATGTGGCTGCCGATCATGACCTTCTTCGCACTGGGCTATGAGCATGCCATCGTCAACATGTTCGTGATTCCGGCCGGCATCATGCTGGGAGCTGATGTCACCGTCTCGGACTGGTGGTTGTGGAACGAGATTCCCGTCATTTTAGGGAACATTGTCGGCGGCATGCTGTTTACCGGCATGGCACTTTACGTCACCGCAAGGCGAAAGCAGGCAGTGGCCTGAATACGGATGGCCGGGTAGGGTTGCTTCGTGTTCTGTGCGCCTAGTCATACCATGAGCAGGAGATGAGCAAACCCTTACTTCTCCATGCGCTTTCCGTGCATGACCGGATGCTGGAGCCGAATGAGCTGCCTCTCTACGGCAGGGTGTGGGCTTATTCGAAAGAGGAGTGTGGTCGGGAGGCCTTTGTCAGTTACTGCCTGTCCGTGATGGCCAGTCTGGGGATGCAGTCCAGGAAGAACATTGATCTGTCCCTGCGGCAGGATGTGATCGCCTTTGATGTCGAGAGCAAAGGAGGGACGTTTACCATCGTCATATCCCTGGCCGATGACTCCCTTGCCTCGGACTATTTCTACTTTCTTGGTCTGTGGCAGAGAATAGGTGCGGGCGCGAAAGAAAAAGGGAGCCTGAACCCTCCCACCCATGAAGACATGCTGCAGCCCGCATTTCAGTATGAAGTGCTCTTCAATGACAGGCGGCTTGCAACCGACTGGGTTTCCAGATGGCTGCAGAATGAAGGCTATGGGGTCGCTCTTTATGACGGGCTTGTGAACATGGCGAGCAATGCGGACTTTTCAGGCGCCGCGCCGGCAAGATTCGTCTTGAGTCCGAATGATGACAACAAGAAGCCAGCCAAGACCACGGTGAGGCATGCGCTCTACTCTCTGCGAAATCTGATCGCGCTTTCGCGGGCCGCGCAGCAGGTCTATCACACGATCTGGTCCGATTCGACGGAAGCACGGTTGTTCACTCAGGTTGGCGAGCTGGCACAGGCGTCCCTGGCCGAGAACATTCCATCCGAAGCATGGGACGGGATGATAAGAAGAGGTGGGAACATCCTGTTTGAGATCAGTGAGGTGGAGGGGCTCCGAGCCAGTCAGAAGAGCCGGATCAGAGGGTTAAACGCCCTTTTTCACAGCATTCTTGCTGAGCTGCATCATCGTGAGCGGCCTGGAATGCCTCCCCTCTGGCCACGCATGCTGTTGCCCATCGAACTTGCCGGGAATCTCATGGGAGAACGTTCCTCCATGCTGAAACGGGCAGAGAAACTTGCCAGCCAGGTATTCCGGGTAATCAACACACGCATCCTCGCACTTGGCCGTTCCTAGGTTAAAGCAGCCCTGCCCAGGCCCTGGTCATTCTTCGGCAGAAGGCGTGGGCATCGACAAGATGGGCCGATGTCTCATTCAACATATCCTCAACACCCCGCGGTCCCAGATGGCTTCGTTCGCTATCGCAGACATCCACCCAGCATCTGATAATCGCCTCGTTCACTTCAACATGAAACTGCAGCCCGTACTGACATGAACCCAGACGGAAGGCCTGATGTGGAACATGGTTGCATCGGGCGAGCAGTGTGGCCCTGGAAGGCAGCGAAAAGGTTTCGCCATGCCATTGAAACACCTTGAGACCGTCCTTGGGGAGGGCTTCAAACAGTGGATCGGATGCGGCTCCGGATGTTGGATACAAGGTATACCATCCCAGTTCCCGCTCCTCGGCGGGATATATCCCCGCACCTGCAGCGCGCGCCAGTAGCTGGGCTCCAAGGCAAATGCCGAGAACGGGAGAGTCGGCCGCAATTGCCCTGGTCAGCAGGTTCAGTTCTGCGCGAATGAAGTCCAGATGGGTATCATTGGCAGACATCGGCCCCCCCATCACAATGATTCCAGCATAGTCCTCCGGCGTATCAGGAACGGCCCGGTCGGAAACAAGGACGGACTCCATTTCCCACCCTTCCTCGCGCAGGATATCCGACAGCAATCCAGGCGGTTCACAGCTTAACTGTTGCAGGATGAGAATCGGTTTGTTCATGTTGATGAGCTTAAGTCTATAATTGCCTGAAGCAAGTCAAAACCCGAAGGAGATGCCCATGTCCAGAGTGCTGGTTCCGTTTGCCCAAGGTGTGGAAGAAATCGAGTTTGTTTCCGTGGTCGACATCCTGAGGCGCGCGGACATTGATGTGGTCACCGCTGCCTTGAACAGCTCCGATGTTACCGGACGATCAAACATAACAATAAAGGCGGATGTGAACCTGGATGATGCCCTCGATAATGACTGGGATATGATCGTCTTGCCGGGAGGGTTGCCGAATGCCGACCTCCTGCGTCAGGACGAGCGGCTTAAGTTGCTGGTTCAACGTCTGCATGAACAGGGTAGGTTTCTGGCCGCAATCTGCGCTGCTCCAACCGCCCTTGCTGCCTTTGGCGTGGTGGGAAGTAAGCGCGTGACCTCCTATCCCGCCATGAAGATGGCCATCCAGGAGTTGGCCCCGAAGGCAATCTATGTGGATGACGAGGTGGTGGAAGATGGTTGCCTGATCACCAGCCGAGGTGCCGGAACAGCCGTCGCCTTTGCGCTGAGGCTGGTTGCTGTTCTTTGCGGCGAGGAAAAATCAATGGCGATTCGCACGGCCATTGTTGCATGAGAACGTGTTGGATATTCTTTTTTCATCCCAGTCGTGATGTGGAACACGGACAGATAGCCCGCCAGTAGGCCATACATGTGTGCACATCATGAGATGTGCTGGTTTCAGCAGCTCACTAATACCGATACATGATCTTGGTTTTCAGGAGGTGAACTGATGAAAAGTGTGAGTCGGATGATTGTGACGGCATTTGTATTGCTCTTCGCGTCAACGCCAGCGAATGCCCAAGATATGGAGATGAACCCGCAGCCTTACTTCGGGGCCGGTCTTGGTGGCTTCATCGTAGATCCAGGATTAGGTTCAGATACCGTTCTTGGCGGATATGGACTCTTCGGCGTTGGTCTCAACGAGTATATCGCGCTGGAAGGCAGGATAGGCACGACCGGAAACGGGTCAGCTCTCATCAATAATACGCAAACCACGTTTGGTGTTGACTGGTTCTTTTCCTATCTGGCCAAGTTCCAGCTGCCGGTAAGTGAGGATCTGCGTATCTACGGTCTTCTGGGTGGAACCACACTAAGCACGAACTATCAGAAGCTTGGTGCACTGAAAAAGACCAATACCAGCGCGAACCTGTCCATCGGCTTTGGAGTGGACTATCTGATTCAGGACCAGCTCTATATCGGGGGTGAGTGGATGCAGTACGCCAGTGATGCCAACATTCATGCTCCCGTCTTCCCCGGCCTCAATGTGTGGGGTGCGACTGCCACGTTCAGATACGAATTCTAGACGCACAAAAGCAACATCGTTTGGCCCGTGGCCCCGGTTTGCCCGGGGCCCGGACTTTCCCGTGAAAGGAAAGATACATTCAAATAGGTTATCATACGCCCATGTTTACCGGCATTGTGCAGGACGTGGGCAGAATATGCGCCATTCATAAAAGCCACCAGCAGACTGAATTTGTCTTTTCAACTCATCTTGATACGTCAGCCTGGCGCAAGGGTGACTCCATTGCGGTTGATGGCTGTTGTCTGACGATCACCTCCTTTCCTGCCGGGGGGGAGTTTTCAGCCATTGTTTCCCCTGAAACCATGCGGTGTACCCGTTTTGATGTGGCTGGCGAAGGAATGGCGGTTAATCTGGAGCCGGCTTTATGCCTTGGTGATTCGCTTGGGGGACATCTCCTGACCGGTCACATTGATGATACGGCAACTGTCAAATCAGTCGAGTCTCTGGGTGAACAACGGGTCTTGGCGATTGAATTGCCCCCTTCATTAGGCCGCTATGTGGTCGTCAAGGGGTCCATCGCCATCAACGGAGTAAGCCTCACCGTGAATACGATTCAGGGTAACTGTTTGAAGGTTCATTTGATTCCTCATACCTTGTCTCACACGAATCTGGGCATGCTGGCGAAGGGTGACTGCGTTAACATTGAAACCGATTTGATTGGACGATACGTGGAGCGGCTGCTTTTCGCTCACAGGCAGGAGTGATATGAGTCTCGCAAATTGTGAAACCTTGATTGAAGAACTTCGGGCAGGACGAATGATCGTCCTTGCGGACGATGAGGATCGGGAGAATGAAGGTGATCTGGTTATGGCAGGCGAGTGGATTACGCCGGAGGCCATCAATTTCATGGCCACCCATGCCCGGGGGTTAATCTGTCTTGCCCTGACCGAGGAACAGGTGAAGAGGCTGAACCTTCCCCTGATGGTTGTGGACTCCAATGCCAAATTCAAATCTGCCTTTACCATTTCCATTGAGGCTTCAGAAGGGGTAACCACGGGTATTTCCGCCTATGACCGCGCTCAGACCATTCGTGTCGCTATCAATAAAGATGCAAGGCCCCATGATGTCGTGAGTCCCGGCCATATCTTTCCTCTTATGGCCAAGAAAGGGGGCGTCCTGGTGCGGGCGGGTCATACCGAGGCTAGTACGGACCTGTGTCGTCTTGCAGGCCTGAATCCTGCTGCGGTCATCTGTGAAATCATGAATCCGGATGGATCCATGGCACGTATGCCGGAACTGCAGGCATTTGCGAAACAGCATGGCCTGAAAGTCGGCTCCATTGCAGATATCATCCGCTATCGCATCCGCAATGATTCGCTGGTAAAGCGTGAGGTAGAGGCACGTATGCCTACCTTTTACGGGACATTTCGTCTTTTCGGCTACAGCAATCTGGTTGACAGGGCTGAGCACGTGGCCCTAGTTCTGGGCAACCCGGAGCCGGATCGGGCATGTCTCGTACGTGTGCATTCCGAGTGCTTGACAGGAGATGTGTTTGGTTCACAGCGGTGCGATTGTGGAGCACAGCTTCATGCCGCCATGCGCCAGGTGGGGGAGGCCGGTGAAGGGGTGATTCTCTACCTGCGTCAGGAGGGTAGGGGGATAGGGCTGATCAACAAACTCAAGGCCTATGCCTTGCAGGATACCGGTCACGATACCGTCGAGGCAAACAAAAAGCTGGGGTTTCGTGCCGATCTACGCGATTACGGAATCGGTGCCCAGATCCTGCGCGACATTGGTGTCAGAAAGCTGAAACTGATGACAAATAATCCAAAGAAAATCGTTGGGTTACATGGTTATGGCATGGAAGTTGTTGAACGCGTGCCTTTGCAGGTTCAGCCCCATTCAGACAATCTCAGCTACCTCAAGACCAAGCAAGGCAAGCTTGGCCATCTGCTTGATGTCCTGGATGAATCCGAGTGAGCCGGGAAGTCCAGGACCTCGAGGGAAGGGCAAGTGCCCGTGGGATACGGACGGGCATTGTCGTCAGCCGCTTCAATGCCGGCATTACCGAGGCCCTGCTCTCCGGCGCACTTGATATATTGATGCGACATGGGGCTCGCAGGAGCGATGTTCGGGTAGTTCACGTGCCGGGGGCCTTTGAACTCGGGACGGTGGCCGCCCGGATGGCGGACTCGGGACAGTATCAGGCTATTGTCTGTCTTGGCTGCGTCATTCGAGGTGAAACCAGCCATTATGACTACATATGCAAGGGAGTGACCGAGGCAATCGGCAGGATTGCGCAGCGTGGTGATGTAGGTGTCGGCTTTGGGGTGCTTATGGTGGAGAATGAAGAGCAGGCGGTTGAACGCATCGGTGGCAAACATGGCCACAAAGGTGCGGAGGCCGCCATGACGGCCATTGAGGTTGCGCGCCTGCTGGCCACACTTCGGGAAGACGATGGCCAATCGACATAAAGCCAGACAATCGGCCGTGGAGATACTGTACGCCTGGAGTAGTGGTGGTTGTGATGCAACGGACATACCCTCTCTCCTGAGCGACCGAATGCAGCAGAGGCAACGGCGTGATCAGGACAGGGATTATCTCGATGAGTCTGTCAGAGGGGTGATTTCAAACATCGAGGTTCTCGATCAGGTGATCCGTGAAGCGCTTCAGGAGAAGGGATCCTTAAGAATCGGGGCTGTTGAGCGCAGCATCCTACGACTTGGTGTCTGGGAGCTCATGTTTCGTCCTGATGTTCCCTACCGGGTGATCATTAACGAGGCACTGCAACTGACACGCACCTACGCCGATGAAAATGCCCGCTGCTTTGTCAACGGGATCTTGGATAAGCTGGCAAGAAAGATCCGCAATCCAAAAACCAATGCAGTCCATGGCTAGTTCCGAACTGGAACTCATCGAGAAAACCTTTGCCGGCCAATGCCGTCATGTACATCCCCATACCTGTGTATCCAATGGAGATGACGCCTCTGTTCACGACTTGCCCGGAGGGATGGAACTGGCAGTCAGTACCGACTGCTTTGTCGCCGGTGTCCACTGGCCGGATGACTTTTCGCTTGTAGAGGCTGGTGAAAGAAGCCTGGGAGCAGCCCTGTCCGATATGGCCGCGATGGGCGCGGAGGCTGCCTGGACATGGCTGGCTGTCCAGGCCACTTCAGCTTCAGATGCCGAGGCCTTGGGCAAGGGACTGACTGCTGCCATTCAACGCTACGGACTTGAGCTGGCAGGTGGAGACACGACACGCTCTCCGACCAATGCCGTTTCAATCGTCGTTGCCGGGCTTGTACCCGCCGGCAAGGCCATGTGCCGAAATGCCGCCAAGACAGGGGATGACGTTTGGTTGCTGGGTCATCTGGGTCATGCATCGCTGGGACTGGATTTGTGGAAACAGGGGATTCACGGGGGTCGATTTGTTTCCAGATTCAGGAAGGTTTCCCCCCTTCTCAGCGAGGGCCAGCAACTGAGAAAGGCCGGCATACGTTGCTGCATTGACATCAGCGATGGCCTGCTCAGGGACGCGGACCATATTGCCAAAAAATCGGGGCTTGCCATACACATCTGGATCGACGCCATTCCTGATTATCAGGCCTTGCTTGAGTCGGTTGATGAAAAACGGGCGCAACACTATGTCTTAAGCGGTGGGGAAGACTATGCCTTGCTCTTTACCGCCCCTGCCGATCTTCGTGTTGAGATGCGAAGACTGGATGCATGTCGAATCGGCATCTGTGAGGAAGGAAACGGGATTAGGGTCAGCCTTGATGGCCAGCCCGTCCAGGGGCGTGAAATGGGATGGGATCATTTCGCATAAAATGGCTCGATTCATCGCAACCGGCCTTGGCAGCGGCCTGGTTCCATTTGCCCCTGGAACTGCAGGGAGCCTTGTTGCCCTTCTGCTGGGCTGGTTTATGTATGTTTACGGGGGCAGTACGGCAATCTGGATTGCCTTCCTGCTTACCGTACCCATTGCCTTTTTTGCATGTGCAAAGGTGCTGACTTCGATCAAGGACAGGGATCCATCCTGGATCGTGATCGATGAGTGGCTCGGGCAATGGGTCTGCCTTGGGATCATCACCCTTTTTTTTTCCTTGGATCCCGGATTGCTGTTCGCCTCCTTTGTCGCTTTCCGTTTGCTGGATATCATCAAACCATGGCCGGTATCCTGGGCCGAACACCATGGCCCAATATGGTGGAGCATTCATGCCGATGACCTGGTTGCCGGTCTGCTTGCCGGCCTGATTCTGGTGCTGGTACGTTCGCTGGGATGATCAGGGCATCCATCATACTTAGTGAATCCGGCCGTATGCATCTCTCTGGTGCCGGAATCAGCATCGGCTGGCTGAAGGTCTGGCTGCTTTCAGCAGGCGCTGATCATGTCTCCATTTCCGGTCTCGAACAGGTAAAAGCCTCAGAAGCCCAGGACTGGTGTCTTTACATAGGTACGGAACAGGAACTGTTCAAGGTTGCCCTTGCGCACGGGAAGAAGGTGCGGGTCCGGGAGAATGCCAAGATGGATCTGATGGGTGCCAGGAATATCGACCTCATCAATCCCGACAGACGGGTCTGGTATTTCAGACGGGGCGAAAAAGGGCCCCTAATCATGTTGCTATCGGTGGGTGATTTGGCCTATCAGCGTGAAAAGTGGCTGTCGGTCTTTCTTGGAAACCGCAGCCCGTTGCCCGTTGGGGTCTGGGTGGGGGAAGGAGGTGGTGTGGCATTGGAGCCTGGATTGAGGGGCGAGGTTTTTTATCCTGCATCCGGGCTGGCAGAGCACAGGGATCTCCTGAATGACGGTGGCTACCTCCCGGAAGAGCAGTTGCTGTTTCTTCTCAATCGTCACGCATGGCGGGTTCGCTTTGCCGAGTCCTGCACGGGGGGAGCCGTAAGTGAGCGCTTAAGCCGGATTCCGGGTGCCTCGGCAGTTCTCGACTGCGCCTGGGTGACCTACAGCAATGAAGCAAAAACACGAATGCTTGGGATATCAGAGGCCATGCTTGAGAAGCACGGTGCCGTCAGCAGGCAGGTGGCAGAGGCCATGGCAGCCGCCGGTCGTGATAACAGGCATGTCTGTGCCTCTGTGACGGGGATTGCAGGCCCTTCCGGGGGGAGTAAGGTCAAACCGGTTGGCAGCGTTTGGGTTGCCGTTGCGACACCCGATGGAAGGCTGTCATCAAAATTGCTGCACCTGTCCGGATCACGAGCCGAGATCCGAAGCAAATCGGTGATCTCCTGTCTGGCGCTGGCGATCTCCTGTCTGAAGGATTTTTAGGATGGAGACATTCCACCATTAAAGAAAAAGATGATAGGCCGGGTTGGATGTTTCTTCGGTATAGGGGTAACCGAGCCTGTCGAGGAAAACCTGAAACTCATCCTTGTCCTCTCGGGGGACCTCCATTCCGGCCAGCACACGACCAAAGGCTGCGCCATGATTGCGATAGTGAAAGAGGGAAATGTTCCATCGGCCGGCAACACTGGTCAGGAACTCCAGCAAGGCCCCAGGGCGTTCCGGAAACTCGAAACGGTAGAGCACCTCGTTCTGAACCAGGGAGCTTCGTCCACCTACCAGATGGCGTATATGCAGTTTGGCAAGTTCGTTGTCATGGAGGTCTACAACACCGTAACCATGGTTTTCCAAAAGCGAGATGATCTCCAGCGACTCGCTTCTGTCGGCGATCCCGATCCCCACGAAGATGTGAGCCTGATCTCTCCCTGAGAGTCGGTAGTTGAATTCGGTGATGACCCGCTTTCCGATAAGCCGGCAGAATTCGAGGAAGGAACCGGCTCTTTCCGGAATGGTGACGGCAAAAAGGGCTTCACGCTCCTCACCCATTTCCGCACGTTCAGCAATGTGTCGCAGCCGGTCAAAGTTGATGTTGGCTCCGCTGTTGATGCAAACAATGGTTTTGCCATGGACTTCTCGCTGCTCGACATAGTTCTTCATGGCAGCAACAGCCAATGCGCCAGCCGGCTCGACGATGCTCCGGTTTTCATCGAAAATGTCCTTGATGGCTGCGCAGATCTCGTCAGCCTCAACAAGAACGATCTCATCCACATAGTGACGGACAAGATGAAAGGTGTGTCTGCCCACTTTTTTTACGGCCACGCCGTCAACAAAGATATCCACCTGGTCAAGCTCGACCCTGACACCCGCCCTGAGCGATTGATACATGGCTGCCGAATCCACGGGCTCCACGCCGACGATTCTGGTGGCGGGGGACATGTGCTTGAGATAGACCGCCATTCCCGCAGCCAAACCGCCACCCCCGATCGGGATAAAAACGACATCGATGTCCTTCGGGGTTTGCCTCAGGATCTCCTCGGCAATGGTTCCCTGGCCGGCAATGACGACCGGATCGTCGTAGGGGTGCACGAACACCATGCCGGTTTCCTTCTGCAGCCTGATCGCATGATCACTTGCATCCGAATAACTGTCCCCGGCGAGGATAACCGTTGCCCCCATGGAGCGAACCGCACCGATCTTGATCTCGGGGGTGGTCCTGGGCATGACAATCGTGGCGCGGCAACCGCGTCTGCGTGCCGCCAGGGCCACCCCCTGGGCATGGTTGCCTGCCGAGGCGCATAGCACACCCTTTTGACACTCTTCCTCCTCAAGACTGGCGATCTTGTTGTATGCTCCGCGAAGCTTGAAGGAGAATACCGGCTGCAGGTCTTCCCGTTTGAGCAGGACCTCATTGTGCAGACGCCTCGACAGTTTTGGGGCCAGCTCCAGTGGTGTTTCCACCGCAACGTCATAAACCCGTGCATGCTCAATTGCTTCAATGTACTTTTGGGCCATGAGCGCTTATACCATGTCAGGGGTGCAGTTTGCCATGCCCTATGTCATGTGCGGAAGGAAGCCGTCCAGCCCATGGGAATGATATATGAACGACGGGTTTTCCCTTAGGCTTGTGAGGTGATGGATCTGACCAGGCTTCCAGTTGACGACCGGGGGCTTCTGTATGCCGAGGCCTGCTTTGAAACCTTTCGGGTAATAGAGGGGAAGATTTTCTGCTGGCAAGGCCATCTGACCCGACTGGCCAGGGGGCTGGCAAGCTTTGGTCTTGCCGTTCCCGAAGGTCTTCACGGCCGTTGCCTGAATGCTGCAGCCATTCATGGTGAGGACACCCTGGTTCGTGTCACAGTGACGGGAGGAAGTGGTCCATGGGGGATTCCCCCCCCTGTCGAACGCCATTGCGGAGTATACCTTTGCACGAGGCCGTTCGTGCCCCCAGGGAAGAAGATATCCCTGCAACCCCTGCCATGGCCTTTTCCCGTACGGCCAAGGCCGGCGAAATTTACTGCCGACTATGCTGAGACCCTCCGGGCCCTCAAGCTCCTGCAGGGCCGGCTGAAGATGCACCATACCCCATTGATGTGTGATGATGGGCATATACTCTCCACGCCCACCGCCAATGTTCTTGTTTACAGGCAAGGTCAGTGGTGGACTCCTGCCGGGGATGGGGTGTTGCCGGGCATTGTTCGGGGGGCATTGCTGGATTCAGGAGTTGTTCTTGATGCACACTGCCCCGTGGACTGGCTTGAGGAATGTGAAGCGCTGGCTCTCTGCAACAGCGGATATTTTATCCTTCCGGTTACCCGGGTTCATGAACGGGACTTGCCCGAAAGCGGCTCGGCTTTTGAGCTGCTGTATCGCGTCCTGTCGGGAAGACCCGGCGTGCCTGCTGAGCTGCCATGCTCAGAATAATCTGGCTGACACTGATCCTTCTGGGCATCGTTGTGGTCTATGCCTCTCTGCAGATTTTCATGGAAACAAAACCACCGTCAGCAGTGGAAGTCATTATCCCGGGCGGTGCCTCGGCATCCGAGATTGCTGAAAGGCTGTACCAGGGCAAGGTGATACGATCGCCCAATCTCTTTCGGTTGCTGGCCAGGCTGAGCGGGGTATCAGCCCGCATGCAGAGTGGCCACTACAGGTTTGAGGAACCGGCGGATATGTGGACCGTCATGAAGCGGATTCATGAAGGGGATGTCATCTTGTACCAGTTAACCATACCCGAAGGGCTTCGGCTGGCGGAAATTATCTCCCTGCTGGCCGAGAAGACCGAAACGCATCCCGATCTATGGAGAGAAACACTGGCCGAGCTTGTCAACGGCGCCGATGCGGAAGGCATGCTCTTGCCCGAGACCTATAGCTACGAGAAACCCGTTCAGCCAAAACGGATACTTACGCAGATGCTGGAATCCCAGCGAAGGCTCCTGGACCGGTTGGGGAATTCCTGGCTTGACCGCCATCAGCTTCGGATTGTCGCCTCGATCATCGAAAAGGAGACCTCGATCGATCGAGAACGTCCCCTGATTGCCTCCGTAATTCGGAACCGGTTAAGAAGAAACATGCCCCTGCAAATGGACCCTACGGTGATTTATGGTTTATGGCGGACGGATGGGGCATTCTCCGGGAATCTCACAAAAAAGGATCTGGAGCGAGACACACCTTGGAACACGTATACAAGGACGGGGTTGCCATTGACGCCCATTTGCAACCCGGGTGCTGCGAGTTTGAAGGCGGCTGCCCGGCCAGCGGAGACGGACTACCTGTATTTTGTTGCCAATGGAAAGGGGGGACATATGTTTGCCAGCACCCTTGCCGAACATACAAAGAATGTGCGGCAATGGATGAAGATGGAACGCAAAGCCAGAAGCGTCGTTCATGTGAAAACCGAAGGTTCTGAATAATGCTTAAGGGTCAGTTTATCAGCTTTGAAGGCTGCGAAGGATGCGGAAAGAGCACGCAGATTCAACTGACTGCCGAATGGCTCACATCGCTCGGTTTCGACGTATGTGTCACCTTCGAACCGGGTGATGGGATTCTTGGCCGGGAAATCAGGCGTATCCTTCTCAGTGAACCCTTTGCGCCGGCACCTCGTGCGGAGCTGTTGCTGTTTCTTGCAGATCGGTCCCAGCATGTGCATGAAACCATCCTTCCCGCCTTGAAGGAGGGGAAATGGGTCTTGTGCGACCGTTACTCGGACTCGACCCGGGCATACCAGATTGCGGGCAGGGAACTGGATGCCTCCAGCATCATGCCCCTGATAAGATTTGCGGAGGCCGGTTGTCATCCTGACTTGACCTTGTGGCTTGATATGGATGTCAGGGACTCCCTGGCCAGAATGTTTCAGCGATCGCGAAACGGCGAGGAAGTAACCCGCATGGATGGAGAAAGGGTGGACTTTCATCAGCGGGTTCGTGAAGGCTTCAGGCTTATCTGGCAAAACGAACCTGAGAGGGTATTCAGGGTTGAGGCGGATGGAAGCATCGATGATGTGCAAGCCTCCATCAGGAATATTCTCCATGGCCGATATTCTTTTCTGACATGAGCTCTCCAACCGGTCACCAGCTTGTTCAGGCTCGGTTCCTGAGGGCTCTGGAGCAGGGAAGATTGCCTCATGCGTGGCTTTTTTACGGACCCAGGGGTATCGGCAAATCCATGTTGGCGGAGGCACTGGCTGCCGCGTATTTGTGCGACAGAAACAGACCGGCCGGGAGCGGGGAGGAGAGTTGTGGGAACTGCCATTCCTGCAGAATGCTAAAAGCAGGTTCCCATCCCGATTTCTGTCGTATGGGTCTGATCGAGAAGAAGCGAGATGTTTCAGTCGAGCAGATAAGACAATTGCTCTCATTCCTCCAATTGAGCGGTATGGAATCCGGTCGAAGGGTGGCTGTGCTGGACGATGCTGAGCTCCTGAACCTCCAGTCATCCAATGCACTGCTTAAAGGCCTGGAAGAGCCGGCTGCAGGCAATTTAATCCTGTTGCTCTCCAGTGATCATATGCGCTTGCTGCCGACGATCCGGTCACGATGTGTTCTGCAACACGTCGCACCCCTGTCCGA
>CAZCTM010000028.1:0-23107 GCA_964501925.1 uncultured Zetaproteobacteria bacterium | reverse complement strand
GAAGCGGAAATTTCTACTTTGCTAAAAGCGGAAGTTTTCATTTTGGGCTAACACCCACATGTTAAGGATACCAAAGGAAAGCGGCCGCCCGTTTGGCAGCCGCTCATTCCTCGAGAGAGGGATGTTTCGCGCACACCTCATGTGATGCGTGTTGCCTATTCTTAGCTTATTCGCAAGGTTTTGTCCAGCCGGATTCCGGATTGACCCCGCCCTTTGCAAAGATCAACTCTGACGGGGTTGGCGAAACAGAAACATCTTGCCAAGCACGTCATGGCCGAGGAGTTGATGCCAGCCGGCCATGGCAAGGTGGCCTACCAGGAAAATCCACATCAGAACAGAAAAGGCTTCATGCACCTCTCCCATGGCGTGGGCAAACCCTCGAAGCCCGCCATCGCTATCCATAGTGAAGAAGATGATAAGGCCGGTGATCGCCATCATGGAGGCGATCACCAGACCGAAACCATGAAATGTCTTGGCAATGGCATCCCTCTCGCCGGGCTCCGGAAGCTTCCCCTTCAGCCAGTGGGGGAGTCCTTGCCGGATGTCGCCGATCAGTTCCCTCCTGCCTTCGGTCGAAAGCCATGGAAACAGGCGTTGCCAGCCGGCCATGGCATGGCCGGAAAGAGCCCATAACCAGCGCAACAAGAGCAATCCAAAGGCGATGAGCCCAACATTCTCATGAACCTCAAAGAGGCCTGCCTCAAACGCACTGCGCACTTCGCCATGCTCGGGCTCCTCCATCAACAGGCTGGTAAGCAGTTGCAAGGTCACGCTCACCGCAATCCCCCAGTGCAACAGCTTGGTCAACAAGTCGTAACGCATGCCTGCTCCTTTCTTCTGCATACATCTCATTAACAGCCTAACGGCTTTTTACTCTGGAGTGGCAGCGTGAAAAGAACGTGAAGCGACTAGGGATTACGGCCAGCAAGCATGGCCAGCCTCAGGCGCAACGCGTTGAGCTTGATGAATCCCCCGGCATCCTGCTGGTTGTAGGCGCCGTAGTCTTCTTCAAAGGTGCACAGGCGTTCATTAAACAGTGAGTTTTCCGACTTCCGGCCAACAACGGTAATATTCCCCTTGTAAAGCTTGAGCCGGACAACACCGTGAACCATGGCCTGAGAGGCGTCGATCATCTGCTGCAGCATCTGTCTTTCCGGACTGAACCAGTAGCCATTGTAGATCAGCTTGGCATAGCGCGGCATCAGTTCATCCTTGAGATGCGCCACTTCCCGATCCAGGGTGATGGATTCGATCGCGCGATGGGCCTTGAGCATAATGGTGCCGCCGGGGGTCTCATAGCAGCCACGTGACTTCATCCCCACATACCGGTTCTCAACGATATCGATGCGACCGATGCCATGTTTGTTGCCAAACCGGTTCAGTGTGGCAAGTACCCGGGCCGGGGACATGGTCTCGCCATTGACCGAGACGATATCACCGTGTTGATAGCCGAGTTCCAGATATTCCGGTTCATCGGGTGCCTCCTCCGGCGAAACCGTCCATCGCCACATGGACTCTTCCGGCTCGGTCCAGGGATCCTCCAGATCGTACCCCTCATACGAGATGTGCAGGAGGTTGGCATCCATGGAATAGGGGGTCTTGGATTGTTTCCGCCTGCGTTCCACGGGGATGCCATGCGCCTCGGCGTAATTCATCATGTCCTCGCGTGAACTGAGGTTCCATTCCCGCCAGGGCGCAATGACTTTCACGTCCGGCTTCAAGGCATAAAAGCTTATCTCGAAGCGAACCTGATCATTGCCCTTGCCGGTTGCGCCATGGGCGACCGCATCCGCCCCCTCTGCCTCCGCAATCTCGATCATCCGCTTGGCGATCAGGGGGCGGGCAATGGACGTGCCAAGAAGGTATTCCCCCTCATACACGGTATTCGCCCGAAACATCGGAAAAACATAGTCACGAACGAAGACATCCGTGAGATCTTCAATGTAAATGGCACTCACTCCGCAGGCCCGGGCCTTCAGGCGGGCATCTTCCACCTCTTCGCCCTGGCCAATGTCGGCCGTGAAGGTGACGACCTCACAGCCGTAGGTGTCCTGCAACCATTTCAGAATGATGGAGGTGTCCAGACCTCCGGAATAGGCAAGCACTACCTTGTTGATTTTCTGCTTCGACATTTCATACCCCAGCCTGTTGTTCGTTTGAGCCCAGTAAAAACTCAAGAAGGGCCTTTTGTGCGTGCAGGCGATTTTCAGCCTCATCCCAGACCACCGACTGTGGCCCGTCAATTACGCTGGCGGCCACCTCTTCCCCGCGATGGGCAGGGAGACAGTGCATAAAGATGGCATCCGGCGATGCCTCCGCCATCACCCGTTCATTGACCTGAAAGCCGGCAAAGGCCTTTGCCCGCTTGGCCTGTTCCTCTTCCTGACCCATGGATGCCCATACATCCGTCGTCACAAGATCGGCGCCGGCCGCTGCCTCGATCGGATTGTCAAAAAGCTCCACCGTGGCTCCCAGCGCCCTGGCCGCCTCCAGGAGGCGAGGATCCGGACAATAGGCGGACGGGCACGCGATGTTGAGTCTGTAACCAAAACTCACCGCACCATTGATCCAGGAATGGGCCATGTTGTTGCCATCACCAATCCAAGCAACCGTTTTCCCGGAGATCTCTCCGCGATGTTCCTCGAAGGTAAAGACATCGGCCAGAATCTGGCATGGGTGAGTGAGGTCGGTCAGGCCGTTGATCACCGGCACCTGAGAGAACCTGGCAAACAGCTGGAGCGATGCCTGGGAAAAAGTCCGAATCATGATGCCGTCAACCATGCGTGATAGCACGCGCGCCGAATCCTCAATGGGTTCACCCCTGCCAAGCTGGGTCGTCCCCGAGTGCAGAAAAAGGGCATGGCCGCCGAGCTGATACATGCCCACCTCAAAGGAAACACGTGTCCGGGTGGAGGCCTTGTCAAAAATCATGCCCAGCGTCTTTCCGGCGAGACTCTTATGGGGCACCCCCCTTTTCTGAAGGTCCTTCAGCTCCGCTGCGCGTCGAAGGACACCCTTGGCCTCGGCCGCCGTAATATCCAACAACGTCAAGAAATGCCTCATATCGAACCCTCGGTTAAACAATCCGACAGAATGCCCATGGCCACGTCAATCTCTGCCGAAGAAACATTGAGCGGTGGCAGAAAGCGCAGCACTTTGGGGCCAGCAGGAAGCAAAAGCAAGCCGTTCTCACGGCAGCCGGCTATCACGGGTGCGACTTCGCAATCCAGTTCCAGTCCTGCCAGCAGTCCCAAGGCACGTACCTCCCGGATCACCTTATATTGTCTTCGGAGAGACTCCAGCTTCCGAAGCAGGTAGGCCCCCTGTTTGGCGGCGTTGGCAAGTAGTTTCTCCTTCTCGATAACGGAGAGAACTGTATTTGCCGCCCGACAGGCGAGCGGATTACCGCCAAAGGTCGAACCATGCGTGCCAGGCCCAAAACTTTCAGCAACCTTGCCGGTCGCCACCAGGGCGCCGATGGCGACCCCTCCACCCAGTCCCTTGGCGAGGGTCAGAAGATCGGGTTTGATCCCACAATGTTCGTAAGCAAACATCCGGCCTGTCCGGCCAATGCCTGTCTGCACCTCATCCAGGATCAGCAGAATCCCATGTTCATCGCACAGCATGCGCACGGACTGCAAATAACCCGTCGGTGGCAGATTGACGCCTCCCTCACCCTGAACCGGCTCGAGCAGAATGGCAGCAGTGCCGCCATCCACCACCTTTTTCAGGGCATCCATGTTCCCATATGGCACGTGCAAAAATCCGGGAGGAAGCGGGTCGTAACCTACCTTGACCTTGTCCTGACCCGTCGCTGTAAGAGTGTTGAGTGTCCTGCCATGAAATGAATTGCTGGCACAGATAATGCTGCGCCTCGGGCTGGCCCGATCGTACCAGTATTTACGCGCAAGCTTGAAGGCCGCCTCATTGGCCTCGGCCCCGGAATTGCAGAAAAAGGCCGCCTCCAGTCCGGCCAGCCGGCACAGTTTTTCAGCGAGGGCCTCCTGTTCGGGGATGTGGAAGAGATTGGAACAATGCAGCATCGTTTTGGCCTGGTCGCATACGACCTCCGCCAGCGCTGGATGTGCGTGGCCAAGACTGTTCACGGCAATGCCTGAAATGAAATCCAGATATTCCCTGCCGGCATCGTCCCATACGCGTGTGCCAAGACCTCTCACGAGGGTGACAGGATAACGGGCGTAGGTATTCATCACGGTAACCATGCTCAAACCCTAACCGGAAACCTTAAGGAACAGAATGATCATCTGATGCGACCAAACCTGCTGCAAGTGGCGCCATCCAGGTGTTTTGTTAGGCTGTGCCAATGCAGCATGCACCCAAGATAAAAATATGCGGTATCACCAGGAAACAGGACGCCATGGTTGCAGCCAGCCTGGGAGTGGACGCGCTGGGCTTTGTCTTTTACGAAAAAAGCCCTCGCTACGTCCCTCCTGCCGAGGCCGCAGTCATCATCGACACAATGCCGCCGTTCATGACCATGGTTGGTCTGTTTGTCAATGCGTCTCTGACCACCATCAACAACGTGCTGGCCAACTGCCCCCTGGATGTTCTCCAGCTTCATGGACATGAGTCCCCCGATTTCTGCGCGATCCAGAAGAAGCGGGTGATCAAGGCCGTTGGCGTTTCCCGGGCCTCAGACCTTGAAAAGGCCTGTCAATACGGCTGTACCGTTCTTCTGGATGCCAAGGCGCCCAACGGTATCCACGGTGGAAGCGGACAGACCTTCGACTGGTCACTGCTGAAGGATTTTGATCATCCCCATCCTGTCATCCTTGCAGGCGGACTAACCGGCGACAATGTGCAAAAAGCGCTGGGGGTTCGCCAGTTTTATGCTGTCGATGTATCCTCGGGGGTTGAATCCGCTCCCGGAATCAAGGACGCGGAGAAAATGCGCCGGTTTGTGAAGCGTGTACGAGAATTCAAACCGTAGGGAGAACACTGTTGAGTCCCATGACCAGCCCGTCATTTCAGCCGAAGATCCTGCATAAACCCGACCAGGGGGGGCATTTCGGCAAATTTGGTGGTCGTTATGTGGCCGAGACCCTGATGGCGCCGCTTGAAGAGCTTGAGTCGGCCTTTGAGGATGCCTGGGCCGACACCTCCTTTCAGGAAGAACGCTGCAACCTTCTGACCGATTACGTTGGTCGACCCACACCACTTTTCCACGCGCAGCGCCTGTCTGAAGAACTTGGCGGCGCTCAGATCCTTCTCAAGCGCGAGGATTTAACCCATACCGGCGCCCACAAGATCAATAACACCATCGGACAGGGTCTGCTTGCCCGGCGTATGGGGAAGCATCGGGTCATTGCCGAGACAGGTGCGGGTCAGCACGGCGTAGCGACCGCCACCGTGGCAGCCATGTTTGGCATGCAATGCGACGTTTACATGGGCAGGGAGGACATGAAGCGGCAGGCGCCGAATGTATTCCGTATGCGCTTGCTGGGAGCACGCGTCGTGCCCGTTGATTCGGGAACGGCAACGCTCAAGGATGCACTCAATGAGGCCCTCAGGGACTGGGTGGCAAGCTGCCAGGATACCTTTTACATCATCGGAACCGTTGCCGGACCCCATCCTTACCCATTGATGGTCCGTCAATTTCAGTCCGTTATCGGGGAGGAAGCACGCAGCCAGTGCCTGACGCATATCGGCCGGTTGCCGGATGTCGCCATCGCCTGTGTAGGTGGCGGCTCCAACGCCCTCGGGCTTATGCACCCCCTGCGAGATGACCCGATACGCCTGATCGCGGTAGAGGCTGCGGGAGAGGGACTGGCTACGGGAAACCATGCCGCTTCGCTGGCCGCAGGCAAACCGGGGATCCTCCATGGCAACCTGACCTGCCTGCTTGAAAACGACGAGGGCCAGATCCAGCCCACCCATAGTATCTCCGCCGGACTCGATTACCCCGGCGTTGGCCCCGAACTGGCCGATATGGCTGACAGGGGAAGGCTTGAAATCGAAACCGTCACCGATACCGAGGCCCTTGAGGCCTTTCAGGCTTTGGCAAAACGGGAAGGAATCCTGCCCGCTCTGGAATCCAGTCATGCCCTGGCGCATGCCATGAAGCTGGCGCGCACCATGAACACAGACCAGTGGGTGCTCGTCAACCTCTCCGGCCGGGGAGACAAGGACCTGAACACCGTCTGTGAAAAGCTCGGCGTTGGCATCAAGGAGCTCATATCATGACCGCTTCTTCCGGCGCGGACAGGCTTTCCCTATGTTTCAAAGCGGCGGCAGGTGAGCGCCGCGCGGCCCTGATCGGCTATCTCACAGCCGGGGATCCGGATCTGGAGACATCCGGAAGGCTGATGGCCATGCTGGCCAAACACGTTGACATTCTGGAGATCGGCATGCCCTTCTCGGATCCCATGGCGGACGGTCCGGTGATCCAGGCTGCAAGTGAGCGGGCGCTTGCTTCAGGTATGCACATCGAGAATGTCTTCTCACTCGCACGTTCCGTTCGTGAGGCCCACCCTGACGTGGGTATCGTGTTCATGGGCTACGCCAATGTGGCCTATGTCATAGGCTACGAGACCTTTGCGAGGAAACTGAAGCAGGCGGGTGCCGATGGCGCCCTGATTGTGGACCTTCCACCGGAGGAATCTGCAGAGTTTGACACGGCCATGCGGAGGGAATGTCTGCATCATATTCGTCTTCTGGCGCCCACATCTTCGGATGAACGGTGCAGGCTGGTAGCCCGATCTGCCAGTGGATTCCTTTATTATGTCTCCCTCACGGGTGTCACGGGTGCCACACTTACCGACGTTGATGGCGTCAGGAAGCAGGTTGAGGCTATCCGTCAGATAAGCCGTCTTCCCATCGGCGTTGGCTTTGGCATAAACAGTGCCGAGCAGGCTGCCCGTATAGCTCAATTTGCGGATGGGGTGGTTGTTGGAAGTTATTTTGTCAGACAGATCGAGGAGCATCTTTCCGATCCCAGTGCCATGATTCAATCCATGGAAAGGGCCGTATCCGATATCCGTCAGGGGTTGAGACGATCATGAAATTCAAGGTTCTGGGATGCTATGGTGGCCAGCTTCTGGGGTTTCACCTGACATCCTTTCTTGTTAACGACAGCATCCTTATCGATGCCGGCTCCTCAACGGAGGCCCTGAGCCTTGAGGAACAGTATGGGATCCGTCACATTTTTGTCTCGCACACCCATCTGGATCATATCAAGGATATCGCATTTCTGGCGGACAACCGGGCCCTGAAGCGGCTCGGGGGTGCCAGGGAAAACCGTCAGGTTTACGTGCACAGCCTTCCGGAAAACCTGGATGTGCTGAAAAAGCACTTTTTCAACAACCACATATGGCCCGACTTCAGCCGTATTCCCTCGAAGTCCGATCCTATCCTGGTCTTTGAACCCATTCATCCCGAAGTTCCTGTCCAGGTCGATGGGGTAAGGATCACGCCCATACCGGTGAATCATCCTGTTCCCTGCACGGGATTTTTGCTCGAGCAGAAGGGGATACAGTTCATGTACACGGCGGACACCGGCCAAACCGACCGGATATGGGAGATTGCCAACGAGCAACTACGGCTTCGAGGGCTGGTTGTTGATTGCTCGTTCCCCAACGATTACGAAGGGCTGGCAGTCATCAGTGGCCACATGACGCCAAACATCCTGGCGCGGGAACTGAAAAAATTTAACAGGCTAGGAGAAGTCCCCGTATATCTGTACCATATGAAACCCGAAACCCTGAATATCCTGACAGCGGAGGTTGAAGCACTGGGCATACCTCATCTTCGAATGCTTACCCAGGTAGATGAGCTGCTTTTAGAGATATGAACTGGATTACCCGATTGATCGAAAAACCAAAGAGAATGCTCAGCTCCCGATCCGAAGGTGCCCCCGAAGGCTTGTGGCAGAAGTGCCCGGGATGCGGTGAAACCATTTATCACCGAGAGCTGGTGAAGAATCAGATGGTTTGTCCAAACTGCAGCCATCATCTGCGGATCAAGGCTCTGGATCGGGCGCGTTTCCTGTTTGATGAAAACAGTTTCAGGTTATGTGATGAAAACCTTCGATCCACCGATCCCCTGAATTTCCGGGACAAGAAGCGTTACAGGGACCGCCTGAAGGAATCATCCAAGCGCAGCGGAAACCAGGATGCCATACGCAATTTTACCGGCACCATCAAGGGACGCTCCATCTCGGCATCCATTTTCGAGTTTGATTTCATGGGTGGCAGCATGGGCTCGGTCGTGGGAGAGAAGATCGTGCGGGCCATGGATCGGGCAATCGAGCATGGGTGGCCTTACCTTCTTGTTACGGCCTCGGGGGGCGCACGCATGCAGGAAGGCATCTTTTCCCTTATGCAAATGGCCAAGACGTCGGCTGTCGCGGCCAGGCTTCACGACGCGAACCTGCCCTTTGTTTGTCTGCTAAGCGATCCCACCATGGGCGGTGTTTCCGCATCCGTGGCATGGCTGGGAGATGTCATCCTGGCCGAACCGGGCGCCCTTATCGGATTCGCCGGCCCCCGCGTCATCCGGGAGACCGTGAATCAGGAGCTCCCCGAAGGCTTTCAGAGATCGGAGTTCCTGCTCGAGCACGGTCTGATCGATGACGTGATTGACCGCAGGAAGACAAGGGACTATCTGGACATCCTGTTTGGCCACCTGACCAATTATCCCTACCGTTCAACCCTTTCATCCTGATCATCATTGACGGGCGTGGCCCTTACCATGGCTAAGTCATCCGTAAGTGTCGAGAGCTGGCTGAGCAAGCTGGGACAGCCGGCTTCGGACCGGGACTACAGACCTGGTCACGCCAGGATGCGCAAACTTCTCGAACACCTGAAACTGACAACCCCAAGATTGCGAATACGTATCGCCGGCACCAATGGCAAGGGATCAACGGCCCACATGTTGAATCAGGCGCTGATGTGCGCCGGACTCAGGGTAGGGCTGTACACCTCACCCCATATTCATGAGTTTAATGAGCGTATTCGTGTTAACTCCATACCCATTGACCGGACAACATTGCTATCCGGCCTGGAGTCCCTGGTACCGGTGGCCTTGCGTGTATCGGCCAGTTATTTTGAACTGGCCACCGTCATCGCCCTGCATTATTTCAGCTCCAGAAGCGTGGATGTCGAAATACTTGAAGCCGGCGTCGGGGCTCGCCTTGATGCCACGACTGCCGTGCCCGCCGACATGGCCCTGATCACCCCGATCGGCCTGGACCATCAGGACTGGCTGGGAGAATCCCTTTCCAGGATCGCACGGGAAAAGGCATATGCCATGGATGGCTGCAGGTGGTCCATCAGCGCGCCTCAGACACCGGAGGTTGCCAACATTCTGCAAGCATACAATCCCGGCCTGGAGATCATAAGTCAGGCAACTGACTTTCATGGCCTTGCTGCTTACGGTTCGCATCAGAAAATCAATGCCTCTCTGGCCTGTTCAGCCGTTGGTCGCCTAAAGGATACCGGATGGTTCAGCATCGACCTGGCACGCGCCCGAAAAGCCATCGCTGAAACCGGAATCCCGGGCCGGATGCAGCATGTTCAATGGGGGAAGAGACAGATCTGGCTGGATGCGGCACACAATGAGCATGCCATCCGGGCCCTTCTTCCAGATTTGAAGGGGCTGGCCGATCCATTTGACGCGATCTTTGTTTTTCCGCGCCCTGACCGGAACCTCGGGCAAGCGCTGGATCTGCTGCGTCCATATTGCCGGCGGATCATCACGCCCCGCTGGCTGGATTCCCCTTCCAGTGCCTGCTATGAAACCGTTGATGAGGCCCTTGACATGGAACTTCCCCATCCGGATCACGGCCGGTATCTCGTTCTTGGATCGTTCACCTCGGTCGCAGCAGCCGACGCGTGGCTGGGCCGGCAGGTCGGAACATCTTGACCCGGGTCGATGTGCTGTGTGTCGGCCATGCCTCCTTTGATCTGGTCATGGTCGTGGATCACCACCCGGAAGCGGATGAAAAAACCCGCGCCATAAGTATGGTCGAATGCGGTGGGGGACCGGCCGCCAACGCGGCCGTGGCTGTCGTGAGGCTTGGAGGCACTTCCGCCTTTGTGGGTTACCTTGGTGACGACCTCTATGGGGAAAAGCATTTGGAGGAACTGATCCGGGATGGCGTAGCCACCGGCCACGTGGTCAGGGGAGAGGCACAAACACCCCTGTCGGTCATCCTGGTCAAGCCCGATGGCAAAAGAACCGTGATCAACCACAGCTCATTACCCCCGTTGAGTGAAAATGAAACAGACTTGTCCGATATCCGGGCCCGATGCCTGCTCTTTGACGGCCATGAACCCCTGATCTCTGTCCCGCTGGCAAAGAAGGCAAAAAAGGCTGGCATTCCAACCGTCCTTGATGCCGGATCCGTTCATCACGGCAGCAGAGCCCTGGCGCCTCTGGTGGATTATCTGGTTGCCTCCGAAAGGTTCGCGCGCGATTTTACCGGAGAAACCGGGCCCGCAAGGGCGCTGGAAAAGCTTGCAGGCATCACGCCCTCCGTGGTAATCACACTGGGCGATCGGGGACTTGTCTGGTCTCACTCGGGGGAAGAGGGCGAGCTTCCCGCCTGCCAGGTGGATGCCGTGGACACCACAGGCGCGGGCGATGCCTTTCATGGCGCCTTTGCTCTTGGCGTGGCTCAAAACATGGCCTGGGACAAGCTGCTCTGCTTCGCCTCGGCCACAGCTGCCCTCACCTGCACAACTCTGGGCGCAAGGAGGGGTATTCCCTCCATCAAGGATCTTTCAGATTTTATGCGCCAATCATGACCTGTCGCATGCATTGATACCGGAGTTCATTTGATCCGGACATCGCCGCAGGGACAGTAGGCATAGACACCCCCAGCCCCGGAAGACGTAAGAAGGCGCAGCTCGTCAATGAAAGAGGATAACGGTTCAAGGCCTGGCAGGGAGCTGATCTGCCGGAACCCAAATCCGGCTTCCATGCTGCCCAGGAGGTCCTCAAGCAGGATCTCCCGGAAAGTCCGTTTCTTCTCCAGATACATGACTTCATAATCGCTGCTGATGCCCGCTCGTTCGGCCGCCGAGGCAACGGCATCATCCAGACCTCCAAGCTTGTCCACCAAACCCGCTTCAAGGGCATCCATACCGGACCAGACCCGGCCCCGGGCAATCCTGTCAAGCTGCTTGACCTCCATGCCTCTGCCATCGGCCGCCTTGCGGACAAATTCGCTGTATATGTAATCGATGCTCTCCCGCATGACCTGCGCAATCTCCGGATTCATGGGCCGGTCCGGACGCATCGCCCCGGCGATCGGTGAGGTGCCAATGCCATCCGTGTGAATCCCCAGCTTATCAAGCCCACGATGTATCTTGGGTAAAAGCCCGATGACGCCAATGGACCCTGTTAGGGTGATGGGGCTTGCCCAGATTTCATCTGCTGCCATCGAAATCCAGTAACCCCCGGATGCTGCAAGGCTTCCCATCGATACCACAACCGGTTTGCCGCTGAGTTTGATGTTCTCAACCTCCCGGCGAATCAGTTCCGAGGCCAGCGCGCTTCCACCGGGTGAATCAACACGCAGGACCACTGCCTTGATATCGTCGTTCGCCCGGGCAGAACGAAGAATTGCGGCCAGAGAATCACCGCCGATCATGCCCGCGGGCTGCTCGCCATCGAGGATGGTGCCGCTGGCAACAACTATGGCGATCTTATTCCGGCTTTCCATCGGCACATGTCGTTCATCACCATCCACAGCCTGCAGATACGCCTTGTAGGAGATCTGCCGGAATGTCCCGTTCTCCTTGTCCTTGCCCACCAGCTTGATCAGGTGATCCTTGACCTCCTGCCGTGTTGCCAGGGCGTCCACCAGGCCAAAATCCTTTGCCAGCCTGGCCAGATTCCCCTTGTAGCGCTGCAGAAGACGGGATGGCTTGCTCAGTAGCGAGTGGAGCTTCTCACGGCTGATGCCCCGGGAGGCGGTGACATCCTTTTCATAGCTGTCCCATAGCTGATTCAGCCAGAGGGAATTGGCCTCACGCGCCCTGGGTGACATATCATTGCGGGTCAAGGGCTCCGCTGCGGATTTGTACTCGCCCGCGGTAAAGACATGCATATCGATGTTCAGCCTGTCGAGGGCATCCTTGAAATAGCTTCGGTAGAGATCCAGCCCCGTGAGCGTCACCATACCCATTGGATGCAGGTAAATTTCATCCGCGATCGACGCCAGATAATATTGGCCCTGCGTGTAGTAGTCTGCGGCCACAATCACCCTTTTCCCGCTTGCCTTGAAGCCCTTGATGGCCTTGCGCAGGTCTCTCAGCTTGGACAATGAGGCCGGCCCCAGGTTTCCGAGATCAAGAACCATCAGCCTGATGCGTTTATCATCCCTGGCGATATCGATGGCATCCAGCAAATCCCTCATCAGGGCCTGCTCCACCCTGGGGGCACCAAGGAGAAGGTCCGGCGGGTAAGGGCTCGCAATCTGTTCGACCAATACCCCACTGGGATCAAGAACCAGAGCCCCGCCCTCGGGAACCCTGGGACGCTGCGCCAGAATTGCCGCCAGAATGCCAATCAGAATGATGACAAAGATGAGATTAACGATGACCCGGCGCGTCATGTCCAGCCAGCGCCAGAGGGTTGGTAGAGATTTGGTTGCCATGAGCTTCTCCTGATCCCGGTTAAATATCAGCTTGTTGTGCGGGGTTTGGCAAGTAAGAGTTGGCAAACCATGGATGCTCAGAGTATTGACAGCCTGCAGGCCGCCGTACTTGCCCTGATTCAGGGCCTGACCGAGTTTTTGCCGATCTCATCATCCGCGCATCTTGCCCTGATCCCGCTGACAAGTGACTGGCCGGATCAGGGACTGGCATTCGATTGCATCGTCCATCTGGGCACCCTGACAGCCGTGCTTTACTACTTCCGCTCGGATCTTGCCCGTATGATTGTCGGTTTTGGACACACCCTTCAGGCGCGCTCGTGGCGGAACAATCCCGAAGGGAAAATGGCCTGGCTGGTGCTGCTGGCGACCATTCCGGTGGGACTGGCAGGCCTGGCATTCAAGGATATCGTTGAAGGCCCGCTTCGTTCCGTTCCCGTCATTGCCATCGCTTCCATTGCCTTCGGCCTCCTGCTCTTGTGGGCGGATGTGAAAAAAAGAAACACGCGGGAGGATTGCCAATGGAGCCTGGGTCATGCCATGGCCGTGGGCCTGGCTCAGGCACTGGCTCTGATCCCCGGCACCTCAAGGTCCGGCATCACCATCACCGCTGGCCTGATGCTCGGCTATTCCCGCAGGGAGGCTGCACGATTCTCCTTCCTGCTGTCCATACCCGTCATCGCCCTTGCAGGGGGGCTGAAAATACGGGACCTGATCGCTGAGCCCCAGATCCGGATCGGAATTTCAGAGCTGGCCATTGGCTACATACTCTCTGCCTTGAGTGCCTACGTCTGTATTCACTACTTTCTGCGTTTCATCGAGCGAACGGGAATGCTGCCCTTTGTCATTTATCGCCTTGCATTGGGTGCAGTCCTGCTGACAATGGTTTAGTCATGTTGAGACATCCGAATTTCGATCCCGTGGCCATCCAGATCGGGCCCGTGGCCATCCACTGGTACGGCCTGATGTACATCCTGGGTTTTCTGACGGTACATTGGCTTGCCAGATACCAGCTCAGGGAGCGCGGGGAGTGGGAACGGATCATTCCCGCCCATCATTTCGAGGGATTGTTCACCTGGTTGATCGTTGGCGTCGTGGCAGGCGGCAGGATTGCTTACGTCCTGTTTTATAATCTTGCCTACTACCTTCAGCATCCCCTTGAAATATTCTACGTGTGGCAGGGTGGCATGTCCTTTCACGGCGGACTGGCAGGTCCCATCCTGCTTGGATGGTGGTACTGCCGCAGGTACAAACTTCCCTTTCTCATGCTTGCCGATCGTCTGTTTGTTGCCGCCCCGCTGGCCCTGGCATTCGGCAGACTTGGCAATTTCATCAATGGCGAGCTGTGGGGACGGGTCACGGACGTACCCTGGGGAATGGTGTTTCCTCAGGCGGGCCCCGAACCCCGGCATCCAAGCCAGCTTTACGAACTTTCCCTTGAGGGCATTCTCCTGTTTTGTCTCCTGTGGATGACCCGCAGGAAAGAATGGCCGGATGGCATGCGCATCGCCCTGTTTCTCATTGGTTATGCCATCGCCAGAATTGTATGCGAAATGTTCCGCCAGCCTGATCCCCAAATCGGCTTTCTGTTTGCATCGGTCACCATGGGCATGCTGCTCTCATCAATCATGCTGCTGGCAGGCACGATCTGGCTAGTTTATTTGTGGAGATTCAGGGGTTGAGTATCAAGGTGCCTGCGAGGAAACACATCGCATGATGATCGCAACCTGGAACGTCAATTCCCTGAATGTTCGGCTTCCGCATGTCCTTGAGTGGCTTGAACGGTTCAGACCGGATGTGCTGGCACTGCAGGAAACCAAGCTTCCGGATGAAAGGTTTCCCAGAGACGAAATCGAAGCGGCCGGCTATCACGTCTGCTTTAGCGGTCAGAAGACCTACAACGGCGTCGCCATTCTCAGCAGAAAAGAGGCGTCAGATATCAGGACGGAACTGTACGGGTTTAACGACCCGCAACGCCGCTTTCTGGCCGCCAGCATCAACGGCATGCGCTTCATCAACATCTATGTCCCCAACGGACAGGAGGTCGGCTCCGAAAAATACGCCTACAAATTCATGTGGCTGGATGCCTTGAAGGCGTCTCTCGAAGAAGAGCACGCCAAATACGAGCATATCGTGGTTCTGGGTGACTTTAACATTGCACCTGCGGATATTGACGTGCATGACCCCGATAAATGGCATGGAAAGATCATGTGCTCGGATGAGGAAAGGGCAAAATTCCGCGAATTGCTCAGGGCGGGCTTTCAGGACGCGTTGCGCATTCTGAAGCCGGAGGATCGTGTGTACACATGGTGGGATTATCGTCTGGCGGCATTCCGCCGGGGTTGGGGACTGAGAATCGATCACATCCTCACAGACGCCTCCATAACTCCGCTCGCGTGCGATGTTGATATCGAGATGAGGAAAAGGGAAAGGCCTTCGGATCACGCGCCGGTCTGGCTGAAGCTTGCTGCATGATGCGTCAGGCCAGTCATGTCATCGAGATATCCTGTCCCGGCAGGGGTTTGTATGACATAACCCGGAAAACGGAAAAATGGGTCAGCGAAACCGGTATTCAGCAAGGCATTCTTCACCTCTTTATCCAGCACACAAGCTGCTCACTGCTTATTCAGGAGAACGCCGATCCTGAAGTCCAGCGTGATCTTGAACGCTTCTTCTCCAGGCTGATCAGGGATGGCGACCCCATGTTTCGACACCGTGCGGAGGGAGTGGACGATATGCCCGCCCATGTGCGCTCCGCGCTGACGGCAACTTCGCTTGCCATTCCGGTGTATCAGGGGCGATTGGCCCTGGGCATCTGGCAGGGGGTTTACGTCTACGAGCACCGTATCCACCCCATGCATCGGCGCATTTTCCTCCATCTGCTGGGAGAGTAGGCCCGGGAAAGGCGGATTATTCCAATCATGCAACTTTACCTCGTGCTGATGCTGCTTTAGCTTCACAGTTCTATTTCTGATGTGCGCGTACGTCGAGCGCCGGACAGGTTGAGGAAATGTTACAGCGATTATTCGGTCTTTTTTCATCGGACATGGCCATTGATCTGGGGACTGCCAATACCCTTATTTATGTTCAGGGGCAGGGGGTGGTTCTGAATGAACCATCCGTGGTTGCGATTTATGTGGGGGGAGGCCGGCAAGGCAGGCGGGTTCTGGCCGTCGGAACGGACGCCAAGCGCATGCTTGGCCGGACACCCGACGCCATTCAGGCGATCAGACCCCTGAAGGACGGGGTAATCGCTGATTTCGTGGTCACGGAAGACATGCTGAAACAGTTCATCCGCAAGGTACACAAGCGGACATGGGGGATTGCGCCTCGCATTGTCATCTGTGTTCCATACGGCTCAACACCCGTGGAGCGTCGTGCCATCAGAGAGTCCGCACTCTCCGCAGGCGCCCGCGAAGTCTATCTGATTGAGGAGCCCATGGCTGCTGCCATCGGCGCCGACCTTCCCGTTACCGAGGCCTCTGGCTCCATGGTGGTGGATATCGGGGGGGGTACGACAGAAATTGCCGTCATCAGTTACGGCGGGATCGTCCATTCACGCTCGGTGCGGGTCGGTGGCGATAAAATGGACGAGGCCATCATCAACCACCTGAGGCGGAAGTACAATCTGCTTATTGGCTCTGCAACGGCGGAAACCATCAAGATCAAGCTTGGCAGCGCCTACCCCCAGAAGGAACGCCATGAGATGGATGTAAAGGGGAGAGACCTGATCAACGGCGTGCCCAAGAATCTGACTCTCGATGATTCAGAGATCCTGGAGGCCCTGACCGAATCCGTGAATGTCCTTGTGGAAACCGTCAAGGTCTGCCTTGAACGGACACCCCCGGAACTGGCCGCGGACATTGTGGACAAGGGAATTGTCCTTACCGGAGGGGGTGCGCAGATCGCAGGACTGGATCATCTGATCCGTGAGGAAACCGGTCTGCCTGTAACCATTGCGGATAATCCCCTCCAGTGTGTTGTCCTTGGCTGTGGCAGGGCACTTGAGGAATTGGACCGCATGCGGGGCGTGCTCTTCGAGGAATAAGGAGCCGTGCCGCAACAGCGCTGGCGAAGAATACGTCCATGGCTGGCAGTATCTCTCGGAGCAATGATTCTCTATTATATTCAGGCCTTCCCCATCGGTCAGCGTCTGAACCTTTTTCTGGCGCCCGTATTTGAGGCAGTTCGCGCTCCCCTTGCATGGTGGGAAGAAACAAAATTGTGGTTTGATGATCGGCAGGAGCTGCAGGAAGAAAATATCCGGCTTAGGAACCGATTGCAGGGTCAGGCTGCCCTGGTTCAGACGATCAACACCCTTCGTGAGGAAAACAGCCAGCTAAGAAGCCTGCTGGAACTTGATCCCATTCCGGAATTCATCTGGCAGGCTGCCAAAGTGGTTGCTCGAAGCCCTGAAAAGATGAGCCGTCATCTGATCATCAAGATTCAGCATGCCAAGCCGGATGATGTTGTGGCGTCAAGCGAAGGGCTTGTTGGCCTGATTGATGATGTCGGGCCTGACTTTGCGGTTGTCCGCACGATCCTGGATGCCTCTCTTGCCGTACCCGTCACCGTCAGGGAGCACCCTTTGGCTGCCCTGCTTCGGGGGCAGGGAAACAGCCTGAAGGTGGAATTCGTACCAATGGAAGAAGCCCCGCAGGTAGGAACCATTCTGGTCACCAGTGGTTCCGGTGGCGTATTCCCCGCAGGTATTCCGGTCGCACGCATCACCAAAATCACGCCCCGCCAGGGAGATATCTTCGTTGAAATGGAGGCCAGGCCACTGGCGCACTGGCGCCGTGAATCCTGGCTCGCCGTAGCCATTTCAAGACAACCTTGATCCGTTATCTTTTTCCGGCCCTGTTACTGGGAGCTTCATTCCTGGGTGTGAGCCTGAGCCTGCTCATGGGCGGGATTGTCACACAACCCGACTGGTCGCTTGCCCTGCTTCTGGCCGCCTTGCTTGCCCATCGGGGCAGCTGGCTCTGGGTCTTGCCGGGTGTGATGCTGCACGATGTGGCCCTGTACTGGACTGTTTTTGGTGTATTACCCATCGCAATCTTGCTGCCCATATTGCTCATCTACACGGACCGACAACTTGGGCCCGCCCTGCCGCAAAGGATCATCCTTATGGTCGTGTGCTGTCTACCCATCCTCTGGCTCGGGGCCGACACCTTTCAGTGGGTACTGACCCTGCTGCTCTGTGTTCCACTCTGGTATTTCATGGTCATCTGGCATGAGCAGCGTGCTTAACGTCCGGGGCCGCTTCGAGCGGCGTGTCCTGCTCTTTCAGTTTTTTGGCTTCATGCTCCTGCTTCTGCTGATGTTGCACCTGATTGATCTCCAGTGGCTCCAGTATGAAGGGCTTTTCCTGCAGGCGGAGCAGAACCGGATCAATGTCCTCCCCGTTCTTCCCACACGGGGGGAAATCGCGGACCGATTCGGAAAAGGCCTGGCTGTCAACCATGTCTCTTACCGCGTCACCATCATCCCCGAGCGGGTCACAAACATGGAGCATGTTCTGTCCGAGGTCTCAGACATCCTTCACTGGAATGACCGCCAGTACGCCAAAGTGAACCAAAAGCTGGCCCACGCGCGTCCCGACAGACCTGTTCTCATTGCCGAACGCCTTTCATGGGAAGAGGTGGCTCCCCTAAGTGCGAGGCTCCACCGCCTGCCCGGGGTCGATGTCCAGGCCGGCACCCACAGGTACTATCCATATGCGACACTCACATCACACCTGATCGGCTATCTGTCATCCGCCAATACCCGGGATATCGAACGCGGATTCCTGCCCATCGAGAAAGTGGGACGCTCCGGAGCTGAAAGCATCTTCGAGAAGCGCCTGCACGGCCAGCTTGGTGCGCAGTATGAGGAGGTGGATGCCTTTGGCAGGCGTGTTGGCGTCCTGAAGCAAAAGCCGTCTACCATGGGGAAGGCGGTTCGCCTGAGCATTGATCTTGAACTTCAGGAAACCGCTGCGAAGGCCCTGGGTGAGAGGGCCGGCGCCGTGGTCGTCATGGATGTGCAGACGGGCGAGATCCTGACATTGCTGAGCCAGCCGGGCATCGATAGCAACCAGTTTATTCTCGGCCTGGACCCTGAGCAGTGGCAGGCCTGGCTTCATGATGCTCGCCGCCCCTTGTTAAACAGGGCAACCCAGTCAGCTTACCCGCCTGCATCAACATTCAAGCTGCTCGTAAGCATGGCCGGTCTGCATTATCACCTGCCCATCGTGGACCAGAGTGTCTACTGCCCCGGTTACATGGAGCTGGGCGACAGTACCTTCCGTTGCTGGAAAAAGATCGGCCACGGACATATGAATTTGCATGATGCCATCGTGCAATCCTGTGATGTGTATTTTTATGAACTGGGCAAGCAACTGGGGATCAAGCGCATGCGCAGCGAGGCAAAGCTGTGGGGGTTTGGTACGCCGACCGGCATCGACCTTCATCCCGAAGCAAAGGGACTGGCTCCGGGCTTCGGCAGAACGTGGTACCAGGGTGAAACAGTGATCGCCGCCATTGGCCAGGGAAAGGTGAGCGCCACGCCTCTTCAGATGGCCCGTTTCGCAGCGGCCATCGCCAATGGCGGAAAACTGCTGAAACCGCAGCTGGAAGCCGGTCACCCTCCCGAGGTAATCCGTCAGATTGACATATCACCGGAACACCTGAAACGCGTCCGGGAAGCCATGCGGGACGTCGTTGCCAGCCGGCGGGGAACAGCACATGCGGCACTTGCCAAACTGCCCTGGCATGTTGCCGGGAAAACGGGGACGGCCCAGGTTGTTGCCATGCCTCAGGACACCAGGAAAAAACATGTCACCCCGGACCTGCATAAGGACCATGCATGGTTCATCGGCTTCGCACCCTATGAAAACCCGCGAATCGCCTTTGCCATCTTCGTCGAGCATGGTGGCCACGGTGGCAGTGCCGCCGGTCCGGTCGCTGCCGCCATCGTGCGGACACTCGCAGAGAGGGAGCAGCCGTAATGGAAACCGTGCGCCGTATGGATATGGTCATATTGCTGTGCATCCTCTTCCTGGCCGGCCTGGGTTTGCTCACCCTTTATGCGGCCGTTCACCTGGGTGATATCACCCTCTGGCAAAAACAGGCGGCTTACTGGCTGCTGGGCGGCCTTGTGTTTGTGGGTCTGTGTTTTGTTCCTTTGCGCTTTGTCGCGCTGGCGAGCATCCCGATGTACCTGGTGGCCTTACTGCTGCTCCTGAGCGTGCCCATCATAGGTACAGTCCAGATGGGCGCGAGACGATGGCTTGATCTGGGGCTCTTTAATTTCCAGCCTTCCGAATTGATGAAGTGGGCATTGCTCCTTCTTCTGGCCTTCTGGTTCGCCTCGCGTGAGGCCCGTGACCTGAAATCGGTCCTGATCCCGGCACTGGCAACCCTTCTGCCTGCGCTCTTCATCGCCATGCAGCCGGATCTGGGAAGCACGCTGTTATTGCTTACGGCCGCCTCGATCATGATTATCGCCGCGGGCCTCCCCTGGCGATGGCTGGCCTGTCTGCTCATCGTGGTGTTTGCGAGCCTTCCGATCCTGTGGAACAACCTGCACGACTATCAGCAACAGCGGGTGCTCGCGTTTCTCAATCCGCAATCGGATCCCCTGGGGGCCGGATACCATGTCATTCAGTCCACCATCGCCATCGGATCCGGCGGTGTATTCGGCAAGGGATACCTTCAGGGAACCCAGGACCGTCTGCACTTTCTTCCCGAACAGCATACGGATTTCATCTTTGCCGTCCTGGCCGAGGAAGGGGGGCTGCTGGCCGCCGGCTTGCTGCTTCTGATCTACGGCATCCTGATTTCCCGCATTCTTATCATCGCCGCGCGCGCGAGCACCCGTTTCGGGGCCATGCTATGCGTGGGAATTGTTTCCATTTTTATCCTTTATGTGGTCGTCAACATTGGCATGGTGTCCGGTCTGCTGCCCGTTGTGGGTTTGCCCCTTCCCTTTATCAGCTACGGAGGATCGGCGCTGATTACCATGCTGGCCGCCATGGGCCTTGTGATGCGTGTCGCCATCGAGGCCCACGGAAAGATTCCCTGGCAAAGGCCCGGCAACCCTCTCGCCTAGGAACCTGCCGCGCAGAAGGTTTCTCATAAGTCCGACAGGCTCCTAGGCCTGGACAAGCTTTATAAGGGCTGCCAGGGCCAGAAGACCCGACAAGGTGGAAAAGACTATTTTCAGGACAAGTCGCATTGTCTGCTCAGGCAGGGTGTGGTGGAGGATGGCGGAAAAACGGGAGGCAAACGGCAGCACCATGAGAACACCGGCAAGAAATCCTGCCACTTCCATCATCTGATTCGCCATAAGTGGCATCCAGTGCCGCTCGATGAGCAGGTTTGCCATCACGGCGATCCCGGCCATGACCGTTCCGCAAAAGGCCGATGTGCCGACCGCATACCGCAAGGCGACAAAGCGCCTGAGCAAGGGAACCAGCATGGTGCCCCCGCCAATCCCGAATACGCCCGATATCATACCGATCGGAAGACCGAACACAGGAAGGGCGACATGACCCTGCCGGATTTGGCGATACCGGCCAAGATCCCATGCAACCCACGCCTCCAGCATGGCCAGTCCTACCAGAACCATGCCCTCGGGTACGCGGAGGGTCATCCACAGACCCAACGCCGCACCAGTACCCAGCCATGGGATAAGCCGGTGGCTGAGCGAGGTATCGATATGATGCAAGCGCCAGTGAGCACGCGCTGAAAACAGACCGGTGAAAACGACCGCCGCGAGACTGGTCATGATCGCCGCTGCGATCCCTTCATCACTCCGGCCCAGCAGAAGGTAAAGCACCGGGACATAAACAAGTCCGCCACCCAGGCCGGCCAGCCCCGCCAGGATACCACCAGCCCCCCCCGCCAGCACACCGGCGAGGAGACCGTAACCCAGAAGAATCAGATCAGGGGAGGGCATTTAAACCTGATAGGACCCGTGCAACCGGCAGGCCTGAACGGGTTTGCTGTTCAGGCTGGTGATCGGGATGGCTTTCCCCAGATCACCCTCCGTCCACGGATGTGAAAACCCTCTTTGACCAGGCGGTTGAGTGTGGCCGGGTAAAGCCTGTGCTCCTCAGCATGGATACGATTGTGCAATGACTCCACCGTATCCGAGTCAAGCACGGGCACCGCCGCCTGGGACAGGATCGGACCTCCGTCCACCACCTCATCCACGAGATGAATGGTGCAGCCGGTAATTTTAACGCCGTAGCGCAGGGCGTCCTCAACCGCATGCCCCCCAGGGAAAGCAGGCAGAAGGGCGGGATGGATGTTCACGATCCGGTTTCGAAACCGGCCGACAAACCCTGCCGACAAGATCCGCATGTAACCGGCCAGCACGATCCAGTTGCAAGCGGCCGCCTCGATCACATCGGCGCATGCATCATCAAAGGCCTCACGGTTCTCATAATCCTTCGGATTCTGATACACGATTTCCGGCACGCCGGCCGCACGGGCGATATCAAGAGCGCCGGCATCCGGTTTGTCCGAGAGGACCAGCCGCACATCCACCTGACACTCACCGTGTTTCACAGCCCGAAGTATCGCCTTCAGATTGCTGCCCTTGCCTGACGCCATGACGGCGATGCGATCTGTGCCCATCACTGCTCCACCCTGTTATCCCTTTCGTAGAAATCAGGGGGAAGTATGCACATCTTCACGCTCCGCGCGATAGCCGCTCACTGCAGCACTGCAGCTCAGCCCATCCTCAAGGCGTATCCAGGGGGCTTTTCACAGTATCAAGGTTCTGTTGCGAGAGATGCGTATAGATTTCCATGGTTTTCAGATCCTTATGGCCCATCAGCTTCTGCACCACCCGGATATTCGTCCCCGATTCAGGAAGATGTGTGGCAAATGGATAGCGACCTTTGCCCGTGCGCACTATGCTTTGTTAGCACAATCATCGATGACATGAACGATCATGATTCAACATTCAAGCCCTGATCCTCAAACGGTGTTGGGGGCTGAGGGGTTTATCGCTAGGCTGTCAGCGTTGACAGGTCGGGATTTGGCAAGGAAAAAGGCGGGGAGGAAGCGGAAAAGTGAGAAATAGGCACTGTGTCCCTGGAATTCAGCGCGAGACCGGCATACTGCTCTTTGATAGGCTTTTTCATGGTCACTCTCCTTCATGGTTTATTGAGGCTGATATCCTCAGACCTCGTATGCTAAACCCGGAGAGTGACCACCCTAATGCAATTACACTGTGTCCCCGGAATTTAGTGGCGCTTTGAGTGTACGGCCCAGGTTATCCCCTGCGCGCATTGTAAAAACAGGCTGCTAACAGGCACGCACAATTAGCCGTTAAATCGAAGAAGCATTGCTACGCTGCGGTATCAAAGATCAAGGAGGGGGCCTTGCTGAAAAATGAATATACTGCCCCCGTTCGTTTTCCCTGCAATAATTATAACCTGAACCCTCTGCACAAGGCAGAAAATTTGCGCGAGAAGCGATCATTGCGGTTTGA
>CAZCTM010000027.1:7494-25471 GCA_964501925.1 uncultured Zetaproteobacteria bacterium | reverse complement strand
GGCAACGATCCTGCTTTTCGCTCTCCTTCGGTTACATTTTTTGTGAGTCAATTCGTTCCCCGCCTGACCCCTGGCCTTTTATCGCCTTTTAGGCTATGATAATCATTATCATATAACACGAAAGGAGGCTGGAATGAAGAGGCTTTCGGTATTTCCCCTGTTTCTTCTGTTTGGTTTTTCCGCCCTCGTCCCATCCGTTGATGCGGCCGAATACGTCGGAGTCCTGACCGGTAAATCATGTGCTGAGAAGGGCGAGCTCTGCCCGGCCTCCGTTCGGGGCAAGGAGGAGGTTGTCCTGCTGGTGAACGGAAAGGAGGTTTATCACCTCAAGGGTCTGGATGATGCATATCTGGCCAAGCATTTCGGTCATCGGGTCAGAGTCAGTGGTGAAGCTACGGACGGGACCATTCAGGCAGAGAAACTTGATCATCTCGAGGTGATCGTTCGTTAGCGATCGAGACGATTCGTAGCATGGTCACGGGGCTGGATTTCCGATCCTCCCCGTTTTTTTGTAAGGTATGGAATATCTGACAGGCGAGGGGAAATCATCCGGATGAATATCCATGAATATCAGGCCAAACAGATCCTGGCTGAATTTGGTGTTCCCGTCCCCGAAGGGGGCCTGGCTCGTTCTCCTGAACAGGCGTGCAAGCTGGCCCGCTCACTTGGCGGCGAGATCTGGGTAGTCAAGGCACAGATCCACGCCGGAGGGCGTGGCAAGGCTGGTGGAGTGCGTGTCTGCAGGTCGCTGCCGCAGGTGGAAGAGGCCGCCAGGGAGATCCTCGGACACAGGCTTGTGACCCGACAGACGGGTCCTGAAGGAAAACTGGTGCGCCGATTGTGGATCGAACGGGGTCTGAACATCGATCGGGAGCTCTATCTGGGTTTGCTGGTGGATCGGCAGCTTGAATGCCTCAGCTTCATGCTTAGTCCTGAGGGGGGCATGGATATCGAACGGGTAGCCACCGACTCACCCGATCGCATCATGCGCATGCCGGTTGATTTTCTGCAGGGTCTCCAGCCTGAGACTTGCGTAGAAATGGCCTCCTTCCTGGGCATGTCCGGGGAAGTGGAGAAACAATTCTCCCATCTGGCCGGTTCACTCTATCGCGCCTTTACCAATAAGGATGCAAGTCTGATCGAACTGAATCCCCTTGCAGTGACGCAGGAGGGTTGCCTCGTGGCGATCGATGCCAAGATGACCTTTGACGATAACGCCCTGTATCGTCATCGGGAAATCATGGCCCTGCGCGATGTCGAGGAAGAGGACCCGTATGAGCTGGAGGCCGCCCAGTTCGGTCTGAACTATATTTCGCTGGACGGCACGATTGGCTGTATGGTGAACGGGGCGGGGCTGGCCATGGCAACCATGGATATCATCCAGCTGAAAGGGGAGAAACCGGCCAATTTCCTTGATGTGGGTGGTGGCGTAACGGAAGAGGCCGTGACAGAGGGATTCCGGTTGCTTTTTGCCAACGACCATCTGAAGGCAATCCTGGTCAATATTTTTGGTGGGATTGTTCGATGCGACATCATTGCGCGCGGACTGATTCGGGCGGCAAAGGAGTGTTCGATGCGTGTGCCGGTGATCCTTCGTCTGGTAGGCACTCACGAAGAGGATGGCAGACGCCTGATTCATGAATCGGGTCTGAACGTGCAATGGGCACACGATCTGAATGAGGCTGCCGAGTTTGCCGCGGCTGCAGCGAGAAGGGCCTGATATGAGCGTGCTCATCAACAGAAACACACGTGTGATCTGCCAGGGTTTTACAGGGAAACAGGGAACATTTCATTCCAGCCAGATGATGGCTTATGGCACCCGCATGGTGGGTGGGGTAACGCCGGGCAAGGGTGGAAAAGTCCATCTGGGGTTGCCGGTTTTCAACACCGTTGCCGAGGCTGTTCAGGAGGTGGAAGCGGAGGCCAGCGTGATCTACGTTCCCGCCCCCTTTGCCGCTGACGCCATCATCGAGGCTGCGGAGGCGGGGATAGGGATTGTGGTATGCATTACCGAGGGTATTCCCGTCCTGGATATGCTGAAGGTGAAGGCCAGGCTTAAGGGCAGGGAGACCGTACTGATCGGTCCCAATTGCCCCGGCATCATCACCCCCGGCGAATGCAAGATCGGGATCATGCCGGGACACATTCATCTGCCCGGAAGGGTGGGGGTGATTTCCCGCTCCGGCACGTTGACTTATGAGGCTGTGGCGCAACTGACCGAAACCGGACTTGGGCAAAGCACATGTATAGGCATGGGGGGGGATCCCATCCATGGATTGAATTTCATCGATGCCCTGGCGCTCTTTGAAGCCGATCCCGGCACCGAAGGCGTGATTATGATTGGTGAGATTGGCGGGGCGGATGAGGAAAATGCCGCTGAGTTTGTCCGCAATCACGTTCACAAACCCGTTGTTGCCTTTATCGCCGGTGCCACCGCCCCCAGGGGCCGGCGAATGGGACATGCCGGCGCCATAATTTCAGGATCGGCCGGTACGGCAGAGGCCAAATTCGCGGCGCTCGAGGCAGCGGGTGTCGTGGTCGAACACAATCCTACCCTCCTGGGTCGGTGCATGCTCGAATTGCTGGGATCATGACCTTCATGGTTCACATCTTCATTCCAGGAGCTAGAGTCGGCCGATGAACTCCTACGCCCTTTCCCTCCTGATCTACGCGGTTCCGGCCAATGCCGTGGCGGGGACGATCATGTTTCTTGGCAGGAAAAGCAGCTTGAGGTGGCATCCGGTCGAATACGTACTGATTTATTTACCGTATCTGATAGCCCTTGCCTTGTTGCTGTTTGTTTTCGGAAGTCTGGAGGAGGCCATGGGGCAATCGGGTTACAATACCTCCCTGCTGATCTTCCTGTCCGTGATGGCGGGATTCCTGGGCGGGGTTTCGCTTCTGCCTCGCCTGTTTGTCGCGGAGGATAAGCTGCATAAACTGGTGCTTACCGGCATCAGCTCCTTCCTGCTGGCGACCATCTATGTCAAGTTCATGCTTCTGGTGTCGATCGTCTTAAGCTAGCTACAAAGTTTCCGGGTAACCGCGCCTGGGTGAGGGTATGTCATGAAGCAGGGCTCCATACTTCCGGAGGGAGAAGAACTGAGAAAAGCCATCCGATGGCTGGCTGAGCAGGAAGAAAAGACACTGGAGGTGGTCGAGGAAGCCAGCCGCCGTTTCAATCTCTCGCCCCTGGATGAGGAGTTTCTGATACGTCACTTTATCAGGGAAGACAAGCCCTGAAGCGATCCACTGTAATTCGCAGGCAGAATCCGGACGACCGGAGAACAGAACATGGTAGACGAAAAAGGCCCGGCATTGCCGGGCCTTTTCTGGAGGAGAATCGAATATTCTGCTGCTATGTGGCTGAGGTGTTGAAAAACGAGATGCGGATCAACGCACCGGTGTAAACCAGTATGAACGTAATGGCTAAAATAGCTACAGCTCTCATGGTCACTCCTGTTCCTGATGTTTTTTACCCTTGCCGGTCAATGATTTGGTCGTCCTTGGGGTTACAATACGTTTCAAACATTAAATGAGCGTTGAGAAGCGATAAAATCGCTTTAATCATATCGGACAGGCAAACAGGGAAGATATGCGTTCACACACTGAAGTAGCCAAGGAAGGATTGGGAGCATAAAAACTATTTGACCCTTTTCGTATTTTTCCCACGATACGCCTTTCTGGAAGCAGGGAGCACGACACGGGATGAAGAAAACGCTCTTTTTGGTCATGGCGTTGATGTTGGTGGCGAGTCTGTTGACGGCCTGTTCTTCCGAGGAAGATCCGGTTGAACATGAAGAAACCCATGTCACCAATGAAGGGCCCTACGGCGGCCACAGTGTGAAGTGGTACAAGATACACTGGAGAAAGGAAACGAAGGATGAGAGGAGGTGGTGCCAGCAGCAGGAGGCTGCGGCCTCCATCCAGTCCTGCATCAATGCCGAAACTGGCTGGAAACAGGGCTGGGCAGATCCGGCAACCAACCCTCCGCGCCGCTGGGATGATGGTCCCCGCCTGGACGGCTAGATGGTGGGATTGGGATAGCCCCTTCTTTTAGCGCGATGGCTGCCCGGCGATCAGTCTGGCACGGATCTGCCCGCGAACCGGATCCGTCGATTCAATCCGCACGCGTACGCGATCTCCAAGGGCATGCGTTTTTCCTGTCCGTGATTCCACGAGCCTGTGCATTTTCCTGTCGAGCTCGAATTGTCCCAGATCCGCGACGGAAACACCGGCCTCGGCCATGGTAGGCTCAAGCTCAAGGAATATGGTGTGTTCGCTCAATCCAGCGATCACGGCCTCGAATTCCTTCCCGATATCCTTTTGGTGATACAACGCTGACAGCATGGCGGTGGTATCCCACTCCGCCTCCATCTGTATGCGTTCCTGAGCGGAGACGTGTTTGCCGATCCCTTCAAGCTCGCTTGCGGGCTGGGCATCATCCGGGTTTTCATTCCTCAGAACCGCCCGAAGACGTCGGTGGACGGTCAGATCCGCATAGCGACGGATAGGGCTGGTGAAATGCGTGTAACATTTGAAAGCCAGTCCAAAATGGCCGGCATTTTCCGGGCTGTAACAGGCCTGCTTCAGACTTCTCAGAATGAGTCGGCTGAAAACATGGAGATGAGGCTTGTCTGCGGCCTTTTCCAGGACCCTCTGGAAATCCTTGGGGTGGGGAGGTTTGTTCGGGTATACGGGAATGAACATTCCGAATGGCAGAAAGAATTCATTCAGCGTCCGGACTGCCTCCAGGTCGGGCGGCTCATGGATTCGATACAGAAAGGGGACCCTCTTTTCTTCCAGGTAGCGAGCCACGGCGGTGTTGGCGGCCAGCATGAATTCCTCGATGAGACGATGGGCCAGGTTCTGTTCGCAAACCTCGATTCGTCTGACCTCGTCATCCTCGATGACGGAACGGGTCTCGGAAAGATCAAGATCGATCGCGCCTCTGCGTCGCCGTGATTTCGCCATCATCCGGTGGAGCGTGGCGGCGTGTTTGAGCATCTCCCTCACCTGTTGATCCGGGATGGCCTTTGCATCCTCGTGTTCGAGGAATCTGGCCGTCTGCGAATAGGTGAGGCGAGCCTGTGAATGAATCAGGGCCTCGGCAATATGAATGGACCGTCTGCGCCCGCCAGCATCAAAGCGCATATGGACGACCATCGCAAGGCGTTCCACTCTAGGTTTGAGCGAGCAAATGCCATTGCTCAGAATTTCGGGCAGCATGGGAATGACTCGGTCCGGAAAGTAGAAGGAATTCCCCCTTTCTCGGGCTTCCTTGTCCGTGGCACTTCCATGGTGGACATAGTGACCGACATCGGCAATGGCGACCCAAAGCTCAAAACCCCGGCCTCTGGGAACCACGCAGATGGCGTCATCAAAATCCCTGGCATCCTCTCCATCAATGGTGACAAAGGGAAGATGGGTAAGGTCGAGCCGGTTTTTTCGATCCTTGGGCAGAACCTGACGGGGCAGCTTTTCTGCCTCTGCCAGGACATGTTCGGGAAATGTTGTTCTCAGCTCCTTTTCGGCCACGATCAGATCAATAAGCCGTGAAGGCTTGAGCAGATTTCCGAGGATCTCGATGATTCGGCCGCAAAGGGGGGTTGTGCCTCGTTTGATTTTCACGCGCACCCAATCCCCGTCCCGGGCTCCGGCAGCATCGTTTCTCCGCACCATCACAGCCTGGGGCATGCGTCTGGTGCGCGGTTCAACGATGCCCACGTTTCCCCGGATGCGAAAGCGGCCGGTTACAATGCTGGGGGCTGCCTCCAGGACCTCAAGCACCTCGGCTGAAAGGCGACCACGCCGCCTGACAACACGAACCGATACCTTGTCACCGTGGAGGATGCCCCGCATGTTTTCTCTGGGAATGAACACATCGCTGTCGCGGCCCGCGCCCAGACGGACAAATCCATAACCATCCGGATGGGCGATGACCTTGCCGCTCTTGACCGGCTCTGAAGCTCTCCCGGTTTTTTTTCGCCTGCCGTCATAACGACTTCGTTCGTTTTTCTTCCTTGACACACTAAGGCTCCCTTTTAACATCTCCATCCGGCCGACGCGGCTGTTTAGCTGCGTGTTTGCCGAGGTGGCGGAATTGGTAGACGCGCTGGCTTCAGGTGCCAGTGGCCGCAAGGCCGTGCTGGTTCGAGTCCAGTCCTCGGTACCATACAGGGCCCGGCATCATGCCGGGCCTTTTCTTTGCGCATTCTTCAGGTTTGTCCGCAGTTATGCTAGTAAGTACTTGATGATGGACGTCTGCCAGATCTTCCTATGAGCATTTCGAAAGATAACGATCGTGTCATTCGATTGCTGAACGAGATGGCGATGCAGCGTGGCTGGTCGTCAAAAACCCTGATTTCATATCAGTTCGACCTTCTTGATGCCCAGAACTTTGTCCGGGAATCGGGGAGAGACCTTCTTACGGCAAACGAAGACGACATGTTGCGCTATCTGGCATGGCTGAGGCGAAAGGGTTTGCGGGATACAACGATCCGGAGGCGCCGAAGCGCCCTTGCCGTCTGGTTCTCGTATCTGGCAAGCGAAGAGATCAGGGGCGACAATCCGGTCCGCTCCATTCCGGCACAGGGCCGAAAACGGCCCTTGCCCAGGTTTCTTAGCGAGGTGGATGTTGAAGCCCTTCTGGCAGCTCCGGATGTGTCCACCCCTGTCGGGCTTCGTGATCGTTGCATGCTGGAGCTGTTATATGCCACCGGTATGCGCGTCAGCGAGCTGGTGGGCCTGACGCTGTCCAGTCTTGACATGTCGGCAGGTTGCCTTCGGGTGGTTGGCAAGGGCAACAAGGAGCGGCTGATCCCTTTTGGTGAGCAGGCCCATGCCTGGCTGGAGCAATACCTTGTGCAGCGCTCCGCCCGGCAGGATGCCAGAGGCAGCCCCTATCTCTTTCCAGGCCGCGGGGGCAAGGCCATGAGCCGACAGAACTTCTGGCAGCGTATCCGGGAGCTGGCAAAGAAGGCCGGTATCTCGCCCTTGCCGTCCCCGCATACGCTCAGGCATGCCTTTGCCACTCACTTGCTGGATCATGGCGCCGATCTTCGTGTCGTCCAGATGTTGCTGGGCCATGCCAACATCAGCACCACAGAGATTTACACCCACATCAGCCGTGCCCGCCGACATGGCCCTGGCAACAAGGCCCACCCTCTCGGCAAGGGATCCCCGTAATCCATCCCCGGTCCGTTTGGCCGGCGAGCCTAAAGCCGGAAAAGATGCCGAATGGCGCATACCAGCCGAAAAAATGAAGATGCGTGTTTCCTTCCATCCGCAATCCATCCCGGTCCATGAGTGAAAACACCATCAATGCATCACTGCGCCACATTGGCTACAGCAAAGAGGAGATCTGCGCCCACGGTTTCAGGGCGATGGCTTCCACTATACTACGTAGCGAAGCACATCCAGCTCGGCTTCCGGACCGGATTTTTCAAGCAATGTTTCCACTTCTGTCATCACCGGATCGGCAATCAGAAACTCTCCGCAACCCGCACACTGGGAAACGGGCAAATCCTTGCGGTCCGCTGCCGATGCACGAAACAAGGCTCGACTCTGTCAGCGGAGGAGTTGTTCAGGCGGCCTTTTCCAGCCGTTCCGCAAGCCACATCTTGATGATGGACTGGCGCGTGACGCCCAGCCGCCTGGCCTCGCGATCCAGCCGGTGAATCATCCACTCGGGAAAATCCACGTTCACGCGCTTTGTTTCGAGTTCCGGCCGGCGCGCCCTGGAGAGGTCCAGATGGGCCGTAATGTCCTCGCCCTTCTCGAATGCCTTGTCAAAATCCTTCGCTTTCATAAAGTTCAACCTCCTCTTTGCGCGAACGCCGTACCGAGATGATCCGAATGTGTCCTTCGCGATAAGTCACCACGGCCGACCAGAGCCTGCCTTCCAGCCTGCCGATCAGAAGATATCTTGGCTCATCCTCCGTCCGAGCCGGAATTTCCAGTATATCCGGATCATCCCAGAGCCTTTGCGCCTCGACAAAATCAATGCCGTGCTTCTTCTTGTTCGCGCGACTCTTCTTCGGATCGAACTCGAACATACGGTATAATTTTTATACATTTTTGCAGCTTGTCAATCCCGGCGGGGTTTGTGCCAAAATATCAATGCCTGATTCCGCCACCCACGTGTCGTCCAGATATTGCTGGGCCATGCCAACATCAGCACCACAGAGATTTACACCCACATCAGCCGTGCCCGCCGACATGGCCCTGGCAACAAGGCCCACCCTCTCGGCAAGGGATCCCCGTAATCCATCCCCGGTCCGTTTGGCCGGCGAGCCTAAAGCCGGAAAAGATGCTATCATTGCGCTCCGCCAGCAGATGCCGGATCAATGTGTGTGATCATGTCTGGAAAAAGGTGTCAGGTCAGGCTTAGGATTTTTGCTTAACCCTTCAAGGAGAGGTTCAGTATGGTATCAGATCAATCAGGAAACCAGTCTCGTGGAGTGCCAGCCAGTGAAATTCCCTGTTATTCCCCGGGGCTCGCCGGCATACCTGTAGCTGAATCCTCGATTTCCTATGTGGATGGCCAAAAAGGGCACCTAGAATACAGGGGAATCAGTATTGAGACCCTGGCGGAAAAAAGCTCCTTTGAAGAGGTCAGTTATTTGCTGCTTTATGGCAGTCTGCCGAAGCGCCAGGAACTTGACGCCTTTGATGCCGAATTGCGCCATCATCGACGCATCAAGTACCGCATTCGTGACATCATCAAGCTTTTTCCGGAATCCGCTCATCCCATGGATGCCTTGCAGGCCACGGTGGCTGTTCTCGGCATGTTTTATCCCCTGCCCAGGAAAAGGGATGGGGGTGCCAGTGATCCGGAATTCGTGCGCAGCACGTGCGCACGTCTGATCGCCAAGTTACCAACCATTGTTGCCGCTCATGCCCGCATGCGCAATGGTGATGACCCCATAGCGCCGCGTGATGACCTCAGTCACGCAGCAAACTTCCTGTACATGCTTTTTGGCGAGGAACCCGATCCACTTCTGGAGAGAATCATGGATGTGGCATTGATTGTTCATGCCGAACACACCATGAACGCAAGCACCTTTTCCGCCATGGTGACTGCTTCAACGCTTGCCGATCCCTATACCGTCGTCAGCGCGGCCATCGGGTCTCTTTCCGGCCCTCTGCATGGCGGCGCAAATGAAGAAGTCCTGCAGATGCTGGATGAAATTGGCTCGGTTGACCGGGCGGAGAGCTACCTGAACGAAAAACTTGTCCATCATGAAAAAATCGTGGGTCTCGGCCACCGTGTCTACAAGACCAAGGATCCAAGGGCGACCCTGCTGCAGAAGCTCTATGGAGAACTGACCAAAAAATACGGTTCGGATCCAACGTATGAAATTGCCATGCGCATCGAGGAGCTCTCCAAGAGTACGCTTGGGGCCAAGGGCGTGTGTCCCAACGTGGATTTCTATTCGGGCATCGTTTACCGGAAAATGGGCATCAGTCCCGACCTGTTTACCCCGATTTTTGCGATTGCCAGGGTTTCAGGCTGGCTCGCTCACTGGAAAGAACAGCTGGGCCACAGCCGAATCTACCGCCCGGTCCAGATCTACAGGGGCGAGCACGGCAAGCCCTACATACCCATGGATCAGCGCTAGGTGCCAGGGTTTAGACCCTATTCGCTGACGGCCGCATTTTTCCATCGTATCCAGAGGAGCATCATCAGAATACCTGCGAGGTCGGCGAGCCAGTCCAGGAGATCCATGGTTCTGCCGGGAACAAAGGATTGATGCCACTCATCACTCAATCCATACAGGGCTGAAAAAGCAAGACTGGCCAGGAAGAGGGGAATCTCTTCGCGCAGCCAGTGTCCAAATGCCTGCCAGCTAAGCCAGCCGAGAAGAGCGAACAGTGCCGCATGTGCAAACTTGTCCTGATGCGGGAGAAGTGACGGAACAGGCAAGGCCGGCTGGTCGGAAAGCCAGAAGATCAGCCCGCAGTAGGCAACGAGCAGAAGGATATCGCGCCAATGGGATGGGATCATACTGCGGCGACGGAAACCCTTTTTCGCTGGAGATAACGGCTGAAACCTGCGGCGGTCATGATGCACCACACGGCGAACAGGGCGCCGGGAAGGGCGGTCTCGGGTGTGAAGTGCTTCAATGCCAGGGCGACACCAAGGCCCGCGTTCTGCATGCCGATTTCAATGGCGATGGTGATGCGATGGCTCAGGTCAAATCCAAGCAGGCCGCCGGCCAGCCAGCCGGCGACGTAACCCAGCGCGTTGAGCAATATCACCAGACCAAATACGAGGCCGGCCATGCTTGCGATTCGGTCGTGGTTCGCCGCCACCGCATAGCTGCAGATGATGATAATCGAGATCGTGGCTATACCGGGCGCAATTGCCTCCGCCTTTTCAGTCAGGTGACCCAAATGGAATCGGGTAAAGATGCCCAGTGCGAGAGGCAGAACAACCGTGATCAGAATGGTCCACATCATGGGCCAGAAAGGAATGTCCAGAAAAACGCCTCCCAACAATCTGACCAGTGCGGGGGTGATCACTGGAGAGATGAGTGTCGCCAGCACGGTCATGGCAATGGAGAAGGCGACGGCTCCACCGGCAAGGTAGGTGATGACATTGCTTGCCATGGCCCCCGGTGCGCATCCCACAATAATGAACCCGAGCGCCAACTCCGGCGCATAACCCATGGAAAGGGTCACCGTTGCAGCGGCAAAGCCAAGCAACGGCATAATCAGATACTGACAGACAACCCCCTGCAGGACGCGAAGAGGTTGAGAAAGGGTATCTCTGGCCTCTTCATGGTCGAGAACGGTCCCCAGGGCAAACATGGTTGCGGCAAAGAACCACAGGAAGGAGTCCTTGAAGATGAGAAACCATGGTGGATGCAGATAGGCAGCCATGGCCGAGATGAAGGTCAGCACGGCCATGTGACGGGTGATCCAGCGAAACATGACCACCTTATAGCGCCAGGACAGGCAAGAATAAATCCCGACTTTCCAGAATTAGGCTGATTTTTGCATAGCATCTGGCACTGATGATGATTCTATGCAGAATGCGCTTTTTCCCGGAGAGGAGGTGACATGGTTCGGTTTTCTGGCGACTGGGGCAATATTCCGGCTGCTTGTCGCAGCTTGCTGGTTGTTTGTCTCGTCTTCCTGTTGAACGGATGCGCAAGCTCATCAGATCCTGGTGAGGCGTATGATCCGCTGGAGAAAATGAACCGAGGTTTTTACAGTTTCAACGATGTTGTTGACAAGGTGGCCCTCAAACCCCTGTCGGATGGATATATCTACGTCACACCCAAACCCGTTCGAACATCCGTATCCAACTTTTTTGACAACATTGCCTATCCCAACACCTTCCTGAATGATTTCCTTCAGGGCAAGGGCAGGCAGGGTTTTTCGGATCTTGGTCGGTTCATTGTCAATACAACCTTTGGTGTCGGCGGCCTGTTCGATGTCGCCTCCGGCATGGGCCTGAAAAAGCATGAGGAGGATTTCGGCCAGACACTGGGTGTCTGGGGAGCCTCTCAGGGTGCTTATCTGATCTATCCCTTGCTTGGTCCAAACACGGTGCGGGACACCCCCGACCTCGCGGTAAGCACGGTGACCAATGGTTTGTTCTACGCGGCCTTTTATCTCAATGCCTATGTGACCATCCCCATCACCGTTCTCAAGGTGATTGATGAGCGCTCACGGGCGGAGAATGCCATCCGCTTTGTCAACGAGATGGCCCTTGATCCCTACATTTTCACCCGTGAGGCATGGACGCAGCATCGCACCTTCCTGATCTATGACGGCAATCCGCCTGAGCAGGATCTTGGGGAAGATGACTTTGAGGATGATGACTTTGAAGATGATGCCGATGGTGATACTCCGGCTGATTCGACCGGTGAGGAACCGGCGTTTGTCCCCCTGCAGTCTTCCGAGTAAAGCCTTATAGATCCGGAAAAGATGGTGGCCAGGGGCAGAATCGAACTGCCGACACGAGGATTTTCAGTCCTCTGCTCTACCAACTGAGCTACCTGGCCTTGAGATGGGCGAGCGCGGTTTATACTTGGATCAATGAGCGGATGCAATAACTTTCATGTCATTTCTCGAATGCAATACGAAAATCCGTCCTCCCGGCACGATAAGCCTCCGGAAACCGGAGGCATGCCGGTGCCTTCATTCCTGATGATGATCCGTTGAACGAATCAGAAATGCACCCTGTAGTGCGGATCCAGCCAGCAACGGGGTAGGGATTCACCGGAAGGGAATACCAGTTCGGCCTTGGCTACGCTGACCGGATCACCGACTTCCTCCCCCGCCTGATATTTCACCGTTACATTTTCTTCCGTGGGATCAAACAGGGCCTTGAGATCAAGAACCTCGGTCAAATCACCGGTTTGTGCGTTCTTCAGGAACATCCTTGCCTCCTTTGATGCGGGATCCTACCTTCATCATAGTCAAGCAACCCATCTCCTGCCAGTCCCGGGGTCCGATCTATTTCCCTGGAACCAGCAGGACAATGTCGATCCTTCGATTCTTCTTTCTTGCCTCGGCAGTTTCATTGTTGGCGACAGGTCTGTCCTCGCCGTAGCCGACAGCCGTGATCTCAGGTGCGTGATCTTCAACCACACTTGTAATGTATTCCCGGACGGACTCGGCGCGCCGCTCCGAGAGGTTCAGGTTATAGTCACTGGTGCCGATGTAGTCGGTGTGTCCTTCGATGCGAACGGGACGATCCGGGAAGATGGCGATGGCCTGCACAACCTGATCGAGAAGTTCATACGATTGCGGCGGAATGACGGCACTGCCGCTTCTGAAGTTCATCCCTTTCATACGCAATATCACATCCGCGTCAGGCGTCAGGAGTATTTCTGTTTTTTCGGGGTCAAACAGCGAGGCGATCCGCTTGATTTTGGCCTCGGCTTCGCGTCTGAGTTGCAGCTTGTGGCGAAGCTCCTCCATGTCGGAGAGTTCACCTTCATATTTCTGCTGCAGTTCCTGCATTCCCGAGAGTTCCGCCTGATACTGGCGCTGCAGATCCTGCATGACTGCAAGCTCGCCTTCATATTTCGCCAGTTTGCCGCTGAGCTCGGTGATCTGCTGTTCCGCGTCCCGCATCTGGGCGGCATGAGCCTGCCTGATATCAAGTATGGCGTTTTCAATCGCCGCGAGCTGTTCCTCCGGTTCCTGTTCCGAGGGCAACTGGATGCCCAGAGCCCTGGCGATGGCCATCATGCGCCCATCTTCGGCCGCCAGCCATCCCTCGAGTTCCGACGGATTGCGTCTGAGCAGGGTGCCAAGGGCGCCGATCCGGGCGGCGCGTCTGGCCTGTTCCTCCCCCTTCCGGGCAATGTTGCGCGCCTTGACCATGGCGCCCGGATCTTCCCTGATGATCTTTTCAGCTCTTCTTTGCGCATCAAGGGCGCTGTCAAGGGCCCCGGGCGCATATTTGCGCGCCGAAACCTTGCGTGAGGCCGCGATGGATTTGCTCAATGGCCGGATAATCTGTTCGCGCGCGGCAACCACGGATGCCGCGTACAACTCCTGCAGGGCGATTCTGGCACCGCGTCTGGCCTTCTGATCCTGACCGTTCTCAATGGCATTGATGACATCTTTAAAGTGTTTTTCGGCTCGCCTGACCAGGTCCGCGCGGTAATTTATCGCCTGGGTCAGCTGCATCCTGTCCCTGGCTTCAAGCATGTCCCGATACTCGAGACTCACCTTCTGCGAGATCAGAATGGCCCGGCGGGCGTATTTCCTTGCCTTCCCAAGCGCTCCTTCCGAGCGGGCTGAAACGGCTTTCGAATAGTTGGACGGTGAGAATTCAGGGGCCCGCAACTGCTCGGCCTCGCTCATCAGTGACGCCACCTGTTCGTTCAGGGGCTGGTTGTCCGCGGCAAGGCCGTAACTTGCGCCTGCAAGCAGAACAAGCAGGGCCGGACCAAGCAGCCTAAATGGATAAAATGATCGCATATCGTCTTTCCCTCATGCCTTCGTTTTTCAACCCTTCTGTCCCGGATCAGGCACTTGATGGAACGGCAAATGCCGCCGTCCCGCGGTTGAGCGCCATATGTTTGATGCTGTCTTAGCGAATGGATGTGAGCGTTGTCACCCCGGTGCGGGATTTGGAAATGCGGAATGAAAAAACCCCGGCCGCGGGCCGGGGCGAAAAACAGATGCCGGGAGGGGAGGGAGGAGGGAGGGGAGGGGCCCGGCATCTAACTGAATGTAAGGGACTATATTCGATGGATAATGACTGGAAAGTGAGGACAACATGAAAACTTGTTCATGTTTGATACCGATATGCTATCGGAAGTATCGCTGACGGTAAAACCTGAGTTCCTCTATGGATTCATGGATATCCTTGCGCGCCAGATGGGTTTCCTCCTTGGGCGGCAGTTGCACGTCTTCATACCATCGGTGCACCACTTCCTTGATCGTGCTTACATCGATGATGCGATAGTGCAGATAGGATTCCAGCGTGGGCATATGCCGGTACAGGAAACGCCGGTCCTGATAAATGGAGTTTCCGCACAGGGGCGATTTTCCTTCCGGCACATAGGCCCGGATGAATTCCAGTGTTTCGGTCTCGGCCTGGGCCAGCGAGATGTCTGAATGCAGGACCCGATCGATCAGGCCGGATGCCGAATGATGCCTCTGGCACCACTCATCCATTCCAGCCAGGACATCCTCGGGATAATGAATGGCGATGTTCGGACCTTCGGCGACAATATCCAGGTTGTTTGTGGTGATGACGGTGGCGATTTCCAGAATCTGATCCGTATCAGGGTTCAGTCCGGTCATTTCAAGGTCCATCCAGACAAGGCTTGCTCTGTTCATGACCGGTACAATCTACACGACCCTCAGGCCTATGCCAGAGGCCAGTGATACAAGCTCCGGCGCAGGTTTGACAAAGTGAACGCTCCTGGTATGCCAGGCCCTGCGTACCGGATAGTGTCTTCTCATCTCCGTGAAGGCCCAGGCCATCCTTTCCCCATGAAGTTTTGTGCACGCCTTCAGGCGCTCATGATCCGCCCTGATGTCATAAAGCCGGATCACAGCGTTCCGCAAGCCGGCCCAGACGTTTTCGTGGTTTTCGACAAGCAGCGGCTGATCGTCTGCGGGAGGCAGGTGATCGTTCATGTTCCATGAACGTTTCACACCAAGAAATCTGCACAGGGCGTCATGAACAAACTGGGTGTTGGCGGCCTTGCCGTCCAGTGAGTGACCCGCGATATGGGGAGTTGCCAGCACCACGCCGGGGTGCCTCAGCAGCCGTTGAGAAATCTCCGGTTCCCCTTCCCAGCAATCGAGAACGGCAAAATGCCCTTGATTCGAATCCAGCCAGTCGATCAGGGCATCGTTATCAACGCAGGCGCCACGACCGGCATTGATCAGCCCGGAACCCTGGAAACGTTCAAGGACGTCCGCATCAATCAGGTGGAAGGTTGGGTCACTTCCATCTCTTGTGAGAGGTGTATGGAGGCTGATGACATCGGCGCATTCAAGCACCTCTTCCAGGGAGCTGAATCCCGTGTTTCCTTCCCTTCTGGCCCTTGGAGGGTCGTTGATGAACACGTCCATTCCAAGAGTTCGACATATCCTTTCGAATCTGCCGCCGATACGTCCCGCGCCGATAATGCCCATCCTTGTTTCGGGAATATGAATCATGCCCATGTCATGCAACTCGAGCAGGGCGCCAATCATGTATTCAATCACGGAGCCCGTGGACGATCCGGCGGCATTGGCAAAGCTGATGCCCCTGGATTTCAGGTAGGCCTTGTCGTAATGATCGTCACCGATGGTGGCGGTGCCGGCAAAGCGCACCCTTGAGCCTTCCAGCAGCGCGGCATCCACCAGCGTGGATGATCGGGTGAGAAGAATGTCCGCGTCACGGACGATTTCAGGCGTAATATCCCTGTTTTCCACGATTCGAAGGTCGATTTCATAACCCGGGAAACTGGCAAACGCCGACTCAACCCCCCAGATATGGGCATCCGCTACAATGACAAGGGATTTGTTCATGCCTTCAAGGCTGGGTAATCATTCATGTATCTGCAAGTTATTTGCCAGGCTTCTGGCTATACGATTGCTGTGGTAGAGAATTCCTTTCTGGTATGGTTGGAACGTTTCATCCTGTTAATGACCGAACTCTGCTAAAATGAACCACAGATATATTTTCTAGGGGAAATTGTTATGATCCGATTAGTGAAGAACCTGATTCGGTTAGTTATCATTGTGTTATTGATGTCAGCCGGTTCTGCGTGGGCGCAGGATCAGGTTCTTGCGGCAACCAACCGGGTCCAGTTGCAGCAAATTTCCCGCCAGTTCGAGCAGCAGTTCCTCGCTGACAGGGCGCAGGCGGTTCAGCAGGCTCAGTTATTGGGGCTGCCCATCAGAACGGAACAGCCGGACGGAACCGTCATGGAATTGCAAAGGCTTGCACCCAACGGCATGCCCATGTACTACCAGACGGAGAACCTGAACGCGGCGAAGACCGTTTCCACGGATGATGTCTGGCCCGGAGGCCTGGCGGGCCTGAATCTCACAGGTAGCGGCATGACGGTAGGCGAATGGGATGGCGGTGCCGTCCTGGGCACGCATCAGGAGCTAACGGGCAGGGTCACCCAGGTGGATGGTGCGACCACCGTTATTGACCACGCCACCCATGTCGCCGGTACCCTGATTGCATCCGGCGTGCAGGCAGCCGCGCAAGGCATGGCCTATCAGGCATCACTGAACGCGTATGATTGGAACAATGATAATGCGGAAATGGCCGCTGCCGCCGCTGCCGGTCTTCTGGTCTCAAATCATTCCTATGGAAGCATCACCGGTTGGCGGTTTAACTATTTTAACGATGGTCGATGGGCATGGTTTGGAGACACAACTATCAGTCCCGTTGAGGATTACGGCTTCGGCTTCTACAGTGTCGGGGCCCAGGCATGGGACCAGATCGCCTTCAACGCCCCCTATTATCTGATCATCAAGTCGGCCGGCAATGACCGTAATGATACCGGTCCCGCCCCTGGAACCCAGCACTGGGTCTGGAACGGACTCAGTTGGGTGCTGTCTACTGCCACACGGAATGCCGACTGCGCCCCTGCCGGATATGACTGCATTCCCTATGCCGGGACAGCCAAGAACATCCTGACCATCGGTGCCGTGGATGATATCCCGGCCGGTTATTCCGTGCCCGGCAATGTGGTCATGAGCAGTTTCAGTGGCTGGGGGCCCACGGATGACGGCCGCATCAAGCCGGATATCGTAGCCAATGGTGTATTGCTTTACTCCTCAATAGGAACCGCCAATAATGCCTATGCCAATTTCTCGGGTACCTCGATGTCCTCCCCGAACACAACCGGATCCCTGGCCCTGCTGCAGCAGCACTACCAGAACACGCATGCCGGCAACTCCATGCGCGCGGCCACGCTCAAGGCGCTGGTGATTCATACGGCGGATGAGGCGGGACCTGCCAATGGTCCGGATTACCAGTTCGGCTGGGGATTGCTGAACACGCGGACGGCGGCCAACGTCATTTCAAACGATGGATCAAGCTCGATGATCAGCGAGCTTACACTTGTGAACGGCGTGAATCAGGCCATTCCGGTCGTCGCCTCCGGGGCTGTGCCCCTGAAGGTCACCATCGTCTGGACCGATCCGGCGGGCACGCCGCCGCCGCCTTCGCTGGATCCGGCCACGAAGATGCTGGTCAATGATCTGGACCTGCGCGTCACGGGCAATGGCGTGACTCACTTTCCATGGATTCTGGATCCGTTGAACCCATCATTGGCGGCATCCACCGGAGATAACAGCAGGGATAACGTTGAACAGATTGTCATTGCCGCCCCTGTTGCTGGCCGCACCTATACCATCAATATTACGCATAAAGGCACGCTGCAGGGCGGATCACAGAATTTTTCACTCATCGTAAGCGGAATAGCGACACCCACCTTCACGATCAGCGGCACGGTAACGAAGAATGCGGTGCCGTTAGGCGGGG
>CAZCTM010000027.1:0-7394 GCA_964501925.1 uncultured Zetaproteobacteria bacterium | reverse complement strand
GATGGCATGGCCTTTGCCGTACAGGATGGCCGGGCAACATGGGATCAGTCAGGGAAGTTTTAAGTAAGGATCCTTTATACTCTGAAGCAAAGACTTGCCGTCATATGTTCAACATGTGAACATATGTTTTATGCTAAGCGAAATTGCACTCGGCTATCGTTTGCTAAAGCTGATCAAGGAATGTCCGGGAATCAGTCAGAGGGAACTGGGCCTTTCGTTGGGAAAAGTTAACTCCTGTCTGAAGGCATTCATAGATAAAGGGTTGGTCAAGGTCAACAACTTCCGCTTGTGTGACAGTAGGTATGCCTACGCATATCTGCTACTACCTAGGATGGGTAAGGAAAAAGCACGGATTACGGACCGTTTCTTCCGCTACATCGAGGCCGTAAGCCTCTGTAGAAGGGAGCTGAATTATTAAGTCACAGGAAGATTCTTGGCCTGATACCATGCATATTTCACCGGATGTGATGAACAGATGTGCAGGTTCTCAAGATGCGAGTAGTGAGCAATTAATATCATCTCCGCAATGGCTGACCGGTCAATGAAAAATAGAATAAACGTAACGAAAGCCGCTCTGCCGCAACGAAATGCGTTTGATATCCGTATAGATCAGTTGTTTGAAACCGGTTGGCTGACAAACAACGGGGCTCTGGTTCAGGAACTTGAGAGTCGCCTGTGTCATTTTCTCGGTGTAAAGAATCTTGTGCTGGTCTGTAACGGCACGCTTGCCCTGCAGATTTCCTACCGGTTGCTTGGTCTGCGCGGTAAGGTCATTACTTCACCGTTTACATTTATTGGCACAGCGAGTTCTGCAAAGTGGGAGGGTCTGGATGTTGAGTTTGCCGATATTGATCCACATTCTTTTAATATCGATGTAGCAGAGATCGAACGTAAAATAACAAGAGGGACATCTGCTATCGAGCCGGTTCATCTGTTCGGAAACCCTTGCGATGTTGAAGCCATCGATACATTAGCCAGGGGCCACAACCTGAAAGTAATTTATGATGCAGCCCATGCCTTCGGTGTTCAGTACAAGGGTGAAAGTATCCTTAACTGGGGTAGTATCAGTATTCTGAGTTTCCACGCTACCAAATTGTTTCATACTATTGAGGGTGGAGCGCTCATTATCAATGATGACAAGCTGTGTGAACAGGCCAGAAAGATGATCAATTTCGGGATTACTGGACTGGAATCCATCGAGTGTCTGGGTATCAATGCCAAGATGAACGAGTTCCAGGCAGCGATGGGACTATGTCTCCTGGATGAGGTGGAAGAAATCATTGCCCGAAGGGCGGAACTCGCTGGAATTTACGATTCCATTCTGGGAGAAGTGGTCGTCAAGCAGAAATGGCGGGAAGGCGCGAGCTGCAATCACGGTTATTATCCGGTTCTATTAAAAGACGAGTCGACTACAAAACAGGTCCAGACTGCACTAAATAAGCACAACATCTTTCCACGCAGATATTTTTATCCCTCGCTTGATACACTGGACTTTATCGCCCGAAAACAAGTAGCACCAATCTCACGAAATATTGCCAGGCGTATCCTTTGTCTGCCATTGTATAGTGAGCTGACCGAAGAGGAATGTCGAACGATTGCTGACATAGTCCTCGATGTTCTGGCCTGAAAATCACTATAATCTTGTAATGAATACAGGAAGGCTTCTCTAAGCATGAATAAATATGATATACCAAATGTAATAACTTTCGAATTTACCAAAATAATTGGTGTCGAAAACATAAAATTTGGGGATTTTGTCATTATCGATGATTTTGTTCTGATTTATGCAAAGAAACGCATTGAAATTGGTGACTATGTGCATATTGCATCTTATTCCTCGATTAGTGGGGGTGGAGAATTAGTCATGGAAGAATTTAGTGGTATTTCATCGGGGTGTAGAATTATAACCGGAAGCGATGACTTTACTGGGCGAGGATTTGGTAACCCTACCATAGCTGATAATTTCCGAAACCATCATGTAGGAAAGGTTCATATAAGCAGGTTTTCAATTATTGGGGCAAATAGTGTTATTTTACCTGACGTTACAATCGGTGAAGGGGCATCAATAGCTGCTGGGTCAGTTGTATCCAAAGATCTTGAACCCTGGGGTATTTTTGTTGGGAACAGAAAAGTTGGAGAGCGGAATAAAGAAGATGTTTTAAAGAGCTATGATGAATTCTTGACAATTCCTGAGCATGAGAGAGTTGGAAGTCTATTCAAGTAAGATTCATTATTTTGTGTTGTTCTGATAACAGCTCCCAGAGGAAATAAAGTTTTAGGAAGATTTACATGAAATGTATTATATGTAACCAGTCCATGAAATATTTTTTCAGTAAAAGGTTTAATGAGTTTGGGTTGGAGAAGGTAAATTATTACAAGTGCCAGAATTGCGGTTTTTGTGCATCTAAGACCCACTATGATATGAATCAGAGAGAATGGGAAAAACTAAATTACGAGTTTCATAGAATTCATCATAATGAAGAGAGTGAGTATAACAGCAGTCAAAGATGGTTTAATCAGGCTTTGATGCTGCATCTTATGAAGAAGCATCATCTTATTGGGAATACTTCTTGGTTAGATTATGCATCGGGAGAAGGATACCTTTCTATTCAATTGAAAGAGAACTTTGGGTTGCATTTATGGAATTATGATAAATATATAACACCTTTGATCAATCAGTTACCTCATTACAAAACAAGCGATCAGTTTAATTTGGTGGTCAGTTGTGCTTATTTTGAGCATGTGCGAGGCCGTGAGCACCTGGACATCGTTAATTCACATGTTTCAACTAATGGTTGTCTAGCTGTTCATACCCTTGTACGGGGTGCAATACCAAAAGATCCTAACTGGTTCTATTTGTTGCCCGTACACACATCTTTCCATACAAATAAAAGTATGGGATTGCTTATGGCTTCATGGGGATTTACATGTTCCGTATACAATGAGCATTCTCAACTTTGGGTTATGTTTAAAAGCGATCCCGAAAAAATTCTAAACAAAGTAAACACATTTAATAAGACATTAGGGTGGGAGTATTTACATTTCAAAAAGGGGTTTATGGATTATTGGACATAAGATCCAGAGCTATAAAGAAGTCAATAAATTTGCCTGTCATATTAATGTTAGTCATACATGGGCATAAACTTCCTTAGAGAAGGAAACTTCTATGTGAGCGACAATGGCTGATCCAGGCAAGAGTAAATCCGTGAAACAAAGCATTGGCTACAGTGCTGTAGGAAGCCTTGGTACAAACATAATCTCCCTGTTGGGATTCATTGTTCTTGCTCGCATCCTGTCCCCAGATGAATATGGCCTGATGGCCATAGTTGCGATTCTCACTGCCTTTGCAACGATATTTATCGAACTAGGTATGGACGCAGCCCTGATTCATAATCAGCAAGCGACCGAAAGGCACTATTCCACTGCATTCTGGGTCAACCTAGCCATGGGCGTTCTTTTTTGCGGAATTTCGGTGTTGGCTGCGGAATCTGTTGCAGCTTTCTTTGATGCGAGTGAGCTGGTGAGCATCATCAGAATTTCCTCCATTGTTTTTATCCTTAATTCAATGTCAATTGTTCCGTTTGCATTGCTAAAAAAGCGAAAACATTTCAGAAATGTCGCGAAAGTCGAGCTTGTTTCAGTCATTCTCGGTTTTATTTTGGCTGTTGTAATGGCCCTCAAGGGTTTTGGCGTTTGGGCGCTTGTTGCTAACCTTCTTTGTACAGCCACTGTCAGGACAATATTTTGTTTTGTGGCATCACACTGGATGCCGCAATGGACATATGGCTGGAAAGAGTTTTCAGAACTCTGGAGCTATAGTAGTTATCTGTTTGGCACGTATATTTTTAATTATGCCATACGCAATGTGGACAATATCATGGTTGGCAAGCTTCTGGGTGCTCACGCGCTGGGCGCCTATAAATACGCCTATCAGATTGCCTCATTCCCAGCAACAGTTGTGAACGGCATATTTCACCGGGTATTTTTTTCATCCTATGCCGAGTTCCAGGATGATAAAACGAGAATAAAGGTTATGCATCTGAAAATCACTCGGATGGTGGCATTCTTTACATTTCCAGCGATGCTTGGCCTGGGGTCTATTGCCGACCATTTTGTGTTGACGGTTCTTGGGGAAAAATGGTCCAGGATGGCAATTGTGCTTCCATTTTTAACTGTCATCTTGCTGATTGATACGGTGGGTGTGCTGAATACATCTCTTTTTCTGTCGCAAGGAAAAACCAAACAATTATTCTGGTTAACGGCTTTGATCAGATCGACAATTATTTTTGGTGTCGTAATTGGCATTCAGTTTGGTCTTGAGGGATTGTTGTGGGGATTATTGCTTGCCAAGATAGTTAGCTTCTACCCTGTTTTTCATGTTTCTGGCCGTATGGTTGATATTCGCGTTTCTGAGTTCCTTCGGAATCTGGCCGGTGTTATTGGATCCAGCCTGTTTATGGTAGCTGTACTTTTTATGCTACAGGATATGTATGCTTTGCAAGCTGGATCATTCATGATACTTGCCACTCTTATAGTAGCCGGAACGCTTTCGTATGCGATAATCTCGCTGATTTTTCAGCGTCAACTTTGCCGGGAGTTGACAGTTTCCCTGAGAATTTCCAGACAACTAGATAAAAATAAGTGAAAGAAGATGGAGATGGGCGATTAACTTAGGAGGCGGTATGTTATTTTTTTTCAAGCTAATAATGGGACTTGGGCAAAGTCTACCCCATCACTATGGAAAGGATAATTGGGACTTTGATAGGTTTGGCGAAGAAAGAAGCCCGGGCCTTAAAAGTAGGCTCTGGTGGCTATTGTATGTTTTGAAAAGAATCCGTGGTTTCAATACATTTTATGATCTTCTGGATTGTGAATCGAAAAGGCTGATGATCCAGATTTTATTGTACCGAATACTTGGTTATAAGAAGGTAAAGCTTTCGACAAACACCCCCGATTACTGGAACAAAAGGGATGCTGTAAACAAACTAGTAATATCAAGAGACGACAGCATTGATCCTGCTGCCGGCAAATGGGCACTCTCTCTGTTTGATCTAGGCCCGATTGGCTACCCAATAAAAATTTATGGAATGACTGCTGGTATCCAGACGGACTTCATACTGCGGCATTATGAGCACAAAACTTCTCAGGGTATCGTAAGCGTACAGCCGGGTGATTATGTAATCGATGCAGGGGGGTGCTGGGGTGATACAGCATTATATTTTGCCCATAAAGCAGGACCGGAGGGGAGAGTTTTCTCGTTCGAGTTTGTCGATGAAAATATAACTATCTTCCACCGGAATTTGGAAATGAATCCTGCCTTGAAGCAGCGAGTGGAGATTATCCAGAATCCGATCTTCAGCCAATCGAATCTGCCACTTTATTATAATTCTATGGGTCCATCAACGCGTGTTACAGATCGCCCCGCTTCTGAGTCAGATGTGGAAGTCCGTACGATCTCTATTGACGATTTCATTTCAAGGAATGACCTTCCAAAGGTTGATTTTATCAAAATGGATGTGGAAGGCGTTGAATTGGAGGCATTGAAAGGAAGTGAGAAAAGTATCAAGAAATACCGTCCAAAGTTGGCGATAAGCCTCTACCATAAACCTGGCGATTTTGTGAATATACCGGCTTACTTAGCGAGTCTGGATATAGGCTATCAATTTTTCCTTGGCCATTTCACGATCCATGCCGAGGAAACTGTTCTTTTTGCGCATTGTCCCAAAACTGGCTAGGAGTTTCTTATGCTTGCCCCCATCGGGCTAACAACATATAACCGACTTGAGCACTTGAAATGTACAATTGAGGCGCTTCAGAGGAATACACTTGCATCTGTAAGCGAGCTGTACATCTTTTCTGATGCTCCTCAAGTTGGAGATGAAGAGAAAGTTCAAGCAGTCCGTGATTTCCTGAAGACGATTAAAGGATTTAAGCAAGTTCATATTATTGAACGCGAAGAAAACAACTTTGTGCTTAATCATTCCAAAGGAATTCGCATGCTGCTGGATCAGTACGGTAAAATGGTCTTTCTTGAGGAAGACGTTGTTACGGCCCCGGGCTTTTTACGCTTTATGAACGAAGCGCTTGATTTCTATGAAAAAGATGAGCGGATTTTTGCCATTTGCGGTTATACGCCACCAGTCAAGATCCCGAGAGGGTACAGGAAAGATGTTTATTTGTCACCAAGGCTTTCTGCCTGGGGTGTTGGTTTCTGGAAGGACAGATATGACAAAATCATTATGAATATTACAGAAAAGGATTATGAAAGAGTTGTTTATAACAAAGCCAATTTGAAGGCTTTTTGTGCCGGTGGAGCTGATTTACCAGGAAAACTGAAACGACTGGTTACCGGCAAAGTTGATGCATTGGATATCCGGATATTTTATACACAATATGTCCTTGGAATGTTTACTTTGCATCCAACTCTTTCTCTTACAAATAATATTGGAATGGATGGAAGTGGATTGCACTGTGGTGAGACCAACCTTTTTGACGTGAAAATGGATAGCAGCGGGAAAAGACTTTCTCTTGAAGCCGGTTTAGAACCAGACCCAAACATAACAAGGGTTTTATATCGTTTCAGGAGTATGACTGGTGGCAGTCTGAGGGCCAGAATACATAGGCGCTTATGGCAGTGGTTCCACCTGTGAAGAAAGCTTTTATCAATTCCTTACCAAAGTCGGGAACAAACCTGATGACAAAGTGCCTGGAGTTACTTGGGTATGAATCACAGGGAGGGATCGGTTCGTTTTTGGTTCTTGGTTCCGAGTGGCCTGTGAAGCTGAGGAGGTTGGTATGGGCTCCTATAAGGTATGGGTATATTGTTGGCATTGACTCCCCCGTCGAGGTAGCCAGGTCTCCTGTTCAGCGGATACTGAGGCGGGTTAGGCCAAGCGAATATGTTTCCGCTCATGTCGGATATACAGCCGATCTGCTCCACGATGTGCTGAAAATGGATTTTCAGCCCATTCTGATTATTCGTGACCCACGCGCCGTTCTGGCCTCGTTTGTTCCATATGTGCTGAAAGAAAGGACACATCCTCTGCATGATCAATTCAGACGCATGAATCCTGAGGAATGCTATTTGGCCGCACTCAATGGTCATTTCTCTTGTGAAGCTCCAATTCAGCCTTTAAGGATACGCTGTATGGCACTTGCCCCCTGGATCGATTCGGATGAGGTTCTGACTGTTAAATTTGAGGAACTTACTGGTAGTAAAGGTGGTGGTTCAGATACCTTGCAGAAGAAGACAGTATCGTTGATTTGCGACTGGCTGGATGCCCCTCATGAGAAAATTGACAATGTGTGTAAAAACCTTTTTGGAGCCGGAACACGTACCTTTAGAGTCCCCGATAGGGGATCAGTAAACCCCTCGCCTTTAGGCGATGGATAGG
>CAZCTM010000026.1:0-26274 GCA_964501925.1 uncultured Zetaproteobacteria bacterium | reverse complement strand
AAAAGAGGAAATTTCTATCTGGCACAAAACCGGAAATTTCTACTTTGGGTTGACAATCCTTAACATGTGGGATGAAGGGCCGCAGCGATGTTCCGGCCTCTTACGCCAGCTTGTTGAATGGCTTTACAATCTCCCCCGGTCTTGGCGATATGCACCCGCATCGATGTGCATATCATGCTTTCCACCCTAATAAGGCACAATGGCCCCATCGAAGGCGATAAAGCTTCCGGGCTCATAGGTGTTCGCGTTCGCAATTACCCTGGCCATGCCAGCCACGGAGGTGGCAACGTCGATCAGGCCTGAATGATTGGTCATATCCGTTCGGACCCAGCCCGGGTGCAGAGTGATCACCTGCACGCCAAGGGGTTCGAGGTCGATAGCCATGGATCTGGAAACAATCGTCAGGGCGGCCTTGGCAGCCCGGTAGGCATAGGTTCCTCCACTGGTATTATCGGCAACAGACCCCATCTTCGAACCGATATTGGCGATAACACCCCTAGCCTGAATCACTTGATCCCTGAGCCGCTTTACCACCCTGAGGGGTCCAACGCAATCCACGTTGAAGACCTCAAGCATGTCTTCCGGGGTTACCTTTTCAAGGGATTGGCCATCCTTGCCGGGTCCATAGATTCCGGCGTTGTTGATCAGCAGATCGATCTTCTCCGGAAGGGACTCACCTTCCGAGGGTCCATTTTGGGTGATATCCCACCGGACGGGGTGCAGATGATCACTTCCGAGATCCTGCAGGCCATCCGGCGTGCGCCGGTAACAGGCCCATACTTCCCAGTCTCTTGCCAGATAGTGTCTTGCAAAGCCCAGACCAAGCCCGCGATTTGCCCCGGTTATTACCACGTTCATGACATGCTCCCCGTTTCTTTTGATGATGTCCGCGCAGGCTTGCAAGCGGCCGGGATAAACACAAGATTTAGCACATGGGCAAGGATCATGAAAACAGCACAGGCCGGCATGCATTGGAATGGAACCCCTTTCATGAAAGGCGGTCATGCGGTCTTTCCCTCAGAATCGTGCTCGTAACCGCCTTTTTCGGCATGGCCGGCCTGTCTCAGGCTGCCGGAAAAACGGTTTCAGGAGGTGAACACATGAGTATGCAATTGACGTCCGCGGCCTTTGAACCGAACGGTGAGATTCCGGCCGTCTATACCTGTGATGGCAAGGATATCTCTCCGCCACTTTCCTGGTCAGGTGTCCCTTCTGGAACGAGGAGCCTGGCCTTGATCGTGGATGACCCGGATGCGCCGGATCCCAAGGCTCCGAAAATGACCTGGGTCCACTGGGTTCTGTACAATCTTCCCCCCACGTCCACGGGCCTGAAAGAAAATGTTTCGACCGACGAGCTGCCTCCAGGAACAAGGGAGGGCGTCAATGACTGGAAACGCACGGGTTATGGTGGCCCTTGCCCCCCCATCGGACGCCATCGCTACTTTCACAAGTTGTACGCCCTGGATGTGGAGCTGCCGGACATGAACAGGCCAACCAAGGCGGAACTGGAAAGGGCCATGCAGGGCCACATTCTTGAACAGGCGCAGCTGATTGGCACCTATCAGCATCCGTAAGCATCCTTTTGACCGTTAACCGGCACCAACCGTGAGGGCTCATCCGGATCTTGGCGCTCAACTGGTTCGAAAAATACGAGACGATCGGGAACACGGTGCCAGCGAGCTGGCAAGAATCGCCCTGAAGTGTCTGGCCCGGTATTCACATGAACTGGAGGCCTCCAGCGAAACGGAACTCAGGGACGGGATGCTGGCCTTCGCCAGGAGGATTCAGCAGGTTCGACCCAGCATGGCTCCCGTCAGAAACCTTCTGAACCGATGGATTCTGCTGATCAGAAACCAGCCTGCCGCCGGGCCGGAACAGTTAAGAAAGAAGGCTGTTTGCCTGGCCGATGAACTGAGACGTGATTCCATGGCCGCCGTGCATCATTGTGCGCAACATGCCGCACGGCTCATCGGTGTAAACAGGACGATCATGACGCACAGTTATAGTTCAACCGTTCTGGAGGCATTTTCAGCCCTGAAACCCTCGGTAAGGGCCATTGTGACTGAATCGGCTCCGGCGGGCGAGGGCAGGGACATGGCCACCCAACTGGCCGGCATGGGCATACCGGTCTGTTTCATTACCGATGCCCAGATCGGTCTCTTTGTGGACAAGGCGGACGTGGTTCTGACCGGAGCGGACACGGTTGCCAGGGATGGTTCCCTTATCAACAAGTCCGGCACCCAGCTCCTCGCGCTTGCGGCAAGACAGGCCGATGTTCCCTTCTATACGTGTTTCGAAAGTTTCAAATATTCCGAATGCCCGCCAGATGAGATCGAACTGGAGGAAAAGGAACCCAGTGAGATTGCTCCGCCACGGATACCGCTTGTTGAGGCGCATAATGTCTATTTTGACAGAACACAAGCAGGCCTGATCTCCGCATGGGTGACGGAACATGGATCATTTCATGATTTTGGGCAGGTGAAGTGGAATATCAGGCGTTCCCGGACAAACTGGCCGAACCTCTGATCATCCGGGGATCAGGTTCCATTCGCCGGAAGCGGTTTCCTGATACAACAAACCGAGTCGTCCATCATCCGTCCTGATTCTGAAGTAGCGTTTTTCCGGGGTCATCCAGCGATCACGGATTTCGGATACAATCATCGCCTTGTCCTCCACGAAAATGACTCTTGGTGTTTCCTCTCCACGATATCCAGCGTAACACTCCACCCGGACATTCATCTTGTCGCCGCTTCCATGCGCAAGGCCATGCCGGATCTGTCCATGTGCCTGAAATGCTGGAGCAGCAGCTCCGGTGTGGCCGCAGTCCGATCATTGCCGGACAGCAGGTGCTGCCATGCAAGCAGGCTTGCAGCCGCTTCTTCCACGGCCACCCTGGGATAGTATCCAGCCGATGCAAAGTGGATGAATTTGAGAACACGAAAGGCGTTGAACCAGCGAAAAAAGCGTTTTCTGAATGAATGCAGGGAGGATGTGTGCCGCCTAATCTCTGCCAGGGCCTCCGAAAATCCATGGGAGCGGAGAAACTCGATCAGCGAGGGGGATAGCCGGCTGCAGATTTGTTCGACCTGGTCAATCTCATGAAGGCGGTCTGAATGTTCAAAAAACACCTTCAAGTCCCGGAAGATTTTCGGTGAATAGACAAAATAGGTCTTCCTGTCCGAGTCCAGCCACGCCGAGACGGCCTGACCTGTTCCGAACGGAACACGTCCGGACGCCCTGCAGGAAGGGAAAACCGTGGTATTGCGCAGCTCCGTAAAGCCACCCAGTGGGATGATCTTGTGCAGAAAGTAGAAGTCCTCTCCGGCCTGTCTCCTGTTCATGCCGCCCTGCTTTTCATAGATGCGGACAGGAATCGCCATGCAGGAGCCAATGGTGTAAAAGGCATGGGGAAAACCTGCGTAGCGAAGACCGTGAACATAGTAACGCAGGAACAGTTCATAGAGAATCATGGCCTGTCGATGGCGGTGGTTGCGTGTCTGATCCAGTGGATGCTCAAAATGGACACTGCATCCGGTTGCCCCCGGATTCTGCCTGAAGTGGCGCTCAAGTTCGGTCAGATAGTTCGGGGCACAGTGGCAGTCAGCGTCCAGGCTGGCTATGATCCCTTGCCGGTTTCCGATGGCGTGGAACCGTGCGACAGCCTCATCCATGCCGATCTTGCGCGCCAGCCCCACCCCTGCATGTTTTTCTGGCATGTCCGGCATATAAATCAGATGGAAAGAAAGCCTCGGATCCTGATGGGAAGCGATCCAGGTCCTTGCGTCCGCAAGGGTTCTCTTGTTCTGTTCGTGAACGGAAATGGTGTCCCTTCCGGAGGCATTGATGACCACGACAACCTCAGTATGGCCGTCTGTCCGACGGCAGTGCCACAGGGAATCCAGGGTGTCAGTGAGATGTGGTTCATCGTGGCACGGAATGACCACAGCCAGTCCCAGATCGGCATGGGGTGCATTTGGAATCCGGGGAGGATAAAGTTGATGTTTCTGCAGATAGGGATTGGAGGTTGCGGGCACGTCCGCCATGTCGTGATCTGTGCTTTGATTCACCTGCAGAAGCATACTCCAGGAGCATGGACTTGGCTAAAAAATCCATCACGCTTAAATGTGAAACCGATCCCAACTGGGTTCGGGTAGCCATCGCAGATTTTGATGCGTTCCTCGCGGATCATGCCAATTGTGAACGCAAGGCTTCGGCCCTGGCCATGAGCATGATCGTCCGCTACCCGGATCGAACCCGGATCATCCCCTCGCTGATCGAGCTGGCCAAAGAGGAGCTTGAGCACTTTGAACAGGTCTACAAGCTGATGCGAGAGCGGGGTGTGGGCATCGTCGCCGATACGCCGGACCCGTATGTCAATCAGCTTGTGGGATTGGCCCGTCATGGTCGGGAGGAGCGCTTTCTGGACCGGTTGCTGATCGCCTCCATCATCGAGAGTCGGGGGGCCGAACGGTTTCGCCTGATCTCCGAATCACTGACGGATGATGATCTAAAGAAGTTCTACCGCAGCCTGTGGGCGTCGGAGGCCAAACACGGGCACCTATTCGCTGACATGGCGCTCCATTACTTTGATGAGCACACCGTTTATTCCCGTCTGCATGCACTGGCGGAAAAGGAAGCGGAGATCATTCAGACCCTTCCCTGGCGGGCATCACTGCATTAGGTAATTTTCCGTCAGACTGGCTGTCGAGGTGTGGCCCGAAGCCAGAAGGTAACCGGCCCCTCGTTTGTCAGGCCTACCTTCATGTGCGCACCGAAAACCCCGCATGACACCCTTGGCAACCGGCGTTGTGCTTGCTGAAACAGATAATCAAACAGATATTTCCCCTGTTCCGGGGTTGCGGCGGGGGTGAAACTCGCACGGCTCCCCTTCCTGGTATCCGCAGCGAGGGTGAACTGAGGTACCAGAAGCAACTCGCCCCTGATGTCCGTCAGGCTCAGATTCATGCGTCCGGCCTCGTCCGGGAAGACACGGTAATTGGCAATGCGTTCGAGCAGTCTCCGGGCCTGGGATTCCCCGTCATTTTTTTCCACGGCAACCAGCACAAGAAGGCCGGGGCCAATGCGGGCGACCATTCTTCCTCCCACCTCCACATAGGCGCTGCTGACACGCTGCAGAAGCCCGATCATTTAAGGTAATTGCCGATTTCTCTTCCAAAATCCGGAAAATAGGTGGAAATGAGGGAGATATCAAAGCTGGAAAGAATGGCCTCCTTTGGTTCCCGGTCCAGCAGAAATGCGAAGGCCGCCTCGATGCATTGCTCAGGGCTCACCGTCCCGCCCGTCAGGTTTTCATGTTTTGCCTTTGACATGGTGACCCTGTGTTGTGTTTCGCTATCCTTTTCACGGATGCGCACCCGAAAGACATAGGGGTCCCCGTTGCCGATTTGTTCAACATGGATCTTCATGCGGACCTCTTTGGGATGGTTGACACTTTCTTCATCTTCATGTTTTTCTCATCATCCATCCTGCTACACTGCCGTCACCATGCTATCATATTTCTCGCCATCTCCCATAGGGTATTCCACCTTTTTTGAAGGATCAGGGGTGAAGGTTTGAATTTTTCTGCCGGGCCAGACCAGCGGGAGATACGCAGGCGCTGGTCGATCAGTTTTATAGCTTCCGTGCTTTGCCATCTGCTGGTGGCTGTACTGCTGGCGTGGGAGATTTCGGGTCAGCATCTGCCGAAGCCGAAAGTGCCGGAAACCATGGATGTGGTTCTGCTGAATCCGGATGTAAAGCAAAGCAAGACTCCTCCGGAGAAGGCCGATGCCATTTCCAATAAAACCGCGCGCGGAGGTAACACCACGGGTCAGGATCGGGTGACTCGTGCTGCGAGAAGCCCGGCCATCAGCCCGCAGAGTAAGCCACAACCCACCCAGCCCCGGATGCCGCCAAAATCCCCGGCTACGCCGGAGCCGAACCAGCCCAGGCGCACCCCGGTTCTGGCCAAACGAAAGCCGGTTCGCGATGCAAGCAGCAGCAAACCTCCAAAGAAACCGAAACCCAAACCGAAGCAGAAAGTGAGGAAGGAGAAGAAGGATTTTCAGCTGAAGAACCTGATACCAAGCAATACAACACTGGCTCAATTATCCCGCAAGCTGGATCGTGAGCGACGGCTGAAAAAGCTTTCTTCTCGTGAGGCCGAGGTTCCGATCAATACGCGGGAGGCCAAGTTCGCACCCTATGCCCATGAGCTTGTTCGTGCCCTGGAAGAGCAATGGCGTCCAGGGATGGCCAATTATTCCGCCTATCCTGAACGCGATCGCCAGGTGCTCATGAAGATGACCATCGAGGGCAACGGCGACCTTGGCAAACTGGAGATGATCCGGCCCAGCCCGATTCCCTCCCTCAACAAAAGCGCGATTGAGGCTATACATGCGGCCAGCCCCTTTAAGCCTTTGCCGAGTTCATGGGGTCTGGACCGGGTAACCTTCTATCTTACCTTTGAGGTGGTTGAGGACAGGTTTGTTTTCCGAACGCACTGATCGTCTTCTGAGGTGGTATGAATCCCATGCCAGGGATCTCCCCTGGCGCCATACCCGCGATCCCTATGCCATCTGGATTTCCGAGGTCATGCTGCAGCAGACGCAGGTGGTGACCGTCATCCCCAGGTTTCATGCCTGGATGAAGCACTTTCCCGACATTGAACGCCTGGCCAGGGCCGGTCCGGATGAGGTGATGAAGGCATGGGAGGGGTTGGGTTATTATCGACGGGCCCGTTTTATCCACACCGCTGCCCGGAAAATGGTTGCAGAACATGATGCCAGGTTTCCCGATTCCTTTGAGGATATCCTGGATTTGCCCGGTATCGGACGTTCCACGGCGGGCGCCATTGCCTCGATTTGTTTTGGGGCGAAAACACCCGTGCTGGACGGCAATGTGAGGCGTGTTCTCCGACGCTGGTCTGGCAAGCCGCACGCAGATGAAAAGTACATGTGGCGGCTGGCGCAGCAGGCCATCGACGCTTCCGGTGATGCCGCCAGATGGAATCAGGCGATGATGGAGCTGGGTGCGATTCTATGCACACCGAGACATCCGAATTGCACGGCATGTCCGGTTTCATATCAGTGCACCCTGGCCTTTCATACGGAAACAATGGATGGCATGAAGAAAAAGGCGCCAGTCCGTGATCTCCACTGGGAGGCACACCTTCACCTCTGTTCCCGAAGGGGGATATGGCTGAGCCCGCGTCCCGAGACTGGCATCTGGGCAGGTCTGTGGACGCCTCCGCTTATCGAACTGAAGAAAAAACCGGATCAGCCTCCTTGTCACATTCATCTGCTCAGCCATCGTCGACTGCATCTTTATGGCATCATGCGTCATGGTGATCCGAAAGGTCCCGGTCAGTGGGCATCCGATATCAGGCAGTTTGCCCTGCCCGCCGGCATTCATCGCTTGTTGTCCATCCACGGCATATTTTGACAGTCAGATTAAGCGGACCCCCCTCCCGTGTCGGCAAAAGCAGGTTCGGGATGACATGGCTTTTCAGCCATCCGCGAAATGAAAATCCCTTTTCATGAGCACGTTCAGGCAGGCATCCACGACATCGGGGTCGTAGAGATTGCCCCGGTTTGAGCGGATTTCCTTCCGTGCCGCGTCAATGCCCAGGGCCGGACGATAGGGTCTGTGGCTGCTCATGGCCTCGACCACATCGGCAACTGCTACGATTCTGGCCTCCAGACAGATCTCGTCGCCCTTCAGCCCTTGTGGATAACCACTGCCATCCAGGCGCTCATGGTGCTGATGAGCAATGTCAGCGATGGGCCAGGGAAAGGAGATCTCCCTTAATATGTCGTAGCCCACCTGGGCGTGGCCCTTTACCAACTCATACTCCAGAGTCGTGAGTCTGGCTGGTTTGCTCAGGATTTCCGCGGGCAGGTAAATCTTGCCGATGTCATGGATGGAGGCCCCCATCCGGAGGCCATCGATTCTTTCTTTATCCAGCCCCATCTCCTGGGCGATGGCCCGTGAAAGCTGCGACACGCGCTGCTGGTGGCCGGCCGTATAGGGATCGCGTGCGCCGACCGCCCTGGAAATGGCCACAATCGTGCCGATCAGGCTTGCCCTTACCTGTTCATGGCTGGTCTGCAGTGCGATTTGTGAGCGTTTGCGATCGGTAATATCCTGCGCGATACCGAGGATGGCGGGCTTCTTTTCATATTCGATCCTGGCCGCGCTGAAATTCAGCCAGCGTTCCTCACCGTTCTTTCGGATAATCTTGACCTCATAGCTGGCTGGCACATCTTCACCCTGCTGACGCGCCAGGCCACGCTCCCTCACCAGATCCTTGAAATCAGGATGCATGATCTCCCAGAAGTCCATGCCCAGAAGCTCGTCCAGCGAATAGCCGGTGATGGTCTCGGCTGCAGGATTGATAAACAGGTTTTTCCTGCCACGGAAGATAAAGATAGCCGAATTGACGGTTTCAACCAGGGCCCGGAACTTCTCTTCACTTTCAACGAGTTCTTCCTGATCCTTCTGCCGCTTGATGGCCGAGCCGGTGATGTTTGCGGCGACAATGAGTGCGTCGATCTCGGTTTTCGTCCAGTGTCGCATGTCATGGCAGTCATCGAACCCGATAAACCCCCACCAGTGACCATCCGTAAAGATGGGAACCACTGCAAGGGACAGGATATCCTGTGCCATGAGCATTTCACGCTCACTTTCCGGAAATTCACGGACGAGCCCGTAAACGGGTTTGTTCTGTTGCATCAGTTCAAGCCAGCGACCAAACCCACCGTCTATCCAGCAGAAGTTCTGGAGTTCATCCGCATTGATTTGGGGGGTGATTCCGGGCGCGACCCATTCATAGCGCTGGCTGGTGAGTTGTCGTCCTTTTTCATCCATGTGATTCTCGAAGAGATAGGCACGGCTGACGCCGGCCGCCGTGCCCAGGCGGGCGAGAACCTCATCGGCACAGGAATCCAGACGGGCATGCCTGAGAATGATTTCCGCAATGGCGGCAACGGCTCCCAGGATTTTATCCCGACGTAGCAGCAGCGATTCGGTTTTCTTGCGCGTGCTTATGTCGCGGAGAATGCCGGTGGCATGCCAGCATCCATCGTGCTGAAAGGCCGATATGGACAACTCCACCGGGAATTCGGAACCATTCTTGTGTCTGGCCGTGCATTCGGTCCTTTTCCCGACCAGGGGTCCCTCCCCTGTCTTGGCAAAGGTATCAAGGCATTTCCCAGCCTTTTCATGGTAACGTTCAGGTATGATCAGATGATGCAGATCCATGCCGATGGCCTGACCGGCACTGTAGCCGAACATCCGTGAGGCGGCCTGATTCCAAATCGTGATCCTGCCCTCTTGATCAAAGCCCAGCATGGCATCCGTCGCTGAACTCAAAAGCGCCTCTAACTGCTTCTCAAGCATGGTTGTCGCCTTGCCGGCGCAATTGCCGTCACGGGTCATCATCGACCAATGGGGTGTGGTTGTTTATGAATAACATGAAAGAACCTTGTGTTTTGTATGACTATAGATCATCCCATGATGCAGCACAAAGAAAACCTCTCGTGTTTCGCCGGCATGAGACTCTTTCCGCGAGCGGTGCCTGAAACATGCTGCATGACGCGGAATCATTCCTGACAAGTTTGAATCAGGACCGGATTTTCTGGTTTCCGGTCCGCGAGATGAAAAGATTCTCTCCCAGAAGGCGGGCGGCGGTGAAAAAGATCACTCCCCCGCCAGTGACGGCGATGGCCAGCCACAGGGCCTGGTGAAGCTTGCCACTGGCTGGAAATGACCAAAACCACCCAAGGAGCAGCAGGAACAAGGTCATGGGCACGCAGGCCATGGCAGCGCGAATCATGCGTCGGGTATTTTCCGGGCCGATCAGGGGGCCATGCTTTTTTCTCAGATACCCTATAAGCAGAGCGGTGTTGACAAACGAAGCCAGGGATGTGGCCAGCGCCAGACCGACATATTGCAGGGGCCACATGAGTATCAGGGCCAGGATAATGTTGATCGCGACGCTGATGCCGGCAAAGCGGACCGGCGCCTTCGCGTCCTGCTCGGCGTAGCAGGCGGTGGACAGCACCTTGACCCAGCAGAAGGCAAGCAGGCCGAGAGCATAGGCCTGGAGTGCATGGGCCGTTGCGATGCTGGCCTCGTGATTGAAACGACCATGCTCGAACAGGGTCGCGATGATGGGTTCTGCCAGGATCAGAATGCCAATCACGGCAGGCAGGGTGATCCACGTCAGCCAGCCAAGCCCGTGGCGGAGCTCATCCACGGCCTGCAGGTGATTCTTGCTGGCAAAGTGTTCCGAAAGCGCGGGCAGAAGTGCCGTGCCCATGGCGATGCCGAACAGGGCCAGCGGCAACTGCACGATCCGGTCCGCGTAATAAAGGTAGGATACCGCCCCGACAGGCAGCAGGGTCGCCAGAATGGTGCCGACCAGGATATTGATCTGTACGGCGGCCACACCCAGCACGGCCGGCCCAAACAGTTTCAGTGTCTGCCTGACAGGCGGAAGGTTCAGCCGGATGAAGGGTCTTGGAATCCAGCCGATTCGCCGCAATGCGGGGATCTGGATGCCAAGCTGAAGGATGCCCCCCAGCAGCACGCCAATGGCCATGGCCATGGCCGGATTGTCAAAACCCGGGGCCAGTATCAGGGCGGCGAAGATCAGGGCGATATTCAGGAGCGCCGGGCTGGCGGCTGCGACGGCAAATTTTTTGTAGGCGTTGAGCACGGCCCATGAAAGGGCCGCCAGTGAGATCATGAACAAATAGGGGAAGGTCCATCGTGCCAGTAGCAGGGCCTGATTCCACCGGTCCGGCTCGTCCCTGAATCCGGGAGCGAATATGAGCAGCAGGACGGGCATGAAGATGACGCCAAGAACCGTGACAAGCAGAAGGGTTGCAAGAAGAATGCCAGCCAGGGCATTGAGATACTGGTGGGTTTCCCTTTCCCCCTTTTTTCGCTCTTCGCTGAGGACAGGAACCAGCGCCACGGTCAGGGTGCCCTCGGCAAACAGACGGCGGAAAAAGTTGGGCAGTTTGAAGGCCACAAAGAAGGCATCGGCCAGAATGCCTGCACCGAGAACACGCGCCAAGAGGATATCCCGGATGAATCCGAGCAATCTGGAAGCAAGTGTCCATCCGCCGACAGTGCCGGTGGATTTCAGCAACCGAGGGGTTGTTGCGTTTGACTTCTTGGTCTCTGACTTCATAATGCGGCGCCTTCTTGTGCTGGAGCTTACCGGCTAGGAAGCAAACCGGAAGGGGGTGACAGTTACTTGCCTGGTATCAGAGTCCATGAGGATGAACCTATCGAGATTGCGCTGAAACGTTTTCGCAAGCAGGTGGAGCGGGCCGGCGTACTGAGTGAGTGCCGCCGGCGCGGCGCCTATGAAAAACCGTCCATCAAGGCGAAACGCAAGGCCGCAGCTGCCCGCAAGCGGTTGATGAAGCGCCTGCGTCGTATCCGGATTCGCGAGTCTCGGGAGTATTAGAAAGAGCCTTTCGACCGGTACAGGATCCATGTTTTTGCAAAGCCGGGCCATGCGCCCGGCTTTTTTGCCCCGGAGGAGTCCATGCTGATTGAACGTATTACGGAAGATATGAAGCAGGCGATGAAATCCGGAGACAAGTTGAAGCTTGCGACCATTCGCATGCTTCGCGCAGCGATCAAGGACAAGCAGATCAAACTGGGAGGCGAGCCTTCCGATACCGTTATCCATGCCCTGATCTCCAGGATGGTCAAGCAGCGACGGGATGCGGCCAGGCAGTTTGCCGCGGGCGGACGTCATGACCTTGAGGCCAGGGAGCTGGCCGAGGCAGAGCTGCTCGAGGTGTACCTGCCTGAGCAGATGAGCGAGCAGGAGTTGCTCAGGCTTATCGATCAGGTCATTGCTGAAACCCATGCCGCCGGTATGCGGGACATGGGCAGGGTGATGGGTGGACTGAAATCAAAGGTCGTGGGGCGGGCGGACATGGGCAGGGTCAACGCCCTGGTCAAAAAGAGGCTTGGCACTTGCAAAGATTGATTCAGCCATCTACATAAAGGCATGACACATTTTCCGGCTGAGTTTCTGGAACGGGTGCTGGAACGCACGGACATCGTCGAACTGGTTTCACGGCATGTGGAGCTGAAAAAGGCAGGGAATAACCTGATGGGTCTGTGCCCCTTCCATCATGAGAAAACACCGTCGTTTTCCGTATCACCGGACAAGCAGCTTTATCACTGTTTTGGCTGCGGCAAGGGTGGGGGAGCCTTCCAGTTTCTTATGGATCACGATGGCCTGAGCTTTCCCGAGGCTGTCGAAATGCTGGCAGAGAAGGCCGGCCTTGAAATGCCACAGCATGCCTCTTCCGCGGATGAGCGCCAGACCCGTGAAGGTCTTCACCTGCTTGAGGAGGTTGCGGAGCTATTCCACCGGGAACTGTTTTCGTCGCAGGCTGCCAACGCGCGTGCCTATCTGAAGAACCGCAAGCTTCCGGAGACGGTGTGGCGGGATTATCTGCTCGGGTACGCACCGGATGGATATGGATTCTTGCAGCGCCATCTGGGTGCTCGCGCGCTGGCCCGGTTGGCCGCGGTTGGCCTCCTGTTCAAGAATGAGCGAGGTTACGGAGACAGGTTCCGGGGGCGTATCATGTTCCCCATCCGCGACCGGCGGGGCCGGATTGTCGGTTTTGGTGGGCGCTTGATTGGTCAAGGCGAGCCGAAGTATCTGAATTCACCCGAGACAAGATATTTTCACAAGTCCGATTTGCTGTACGGCTATCATGAGCATCGCGAACAGATCCGCAAGCGTCGAGTCCTCCTCGTGGTGGAGGGCTACATGGATGTGCTGATGCTGGCGGCTCATGATCTGCCCATCGCAGTTACCCCCCTGGGGACCGCGCTGGGAGTGTCCCAAATCAGAACCATCCTGCGGCTTCATCGTGCACCGGTCTTCTGTTTCGACGGAGATCGTGCCGGCCGACAGGCCGCATGGCGGACGCTCGAGCGGCTGATGCCGGTCATTGAGGCCGAACATGAACCGCGTTTCATGTTTCTGCCCGAGGGGGAAGATCCCGATTCGCTGGTGTGCAGGGAGGGAGGTGAGGCGTTTGCCAAAAGGATCGGGCACGCCTCCCCCGTGCTGCGGACCTTGCTTGCCGGGTTGAGAAAACTGGCGGGGAGTGGAGCCGAGGGTCGGGCACGCATGGCCAAGCGGGCGGACAAGATGCTGGCTGAAATTCAAGATCCCTATCTGCGTCAGGCTTGGCAACAGGAAATCGAACGGGTGACGGGCATTCATCTTAAAAAGGTCCGTATCGGTTCTGTCAGGCGCACCTCCACTTATGCAGGCAAGACGGTTTCCGGTCTGGAAGAGAAATTTGTGGCCGCCTTGTTGCAAAAACCGGAGCGGATCCAGCAATTGCCCGGGGAGGCAAGACAGTTTTTCCTTGACGATGAGGTGTTACATAGGATATATACGCGCGCCTTGAAAATGGCCAGTGAAAACTTGGCGACTTCACTTAGCAGCCTGACTCTCGAATTTCCGGAAGAATCGCGTATTCCTCGTTGGCTTAATGAGCCGGAAATAAGCGATACCTGCTTTGCGGGCCTGCTTCTTGATATGCAGGTCAGGAGCGTGAAGAAAAGGCTGAAGCAGATCAGGACCGATCTGGTGGAGCACTTGAAGCTCAAAAGCCGTCTGGCGGAGCTGGAAAAGATGAGAATAGAGCGTTTTAAACGTATCAATGCAGAGGTTTGAGATCTGATGACGAAACAGGGAAACACACCGAATAATTTGTCTCGTGTCCGTTTGCGGGACATGGGCGGTCTTATGGCCCGGGGCAAGGAAGCCGGATTCATCACCTATGATGAGTTGAACAAGCATCTGCCACCGGGTCTCGTATCCGCCGATCAGATCGAGCAGGTGATCAACCTGTTTACCGAAATGGGCATTGACGTTGTCGACCCCGAGAGGGCCCCGACGGGGGCTTATGCCATGCGGAAGGATCGCCTCCGTAAGGAAGACTCCGCCCTCAGAGCGGATACGACCACCCTGGGCACCGTCATCCGCATTGATGACCCCGTCCGCATGTATTTGCGCGAGATGGGCACGGTTGAACTCCTTACCCGGGAAGGTGAGATCGAAATCGCTCGCCGCATCGAGGAAGGCCGGAAGCAGGTTCTTGAGGCCATTTGCCTGTGCCCCACAACGTTTCGCGAGATCATGCTGCTGGGCGAGCTCATTCAGGAGGAGGATGCCAAGCTACGGGATATTCTCGATATTGATGACAAGGTGGTGAATGCTGCCGCCATTGCCGATTATGAGCTGCGTCTCAGTCGCGGTGAAGAGGATGAAAGCTTTGGTGAGGACAAAAGCAAGCTGAATCCGGAGGAGCTTGATGAAGCGATCAAGGCCAGAACCGCCACCCCTGATGGAACCCCCATGCAGGAGACCATCATCACCAAGGAGGAGCAGCTGGAAGAGGCCATTGAACACTTCAAGGCTGCCCGTAAATGGAATGAGAAGTACATTGCCCTAAAGGCCGAATCTGAGAAGCATCCGGATGACGCCGAACTCGCCGCCAGGGTTCAGGATGCCCTGGATGCCATGCTTTCCGAACTGGTGAGCATTCCCTTTGCCAGCAAGCAGATTGAACTGCTTGTTCAACGCTTCAAGAACACCATCGAGCGTGTACGCAGGTATGAACGAAACATTCGTGATCTGGCTCTGGGCGCCAAGATGCCCAGAAAGCTCTTCCTGGAAAGCTTCCCCGCGAACGAGAGCAATGAGGCATGGACAGACATGATTCTGGCCGAGCACGCCGGTGCACCATGGATTGAGGCCTTTGAGGCCATCGCTGGAAAGATCCGTGAAAATCAGCGCCGTCTAAGACGGACCGAGCAGGAGGTGGATCTCCCGGTTAGCCAGCTCAAGCAGATTGCCCGCAGACTTACCATGGGTGAGGCGAAGGCCAGACAGGCCAAGCGTGAAATGATTGAAGCCAATCTTCGTCTTGTGATCTCCATTGCGAAGAAATACACCAATCGTGGGCTGGGATTCCTGGACTTGATTCAGGAGGGCAACATCGGTTTGATGAAGGCTGTGGATAAGTTTGAGTGGCGTCGGGGTTACAAGTTCTCCACCTATGCCACGTGGTGGATTCGCCAGGCCATCACTCGTTCCATAGCCGACCAGGCACGAACGATTCGTATTCCGGTCCACATGATCGAGACCATTAACAAGATCATGCGGGTTTCCCGGCAGGTGGCCCAGGAAATTGGACGTGAACCCACGCCGGAGGAGCTTGCCGAGCATCTTGAAGTGCCCGAGGAGAAGGTACGTCAGATCCTTGAGGTTGCCAAGGAACCCGTTTCACTTGAGACCCCGATCGGGGATGAAGAGGATTCCCAGCTGGGTGATTTTGTTGAGGATGAAAATGCCATCGATCCGATTGATGCGGCGGTAAAATCAGCTTTGGCACTGGCGACCGAAGAGGTGCTGGAGAAACTGACACCAAGGGAAGAAAAAGTGCTGCGTATGCGTTTTGGTATCGGCATGAATACGGACCACACTCTCGAAGAGGTGGGTAAGCAGTTTGGGGTGACGCGTGAACGTATCCGTCAGATTGAGGCCAAGGCCTTGCGCAAGCTGAGGCATCCGAGCAGGGCGAAGTCTCTCAAGACGTTTGCCGAAAGTCCGGAGACGCCTCCGACCCCCTAAGCCGGCTGCCATTTTTTCAGGTCGTCTGTTTCTTCTGCGTCGGTGGAACGTACAGGCGTTGAATGGAAAGCGACTTGCGACTGCTGCTGTCAACCTGAACCAGGGTCGCGTAAATGCTTCCCCCACGCTCCACGACTTCAAACCGTTGGGGCATCTTGTGCACCATGCGTTTTAAGGCGCCTTCGACCTTCATGCCGATGACCGAGGCATACGATCCCGTCATGCCCAGGTCAGTCTGATAGGCTGTACCTTTTGGCAGAATGGTTTCATCGCAGGTTGGCACGTGGGAATGGGTGCCGTAGATAAAGGAAACGCGCCCGTCCAGATACCATCCCATGCCCATTTTCTCGCTGGTTGCCTCCGCGTGCATGTCCACGATGATGGCAGATACGTCGGCTGGAATTTCGGCCAGTGCCTGATCCACGGCGGCGAAGGGACAGTCCCAGCAGCCCATGAAGACCTGACCTATCAGATTAATGACCGCCACCTTGTGACCGTCCGCAGTCTCCGCAATGGTCCATCCGCGGCCCGGCGCATGCTTCGAGAAATTCATGGGCCGAATCAGACGTTCGTCCTCTTCCATGTGTTCCATGATGCTTCGCTGATCCCAGCAATGGTTGCCGTTGGTGAGCACGTGAACGCCGAGGGTGAACATTTCATCGGCGGTTCTCTGCGTCATACCGAAGCCCGCGGCAAGGTTTTCCCCGTTTGCGAGGACGAAGTCGACGGCATGTTCATCAATGAGTCTGGGCAGATGTTCGGCCAGTGCCCTTCGCCCGGCTTTTCCGACAACATCGCCAATGGCCAGGATATTCAAGCGCTTGGACATCGGATGATCTCACGTTCGGTCACAATGTAGTCCAGGGGTATGTCATGTGTCTCCGTCGGAATGGATTCAAATTCCTGACAGGAGAAGGCCAGCCCGACCTTGCAGGCGATATGATTCTGGTGTTTGGCCAGCCAGCGGTCGAAGCAACCCAGTCCCAAACCCAGTCGGGCACCTTCCCGGTCAAAGCCAACCAGGGGGCAGACAATCAGTGTATCGCCTTCACAGGGCCGCCAGGAGACGTTGCTAACAGGTTCCTGGATGTTAAGCGATCCTGTTTTCCAGTCCGTGTCTGCACCCACTTCCATCCACTCCATGTTTCCACATGCGTGGGTCACCGGAGCATAAATTCGGCAGTTTGCGTCCGAAAAGATCCGCTCTGTTCCGACTTCATCGGGCAGGGATCGATAGACGAGCCACTGGGAATACAGGCCGGCAAAGCGATGGATAAGTCGTTCCTGAATCAGAAGGGATGCATTCAGCCGCGCGGTGGGTGGAATCGATCGTCTGATAGAAAGCGCCTGTTCGCGCAGGATGTCTTTTGGCCTCATCTTCATCTGAAAACCAAGCGGGGGGTATCAGGCAAAAAGGCACCCCCGCGCTGGCGTTGCGGCATGAAGATGCCGAACCCTCACTAAGAGGTGGGCGCCGCACCCTGACATTAGGTTTGCCAGTTGCCCGGCAATCACACAGCCAGAGTAGCAAGGCTCCCCTTTGGCACTTATCGGTTCTGGCAACTAATAATGCCTGGCGCTCAACGCAGGGGCGCTTCCGCTAAACCTTTCGCTTGTAATAATACATCATCCAATCTGGATAGCAAAGACCCCAGATCCTGGTCTCCGTGTTCTTCCTTCAGCAGCAATTCACCCGCCAAGTTCAGGGAAACCAGCGCCAAAAGACGGTCGGATGCCACGGCTCCGCCCAGCCGACACAATTCATCGATACGATCCTGCACCATTTGGGCAGCTGCCCGGACGTGATCCGGATCTTCATTGGTACGGATGGACAGGGTTCTGCCCATCAGATTGACCTCAACAAGGTTCGGCACGGCCTAGGTCTTGCTCTCGGCTGCAAGCAGGCCATCGATTTTCTCGATGGCGTGTTCGACACGGGCCCGGACCTCCAGACGCCGATGACTGTATGTCTGCAACTCTTTTTCAAGGCGCTGTACCTGGTCGCGTCTGTTTCTTAGCTCAGCCTCGGCCAGGCGTACCACCTCCTTGAGACGATGGTTCTCGGCGGCCAGAGACTCCATGTTCCGTCGGATGCGACCCAGCATCTGACTGAGTTCGTCGATCTTGGCCTGAAATAATTCACGCGAGCTCTCCCCTGACATGGGGAGGATTCAATCATTGCTTGCGTTCGTGGTCAACCGAATTGGGGCTTATTTTTGGTTAACCAGTGACTCGATGTTGGCCAGGGCGGGGAAATGCTCAATGAGCCAGCTGGACATGGCACTGAAACTGCCCAGAAAGATCAGCAGCCCGACAATCATCAGAAGGACGCCGGAGATGATCTCCACGGCCCGGAAATGATGTTTGAAACGCTGGGTCCAGCGCATAAAACGATCCGTTGCAAGGGCAGCCAGAAGGAAGGGGATCGCCAGACCGGATGAATAAACAGCCAGAAGGAGAACGCCGTTGCCAACGTGATCCTGGGCACCGGCGATCGCCAGGATAGCCCCCAGGATAGGACCGACGCAGGGTGTCCATCCAAAGGCGAAGGCCACTCCCAGAATAAGCGCTCCAAATCCGAATTTGGCCGAAACATTGGTTTGAAATCTGGCCTCGTACATCAGCCAGGGAATGCGAAGAATACCGGCGTAATGGAGTCCGAAGACAAAGATAATGATGCCGGCTATCTTTCCCAGGATGTTGAGATTGGCCAGCAGCAACTGACCGATAAGCGTGGCAGAAGCCCCCAGTGCAATGAACACCAGACTGAAACCGGCAATAAACCACAGGGACTGGATCAGGGCATGCCCTTTCACATCACCCTGATCAGAACGCAACGCATCGACGGAGACACCGCTGATGTAGGATATGTAAGCCGGCACCAGTGGCAGGACACAGGGTGAAAGGAATGAGAGCAGGCCCGCAAGAAACGCACCGGCAAAGGTGACTTCAATCATCGGTTAATCCTTTTTGTCTTGGCGCTTTTGATGCTTTCTCGATCATTCCTGTCCATCAATAACGATTTCGTGAAAATTTCATGAATCTTCCGCAAGGACTGTTTGCATCCAGTTCGCATAGGATCGTCTGGCCATCGCGGTTATGCAAACAATTTCCGGAATCTCATATGGATGGTGATCCTCCAGCCATTTTGCCACCTGGGCCAGTTTGTCCCTGCTTGTTTTGATGCTGAGATAATATTCCTGATCACGCTGCACGATTCCTTCCCACCGGTAATATGAAATTCCCTTTTCCGAGATTTGAACACATGCAGCCAGGTTTTCATCCACCAATCCTTTAGCCAGCGTCTCGGCATCATCCCTTTTTCCGACACTGGTTAATAGAATGGATATCTCATGAAGCATCCACAAATACTAGGCTTCCAAATTGAAAACACCATACGGCAAGATTGCGATTACATCTTGTCTTGAGGCTGTCTCTACATGAGAGTAAGCGTAAGAAACATGTGTGAATGAAGTGAAAGGTGAAAAAATGTCAGAAGCGATCGAGTCGAAACTCAGGGAGGACAGGGTGTTTCCTCCACCTCCACATGAAGGTCATGCGAATGTGGATTCCATGGACACCTACCGCTCCATGGTTAACGATTTCTCGGAAGACGTCGAGGGTGCCTGGCGAAGACTTGCCCGGGAGAATCTGCTGTGGACCCGACCCTTTACGCGGGTCCTGAATGCGGAAAATGCCCCCTTTTACCGCTGGTTTGATGACGGTGAGCTTAATGTTTCTGAAAACTGCCTGGACCGACATGTTGCGAACGGCCTGGGTGAGAGAACGGCCATCATCTGGGAGGGTGAGCCAGGGGACATCCGCCGCATAAGCTATGCCGAGCTTCTGGCCGAAGTGAGCCGCGCTGCAAATGCCCTGCGTCAGCTCGGGATTGAGGAAGGTGATCGGGTGGTCATTTACCTGCCCATGATTCCCGAGGCAGCAGTAGCCATGCTTGCCTGCAGCCGTATTGGTGCGATCCATTCGGTCGTGTTCGGGGCCTTTTCGGCCCAGTCCCTCAGGGACCGGATTGAGGATGCCGAGGCAAAACTTGTCATCACTGCTGACGGAGGCTGGCGCAGAGGTGCAATCCATGCCCTCAAGCCCAATGTGGACACCGCCCTTCTGGAGGGTTGCCATAGCATCCGCCATGTTCTCGTGGTTCGGCGATGTGGTAACGAGATTGCATGGAAGAAAGGACGTGATCTGGACTGGCATGAGGCGCTTGCGGTGCAGCCCTCCTCATGCACACCACATGCGGTCAGTGCGGAACATCCCCTGTTTATCCTTTATACCTCGGGATCGACAGGTAAACCAAAAGGGATCATCCATGCCAGTGGTGGTTACCTGCTTTGGGCCATCCTGACCATGAAGTGGGTATTTGATTTCAAGATGGATACGGACCTGTTCTGGTGCACGGCCGATGTCGGCTGGATTACAGGCCACACCTATACTGTCTATGGTCCGCTGGCTTGTGGTGGCTCTACCCTGATGTATGAGGGTGTGCCAAACCAGCCGGATCCTGGCAGGCTATGGAAGATATGCCAGGATCATGGCGTGACCATTTTTTATACGGCCCCGACCGCGATACGCGCCTTGATCAAGGCCGGGGAAGAGTGGCCGGCGAAATACGACCTGTCTTCCCTGAGAATTCTGGGGACGGTGGGAGAGCCCATCAATCCCGAGGCCTGGATGTGGTATCACCGGGTTATCGGAGGGGAGCGTCTCCCCATCGTGGATACCTGGTGGCAGACCGAAACCGGTGGCCACATGATTGCCCCTCTGCCCTACGCCACACCAACCAAACCGGGATCCGCCACCCTGCCCCTGCCCGGGATCTTTGCAGATGTGGTGGATAGTGAGGGGAAATCGATGCCGGTCGATCAAGGGGGCGCCCTGGTCATCACCCGTCCCTGGCCTTCCATGCTCCGTGGCATCTGGGGGGATCCGGAGCGCTATGTGGAAACCTACTGGAAAGCGTTTTCAAACCGGTTTTATTCGGCCGGTGACAGCTGCAGGCGTGACGAAGATGGGTACTTCTGGATCATGGGACGGGCGGATGATGTCCTGAATGTCTCGGGTCATCGCCTGGGAACAATGGAAATCGAGTCCGCACTGGTATCACACCCCCTGGTTACGGAGGCGGCTGTGGTCGGGCGACCTCATGACATCAAGGGAGAGGCCATCAGTGCCTTTGTAGTCCTGAAGGCTCAGGATCAAAATGAGGAGGTCCTGGCAAGGGAACTGCGTCAGCAGGTGACACGCGAGATCGGGCCAATAGCCAAGCCGGATGATATTCGTTTCTGCACGGCTCTGCCCAAGACACGCTCAGGAAAAATCATGCGGCGCTTGCTTCGTGATATCGCAGCGGGCAGGGAAATCCGGCAGGACACTTCCACGCTGGAAGACCAGAATGTGATCATGCAGATCCAGCGATCAGTCGTGTGCTAGACTGAAAAAGGGTTGTTACATGACAGGTGTATCGGAAGGTTTCGCCTTAATTTGCTAGCTCACATTCGTCGGCTGGGGAAAATGCCGCTTGCAGCCCGCTGGTATCTGGCTGCTGTGATCGTGCTCATCTTCGTGTTGTATGGGCTGCAGACGCTCGTTCAGGCCCATGTCCAGGAAGAGGTCAGGAGGCTGGTGCACGAGTCTCTCGGCAGGATGGGCGCAAGCGCCTCTCACGTTCGATATCGCCTCTTGAGGGGCATCATTGTAATCAGTGAGCTTCGCTTCAGTCGGGACAAGGTAAGGCTTGATGTCGGCAGTGTCGGTCTTCACGTTTCCCTGGCCTCACTCGGTTCCGGAGCGCCAAAGGTGAGCGCCATTGAAGTGAAGGACCTGGAGTTGGATATCTCTTCCGAACCATCGGCTCTCTTGCGCTCACTGGACGAGGCTCTGAATGGCGATCGCAGCACCCCTCTTCTTCTTTACCGTTTTCTGTACGAGGCGCGGCATCTCCAGGTTTCAGATGGTCGGGTGGGGCTGCACCCGATGGATGGCCCCGGGGTTGAACTATCCTCGGTGCAGTTAAGGGTCTTGCGTGACCGCACCAATGAAATGAAGGCGATCATGAGCTTCACCATGAAGGATGGTGACCTTGAAGGCAAAAGCACCTGGACATTGATGGGGGAAAATGAACTCTCGGGAAGAGGGACGGTCCAGTGGAGAAATATCCCCCTGGCCGGCATCTTGTCCGACGTCATGTTCTCCGGCCAGAATCTTGCTTGCGACGGCAGCACGGAGGGAACGCTCGATTTCCAGGGACATTTCGGCAAAGGGTCCGGCTGGCAAGGCGCTGGTCAGATTCGGCTGCTGGACTTTGCTCTCAACGAGCTGCAAACGCACAAAAGGTACTTTCAGGCGGATCGGGTTGGCTTCGAGATCCATGAGTTTGATAGCCAGCTTAAGCGTCTTGACATTGACAGGATGGATCTTGTTGGTGCTCGTTGGGAAATGCAGGTGCAGGAGGATCGTTTTTTTCCTTTTCTTGCGCCACTGGATCGTCTCCACAGGCAAATGGAATCCCTAGATGTCACTATTCATCGCCTCGATCTCACCAGGGCCAGGGTGAGATTTCTGGACACACGCCACGAGCCTGCCATCGTGATTCCGCTCCAGATCAAGGAGGCAAGCCTGGTCAGCGATCAGGATGCTTCCTACCGGATCCGGGCTTCTATGGATAATGTGCCGATCAGTCTGTCCGGATCGGGCAGCTTGTTTCCATTGGATATCCGCTTGAAGACCGATGTTCGTGACCTGCCCCTGGGTGTCCTTGCCCTGTATGCCCCCAGGCTGCAGGGTCAGATGCCCGAGGATGGATCTTTCACGGGGCAGGCCAACCTCCTCATGCAGGCAGATGCGTCAGGATACCTGAGCACATTGCGTTTGGATCTGGCCGGGGATCTGCAACAGATCGATTATCGCACACCAAACTTTCCGGTTATGCATATGGATAGCGTGACCGTCCGTCAGGCTGGCTTCGATGTCCTTGAAAACGCCTGGAATATAAGCGGGCTGGGCATAACAGGTGTACGGATGACCTTCAGACCCGGAGCGATTGCCGCATCGGAAGCAGAAAACGTTCAGAAACAGGTCAGGATCGCCGACATGGAGGTGGAGGACCTAAGCACCAGGGTTGAAATCGATGCTGCTGACAGAAGCATTCTTCTCCCTGATCTGGATGGCAAGGGTCACTTGGAAGAAACGCAAGGGTTCACGATATCCCTAGCAGGCCAGCATGATCCTGAACGGTGGGATTTGAAGGTCAGGCGGCGGCCTGGAGAGGATACCATCGGAATCAGCCTGTCTGCGACGGGAGTGCCTCTTGTGCGACTTAGGCACATGGTCCCGAGGTTTGTCTGGCTGGATTCGGAGAGTGCCCCGGAGCTGGGTGGTGAGGCGGGACTGGATCTGGACATGAGGTTTAAACCCGGTCAATTGCGTTACTCGGGTAAGGTTAATATCAGGGACTTGCTGCTAGGTCAGGCTGGAAAGCGGTTGGAAGCTGCTAAGGCGTCACTCACGATCGAGCAGGCAGGAGTGGGGGTTCGAACCCAGCACATCTCCAGAATAGTGCTCAGGGACTGGATATATCAGGCTCCCTTAAGCCCTTTCAGCATTCCCGGGATTCCGGTCAAGACAACCATAAGGCCAAAGGTTGATCCCATGGCATGGCGTTTGGATAGGCTTGCCCTGGCAGATGGTCTCATCAGTGTGGGGAGTCCGGAAGATGTGTGGTTCAGCCATGTGGACGGTGAAATCAGTGGGTTTGAACAGGGAAAGCAGGGCAAGATCAGTCTTTCTGCAGCCGCGGGAGGGGGTGGTGTCCACCTTGATGGCTCCATGAACATCATGAGAGCCGTCCCTGAATTCACCCTCCATCTCAGGTGGCGCAATGTCCTTCCGTTCTTTGCCAACGACTGGCTGCATCTTTCAGGCATGCCACGGCTTCTCCATGGCCGTCTGTCCGGCAGTCTTCAGATTAGGAGCCTGCCTCAACGGGGAACGTATAAGGGAGATATGCGTCTTTCTCTGCTGTACGGTCGTTTGCAGAGCGGCACCTTCCCCCATGATCCCATGCTGAAGATTACCGGTTATGCCAGTCAGAGCCTGTTTGACAAGCTTCTTGATTCAAAACGGAACATCAAGCTTGATATTCCCATTGATGGATCATGGCTGGCTCGCCCGCTCAATGGTGATGTGATTGCTTCGGCCCTGACCAGGGAGCTTAGGCAGCGCCTGGATCATCAGGGTGCGAACATGGAAATCAAAAAGATCATGCCTTCATCACCTAAGAGGATTGCCAGTCTTCGCTTGCGGAAGAGAGGTGGATTTACGCTGAATGAGCGTATTCGTCTGGCAAGAATCATCTCTCTGTTACGCCGGGATAAACACCTGATTGTTGAGCTGGAACCGCAGCTTGGTGCCCAGACACTCAACCGGGAGCTTTTCAGACGTGTTCGGGAAAATCAGTCCGATATCGAGCGATACCTCCATCGAAAAGGTGTAGATTTGGCACGAATTTTCCCTGTCTGGCCCGATGCGCAGCAACGGGGAGGAGAAATCAGCAGCATTCGCCTGATCGTGCGAAGCCCTTAGGAGATATCGATGAACATTTGTACGCGATTTGCACCATCACCCACAGGTATGCTCCACATCGGCAGTGCCCGGACCGCCCTGTTCTCCTGGCTTTTCGCCCGCCATCATCACGGCCGGTTCCTGCTTCGCATCGAGGATACGGATCGTTTGCGTTCAACCCGGGAAGCAACCCAGGTCATTATGGATGGGCTTAAATGGCTGGGGCTGGACTGGGATGGCGAGCCCGTCTTTCAGAGCCAGCGACAGGCCGAACATATCGTGGCGGTTGAGCAGCTATTATCCGAGGGGCTTGCATACCGTTGTTATTGCAGCAGGGAAGAGCTGGATCGGATGCGAGAGGATCAGCGCAGGCGGGGACTCAAGCCCCGCTATGACGGGAGGTGTCGAAAGCGTGCAGATCAGCCGCAGGACAGGCCTTATGTGATCCGTTTCCGGTCACCTGACGAGGGGGAGACCTGCGTTCATGATCAGGTCCTGGGAGACGTTGTCTTTGCCAACCATGAGCTTGATGATCTTATCATCATGCGTGCCGATGGGACCCCCACTTATAATCTGGCGGTTGTGGCGGATGATGCCGCCATGGGCATTACCCATGTCATCCGTGGTGTGGACCACCTGAACAACACTCCCCGACAGATTCAGCTGTACAGGGCACTGGGATTGCCCGTTCCGCAATTTGCGCATATTCCCCTGATTCACGGTCAGGACGGGGCCAAGATGTCAAAACGGCATGGTGCGGTATCCATTACCGAATACCAGAAAGCAGGATATCTGCCAGACGCCATGCTGAATTACCTTGCCCGCCTGGGGTGGGCCCATGGCGATGAGGAGGTCTTTTCGCGGGCCAGGCTGATTGAACTGTTTGATCTGAAAAAGGTTGGCAAGGCGGCCGCTCGTTTCGACCAGAAGAAACTGGACTGGCTCAATGCGCATTACCTGCGTGCTGCCAAACCTGCCGATCTGCGTGCCGAAACGGTCGCAAGGATGCATGAGCTGGGAGTGCGCGTCGGTTCCGGTCCCGATCTGGACAAGGTGATTGCCTGCCTGCAGGAGCGATCCTCCAACCTCAACGAACTGGCGGCAGGTGCCTCCATCTTTTATCGGCCTCCATCTTCGTATGACAGTAAGGCGGTCCGGAAACATTTCAGGGATCACACCTGGGGGATTCTTGAGCATTTCATACACCAAGCCGAAAAACTTGACGATTGGTCCACGGAGTCCATCCATGCACTGCTTCAAAGTGTGTGCGCATCCGAAGGGATCAAGCTGGGCAGGCTGGCACAACCGATCCGTATCCTGGTGGCTGGGGGACCGGTATCACCTCCCATTGATGTCACCCTTTCTTTTCTCGGCAAGGAAGAGGCCCTGCGGCGCATCCGCAACGGCATGAACAGGCTGCGTGGGGCAGATGTTCAGGCACCTTGAAAGCGATCCCCGTCACCCTCGGGCAGCAGGTTTCTGGCTTGAGTTATGTTGTCCTGCAAGTAGGATTCATGGCCATGCCGACGTAGCTCAACTGGCAGAGCAGCTGATTTGTAATCAGCAGGTTGTAGGTTCGATTCCTATCGTCGGCTCCATTCATCTTCCTTTTTTATACAATTAGAACATGTTAGTTGTTGACAGTTGCTGTAGAAGATGGACAATCGCGCGCCTTCTGCCATCCGGCTGGGATGGCTTATATGAATCGGGCGTGAGGTCGCGATTCTATATGCTGAAGGCACAGGGACGTGCCTTGTTGCCTGCTGCACCATGAGGTGCAAGATGGATGATGGACACGGATGTGCTTGCAAATCCGGGATGGCAGGTTCGGAGAGGTGCCTGAGCGGTTAAAAGGGGCGGGCTGTAAACCCGCTGGCTAAGCCTACGTTGGTTCGAATCCAACCCTCTCCACCAGGTTTCGGCAAGCTTGCGTGGGGTGATTGCGGGTGTAGTTCAACGGTAGAACCCCAGCCTTCCAAGCTGGTAGTACGGGTTCG
>CAZCTM010000025.1:0-28560 GCA_964501925.1 uncultured Zetaproteobacteria bacterium | reverse complement strand
CGTGTCGCAGGCCGCCCAGGCGGCGTTGTTGATATCTTTCTGATCAATCTTCATTGTTATCTCCCACTCGGCTTTCCGCCATCATGCGTTGCAGCAGCCGTTTCCCAGCCGCCCGGTGCAGTTGTTCGGTTTGGCTTACAAGTTCTTTTCGCAGCACAAGCTCCTTTTCCATCAACGACCCCAGCTCGGCAAGCGTGCGCTGCCTGACCGGCGAGGGTATCGGGATGGCGATGTCTGAAAACACCTTGCGCTGGACGATGGGCGTGCCGGCGCCCGTCCGGACCTGGGCGATATGCGCCTGGATCGGCGGCTGGTTCAGGCACCAGGCAAGGTAGGCGGGATCAACATTCCGGCAGGGGTGCAGAATAAAGAAGGTGGCGGAGGCCACCGTCGGCTCGGGAACCGATTCCACAACGGCGGCATGATTTCGACTGCCGCGCGAGATGAACAGCACATCGCCTGCTTTGACCAGGTATCTGTCCATCGGACCGCCAGGCGAAATACGCAATTCGTGTTCGGGACTATAGGCATAGGACAGCACATCACCCACGTGTTTGCCCATGATGACCTGATGCGTGCCCGCAGGCTCGTGCTCGGCACGAGCCTTGAGGGCATAACCGGGCAACACTTGGGCGCAGTCGCCGATTCTTGCCATTAGTACGCTTATGCCGCCGTCATATTAGTCATTGCATGTCGGGGAATAGCTGCGCACCAGGTCTGTCTCGATATCAAAGCGCCTGGACTTGGAAGACTCCCCATGCACGGCAATGTGCGTTTTTCCATTGCGATCAAAGCAGGTGCGTTTGTGGTGGCTGTCAAAGCGTTCGCTGAGATCACTGGTCTGACCAATGTAGATGGGAGTGTAATTGGAGCCATTTCTTTTCAATACCATATAAACCGCACCTGCCGAGTTGAAGGATGTCCCCCAGGGATAAACGTCGAAGCTGTATGATCGCCCGGAAGCACCTGTCGCAGAAATTGTGTCTACTTTTGCCATTATTTTCTCCTTGCTGACCATGTCTGGCACAACAGATCAGCTTGGAGTACGCTTTCGCTGCTGACAAAGCGACCTTGAGCTGACGCAGGCCCTGCCTGACAAAGCCATGGTTTGGAAAAGCCCGTGTTGCCGCACGGGCTTTTCTTTACTGAGCAGTAATCTACATACTGAAAAGAATCGTGTCAAGAAAATTATTTAAGTAAGCCCATTACTCTATTCCTGATAGTGGCCGCCCACTGTAAAGGCGTAACGAATGTTGGCCCTACTGCTCTGCCCTTATCGTCTCCAATGCAAGGATTGCCGACCCCGCATCGTCTCACTCGTTTGACCTACGACCATGCCGGCAGGCACGCTGGCCGCAACCCGCCATCATGCACCGCCATGCTTGCCTTTTTCCAGCCCGACGAGCAAACGGCGGCCCTTTGCCGTCAGGCGGTAGCGTTGCTTGTTGCTGCGCGGCTTGTCCGGGATGGTCATCTCGATGAGGTCATCTTTGAGGGCTGGCACGAGATAGGCTCCTCGAAAATAATCTTCGTGTTTCAAGCCCAATGCAGCCTGGATTTCCCTTCGTTTCATTTCACCGTCCACGGTCAAGAGCAGCTTCCTGACTTCCCCGGTGACTTCCCCGGTGACTTCGGCCTCCTCACGGCCTGGCATGAGGGAGCCCGGATGAACGGGCAACCGAACCAGGAAATAGCTGCGATCCTCATCCGTTTCAAACAACGGCATGGGCGAGCCGTTTCTCTTGACCGCCTTCAGAATCTTGGGAATGCCCGTCGAACGGCCATGGAGTAGGTCGGCTATGGAGATGGGCAGGCACAAATCACTCATATGATATCCTTGTCCTTGACGCCACAGGCCCCACCCGACTTCACGCACGCGTCAACCTCGTCTTTCTTGAACTTCCACAGGCGGCCCAGGCGATGGGCCGGCATGTCATAGCGGCTGATCCACTTGTACACGGTGTCATCGCTGACGCCGAGGTGTTTGCAGATCTCCTTCATCGACAACCATCTGTCTGCGTGTGATCTCGCACAGGCAGGGCGATCTTCCATTTCGGCCATGTTCAGGCTCCTTTCAGGCATGCAAAACCAGCGATGCCCCTCCCGGACAGTATACAGGAACTATGTGAGCATGATGCATGAAGTCAAACGATCTTTGCCGATTTTATCCGATGGTCTACCGGACTGCCTGATTGGAACGCGGAAAGCCTGGCTGTTGATTCGGGAGCTGTATCGGCTGTTGTCTCTGCTTCCTCCATCCTTTCCACTTCACTCGCGTGTAATGCCATGGAACCTGTATTGGCGCTGAATATCGAAGGCATGCTACACCAGACACATTACATGCCGAATATTCTGCTCGTTCGGAATCTGTGATTAAAAGCCATCCCCATTAGGTTTGGCAGTGGTCATGGGTATTTTCATGGTCTCAATCCGGGCCCACTATGGGCCCACCGGGGAAAATCGGGACTTACGGCCTATGGGTGTATGGCTTGATCTTTCCTGTTTTTCAAGAGGTTGGAATGGTGGGCGATGCTGGGTTCGAACCAGCGACCCCTGCCGTGTGAAGGCAGTGCTCTCCCGCTGAGCTAATCGCCCGTTGAAGGGGCGCGATTTGTACCAAAGCAGATCAGACCGGTCAATGGAAATCACCCCCAGGCCAACTTCCGCGAAACGGGAGGAGCCCCCACCACATCCGGCAGGCCTCTGTCCCGAAAAGATGGGGCCAGTCTGCAACCCTGCCAGCTTCCACGCCGTCGCATTTCATCATAAATGGAATTGATCACAGCCCATTTACGTGCGCACCAGTCAGGTGCCAGGAGCACCTCGCGTGAGGCCGTGCCGGTCAGGCGATGCACGGCCCAGTCCGCCGGGATTTTCTCCAGCATGTCACAGACCAGTTGCACGTATTCTTCCTGGGACAGGAGCCGAACATCCCCTTTTCGCCACTGATGGGCAAGCAACGTGTTACGGACGACATGCATGGGGTGGAACTTGATCCCGTCCGTGCCCACCTCGCAAACCTTTTCAAGTGATCGCATCATCATCTGACGATCTTCGCCGGGAAGGCCGAGGATCAGATGCGTGCATACTGGCAGTTCTCGCACCCTGGTCATCTGCACGGCCTGCCGATATTCAGCAAACGTATGGCCCCGGTTGATGCGGGCAAGGGTAGCATCATGGGCTGACTGCAAGCCGTATTCGATCCAGACCTCGAATCCGAGCCTTTGATACGAGACAAGCAGATCAAGGATTTCCTCGCTCACACAATCGGGTCGTGTCCCCACAACAAGGCCTGTGACATCGCGGCAATGCAATGCCTGTTCATAGAGATCACGCAACTGTTCAACCGAGGCATAGGTATTGGAATAGGCCTGGAAATAGGCCAGGACGCGGGTGGCACCGGTTCTCTTCCGGACCACCTTCCTCCCTGCTTCGATCTGGTCATGAATCGAGGGAATGTTTCGGCGGGCATTGGGATTAAAGCTTTTGTTGTTGCAGTAGATGCAACCGCCCCGCCCTTTCGAGCCATCACGGTTCGGGCAGTTCAGTCCGGCATTGACCGTCACCTTGTGTACCTTGTGGGGATAGCGTTGCCTGAGATAGTCCCCAAAACTGAAAACGGGCCCTGGCATCAGCCGGCCTCCTCTTTCAGAAGCGAAAGCATCGTGTTGATATCCGTGGTCGGTCGATTGCAGGCAAAATTCCGGCAGACATAGGCGGTGGCCTTGCCTTCAATGGTCCCCTGGGCACGCGTGAAGGGGGCCATTTGATCCAGCACGGTATCGCTCTTCCTGGAACGCAGAAGGATGACCGTATTGGGCAGAAACTGCCGATGGATGGCGCTGAGCATGGCACGAGTGTCCGCATGTTGCGGATCACCCGCAATCACAATTTCGTAGCCTCCCGAAAAGGCAAAATCCATCCCCATCATGAACTGGGCAAAGGCGGAGGGCGATTTGATGACCAGCCCGGAAAAGGCATCGACCAGCTTCCTCGCCTTGTTCTCCAGATCACTCGATGAGGTGAGCCTGGCAAGACGCAGCAAGTTCAACAGGGCAACGGAATTTCCCGAGGGCAGCGCGCCATCAAACACGTCCTTGGGACGAACCAGCAGGGTTTCAGCCGCATGCGCGGTAAGAAAGAATCCGCCCCGCTTTTTGTCTTCAAAGTCTTCCGTCATGATACGATTAAGTTCAAGGGCGGTCTTCAGAAAATCGGGATCAAAGGTGCTTTCATACAGCTCAACCAGACCCCAAACAAGGAAAGCGTAATCATCCAGTGTGGCTTCAATTCCTGCATGCCCTTTGTGCCAGCGGTGCATCAGGTGCCCGTCGTCTGTTCTCATCGACTCCAGAATAAAACCTGCCGCCCTGCCTGCGGCCTCAACATACCCGGGGCGGTGCAATACGCGTCCACCCATGGCGAGAGAGGCAATCATCAGGCCGTTCCAGTCCGTCAGAACCTTGTCATCCCTGAATGGCCTGACTCTTTTCGATCGCGCGGCCAGAAGTTGTTTTCTTGCCTCTTCCATGCGCTCGATGAGTTTTGATTCATCCATGTGCATCTGGTCGGCAAGCTCTGTCCAGGAGCTGTTGAGATAAAGGATGTTCCGACCCGAACTCTCACCACCGGATTCATCCCTGAAATTGCCCCTGGCCTCCAGATTGTAAACCCTTACGAACACATCGGCCGCCTTCCGGCCCAGAACCTGGCGAACTTCCTCGACGGTCCAAAGGTAAAACAGGCCCTCCTTACCCTCGCTGTCCGCATCCTCGGCGGAATAAAACACACCCTGGGGGGCTGTCATGTCACGCAAAACATAGTCAAAGATTTCACGGGCTGTTTCTGCGTAGGTCTTTTTGCGTGTGACTGCATAGGCCTCGACATAGGCCATGGCGATGAGGGCCTGGTCATAAAGCATCTTCTCAAAATGAGGCACCTTCCAGGCGGGATCCGTGGCATAGCGATGGAAACCAAAACCGACATGATCATAAATACCGCCCTTGCGCATGGCATCAAGGGTTTTCTCAACCATGCTCAGGGCTGTCTTGTCACCCGTTTGCTTCCAGTAACGCAACAGATAGCGAAGATTCTGGGACATCGGGAACTTGGTGCCTTTTCCAAAGCCTCCATTGACCGGATCAAATTCGGCAGATAATTGCGAGTATGTCTCCTTCAGGATTTCTTCCGTGATCTTCTCCTTGCCGGCTGGCGCAAGGTTCGCCTCCTTCAGGGCATCGGCAATCTTTGCAGCCGTAGCACCTATTTTCCCACGCTGCTCCTTCCACGCAACCTCCACTCTCGGCAGAAGTTCCATGATGCCCATGCGACCAAACCTGCTTTCCTTGGGAATATATGTCGCAACATAAAAGGGTTTCCGGTCGGGGGTCAGAAAGACATTAAGCGGCCATCCTCCGTGACCGGTCAGCAACTGGGAAACCGTCATGTAGACCTGATCGATATCCGGCCTTTCCTCACGATCCACCTTGATGGGCACAAAAACGCGATTGATCAGTTCGGCAGCCTCCGGATCGGAAAAAACCTCGGCCTCCATGACATGACACCAGTGACATGTCGAATAGCCGATGGACAGAAATATCGGCTTGTTTTCCTTCCTGGCCAGTGCAAACGCCTCCTCTCCCCATGGATACCAGTCAACCGGGTTGTGTGCGTGCTGCAAAAGATAGGGGCTGCTTTCATGTATCAGGCGATTGGTGTATCTGGCCTTCGCCTTGTGTTCCGGATTCCTCATCTCCGGATGATCACCGGCAATGGCCAGGGGCGCAATGGAAAAACACACATAAACGGTCAAAAAAATGCTTGGCAACCGTCTCCGGCTCAGGGAATCAAGCCCCATCCGTCGCTTCAACCCAGATTCGTCCCTGTCGACCAAAGTAATAGCCATTGCAGAAGACCTCGCTTGCGTCACGGCCCGCCGAGAGGGTTCTCAGGGCCTGCTGTGACGACCTCCGGCCCTCAAGGACCATGCGGAATTCCCTGATCACATTAGCCATTCCCTCGGATTGCGGTGAGAGGCGAAGGATATCTACACCATATGCTTCAAGATCGGTCACGTGGTCGATCACGGTAAACGAGTGATGGGACATCATCTGAATGCCGTTGATCGTGGCAAATCCCGTGGCATCAAGGGTGCGCATTTCCATCCCCTCAGGGTGACGGAAGCAGACATGCCTGCATTCACGTTTGCTCAACCCCCATGCACGGGCCGAATAGCAACGGGCCGAGAAGGTCAGTGGCAGCTTTCCGTGAGCAAAATATTCCACCTCAACCTCACTGCCTGCAGCGACCTCCGGAATAAGGCCTGCCGGTAACTCCAAGGGCATAACCACCCGTCGGGCACCCAGGACACCAAGATGATCCAGGGTCCCGTGGTTGTAGACATTCAGATGCGGGCCCGCCACAAAACCGATACCCAATGAAGAGGCAATGGACACCGCAGCCATATCATTGGCCTCGATCATGAGGCCCATTTCCCCGGCCGCCTGACAGATGTCCCGGATGGCTTGCAATTCATCATCGGTGGTGGGCATGGCCAGCGTTGAAAGAACAACTTCCTTGCCCGAACTCTGCAATTTCCGGGCCAGACCGATCAGGCCCTCAACCCCGGAAACACTGCGTTTCGAGCAAACCACCTCACCGACATACAGGATGTCAACCGCCTCTTCGCCGGCAAAGGAGAGATAGGCCTCCTGAATCCTTGACTCAGGCCAGCCAAACAGCAGCGGGCCAACAGCGATTTTCATGGAAGATCTATCGCCACTCATCCACGTAGGCACCGGAGGTGTGGGCACCTCCCTCGCTCATGGCATCCAGCCTGGCCATCCATTCGGGCCTGGCCATATAGGCGTCCAGATCGGCAGCGCACGCGTCGACAGCCTGCCGCAAGGTTGACACAACCTCGCGGACATAATGCTTGCTTCTTTGGCGACCCTCAATCTTCAGGCCCTTCACCCCTGCGGAGAATATTTCGGGGAGCATCTCCAGAACATTCAAGCTGTAGGGATCTTCCATCACATGCCCCTGCATGCCACAGGCCTCAAAACGTCCCTTGCACAGGGTGGGATAGGCAGCCGCTTCACCGGGAGCAAAACGGTTGACCAGCACACCATCCAGCTTTACCTCCAGCGTGCCATCCTCCTCTTCAAAACGGACGGCGTGGGCCGGTGAGCAGACGCCATGCATATTGGGTGAATCCCCCGTGACATAGGACGACAACCAGCATCGCCCCTCGGCCATGACACATAGTCCACCGGAAACAAAAATCTCGATCTCCACGGAGACCTTGTCATGGATCTCCCGGATGGTGTCCAGCGTCAGAACGCGGGGCAGAACGGCGCGCTTGATACCAAATTCACGCTGATAAAAATTCAACGACTCATAACTGCAGGCACTGGCCTGCACGGACAGATGACGACGCAGACCTGGATAGTGTTCTTTCACATACATGAGCAGGGACATATCCGAAAGGATCACCGCATCCGCACCCAGCTCAGCCGCCATATCCACCGAAGATGTCCAGGCACAATCCTTTTCCGGATGAGGAGATGTGTTGATCGCCACAAACACACGTGCGCCGCGTGTGTGGGCATAGGCTATGCCCTCCTCCGCCTCTTCCCGGCTGAAATTGAGTCCCTCGAAGTTGCGGGCATTGGAGGCATTGCGAAACCCCATGTAAATGGCATCACCGCCAGCATCGACAGCCGCCTTCAGGGAGGGCAGATTGCCCGCCGGGCAAACCAGTTCGGGTTTCATCAGGAGGCCACTCTCCGAAGTGGTCGCCTTTCAGAACGCTGCTTAAGCCTTGCCTGCTCCTCTCTGAGCTTGCGTACTTCCTGCTCAAGATGCTGAACCTTCTCGGAGGACGAGAGTCCAACCCTCTCCCCAAGATCCGCGACCGTGTCTGCAAGTCTGGAATCGATGGTCTCAACGAGACGAAGCCCTCCAGTGGCAAACCGCGACAGGGCGTTCGCCATCGTTTTTCCCAGCCGCTGCTCCAATTCAGAGTGCAAATCAAAATCAAGGTTGGCCAGCAGGTTCTTGAACAAAAGACCGGTTGACGTGTCCCCCGTCATCAGAAGCCGACGTGAAAAGAACAGGGTATCGCTATCCTCAAGACCAAGACAAAGCGAAATCAGGGCCATGAGATCTCCACGTATGGTTACATCAGGGGCCTCACCGGAAAAAGGCGTGATGCGGATACGGGACCGCCCGATGCGCATGAGCAATTCAAGCTCCTTGTCCGGCGTACAAAATAGAAAGAGTTTGTCCCGGATGACTCCCATCTCTTCCATGGAGGTGGAGGAAAACATGTGACCGAGCAGCAATTCCAGCAGACGAGCCTGCAGGGTTGCGGGCATGAAACGGAGCATCCGTTCCGGAGGTGGCAGGACTTTCAGCTTCAACATCGGGTCAACATATCATCCCGGAGTCATGGTGCCTTGAGCCTTGTCAAGGCCGGTTCAGTCCACATGCCCACCTCTTGCAAGGAGGGATCGTACGATGGACCAAACATGGGGTCGTCATTCCTGATGGACACACATTGAGCCTAGTCATGCAACCGCCAACTTCAAGACCGTTTATTGTGGATGACTGGCCGTGGCAGCATCCCCTTCTTTTCGAATCGACGCGCGATCCACAGACCAAGCTCAAACAAAAGATAGATGGGGACAGCAAGCATGACTTGGGAGATCACATCGGGGGGCGTAAGAACGGCTCCGAGCACAAATGCGCCAACCAGGATCCATCGGCGTTGTCTGGCCATGGCATCACAGCTCATGATGCCCAGCTTCACCAGCAGGATGCAGATCAGGGGCACTTCAAAGGCCAGCCCAAAGGCAACCGCAAGCTTGAGCACCAGACTGACGTACAGTTTCACGGTCGGGTAGGCAATAAGATCCGGTGTGGAGAAGCTAAGAAAAAACTTGAAGGCAAGGGGCATCACCAGGCCATAGGCAAATGCCCCCCCAGCCATGAACAAGGCAACCGAACCCACGAGAAAAAGAAGAAAAACCCGCCGCTCATTCCGATACAGGGCCGGTGCCACAAAGCTCCAAAGCTGAAACAGGAGGTACGGACTGGTGATAAAGAGGGCGGCTACAAAGGCCACTTTCAGACGTGCAAAAAAGACCTCCGGCAGACCGATAAAGATCATCGGCAAGTCGTTGTCAAACTGTGATCTCAAGGGGGCGACAAGATACTCCATCAGGCTGCCGGATACCGTGTAGCAAACGCCAAAACCAATGATCAGACAACATACGGAATAGATCAGCCGCTGACGCAGCTCCTGCAGATGCTCGCTTAACGCCATGTTCCCGGAATCACTCACGAAGACGATCCTGATTTTTCATTGGCGTGATTCGTCGGTTGGGCTGACCGGCCGGAAGGCGGCATCTCATGGTTTTGCAAATCATCCGCAAGATCCCCGAGGGGCTCCTTGATGGCCATGGCCTCCCTGTTTACGGCTTCCTTTATTTCAGAGATATGACGGCGGGCCTCCCGCAAAAAAATAAAGATCCTGCGAACGACGCCGGGTAACTGTTCCGGCCCCACGACAATAACCACGAGTACCAGGATAAGAATGAACTCAGGAAGGCCGATCCCGAACATCGGAAAGAATTACACAATCCCCTATGTTTTCACCTTCTTCTTGGCCGCAACATCCTTTGGAGGAAGGTCTTGATCCTTCGGTTGATGGGTGTCCGACGCCACGTCCTGATCACTCTTCGTCGGCTTCTCATTCATGGCACTGCGAAACTTGCTTAGGCCCTTCCCCAGCGCCTCCCCAACCTGCGGCAACTTTCCCGCTCCGAAAATCACCAGAATAATCAGAAGAATAATCAGCAGTTCCGGAAAACCGAGTCCAAACATAACGCCTCCTAAGCACTTTCGCAGTCATAGACCATCCTACATTCATGTGACGGATGAGCCAAACCTGGCATTTCCGTCATGTCATGGTTTTCCCGGAATATCTGAGAATACCATTTATGTGTATATTAAACGCCGCTTAAGCATTATCCTGCGCCAGCTAAAGAGACAAAGGGTATATCTATGGACCGGCAAAGGCGACCGATAGCAATCTTCTTACTGTCCGTAACGGGACTGATCACATCCATATACCTGACCTACCTTCACCATCAGATCTTCACCGATCAGTTGACGGACTTCAGTTTCTGCGGAATCAGCCGAGCCATCAGCTGCGAAACCGTAACCGCCTCACCACAGGCCGAATGGTTTGGTGTGCCCCTCGCCTGGTACGGAGCCATGTACTACCTGCTGATTCTGATCCTCAGCCTGTTTGCCTGGCCCAAACCGGATCGGGATACGGCTGCACCCATCCGGCTGATCTTCCTCCTTGCCGGCGTGGCCCTGGCCATTGATCTCTATCTGGCCTATACCATGGTCTTTGTGATCGGCAGCCTTTGCCTGTTATGCCTGCTGACCTATTTCCTGAACCTGGGAATTCTTTATCTGGCATACCGAACAGGAGAGGAACCAGTCGGCACCATGGTCACAAAGGCGGCTGCCGGCATGATTCCTGGCAAAGCCCGGACCGGAATCATCCTATCTTTTGTGCTGGTCGCAGTCCTGGGTGTGCTGGGAGCACATCAACTTCGTCAGGCAATCGATGAGCAGCTCGCTGGCTTTGATGAAGCAGGCTACCTCAAGTTCCGCGCCAGTGCTGCAAGAATACAGGTTGACATCGGTTTTGACCCTTATCTGGGTCCGTCCGACGCCGATCTGACCATCGTTGAGTTCAGTGATTTCCAGTGCCCATTCTGCCGTAATGCTCACCTGATCCTGCAGACAGTTCTTCCAGCCTATCAGGACCGGGTGAAGCTTGTGTTCAAAAACCTGCCACTGGGTCTCGACTGCAACCCGACCCTGCAAAAAATGTTGCGCGAGGTTCACCCCAATGCCTGCAAACTCGCGCGTCTGGGGGAAGTCGCCGCCAGACAGGGTAAATTCTGGCCTCTGCACGATCTGATTTTTGAACGCCAGCCTGAATTCGAGGAAAAAAAATTGACCGAAGATGATCTGCTCGATTTGGCAAGGGAGGCAAGCCTTGATGTCAACAATCTTGAAGCCCGGATGAATGATCCCGCGATCAAGGAAGCCGTCAGCAAGGATGTTAAGGCCGCAATCAGGGCAGGCATTCAGGGAACGCCAACCTTTCTGTTCAATGGACTACTGATCAAGGGGATGCCCTCACCAAAGGTATTGCAGCGCATCATCGAAATCGAACTCGAGGCCGCCGCCTCACAACCAAGGAGAAGTCATGATCAAGGATAGTTTGCGCGAAGATGCACTGAACTACCACAAGCTACCGGAACCGGGCAAGCTTGCCGTACGCCCCACAAAGCCCTGTCTGACCCAGAGAGACCTGTCTCTGGCCTACACCCCCGGCGTGGCGATCCCATGTCTGGAAATCAGGGACAACCCCGAACTGGTGGACGAATACACCATACGATCCAATCTCGTGGCCGTCGTCACCAATGGCAGCGCGGTCCTGGGGCTTGGCAACATCGGACCACTGGCCGGAAAACCCGTGATGGAAGGCAAGGCGGTCCTCTTCAAGCGGTTTGCGGATCTGGATGTCTTCGACATCGAAATTGCGGAATCCGACCCCGAGGCCTTCGTCGAAACCGTGGCCCGAATGGAACCCACATTTGGCGGCATTAACCTGGAGGATATCAAGGCACCCGAATGCTTCTACATTGAAAGGGAGCTTCGAAAACGGGTCAATGTTCCCGTCCTGCATGATGACCAGCATGGAACCGCGGTTATCACGGCGGCGGCACTGATCAACGCCCTTTACCTGCAAAACAAGGAAATCGATGAGGTTGTCATTGTCTGCAACGGTGCCGGGGCAGCCGGGTATGCCTGCATGAAACTCATTGAGACCATGGGGGCAAAAAGGGAGAACATCCTGTTTCTGGACAGAAAAGGGGTGATCCATACCGGCCGGAAGGATCTGCCCGAGCACAAGCAGTATTTCGCCACCGAACGACGCGAACGCACACTCGTGGAGGCCATGCGGGGGGCGGATGTCTTCATTGGTCTTTCCGAAGGAAACATCGTCACGCCTGAAATGCTCAAGAGCATGGCAAGCCGGCCTATCGTGTTCGCGATGGCCAATCCCGATCCTGAAATCGCCTATGAACTCGCCATGCAAACCCGAAAAGACCTGATCATGGCAACCGGACGCTCGGACCATCCCAACCAGATCAACAATGTGCTGGGCTTTCCCTACCTGTTCCGCGGGGCCTTGGATGTTCGTGCGACAACATTCAATGAAGAAATGTTGCTTGCAGCGGCAAACACACTGGCGGCTTTGGCGCGGCAGGGTGTTCCCGATGCGGTTCTGCAGGCCTATGCCAGAAAGGATCGCCTAAACTTCGGCCCCGACTACATCATTCCAAAACCCTTTGATCCAAGACTGATTGAGTGGGTGCCGGCGGCGGTAGCCAAGGCTGCCATTGAAAGTGGAGTCGCGCGCAAACCCATTGAGGATCTGACATCCTACAGTCATGACCTTGCAGGACGGATCGACATCTCCCGGTCATTCATGCGCTGGATTACCGACAAGGCGAAGAGATACCCACTGCGCATGGTTCTCTCAGAGGGAGAGGATGCCACGGTCGTGCGTGCTGCAAGCGTCATGCGGGAACAGGGTATCGCCCACCCCACCCTTCTTGGAAATCCGGAAAGGATCCTCACACTGGCTGAGGACTTGCATCTGGACCTGCAGGGAATTGAAATCATCGATCCCGAGATTGACGATGAGCGTTTCGGCAACCTTGTCGACACCTTCTACCGAGACCGTCAGCGACGCGGTATCCTGCGGCAGGATGCCATTCAGGCACTCCGGCACGACTACAACATCTTTGGCGCCATGCTGGTCAAGACCGGTCTAGCTGATGGCATGCTTTCAGGGCGAACCGCACACTACCCAAATGTCCTGAGACCTGTCCTGAAGGTGCTGGGACACGATGAAAGCGGCCGACATTACCATGTCTACGGTCTGTACATGCTTGTCATGGACAAGGGTGCATACCTGCTCAGCGACACAACGGTCAATGTTGAAATGGATGCCGAGCAACTGGCCGAACTGGCATGGCTGTCCGCGGAGACGGCAAAATCCCTCGGATTCGAACCCAAGGTGGCCCTGCTGTCCTTCTCCAATTTCGGCAGCGTTGATCACCCTGAAGCAAGGAAGGTTGCTGAGGCAACCCGGCTGATCCACAGCCGTTATCCCTGGCTGATCGCCGACGGAGAAATGCAAGCGGATACAGCCGTCAACCCGAAAATACTAAAGCAGTATCCCTTCAGCCTCCTGAAGCAGCCGGCCAATGTCCTGATCTTTCCCACCATGCAGGCGGGAAACATTGCCTACAAACTGCTGCGGGATCTGGGCAATGGAACGGCGATCGGCCCCATCTTGCTGGGCCTGCCAAAACAGGCTCATGTCCTGCAAACCGGAGCATCCGTGGATGATATCGTCAACATCGCGGCCATCGCTGCCGCCAGGGCTGCCGACTAGCTCTCGGACATCTTCCAAGGGATCGGTTCTTGTCAACCGGCCTGCTCTGTTGCAAGCTATTGTGAATTCCTACAGGAGAGGGAAAAAACGAAATGACGACAATTGATTTCGAGGCTGCTCGCCGCAACATGATCGAATATCAGATTCGCTGTTGCAAGGTTCTGGACCCCATGGTGCTGAAGACACTCTCATCGGTGCCGAGAGAACAGTTTGTACCGGAGCATGTGCGAAGCCTGTCGTACATGGAAGGTCATGTACCCCTACCCTGCGGTCAGGAAATGATGAGCCCCCTGCAGGAAGCGCATATTCTCCAGAACCTGGAGCTTAAGGGTACTGAACGTGTCCTTGAGATTGGAACAGGTACAGGTTACCTGACTGCCCTCATGGCCATGCATGCCAAAGAGGTCGTGACCTATGAGATCCATAAGGAACTGGCCGATCTTGCAAGGAAAAACCTGAAGGAACACGGCATGGATCATGTCAAGGTTATCCATGCCAATGCCATGGACCCCCATGCGCTGGATGATGGAGGCATGTTTGATGCCGTGGTAATTGGTGCGACTCTTGAACACATGCCCGACCATATCAAGGAGCACGTGAATGAAGGGGGCCGAATCATCGCCTTCATCGGAACGCCACCTGTTGTCTCACTCATCAGGCTGACACGCTCTGGAAACGCATGGAAACGCCTTGGTATCCTTGAGACGCTCCTTCAAAACATGGAAGGCCTTCCCCAAAAGCGCGAGTTCGTCTTTTAGCGGCCTGAGTGCCCGGACCAATCTTACCCGGTTTCACCATTATCCCGTCATGAACTTCTTCTCGGAGTTTGGACGTCACATGCATCGCCATCGTTTCCATGCGGCCATGATCGGCCTGTTATGGACATTCTTCGCCCCGTCCGTGTCCCAAACAGAGACAACGACAAGTCTCAGCAGGGAGGACATCAAACAGCAACTCGCGGACCAGATCAGCAGAGATTTTCAGCTCCCCCGTGATTACGTTCTTTCTGCGCTGAGAAAAGCCCGATTTCATCAGGACATTATTGATCGAATCAACCGTCCCTATGAGGCCAGACCCTACGCACAATACAGGCCCCTGTTCGTGAATCGCAGACTGGCGAGAATGGGTAAGAGATACCTGGAGGAAAACCACGAGATCTTTTCCCGCGTCAGAAAGCGTTACGGGGTTCAGCCTGAAATCATCGCAGCCATTCTGGGCATGGAAACCAAGTACGGACGGAGCAAGGGGAGAGATCGTGTGCTCGATGCCCTCTATACACTGGCCACAGGCCATCCAAGACGATCCGCGTTCTTCCAGAAAGAGCTTGGCCACTTTCTGAGCATGTGCCGTGAAGAGGAACTGATCCCCGAGAAGCTGCTTGGTTCATATGCGGGCGCATTCGGAACCACGCAATTCATTCCATCCTCGTTCAGGCATTTTGCCATCGATGCGGACGGCGATGGCAAGCGGGATGTCTGGGATTCCTCCCCGGACATTATCAGCAGTGTCGGAAACTACTTCCGGGAGCATGGCTGGAAGGCAGGACAACCGGTGGCGTACTGGCTGCCAAAGCTGCCCCACCATCCCCTTCTGGATGAACTCAGAAAAAAGGGCATCACGATGTGGAAGCCTCTGAAAAACCTGCGCTCCATCGGCTTGCCGGCGCTTCCGAAGATCTGGCGGGATGACGCTCAGGTCAGCCTTGTGGATTTCGAGACGTCGTCAGGCACCCGAACCGCGTTGATCCACTATAACTTCTACGTCATTACTCGCTGGAACCGTTCCTACAATTATGCCATGGCCGTCACGGAGCTGGCAGAGCGGCTCGGTTGCATCCCATGTCGAAGCCATTGATGAGAAGGTCCGCTCTCATCGCTGCATGCCTTGTTTGGATCACAGCGTGTCAGATCCACCCACCCACAACAGGAATGACGGCAAAAGAAACAGGGCCCCTGCCTCAGGCCCCTTCACTTCCGGAAACAACGGGAGGTCACTACAAGACAGGCAAGCCCTACCGTGTGGGTGGCCAGGTGTATTACCCCTTATCCACAGCAGCCGGTTACGATGCCACAGGCATCGCGTCCTGGTATGGCAAGGCGTTCCACGGCCAGAAGACGGCAAACGGTGAGCGGTATGACATGCATGCGCTCAGCGCTGCCCACCCTACCCTGCCCTTGCCGACCATGGTTCGTGTGACCAATCTTGAAAACGGGAGGCAGATCGTTGTACGCGTGAACGATCGTGGCCCGTTCGTGAAAAATCGCCTCATTGACCTGTCATACAGCGCGGCAAGGCTTCTGGGTTTTGCCGACAAGGGGACGTGCAGGGTTCGCGTCCAGGCGCTGGTCAGCATGCCCGAGCAGCGTTCAGATACGCCGACTCCGGCAGATATTCATTCACCGATGTATGTTCAGGTCGGTGCATTTTCATCGCCGGAGAACGCCAGGGAATTGAAGCTCAAACTTCTGAGACACTTCTCCGCGGTGAAGATCCAGCAATCCCATCGGGAAATTCAGACATGGTATCGAGTGAGGATTGGTCCCATATACGATTCTTCCGACATTGAACAGACCGTGATCTCCCTGCAGCGTCTGGGATATGCCAGGTCCATCGTGGTGACCGAATGAAAAACAGGCGCCGAATCACCGCCTTTGGTTCTTCCCGTCTTTCAAGCGAAGACACCAGGTATGCGGATGTCCAACGGTTGGGCGAGGCCATCGCCAGACAGGGCTGGAATGCGATTGTCGGAGGGCATCAGGGGTTGATGGCGGCGTTTGCGAGTGGGATCTACAAGGGAGGCGGGGAAATCCGCGGCATTACCCTCGAATGCTTTCCCACACCACCGGAGAACCATTTGAACGAGGAAATCAGGGCCAGGGATTTCTTTCATCGGATGCAAACCATGATTGAACAGACCGATGCCTACATCGTGTTGCCGGGGGGGCTTGGGACCCTGGCCGAACTGGCCATGACCTGGGATCTGCTGGCCATCCATGTTCTGGAACCCCGACCGCTGATTCTGTATGGGCATGGGTGGTCCCGGATTGTAGAGGTGCTGCGTAACCACCTGATTCTCTCAGTGGATCATGCTTTTTCCATGATCACGACGTGCAGCACCCCAGAGGAGGCCAGCCGAACCCTTGCCAAGATTTAGGACACCAAGGAAAAAGGGCTAATTGATGCATGGGCATGTACAGGGAAACATCACTGATCTTCATGCATGACATTCTCCATGGGGAATGAGAATCACCCATGACACGTCGCTCTCTTCAATTTATCATGCCAGCCAATCCTGCTGGAGGACACGGATCAGAGGGCCATTGCGTCCAACAATAATGTTGCATGCCTGTGGTCCGAAAGTGCATCCTCCCGTCCAGCCACATCTTGCAACGCCAACACGGAACCAAAAGGATTTGGAATGGTAAAACATCTTCATGTCTTCACAGCCTTGCTTCTTTTTATACTGTCAACCCAGCTGGCTGCAGCCTTTACCTTGCCACCAGAGCCCGAACTTAAGGCAAAATCATGGGTGCTGATAGATGCACGCTCCGGCAAGGTGTTAAGTGAACATAACCCGGACATGGAGCTTCCTCCCGCCAGTCTGACCAAGATGCTGACCCTCTATCTCCTTTTTGGAGACATCAAATCAGGGAAGTTATCCCTCGATGAAAAGGTGCATGTGAGCAAAAAGGCATGGAAGATGGGTGGCTCGCGCATGTTCATTGAACCCAGGCTGACCCCCACCGTGGAGGAATTGCTCCATGGCATCAGCACACTCTCCGGCAACGATGCCTGCGTCGCCCTGGCCGAACATGTTGATGGTTCTGAAGGAGGCTTCGTCAGTCGCATGAACGAGAAGGCAAGGCAACTGGGGATGAAGCACTCTCATTTTGTCAACGCAACCGGTTACCCGGCCCCCAATCATTACAGCTCGGCCAGGGACATGGCCGTTCTTGGTGCGGCCTTGTGGCGAGACTTCCCAGAACTGTACAAGCTCTTTTCGGAAAGGGAATTTACCTACAATGGCATTACCCAGAGCAACCGGAACCGCCTTCTCTGGTCAGATCCCCGCGTGGACGGCATCAAGACCGGCCACACCAAGGATGCCGGATACTGCCTTGTCAGCTCGGCCCAGGAAGGTGACACCCGATTCGTAGCCGCCATTTTCGGCACCCATTCGGAGAGTGCGCGAGAAAAGCAATCCAGGCAGCTGCTCAATTACGGTTTCCGAAATTTTGTAACCATTCGACCGGCCGAGAAGGATATACGCCGGGAAGTCGAGGTGTTCCAAGGGTCCGAGAGCAAGGTCTGGCTTGTTCCGGAATCTCCCGTCTGGATCACCGTCCCAAAAGGACTTGAGAAAAAGGTCGCATTTCATCTTCAATACGATGCTCCCCTGCTGGCTCCGATCCATCAGGGCCAACAGGTGGGGGTTATCGAGGCAGTGCTCATGCAACAGAACCAGCCCGGTGAAGTGCTGGCAAGCATTCGCATGATGGCGTCCAAGACGGTTGAAAAGGCCTCCTGGATCGGCCGCATGTGGGACTCGCTGCGCCTTTGGTGGCGTAATTGGAATTCTTCCGGCTAGATGTCCCTTATCGCCTACGTCAATGGAGAATTTGTCCCCCTAAATGAAGCCAAGATTCATGTTGAGGACCGGGGATTCCAGTTTGCCGATGGTGTCTATGAGGTGGCCATCTGCCACGATGGGCGCTTCTTTCTCCTGGAGGAACACCTTCAACGTCTGGAAAGGTCTTGCCGCTCAATCTATCTGGAGCCACCTCTTCCGCTCCCACGGCTGGAGGCCCTGGTCAGGGAGACCTATCAGAAAAACAGGCTGGCGGATGCCCTTGTATACATCCAGATCACGCGTGGTGTGGCTCCCCGCTCCCATGGATTCCCCCTTCATCCCGATCCGAGCCTGATCATTACCGTAAGACCTCTTCCCAAACCCGATGAGCAGAAATGTCAATTAGGGGCCAAAGGCATTACGCTGGCCGACATTCGCTGGAAGCGATGCGATATCAAATCCATTTCACTCCTTGCCAGTGCTCTGGGCAAGCAGAAGGCATTAACGTGTCAGGCCGACGAAGCGTTCTGGCTAGATCAGGAAGGTCATGTGCTTGAAGGCTGTTCAACCAACATCTTTGCCGTGATCAAAGGCACGCTTGTCACCCACCCTCTGGACCAGCAAATACTGGGTGGGATTACGCGGAGCCTGGTTCTCAGCCTGGCCAGTGAAACGGGTATCCCGGTAATGGAAAGACCCTGGAAACTGAGTGAGCATGGGATCAGTGAGTGTCTGATGAGCAGCACAACCAATGCCGTTCTGCCTGTGACCAGTATCGATGGGAAACCCATTGGAACCGGCAAGGCCGGGCCGGTTAGCAGGAAACTGCGCGCCCTCATTCTGGAACGCATGAAGTGAGCAGGTTCGAGCATGATTCCTGAGCATCCGATCCAGGGGGTTCTTCTGGATCTGGATGGCACCCTGATCGACGGTTTTGCACCCATTGTCACGGCACTGAACCAGACACTGGAAAAGTACGGTTTGCCAACGCTTTCCGACCGCGATATCCGTCGGCATACCGGTATCGGTGACGGCAGCATCGAAAAGCTGTTTGGTGCTGACTGGGAGGATGCCCGCCAATACTTCCTTGCTCTTCATGACCGGCATTACCTTGAGCAAACCATTCCCCTGCCCGGGGCTGAGGCCCTGCTCGACTGGTTAAAGGCACATCACCTGTCAGCCGGCATTGTCACCAACAAGGGGCAACACCGTGCTGAATCCCAGCTGGACTATCTTGGTTGGAGAGACAAGATCCAGGTTGTGATCGGTTTCATTGAAGACCGACCCACCAAACCTGATCCGCTACCGGTTCAACTTGCGTGCAGGCGGATGAAGACCAAGGTCTCCCGGACGGTGTTCGTGGGTGACGGGCCGGCCGACATGCAGGCGGCATCTAGAGCAGGCTGCTTTCCGGTCGGCCTGTCGGATCTCTTCACAGCCGAGGAGCTGCGACAGGCAGGTGCCCAAGTGTGCCTCCCAAAGCTTTCGCACGTCCATGGCTGGCTTCGCCAGTTGCTTGTCGGGGGCAGCCTCGCCCTTTCATAAAAGCCATCCATCAAGGCTTTCCCGGGACAAAACCTCTCCCATCTGGACGCCAAGGCCTCCCAACAGTAGCCTTTACTAGGGGCTGAGATCCGGGAGAATGATGAAAAGCGAGCGAGCATTAGCTGCCGATCCGGACCACGGGGGGCGCCTTGTGGGAGGTCCGGATGCGCCCCCCTCAAGTTCACCCATCCATGGCCTTTACCGAAGGCTTGTCACCCTTTTTGTTTCCACAACGGCAACCTCCATGCTGCTGGGGATCCCCTTTTACATTTTCGGTGTGGATCTGACGATGGAGCAAATGCGTCTAGCTGCAGGGCTGATCATACCGATCGCCGCCCTTGTGACCTTCTTAACCGGCTATCGCGTGCTGGTCCATGATTTCCGACCCTTTCGCGCATGGCTGGACAGTTCGTCCGGCAACATCGATCGCATGACCAGCGAGATGCTGGTTTGCGCCTTCAATTTCCCTCTTCTTTCCGCCCGCCGCATCCTGCTTTTTCACGGATCAGTCTTTGCCCTGGTGATCGGGATACTTATCCTGATGGCCAACCACTTCCTGGACTTCAAACTTCACCTGTGGCAAATGCTCGTCGCCATGATGGCGTCGTTCATGGTGGCGATCGGACACGCCATGTTTGAATACTATGCAGTCTCCAGCATCATGGAGCCGGTCATTGTCTGGCTCAAAAGAAATCACACCGGCCAATCCATGGACCGGCAGAGGATCATCCCAATCACCATGAAACGCAAACTTCTTCTCGTGTCAGGACTCGTCGTCTTCATGCCCCTGCTTGTCCTGGGTGTCACGCTGCTCATCAAGTTTCAGAATGAGCTGAACATGCTTGCGATGGCCCAGCAGGCAACGTTCATGCCCAAACTGACTGGCTGGGCCATCGCCATCATCACGGTGGGTAGCTGTGTTTCCCTCATGATCTCCATGCAGATGGCTCGGGAAATAACCGGCTCGGCAAACAAACTGTCCCGGGCCATGCGGCAGGTACAGGATGGCAGCCTCGAGGCCTCTCTTGTCCCCACAAGCACCGATGAATTCGCCGATATTTTTGAACATTCAACCAGATGGTGAAAGGATTGGTGGAAAAGGAACGACTCCGTGATGCCTTCGGACGATACATCGCCAGGGAACTCGCAGACGATGTCATGCACCATGGTGTCATGCCTTGGGGGCAAGGCCGTCCATGCCAGCGTCCTGTTCGCTGATATTCGGGATTTCACGGCCCTGGCGGAAAAGATGCCTCCAGAAGAGGTGGTCAACCTGCTGAACAACTACTTCACTGCCGTCGAACCAACCATCAAGGAGGAAAATGGCTGGATCAACAAGTTCGGGGGAGACAGCCTTCTTGCTGTTTTCGGGGTGCTCAATCCCGACAGCAAGCACATCTATCGCGCCGTTCACGCGGCTCTAGGAATGCGGCGATCCCTGAACGAGTTCAACGCCCGTCAGATGAAGGAAGGCAAGCCTATACTCAAGATTGGCATAGGCATCCACTGCGGGAAAATGGTGGCGGGCAGCGTGGGCAGTCAGGAGAGGATGGAATTCACCGTGATCGGTGACGCGGTCAACTTGGCCTCGCGCATCGAGGAACTGAACAAGCAGTGGGATACGGACATTCTGGTCAGTGAAGATGTCGCCAGGGAGGTGGAAAAGGATGTACCTATGCAGGCCATGCCAAAAACCAGGGTGCATGGGATCTCGGAACCGATCCAGGTCTTCGCCATCAGATAGGCCCGTCCCGTTGAAGCGAAAGATTTCATCGGCCGAGGTTGGCCAGAAACATGCATGAACCGGGATGGGAACATTTTCCCCATGAGGCCGACATCGGTGTGCGTGGGTTCGGGCCAACCCTGGCCAGCGCCTTTGAGGAGGCAGCCACGGCAATGACTGCCGTGATCGCCGACCCCCGGACGATCCGCCCCCTGCAGCATCTTGAGGTCACCGCTGATGCCCCCAACCATGAGTTGCTCCTGGTTGATTGGCTGAACCGGCTTGTCTATGAAATGGCCGTCCGCAAGATGCTGTTCTCCCGCTTCAAGGTGGAAATGGATGGCCATCATTTGCACGCCGATATCTGGGGAGAAGGGGTTGATGTTGACCGGCACAAACCAGCCATCGAGGTCAAGGGGGCAACTTACACGGAACTAAAGGTCAAACATGATGAGAACGGCATGTGGCTTGCACAATGTGTTGTAGACGTCTAAATACTTGATACGCACAGGGAGCTGGAATAATGGATCCGGCGCAACTAGATCAAACAGGTCAGACCGAATGGCGCATCGAACCGCATGGCAAGATGCAGGTGCCAGGGATTATTTATGCCGACCGGCCCCTGATCGAACAGATGGACCAAAAGGTTTATGAGCAGGTCGTCCACGTTGCCTCTCTGCCCGGAATCGTCAAGGCCTCCTTTGCCATGCCGGACGCACACTGGGGTTACGGTTTTCCCATTGGCGGTGTTGCAGCCTTTGATGAAGAGGCCGGCGGGGTCGTCTCCGCGGGCGGTGTCGGATTCGACATCTCCTGCGGTGTGCGAACACTTCGCACAGGCTTAAAACTCGAGGATATCGACCGTGTCAAAAAACACCTGGCAGACACCCTGTATCGAATGATCCCATCAGGTGTGGGAAGCCGTGGGAAGATACATCTCAGGCCAAAGGAAATGGACGATATGCTCAGGGGGGGAGCCGTGTGGGCAGTGGAACACGGTTACGGGAGAGAGGAGGATCTTGACCGCATTGAGGAGCGTGGATGCATACGAGGTGCTTTGCCCGAGCATGTCTCCGAACGGGCAAAAAAGAGGCAGGAAGATGAGATGGGAACCCTGGGATCGGGAAATCATTACCTGGAGGTTCAGCAGGTCACAGCGGTTTATGACCGCACCATCGCCCGGGCCTACGGTGTTGATGAGATGGATATCGTCGTCTCCATCCACTGTGGCTCTCGCGGTCTTGGTCATCAGATTGGTACGGAATTTCTCAAGCAAATGGTTCTTGAGGCAGCAAAGCATGGCATAGAGCTTCCGGACCGGGAGCTGGCCTGTGCGCCCCTTCAGTCCAGAACCGGCCTAGCCTATCTTGGCGCCATGCGTGCCGGTATCAACTGTGCCCTGGCCAACCGGCAAATCATCACGCACCTGACCCGCCAAGCCTTCAGCCAGGTCATCCCGGGAGTGGATCTCACACTCCTTTACGATGTTTCCCATAACACCTGCAAGCTGGAGAGACATGAGATAGACGGTCAGGAGCGTTGCCTGTTCGTCCACCGGAAGGGGGCCACACGCGCATACGGGCCGGGGCACCCCGATATCCCTGAGCCCCTCCGGCCATACGGACAGCCTGTCCTGATCGGAGGCACAATGGGAACAGCCTCCTACATTCTGGCAGGCACCCGTGAAAGCATGGATCTGGCCTTTGGCTCAGCCTGCCATGGGGCAGGCAGGGCCATGAGCAGACACAAGGCCACAAAATGCTGGCGTGGCCGAGAGGTCATTGATCACCTCGGTGAACGGGGCATCGTCATTCGCAGCCGCAGCTACCGGGGTGTGGCCGAGGAGGCCCCCGGGGCGTACAAGGATGTGTCCGCTGTGGTTCATGCGGCCGATCAGGCTGGGCTTGCCCGCAAGGTGGCAAGGCTTGAACCCCTGATCTGCATCAAGGGTTGAACATTGGGCACCGCGCCATCCCGGAAGGATCCACTCACGCCGATTGATCTGAAAAAGGAGAAAGCCTCACGGGCACGAGCAGATGCCGCTACGGGAGGCGGGTGAAGTGGCCGTGGTCAATGAAGATGTCGCAAACATGTTTGACGAGATTGCCGATCTGCTGGAAATAGAAGGAAGCAATCCCTTCCGCATCAGGGCCTATCGCAATGCTGCCCGCATCATTCGGGATCTGCCCCAGGACATCGCGATTATAAGCAGGCGTGGTGACGACCTGACCAGCCTTCCAGGCATTGGAAAAGACCTGGCCGCAAAGATCGAGGAAATCGTTCGCACCGGCAAATGTGCCATGCTCAATCGTCTTCGCAAACGCCTGCCCGCTACCGTGACCGATCTTCTGCATATCCCCGGACTGGGACCCAAGCGGGTCCGGATCCTTTACCACGAGCTGGATATCCACAATCTTGAACAACTTCACCGTGCCGCCAAGGATGGTCGCCTGCGTTCCCTGCCGGGATTCGGCGAGAAAACCGAAACCCGTATCCTTCAGGTGATCGAGGCCCATGCCTCCAGCGTGCATCGGTTCAAGCTTTCCATTGCCGGCCAACACCTCCAGTCCCTCCTGAACCATCTGAAAACTTGTCGGGATATCAAAAGGCTTGAGGTTGCGGGAAGCTTCCGCCGCTGCCAGGAAACTGTGGGGGATCTGGACGTGCTGGCCACCTCGGACCACCCGGAAAAGGTCATGGATCATTTTGTAGCCTTTGATGAAATCGGGGAAGTTCTTTCCAGGGGCAGCACACGATCATCGGTGATTCTCAAGTGTGGAATCCAGGTTGACCTGCGTGTGGTCCCCGAGGAAAGCTTTGGTGCCGCCATGCACTACTTCACGGGAAGCCGATCCCACAACATCGCCATACGCCGGATCGGCCAGAATATGGGACTGAAGATCAACGAGTACGGGGTCTTCAAGAAAGGCAGGCGCATCGCGGGACAGACGGAACAATCCGTGTACGAGTCCGTGGGACTGCCTTTTATTCCACCCGAGCTCCGCGAGAACCGGGGTGAAATTGAAGCTGCAAAGGCCGGCCTTCTGCCAGAGCTTGTGGAGCTTTCCGATCTCAGGGGGGACCTCCATGTCCACACCAGGGCTACGGATGGTTACAACTCCATGGAGGAAATGGCCATGGCGGCCATAAAACAGGGGTTGACGTATCTGGCTATCACAGAGCATTCCCGCCGCCTTACTGTTGCCCATGGCCTGAATTCCAGCAGACTGTTGCAACAAATGGAGGCGATTGATGAACTCAACGCCGGGATACCGGATATCACTCTGCTGAAAGGCATCGAAGTGGAGATACTCGAGGATGGGAGGCTTGATCTACCCGACGGGATCCTCGGAAAACTGGATCTCGTGATTGGGGCTGTTCACAGCCATTTTGGCCTTTCACGTCAGAAACAGACCGAACGCATTTTGAGGGCCATGGATCATGTCTGCTTTACCATTCTTGCCCATCCAAGCGGCAGGCTGATCGAACGGCGTGAACCCTATGATGTGGACATGCTGAAGATCATCCGGCACGCCAGGACAAGGGGCTGCTATCTTGAACTCAATGCCCACCCCGATCGCCTGGATCTTCTCGACACCTATTGCCAGTATGCCAAGGAGGAAGGTGTCCTCATATGCATCAATTCGGATGCCCACAGCACCTTTGATTTTCGCAATTTAATCTACGGTGTCGGGCAGGCAAGAAGAGGCTGGCTATCCAAAGAGGATGTCCTGAACACCCGCGAACTTGATGAATTGAAACCGCTTCTGAAGAGAACCATGTTACCGGCTTCATGACGGGATAGGGGGACTGGACCGATGACCATTGAGACTTTCCACGAAAATCAGTTGCAACGGCATGATGCCCTGATCCTTGTCGATATTCAGAACGACTTCCTCCCTGGAGGCGCCCTGGGTGTGGCCGGCGGAGATCGGATCGTCCCCGTGATCAATCGCTACATTGAATCCTTCAGGACCAGAGGTCTTCCCGTTTTTGCCACCCGCGACTGGCATCCGCCGAATCACTGCTCCTTCAGGACACAGGGAGGTCCATGGCCCCCTCACTGCATCGCTGATAGTCCGGGGTCCCGATTCGCTGCCGGGCTTCATCTGCCTGAAAACGCGATCATCATTTCAAAGGCAACCCAGCCGGATCAGGACGCCTATTCGGGCTTTGAACATACTACCCTTCATCAGCAGTTGCTCAAACTGGATATCAAACGACTGTTTGTCGGCGGGCTCGCCACGGATTATTGTGTGCTCAACACGGTTAAGGATGCGCTGGAACTGGGTTATCGGGTCCACCTTCTGACCGATGCCGTTCGGGCCGTCAACGTGAAACCGGATGATGGCAGGCTGGCCATTGAGAACATGCTGAAGAAAGGCGCGATTCCAACTAAACTGGCATGATGAAGGTATCCGAAAGCCCGCTCCTCACCGATCTCTATCAGCTCACCATGATGCAGTCCTATCTTGAAAACGGCATGACGGATACGGCCGTGTTCGAATTTTTTACTCGCAAGCTGCCGAATCATCGGGGGTTTCTGGTCTTTGCCGGGCTGGAACAGGCCCTGCAGTATCTGGAGACCCTGCACTTTTCCGAAGATGAACTGGCCTGGCTGACGGCAAGCGGGCGCTTTTCCAAGGATTTTGTGGATTACCTTGAAGACCTCCGGTTCGAGGGGGATGTCCACGCCATGCCGGAAGGGACGATATTCTTTCCCGACGAACCTGTCCTGCGCGTGACGGCGCCAATTCCCGTTGCCCAACTGGTCGAGTCGCGATTGATCAACATTCTTCAGTTTCAGACCCTCATTGCCTCCAAGGCTTGCCGCATCAAACTTGTCACACCCGACAAACTGCTTGTGGACTTCGGTCTCAGGCGGGCCCATGAGGCCGAGGCGGCTCTGATGGCGGCACGCGCTTCCTACATTGCAGGTTTCTCCGGGACCTCCACCGTCCTGGCAGGACCCGTGCTTGATATTCCTGTCTTTGGAACGATGGCCCATTCCTTCATTCTCGCGCATGCGTCTGAAGAGAAGGCCTTTCTCGATTTCGCCCGCACGCATCCGGATAATGTGGTCCTCCTGATTGACACCTATGACACCGAGAAGGGAGCGGAAACGGCCGTCAGGGTCGCCTCCATACTTGAATCCGAGGGGATTGCCATCAGGGGTGTGCGGCTGGATTCGGGGGACCTTGCCGAGCATGCAAGGAAGGTGAGAAGAATCCTCGATGAAGGCAGGCTGGAGAAGGCAACCATCTTCGCAAGTGGCAATCTGGACGAGTATGAGCTTATGCGACTGACCAGGGAAAAGGCACCAATTGACGGCTTTGGTATTGGCACACGCTTGACCACTTCAAGTGATGCGCCCTACCTTGATTGCGCCTACAAGTTGCAGGAATATGCCGGAATACCGCGACGAAAGAGAAGTGAGGGCAAGGCCACCTGGCCCGGCCGGAAACAGGTGTACAGGCGATACGATGATCATGGCCGGATGACCGGGGATGTTCTGACCCTGGAAGACGACCCTCAGGATGGGAGCCCCCTGATCAGGCCCATGATGAAAAAAGGAGAGCTTCTCGCGCCTTACCCCCAGCTGGCAGTGATCCAGGATTACACGGCCAGGCAGCTTAAGTCGCTGCCCACAGAGCTCGCACGTCTGACCGAAGCCACCTATCCGGTAAACGTGTCCGAGGCGCTGAGAAGGCTCGCCCATGAAGCTGACGCATTTGTCAGCCGGCAATCACGTTTCTAGACTCCCGCCGCAGTATGAGCCCAAAGGAACACCCAAAAGAAATCAGCCTTGCCTTTTTTCAGGAGCTGTTCCGGGATTACCATCCACGGGATTTCTCCATCCGTTTCTGGGACGGCAGCAGCTGGGATCCCAACCCCGATCAGAAACCACGGTTTACACTCTGTCTGAACAAGCCGAGTTCGATTTTTTCCATGTTCTGGCCACCCACTGAGCTGAACATGGCCGAAAGTTACATTTTTGAAGAGTTCGACCTTGAAGGTGACATTGAGGCGAGTTATGAGGCCTTTGATTACCTGAAAGGACTGTACCGGGAACCCGGTAAGCTGTTCCACCTAAGCCGCCTCCTCTTTCATTTGCCCAGACCCCAACAAACCGCTCCCAGGAGCAATCCCGCAAGGTTCAGGGGCAGGCGTCATTCACTCTCGCGTGACCAGCAGGCAATACGTTACCACTACAATCTCTCCAGTGATTTCTACGCCCTCTGGCTCGATAGGCGCATGGTGTATTCATGCGCCTATTTCATATCTCCCGAGGATGATCTCGACACGGCACAGGTCCAGAAGCTTGATCATATTTGCAGGAAGCTCTGCTTACATGAAGGCGAGCGACTGCTGGATATCGGATGCGGGTGGGGGGGATTGATTATCCATGCCGCCAAACATTACGGGGTCAGGGCGCTGGGCATCACGTTAAGTGACCAGCAGGCCAGACTCGCCCGGAAACGCATTCGGGAAGCCGGGTTGGAGGATCATTGCCAGGTTGAGGTCCGGGACTATCGCAGCATGGACGAACCGGAATCATTCGACAAGCTGGTCAGCGTTGGCATGTTTGAACATGTGGGTGAGTCTCATCTGGATACCTACTTCCGGCAGGCCTGGAACCTTCTGAAGCCGGGAGGACTGTTTCTCAACCACGGCATCGCCAGAACCGTGAAGGATCCCGTAAAAAAGGTCTCACCCTTTATCGACCGATATGTTTTTCCGGATGGTGAACTTTCACTGATCAGTGAAACGCATAAGCATGCGGAGGCGGCAGGATTTGAAGTGCGGGATGTTGAAAGCCTGCGCGAGCACTATGCCCTTACGCTGCGTCACTGGATCCGGCGCCTGGAAGCACACCACGATGAGGCCGTTCAGGCCGCAGACGAGGCCACCTATCGGGTATGGCGGTTGTACATGGCCGGCAGCGCTCACCGCTTTGCCACTGGTCTTCTCAACGTCTACCAGTGCCTTCTTTGCAAGCAGACCCCAGAAGGGCAAAGCCCCCTGCCGCTTACACGCCAGGCCTGGTACAGTTGACTAAATGGAAGCGGCCCGATTGGGCCGCAGTCAACCCTGAGCAGGACTAGAGCTTGTCCGCCTCGGCAGCGAGGTAGGCGGCCACGCCTTCCGGGGAGGCATCCA
>CAZCTM010000024.1:0-30572 GCA_964501925.1 uncultured Zetaproteobacteria bacterium | reverse complement strand
TGCGGGTGCAAGGCTGGGGATGCTGTTGCCGGGCAACATTCAACTCGGCATGTTAAGCGTACTGATTTTCTTTGTTGCCGCGTGGGTGGGCTTTATTCGTCTTGAGAACAAGGTCCAGGTCTTTCGCTATATTCCGGCCACCCTGGCTGGACTCGGTGTCGGTGCACTGACAGGCATGCTTGGCGTCGGTGGCGGATTTCTTCTGGTTCCGGTGCTGATCTTTCTTGGACTGAAGCACTTTCCCACGGCGGTTGGTCATTCCCTTGTGCTGATCACCCTGAATGCCATCAGCGGCGCCGTTTCCTACCTGATGATGGAAAAGGCCGATATTGACCTGCCGTCTACCCTGGGGATTGCGCTTGTGGCGACCATCGGCAGTGTGCTCGGCGGGATCGTTCTTCAGAAAGTGTCTTCATCCAGCCTGCAAAAGGGGTTTGCCATCGTCCTGATCTTTCTGGGCAGTTTTGTCGGCTGGCAGAGCCTGAATGCCTGATTGCAAAGGGCGGTTTCCGTCCTTCAGTCCGGACAGTGACCCGGCAAACCGTGGCGTTTTGGCCTATAGTCAGAGACAGGCATTGAAATCTGAACTCTTCGAGGCAGGAAGCATGGAAAATACGATCGATTACGGACCGTTGCAGGCACTGATTGGCGTCTGGAAAGGGAACAGGGGGCTTGATGTGGCGCCGGAACCGGATGGCGCGGAAGACAACCCCTATTATGAGACGATCACCTTTGAGCCTGTTGGCGATGTCAAAAACGCCGGTTCCCAGCATCTCGTCGTGATCGGTTATCACCAGGTTGTACGACGCATCTCCGATGACGAGGTGTTCCACGACCAGCGGGGTTACTGGATATGGGATGCGGAGCGGCAAACCGTCATGCACTCGCTGATGATTCCGCGTGGCGTTGCCGTACTTGCCGGGGGGCATGCCAAGGATGGCGTGTTTGACGTCTCCGCGAAAGAGGGCGCTACGGACTGGGGCATTGTACAGTCGCCGTTCATGCGGGATCACGCCCGCACGATTGAATTCACCCAGAGAATGGAAGTGTCCGGAGAAAAGCTCTCATATTCACAAACCACGATGCTGGATATTTACGGCAAGGTTTTTGAACACACGGACCGGAACGAGTTGACCAGGCAATGAACTGAATGGCGCCTCCGACCGGGGACGGGAAATCTTTTCCTGTCCCCTCCCCGGTCAGTTATCCGTCCAACGCATCAGTTGATCGATCCCGTTTAATGACCCGAACCGCAAACCGCGTCCCGGCTCATATCCGGGAAGAAACGTCCTGAAGGTAAGAAGCCTTCAGGATCCCCTCAACCTTATGAATGACTTCCTTCCTGGCGCATGTTTTGCGGTAAAAGAGCCCGATAGTTCTGTATGGAGCCGGCTCCCTGAACGGGATATAGCGAATCCCCGTTTCGGAATGGTTGATGGCGATTTGAGGCATCAGGGTTATTCCCGTTCCCGCCTTGACCATCTGGCGGAGCGTTTCAAGTCCCGTGGCGCGAAAGGCCCGCTCTTCCGGAATATTGTGCTGCTGGCATATTTCCAGCGCGTTGTCTCGCAGACAGTGTCCCTCCTCGAGCAACAGCAGACGGTATCCGGCAAGCTCCTCGACGTCGATTTCAGATTTTTTAGTCAGTGGATGATCCGGCGGGCAGGCGAGGAAAAACGGGTCATCAAACAATATCTCCATCTCGAAAAAATCCTCATGCACCGGCATCGCAAACAGGGCCGCGTCAATCTCCCCCTTGTGAAGCTTGTCAATGAGAGCAGCCGTCTTTTCCTCGATGAGTACAAGACGCAGGTCAGGCATGAGTTTCCTGATCTGCGGGACAATACCGGGAAATATGTAGGTCGATAGCGTCGGGAAGGCCCCGAGCCGGAATGTCCCGGCGAAGGGATTCCTGGCACTCTCGGCAATCTCCCTGATCGTTTCAATCTCCTGCAGGATTCGCCGCGCGGACTGGATGATTTCACCGCCCTCTTCCGTGATCATGACGCGTTTGTTGTTGCGTTCAAAAATCCTTATGCCCAGAGACTCCTCGAGCTTTTTTATCTGGGCGCTCAGGGTCGGCTGGCTCACATGGCATCGCTCGGCCGCCTGGCTGAAATTGCACAAGTCGGCCACCGCAACCACATACGACATATCACGAAGATTCATGCCTCACTCCACGTATAACCATAGTAGCAGTCTATCGATAACATAGAAACAATCAATTATACATTGATAACGACTATCAATATAATCATATCCATAGCTTCCTGGAGTGGCTGCAAGGACCGGCAACGCAGGAGGCAAAATGACAAGGAGGACGACAACCATGAAACAATCGAAATTCATGATGATCGCAATGGTGGGGTTGATATCGGTACTGCTGTCAGCCACAGCGCTGGCAAATCCTGCCATGAGCAAGGGTGAGGCCAGGAGCAATCAGTTCTGGTGGCCTGAATTGCTGAATCTGGAACCATTGCGCGCACACGATCCGAGATCCAATCCCTACGGTGAGGACTTTGACTATGCCAAAGCCTTCGAAAGCGTTGACCTCAAGGCCCTGAAAAAGGATATCGAGAAAACACTGAAAACCTCACAGGACTGGTGGCCGGCTGACTGGGGACACTATGGCGGTCTGATGATCAGAATGGCCTGGCACAGCGCAGGCACCTATCGCGTCCATGACGGTCGTGGTGGCGCCGATGGCGGCCAGCAACGCTTCGAGCCTCTCAACAGCTGGCCCGACAATGCGAACCTGGACAAGGCCCGTCGTATCCTGTGGCCGGTCAAGCAAAAATACGGACGCAGTGTTTCATGGGCGGACCTGATGATTCTGGCCGGCAATGTGGCACTGGAATCCATGGGTTTTGAAACTTTGGGTTTCGCGGGTGGCCGCACAGATGACTGGGAAGCCGACAGGGTTTACTGGGGCCCGGAAACAAAGATGCTGGACAACAAACGCTATGACAAGGATGGCAAGCTCGAAAAGCCGCTGGCCGCCTTGCAGATGGGCCTGATCTATGTGAATCCTGAAGGGCCGAACGGCAATCTCGACCCGGTCTCCGCCGCCGCGGACATACGCGAGTCCTTCGGTCGCATGGCCATGAACGATGAAGAGATTGTCGCCCTTATCGCGGGTGGCCACACCCTTGGCAAGACCCATGGAGCCGTGAAGGCTGATTGCATAGGCCCGGAGCCCGCCGCGGCAGCCATTGAGGAACAGGGCCTGGGGTGGATGAACAAATGCGGCAAGGGCAATGCGGAAGACACCATGACCAGCGGCCTGGAAGGCGCCTGGACCCAGACGCCAACCGCGTGGTCCATCCTGTTCCTGGACAATCTGTTCCGCTACGAGTGGAGAAAGCAGAAGACGCCCGCCGGCGGAACAGTCTGGGTGCCAACCGACACGGACGCTCATACGATCGTTCCGGATGCGCACGTCAAGGACAAATACAATCCGCCCATCATGCTGACGACGGACCTGGCGTTGAAGGAGGATCCCGGCTTCCGCAAGATATCCAGGCGTTTCCTCGATCATCCAGAGGAATTCGACAAGGCCTTCGCCAGGGCCTGGTTCAAACTGACGCACCGCGACCTGGGGCCGCGTGCCCGCTACCTCGGCAGTGAAGTCCCGAAGGAAGTGTTTGTCTGGCAGGATCCGGTCCCCGCTCCCGACTACAGGCTGATTGACGCCAGCGACGCCGCAAGGCTGAAAGCGAGGATACTGAAATCCGGATTGACCGTGCCCGAACTCGTCAGGACGGCCTGGGCTTCGGCTTCCACATTCCGCGGCTCGGATATGCGCGGTGGCGCGAACGGCGCACGTGTGCGTCTGGCACCCCAGAAGGACTGGGAGGTCAACGATCCGCAGGAACTGGCGAGGGTCTTGAAGAAGCTGGAGCGGATTCGGAAGGACTTCAACAACAAGGCTGACGCTGGCAAGAAGATCTCCATGGCCGACCTGATCGTGCTGGGTGGTGCTGCCGCGATTGAGAAGGCCGCCGGGGATGCCGGTTACAAGATCGAGGTGCCGTTCAGACCGGGCCGTGGTGATGCGTCACAGGAGATGACCGATGTGCATTCCTTCGCTGTACTGGAACCGACCGCGGACGCCTTCCGCAATTACTACAGTGAAAGAAGCTACGGGTCACCGACAAAAATGCTCGTTGAAAAGGCCGACCTGCTGACCCTTACCGTGCCGGAAATGACGGTGCTGGTGGGCGGCATGCGCGCCTTGGGAGCGAATGCCGGTGGCTCGAGGCATGGCGTGCTTACGGACACGCCCGGAGTCCTGAGCAACGCTTTCTTCGTCAACCTGCTCGACATGTCCACAAAATGGAAGAGGTCGTCCAGGCACGAAGATGTATACGAAGGTTATGATCGCAGGACAGGGAAGCTTAAATGGACGGCAACACCGGTTGATCTGATCTTCGGCTCAAACTCCGAATTGCGCGCTGTTGCAGAGGTCTATGCATCCGATGACGCCAGGGAGAAGTTCGTGCGTGATTTTGTTGATGCCTGGACCAAGGTCATGAACCTTGACCGTTTTGACAGCGGCCGGAGCCAGTCAGCAAGCGCGTTCTGACCGGGTTTCCATCCCCGTACAGGCCGGGTCAAGACCCTGCGCAAGGCCCTGAAGACACATGTTTTCAGGGCCTTTTTGCCGGCCTGCGATCGGGCCGCAAGATGCTGCAAATATTCCAGCGCCACGGACACCTGCGGGCGGAGGAGCTGGCTAGGATGCTGGCGTAAAGACTAGCGCGTCCCCGCTTCCACCCGTGTCTCGAGATACACGCCAGGCAACTGTGTCAGGCAAGAACAACTTCCGTGTGCCCCGCCCTCCGGCCGGATGTTTGGCACTCCGGCATCCTGGCTTCGCTGATGCCCCGGAATCTCCCTTGCAACATATTGGATATCCTGGATTGCGGCAGGCCCACAGAAGCGCTGCGGGAGCCCATGTCGGCATCGGCCGCAGGAATTGCATTCCTGTTCCGGCCCCTATACCTTGTGATAATCATTCTCAAGGAGATGAACATGATGTCCCACAAATACACCTACATCTTTCTTGCCCTGGCCCTGTGCCTGGGCAGTGCTCCGGCCCTGGCATGCGATGCCGCCGGTGCCAACAAGCATGTCGGCATGATCACCGCCGTCGATGATCAGGCAGGCACCTTCACCATCATGGATGCGCAAACGAATCAGCCGATCACGTTTGCCGCTCCCAAGGCCGTTCTCGGCAAGGCGGCCAGGACCAAGGGTCCGGCAACGGTCAGTTACAGGGAGGAAAAAGGCGGCCTTGTCGCCGAAGATGTCCGTTAATCCGTCCGGTGAAGGCCGGCCGACGCCCCTTCGCGAGTCAGGTGATCTGATGCGGAACAGGCTGGGCCAGCCCCATGCCGTTGCGCATGATCATATGCTTGAAAGGACCCGCATTGCCGACGGCCAGCATGCCAAGATCCCGTAGAAGAACCAGCGGCTGCCAGTTGCGGGTGAAGAGCTGGTGGAATCCCTCCATGCCCGCCATGACGGAAAGGGTGTCCGGCAGGCGCGCTTTCGCATAACGCTGAAGCACTTCTATTGAACCGATGTCCTCCTCAAAACGGACGGCATCCACGATCTCCTGGGCCAGCACCATGGCGTCGCGGAAACCGAGATTGGCACCCAGACCCGCCAGTGGATGGATGGTGTGGGCTGCGTCCCCGATCAAGGCCAGCCGCGGACGGACATGGTGATGCGCCAGACGGGCGCACAGGGGGAAGGCCGATCGTTCACCGATCTCTTCAAGACGCCCCAGAACGGGGCCAAAGGCGAGGTTCAGCTCCCTCAGGAACCGGTCGTCATCCATCTTCATGAGACGCATCGCCCGAGTGTTGCCCGCGCTCCACACCATGGAGCAGAGATCCCCGCTCAGGGGCAACATGGCCAGGGGCCCCGTCGGCAGGAAACGCTGAAAGGCAGTTCCACGATGGGGTGATTGCGGCCTGACGGTGGCGACAATGCCGTGCTGACGGAAATCGCGGCTGACAACGCCGATGCCCGCCTGCTCACGCAGCCAGGAACGCCCGCCATCCGCGCCCACAATGAGTGGAGCCCGGAATATCCTGCCATCGCCCAGCTCCAGCCGCACATGGTCCGCCCTCCAGGTGCATGAAACGGCCTCCGCCGGGCAATGGATGGTCGTGTTCTCCGCCCCCTCCAGGGTCTCCAGCATGGAATCTCTCAGGATGCTGTTTTCCACAATGTAGCCGAGGGCATCCAGCCCCGCCTCCTCCGCCTCAAAGCGGATGCTGCCGAAATTCTGATGGTCCCAGATGCGCATGCACCGGATCGGTCCTGCCTGTGCGGATACACCTTCCCAGACGTCTATCCCCTCAAGAAGCCGCACGGAACCCGCGACGATGGCGCTGACGCGGCAGTCCCTTTCCAGGGACAGTCGGGGTTCCTGCTCGCTTCTTTCGAAGACATCGACCCTGAGGCCGTGATCCTTCAGGGCGCAGGCCAGCGTCAGGCCGACCAGGCCACCGCCCAGAATGAGGACATCGCTTTCCCGGGTTTTCTTCAAGGGATCAGCCCCATGGACTTCAGCTGGGCCATGCCGGACGCCTGGCGCATGAGCCAGTCCCGTGCCGACGGGATCCTCTGCATGCCATCCAGTCCCATCTGCCGGAGAAACCTCAGCACCGAAACATCGTTGCTGAACAACCCGTTCAGCCCTTCCGTGAAACATGCCACGGCGGCCTGATCCAGCCGTCGGCGATCGGCATATTCCTCAAGGACAATGCTCTCCCCCACATCCCTGCCCGCCCGAAGCGCCCCGGAAAGCACATCGGCCAGAACACCGACATCCCTCAGGCCCAGGTTCAGACCCTGCCCCGCCACGGGATGGATGGTATGGGCGGCATTGCCGATCAGAACCAGACGATGCCCCGTGTTCCTTTCGGCGATGCGGAACTCGAGGGGAAAGGTGATTCGCCGACCGGTTTCCAATATGCGGCCAAGCAGACCTCGCACCTCGGAGCCCGCCGACCGCGTCAGGGCGGTGAGAAACCGGGCATCCTCCATGAGGAGATGACGGCTGGCCTCCTCCGGTTTAAGGGTCCAGACAATGGAGCAACGTCGCTCATCCAGCGGCAGCAGGGCCAGCGGGCCGGACGGCCTGAAACACTCGAAGGCCCTGCCACGGTGGGGTCGCTCCGGCAAAACGCTGGCCACGAGGGCGAAACGGTTGTGATCCCAGCCCAGGGTGTGAATGCCCGCCCATGTCCTGACCCGGGAATACGTGCCGTCCGCGCCCACGACCAGGGAGGCCGAGATTTCGTGCTTTCCCCGGCGGTCCCGGAAGAACAGGCTTACTTTCTCCCCTTCCATGCTCATGCCCAGCATGCGGGCGGGACAAAACACCTTCACATCCCTTTTTGCATGTTCAAACAGGATGCGGGTGATCCGCGGCAGTTCCACCACATAACCCAGGGCCTCAACCTTTGCCTGGGCCCTGTCCATGTGCACCATGCCTCGCCCCCCCGGCTCCGTGACATGGACCTCGTTGATGGATGCCGCCCCTTCCGCGCTGATCTCCTTCCAGACTCCCAGGTGATCCAGATAACGGCTGCTGCCGCAGGAAAGCGCGATGACCCTCTCCGGATCAGGGGACGTGGATTTCAGGGGCGAGACCGCCTCGATGACGGCCACGCGCAGAGGGCAAGACCTCAGGGCCAGCGCAAGGGCATTGCCCGTCACCCCTCCTCCTACAATGACGATGTCGTAATGACTATGCTTGCCGGCAGCCATATCGCACCACTCTCTTCTCTCTACCCTTCCTCGTATCCGGAGGCATCATCCACAGACGGACCTTAGGCAAATTCCACCGGCGTGCCAACCTCAAGTCCCAGTTTCCGGGACGCATTCCCCTGATTGACGGCGATCTCCGCCAGGCCATTGGCGTTTTCATACCAGAACGCCTCACCCACCTTGACCTCTGAGAAGGTCCTGGCCCTGCCAAGCATCTCGCCGCTCACTCTCAGAGTGGCATCCGCCGGCAGGCCGGCCGCACGTATGCCCGTCATGGCATTACCAAAGGCATCCACGTAGATCACCTCAGGGAGATCTGCCGGCCATGTATCCGGGTTTACCGTTTCAAACGCGACCTTTTCACCAGGCACCTTCCTTCCCTGGGCCAGGCCGGCGGCAACCGGAGCAAACAGATCGCGCCCATGAAAGCTCGCGGAGAGTCGCGCCGGCCGCCATGTAATTTCCCAGCATTCAACCTGCCTGGCACGCCGGGCGACCACGCTGAACAGACCGTTTCCCGGACCCACAAACCAGCACCCGTCCATCCTGCACACAAGCGGCGGACGCTTTCCACCCACACCGGGATCCACAACGCACAGGAACACGGTCCCCTTGGCGAACTCCTCCACATAGGCGGCCAGGAGATAGGCGGATGCCCTCGGATTGAAGGAAGGCGCGTCACAAAAGAGGTCAACCACGGGCACCCCGGGCGCCCGGGCATAGAGGACGGCCTTCATCTGGCCCGTGTAGGGGCCGGTCGGCCCGAAATCCGTAAACAGCACGATCATATTCAAATCATAACACAACCATGGGAGAGACGGATGTGCTTGCCCTGGATGCAGCGACTGATATAGATTCGGGTTTAAGCCAGCTTGTGCCGAAGTGGCGGAATTGGTAGACGCGCTGGACTCAAAATCCAGTGGGGGTGACCCCGTGTCGGTTCGAGTCCGACCTTCGGTACCATCATCTTTTCAACGGGTTGCTTATTTTTCTAAAGGACTCCCGCAAGGACCAGGGGGCCGCTTGCCCCCTGGTTTATCAGAGTGACGGTTTCCTACTTCCTGCTCTTGTCAGGCTCCAGATAGAGATAGCCGATGCCGGCGGCAGCCCCCAGACCGGTGCTTCCCGAGAGGGCGATGGGCTGCAGGACAATGCTGTCATCGCTGCCGCCGACCAGGACGGCAGCACCCGCGCCAAGACCCACGGTTGCCGAGGCCTTCGCCCCCGCGTATTTGCCGGCAAGCTGATAGGTTCCGGCCTTGAAATCGGCCGACAGGACGGCGAATCCGATCGTCTCGTCCTGCTTGATGTTAAGATCGATGCCCAGACCTATGCCTGTTTCACCCTTGTAATATTCGGCTCCGCCACCGGCGGAAGACTTGAACTCACAGGTCACGTTCCTCGTGGAGTGAATCAGAAGATTCACGCCGGAGCCGGGAACCGTTTTACACGAAAGAACGCCAACCTTCGTTCCCGCAGTTGTCTTGCTTCCTCCCGCCAGTACGGCCTGTGAGAAAACCAGGGTAAGCGCTGCCAGGACAGCGATACCGGCACCATGTCTTGATTTCATGATCGTACCTCCAGATTCAGATAGATAACCACCCTTCCCGTGATCAACACTACACTTTATAGCACATAAATCAGCAAAGCGTGATCAGACGCCGAAATATTTCGCCTGGGGATGGTGGGCAATGATAGCCGATGTGGATTGCTCGGGGTGCAGTTCAAAGCTTTCGGGATCCATGCGGACGCCAATTCGGGAGGCCTTCAGCAACTCAAGCAGGGGACGCTGCTGTTCCATGTCCGGGCATGCGGGATAGCCAAAGGAATAGCGGGAACCCCTGTAGCCCTGTTTGAGAAGCCTGTGGATGTCGCGCGCATCCTCATCCGCAAACCCCAGCTCGGCACGAATGCGCTGGTGGACGTACTCGGCCATGGCCTCCGCCATCTCAACGCCCAGGCCATGCAGATACAGGTAATCCTGATAGCGGTTTTCCTCGAACCACTTTTTGGCGACCTCAGACACCCTTTGCCCCATGGTGACGACCTGCAGCGGAATGACATCATACTCCCCGGACTTGCGCGAACGATACCAGTCCGCCAGACACAGACCGCCCTTCCGCTCCGGCTGGCGCGGGAAGGTGAACCGGCAGACCTCGACCACCTCGTCGGCGGGTTCAAGGACTGGACGGCCTTCCCCATCCGTGAAGGGGGCCGGATCATAAAGAATGAGATCGTTGCCCTCTGACTGACACGGCCAGTAGCCGTAGGCGGCCCTGGGCTGAAGAATGTTCTCCTCAATGCATTGTTTGAGCAGGCGGTGATAGACGGGCCGCACCACTTCGGCAATATAGGCCTGAAAATCCCCCTTGACCGCCCGTTTCTTGAACCCCCAGTGAAACTGAAACAGCATGGTTTCATTCAGGAACGTCTGCAGGCTCTTCACGGACACGGACTCAAGAATCCTGCTTCCCCAGAACGGTGGAACGGGAACGGGATTGTCGTGCACCACCTTTCTGGACCGCCGGGGTTTCTCACCGCCGTATCTCGCCTCGGCCTCGGCATCCCGATGCCTCGCCGTAACCTCCTCGGCCCTGCCAGCCTCGGAAGGTGCTGATGCATCAGGTTTTCCGGTCTTCATCTTTCCCTCAACACGTTTGAGGGAAACCTCACCCTTCATCAGCCTGTCCATCATGTGCAGACCTTCAAAGGCATCCCGTGCATAGGCGACAAAACCTTTCGGGTAAACCTTCCGGCAATCCTCCTCAACGTATTTGCGCGTGAGGGCCGCACCTCCCAGCAAGACCGGTGTATCAAACCCCTGCCTGCACAACTCTTCCAGGTTTTCCCTCATGATGACGGTGGACTTCACCAGCAGCCCGGAAAGGCCGATGACATGGGCGTGATGCTGGCGAACGGCCTCCATGATATTCTCGATCGGTTGCTTGATGCCCAGGTTGATCACCTCATAACCGTTGTTGGTCAGTATGATATCCACCAGATTCTTGCCGATATCGTGGACATCCCCCTTCACGGTCGCCAGAACAATGCGACCCTTGCTCTCCCCCCTGCCCACCGCCTCCATGTGCGGCTCAAGATAGGCCACCGCCGCCTTCATGGTTTCGGCCGACTGGAGCACAAAGGGCAGTTGCATCTCGCCCCTGCCAAAGAGGTCACCCACCACCTTCATACCATCCAGAAGGATGTTGTTGATGATATCCAGCGCCTTGTAGCTCTTCAGGGCCTCATCAAGGTCATCCCCCAGACCGTTCCGGTCTCCATCGATAATCCGCTGCTTGAGCCGTTCCTCCACGGTTTCCGGCTTCTTCCTTTCCTCGGCCTGCGTCGCTCCCTCTTCAGGGAACCTGCCAATGAGGGCCATCAGGGGATCTTCCTTTTTCTCACGGCGATCAAAGATAAGATCATCCGCAATTTCAATGAGTTCCTTGTCGATCTTAAATAATGGCATGATCTTCGAAGGATGCAGGATGGCCATATTCATGCCGGCATTCATGGCATGATGCATGAACACGGAATTGAGCACGTGCCTGGCCGCCGGCTTGAGCCCGAAGGAGATGTTGGACAGGCCGAGCATGATCTGACATTCGGGAAAGCGTTCACGGATCATGCGTATGCCCTCAAGGGTTTCAAGACCCAGCTTGCGATCATCCGCGTTGCCCGTGCAGATTGTGAAGGTCAGCGGATCAAAGATCAGATCCTCTTCGGGCAGACCATGCCTGTTGACGGCAAAATCGTGCAGCCGCTCAGCAATCTTCAGCTTGGCCTCGGCATCCTTGGCCATCCCCTCCTCGTCTATGGTCAGGGCCACGACAGCGGCACCGAATTTTCTGGCCAGCTTCAGGACCTCGGAAGCACGCTCCTCACCATCCTCGAAATTGATTGAATTGATCATGCACTTGCCGCCGGCCCGCTTCAGGGCGGTTTCGATCACCGGCGTTTCCGTGGAATCGATCATCAGCGGCACCTGAACCTGCGTGGCAAAGCGCTTGATGACCTCATCCATGTCGGAGGCCTCCGGCCTGCCCACATAGGCAACACACACATCCACGGCGTGGGATCCCTCCCTGACCTGCTCGCGGCCGATCTTGACGATTCCGTCCCAGTCTTCCTTCGCCAGGAGGTTCTTGAACAGGCGTGAACCATTGGCATTGGTCCGCTCACCAATGGCAAAGACGGCATTCTCCTGCCGGAAGGCGTTAAACTGGTAAAGGGATGAAGCCCCCGCCACGCGTTCCGGCCGCCGCCTCACGGGGGCCCTCTCACCCAGCTTGTCGGCCACGGCCCGGATGTGCTCCGGCGTCGTGCCACAGCAGCCGCCAACCATGTTGACCCCGTCCTCCTCCACAAAGCGCAGGTGCCAGTCGGCCAGTTCCTTCGGTGTCAGCCCGTAATGGGTCTTGCCATCCACCAGTTCGGGCAGGCCCGCATTGGGCACAACGGAGATGGGCAGACGTGAATGCTGTGAAAGGACTGCCACGTGCTGGGCCATTTCCCGGGGACCGGTTGCGCAGTTCAGACCGATCATGTCCACGTCCATGGCCTCAAGGGCATTCATCGCCGCCTGGATTTCCGTGCCAAGAAGCATGGTGCCCGTGGTCTCCACGGTCACCTGGGCAATGATCGGCACCTTTTTCCCCGATTGTTCGAAGGCGATACGGCAGCCGTTGATCGCTGCCTTCATCTGCAGAAGATCCTGCGCGGTCTCGATCAGCATGGCGTCAACACCGCCCCGCAGCAACCCGATCGCCTGATGGAGGTAGGATCTCTCCAGGGTGTCGTAATCGATGTGGCCGATGGAGGGAAGCTTGGTCCCTGGTCCTATGGAGCCCATGACGAAACGGGGACGATCGGGCGTGGAGATCTCGTCGCAGCTTTCGCGGGCCAGGGAAGCGGCCAGCTCATTGAATTCCTCGACCCGATCCTCAAGGCCAAACTCGGCCAGAACGACGGAATTGGAGCCGAAGGAATTGGTCTCCACCGCATCGGCACCGGCCTCAAGATAGGCCTTGTGAATCTCCCTGATGATATCGGGGCGTGTCTGACACAGGATTTCCGAGCAGTTTTCCAGACCCAGATAGTCTTTCTCGAGATCCAGTTCATAGCGCATCAGCATGGTGCCCATGGCGCCATCCAGGACGAGCACCCTCTGCTGAAGAACCTCAAGAAATTTCATGGATTACGATTGTAGTTACTGGCGTGATAAATGCCAGCCTGCCGGACTACCTGCCCATGGCGCGCTGCTCGAATGCGTGCACCATCATCCGGCAGGCGCTGGAAAAAACAGGGGTAGCCACCAGGTCCAGCATGCGATTGGCAAACTCAAATTCGATGGAGAAGTGAACCTTGCACCTGTTTTCCTCCAGCTCCTCAAAGGTCCAAAGACTTTCCAGAAAATGGAAGGGTCCCTCCAGCAGACGGATCTCGATGAGCTTGGGCCTCAGGAAGCGATCGATCGTCCGGAAGGAATTGTGAAAGCCCGCCAGACTGGCCACCAGTTCCGCCGTCAGTTCATCATCGCAACGGTCAAGTATTCTGGCATCCGCAACCCAGGGCAGGAATTTCGGATAGGATTCAATATCCATCACAACGTCGAAGAGCTGCTCGCTTGAGCAGGAAACAACGCGTGATTCCTCAAACGATGGCATCAGTTCTCAACGTAGGGGTTCTCGCTGGCGGTAAAACGAAAGCGAACGGGAACCCCTGGAAGACGAAAGTTTTTCCGGAAATCCTGCTCGAGGTAGCGGACGTAATTCCGCTTCACGGACCGGGGGTGATTGCAGAAGACCCTGATCGTCGGCGGCAGGGTGGAAACCTGGGTGCAATATTTCAGGCGAACCGGCCTGCCGCTCACACCGGGTGCAGGCTGCGCTCGCTGAACCCGATGCAACCAGCGATTGAGCTCTCCCGTTCCCGACACAAACCTGTTCCTTTCCGCTGCCCGGATCCCTTCTTTCAGCAATGCCCGGATACCTTCCCCTTTTCTGGCGGATATCCTGAAGATCGGGATGTCCGGCAGGGCGCGCATCCTGAAATCCAGTTTCGCCTTGCAATCCAGCCACTGATCCGCCGACAGCAAATCGACCTTGTTGACGGCCACCACCAGTGCCCTGCCCGCCTTTCTTGCCAGGTCCATCAGGCGGATATCCTGTTCCACAACTCCTTCGCAACCATCCAGCAGCAGGATGGCAGCCTCGGCCCTGGCCAGGGCCTGACCCGCCTTCAGAAGGGACACAAACTCAATGGTATCACGGACCCGCCCCGCTTTTCGCTGACCGGCAGTATCGATCAGCCGGACAATCCCATCGGCGTAAGGCAAATCGGAATCGACGGCGTCCCTTGTCGTCCCGGCCAGAGGACTGACCACCATGCGCTCCTCCCCCAGCCAGTCATTAATCAGCGTGGACTTGCCCACATTGGGGCGACCAATGACCGTGATTCTGGCCACGATGGTTTGGGTGGCCGCCTCTTCCTGTTTCTCGGGTACAAGCTCTTCCACCCTTTGAACAAGTTCTTTAATCCCCAGACCATGTGCGGCCGAAACCGCCAGGGGCTCTCCCATACCGAGGGCATGAAAATCCACCGCGGCATTGGCGCGTTCGGCCTTGTTAACCACAAGAATAACCGGAATGCCCTGGCGACGAAGCTGGCTCGCAATGATCTCGTCGGCTGCCGTCGGACCGGAAATGCCGTCCACGACGAACAGCACCAGATCCGCCACGGACAAGGCGGCATCGACCTGGGCATCGATGCAGGCCTGGACATCCTCCCTGTAGCTTTCACCAATCCCGCCGGTATCAATGAGGGTCACGGTCCGTCCGGGCAGTTTCCATTTACCCTCCAGACGGTCCACCGTAACGCCCGGCCGGTCGCCAACAATGGCCCGACGCTGTTTTAACAGGCGATTGAACAATGTGGATTTTCCTACATTGGGCCGACCCACGATTGCGACCACCGACGGAAGGGTGTGCATCAACAAGGATCAATGAAGAAGATAAAGATTACCGAGGTTGTTGCGAAGCAGAATGCCACCTGAAAAGACGACCATCGACCGGTCGATTTGACCCGGGATGTTCAGCTGCTTGACGATGTTCCCCTGCATGTCCAGGACGGTCACACGACCCTTGCTGTCCCCGACAACCAGTCCGCCGTTCCATGCCACGGGACCAACCAGTTCAACATCGGACACGCCCTGCTTCCACAGGGTATCACCGGTTGTCGGATCGAGGGCAAAGACCTTGCCATCGCCACTGGCCGCATACAGGGATGACCCCAGCACAAGGGGGGTGTCCTTCAGCGAAATATCCCTGGCCCATATCTGCTGGCCATCCTTGCGCGACAGCGCGATCATGCTTCCCTGGAAAAAGGAAACAATCAGCAGATCATCGATCACCACCGGCGTGGAGATTGGGGCCCTGATTTCACTCAGCGCCTTTGCCTCCATGCTCAGGTAGAGTTGCCGCCGCCAGATGAGATCGCCGGTATCGGCCCTGAGCGCCACAACATCACCGTTGTTAAAGACCGCGTATATCTCCTGACCCGTCGTGGCCGGTGACGAACCGGCATGCAATGTCAGTCCCTGCATGCGCTCGGCATAGCTCCATTTCTTCCGGCCATCCTGCGAAAACCGATATACGCGGTTATCGGCCGTCTGAACCAGGAAGTCTTCACCCAGAAGGACGGGATTTCCGAACATCACGGAGGAAAGCTGGTAGCTCCAGGCTATCCTCTCTTTTGCCAGATCAAGGGCGTAAAGCATGCCATCGGTGTCAGCCAGAACCACCAGACCGTTGGCAAGCACCAGGGCGCCGGACTCGGACGGCGCTCCCAGGGCTATCCTGGCAAGCTCGCTTCCGTGAAAACCGTACACATGAACACGCCGGTCTTCACCACCCAGCACGATGGATTCAGGCGTGACAACGGGAAGGGAATACCCGTAGGCCGCCAGCGGTTTGCGCTGGTCGACGTCACGGACCCAGTGAACACTCAGCTTGGCCGGTTTGGCCCTGGAAACGGCACCGTTTCCCTGATCGGCCACCTCCTGGAAAGGAAGATAGGCACAGGCCGACAAGATGCTGCAGATCAGCAAGAGGGCCGTTCTCATGATTCCGGTTTCTGGCCAGCCTTTAATGCTTTCAGACGCTGCTTGATCCTTTGTGTCAGGCTGGTGCTGTAGGATTTGGCATCCAGTGCCTGCTGGTAGTGCTTTAATTTCTCATCGTTGTTCTCGGCAACTTCGGCCATCAGCACATGAAACACCTGCTTGTAGGCCGGTCCCACGCTCAGCCCTTTCAGCACCGAGCGCGCAGCCTGCTTGTCGCCCTGCTGGATATAAAGCCCGGCCAGATCCAGGGAGGCCTGCCACTCAAACTCGCGTGTCCGTTTGGGGTGGGCAAGAAGGGCCTTGAGGTGATCCGGGGCATGTTCACGATCCAGACTTGAAAGCAGCATCAGGGAAAGTGGCGCGTAGGCTGTATCCCCGTATTCCCTCACCACCTGGTCCAGAAGGGATTTCTTCTCACCGGCGTCCCTGGTATCCAGCGCCTTATGATAGACTACAGCCGCTGCCTCACGAACGGAGGCCTGTCTCTCAAACCAGAGACTGACCCCGACAATGACGACAATGAGCGCCACGGCGGCGGCAATCAGTTTCTGCTGGTTTTCCTGGACCCAGGCGATGATCTGGGCGGACCTCATGTCCTGCTTCAGTTCCTGAAGTTCCTGATGGGTGGTGTCCGGAGCCTCCTCACGAGGTTGCCGTTTTGATTTCGGTGATTTTGAATTCACGTATCCTATCCTTTTCCTGCAAACAAAAATCTGTTCATCAAGAGAATCAATGAGCGCCCGCGCAAAGCTAGGTAGCAACGATGCCCTGTCAACGTTATTGACCCGGCTGGACTGTCGGGGATTGCGGCATCATCGCAACATTGAGCACACTACTGACCAGCGCCGCCAGGGGAATGGCAAAAAAGACGCCAACAATTCCCCAAAGGTTGCCAAAAATCAGAATCGCGACAACGATGGCGATCGGATGCAGGTTGACCACCTCGGAGAAGAGCCACGGGATCAACACGTTCGCATCCAGGACCTGAATGATCGTATAGGCAATCAGCGCATACAGGGTGGCATCACTCCAGCCCCACTGGAAAAAGGACATCATGACAACCGGAACCGTCACCACGGCCGCCCCGATAAAGGGGATCCACACCGACAGGCCGGTGAGCACGCCGAGCAGAAGCGCGTATTCATGCTCCAGGATCCAGAAGGCCATCCAGGTCACTATGCCCACGATGAATGTTTCCCAGAACTTTCCCCGAATGTAGTTGCCGATCTTGACATCCACTTCGGCCCAGACACGTATCAGAAGGGTGCGATCCCTGGGAAGAAACTGCTTGCCCCAGTCCATAAGCTCCTGTTTATCTTTCAGCAGAAAGAAGACCAGAACCGGCACGAGCACCGCATAGATCAGCAGGGTGATCAGGCCGGGAATTGATGCCAGGGAAAAGGAAAGAAGATCCTTCCCCCATTCCTGCAGGGTGTTGGCCAGACCTGCCAGCAACTGCTGGACATACTCGGGATTGATCCAGCCAGCATAATGGGCCTGCAGGGCTTCCAGACCCTCCCGGATCGAAACAAAATAGTTTGGCACCTGGGCCACCAGGCGGGCTAGCTGACCCACCAGCAGGGGAATGACAGCCAGAAGGGCGAACAGCACGCCAACAACGACCCCCATGCCCACCAGAATAATGGCTGGCAATCGCGGAACCCTGCAGCGAAGCAGCAGGGCGACGATGCCATCCAGAACGTAGGCCAGGGCGATCGCGACCAGCAAAGGGGCCAGGATATGCCCCAGGAAGTGCAGGAGCAGAAAGATGACCAGCAGCGAAAGCAGCAGCATGAGCAACTGCGTGTTCGCCAGCTTCGCCTGAAACCAGTCTAGGATCGCCTGCAAGTCGTTTTTCCGGAAATACCTATGGTCACCATGGCCGCCAACATGAGCATGGCTGCGAAATGCAACATTGCGCTGATCCCGTGCCATAAGCCGAAGCGTTGCCGCAATGGATTGTCTTCGGGTACAAGGTCGATCGGCCCCATTGCCATTTTCAGATCGGAAAGAATGGCGGAGATGAAAAACTCGTTTACGGCCACCAGCGTGGCGATTATGACCAGCATGATCCAGGCATATTTTTTTACGCCGGTCCGCCACCACAACCCGGCCTGAACCAGAACAAGGACGAGCAGGCTCAGGTTGCTTGCATGAAAGATCCCTCCGGCCAGATGGCCGGCCACGTGCCGGCTCTCGGCCAACTCAAACAAAACCGGAGCCACCACAACCCCGGGGACAAAGAGCAAACCGAACATCAGCGCCAGCACAAGACGCGAAGCTCCGGCACGCGCACAGGAAACACTAAACATACTGGATGTCCTGGATCTCGTACTCATGCTCTCCTCCGGGCGCCTGAACGGTGACGACATCACCCTGTTCCCTGCCAATCAGGGCCCTGGCTATGGGCGACGTAATGGAGATCTTTCCGGACGCCACATCCGCCTCATCGATGCCCACAATCTGGTAGGTCAGCTCACTTCCCTTCTCCAGATCGATGAGCATGACCGTAGCCCCAAACACAACTCTGCTGGTCTTGATCGTGGTCGGATCGATCACATGGGCACGGGCCAGCTTGTCTTCTATTTCCTTGATCCGGCCTTCAATGAAGCTCTGTTCTTCCTTGGCGGCATGATATTCGGCATTTTCCGAGAGGTCCCCGTGGGCGCGGGCCGTGGCGATCGCCTCGATGACGCGGGGCCTTCTCACGCTCTTCAGATGCTTCAATTCCGCACGCAAGGCCTCGGCCCCGTGCACTGTCATCGGCACTTGCTCCATCAGCAACCCCCTCCCCTGTGATAGTTTTGAATGCTGCACACCTGGGTCACGTCCTCCGGGCTGAGAATGGCCTCAGCCGCAGCTAGCCCCCCCTTGATCGTTGTAAAGTAGGGAATGCCCTGATCCAGCGTGGCCCTGCGAATCGACTTCGAATCCTGAATGGCCTGTGCCCCTTCGGTGGTGTTGATGACCAGATTGACCTCGCCTCCCAGCAGGAGATCAACAATATGAGGCCGGACTCCCTCGATGACCTTGGCAACCCTCTTGCTTTTGATCCCCGCCTTTTCGAGCGCGGCGTGGGTTCCGCTTGTCGCCATGATTTCGAATCCGCACGAACTCAACATCCGCGCCAGACGAATGGTTGCAGGTTTGTCCTTGTCGCGGACCGAAATGAAAACCTGCCCACGGTGCGGCAGGATCTGGCCAGCGGCAAGCTGGGCCTTGTGATAGGCGGCGGCAAAGCTCGGCCCGATTCCCATCACCTCTCCTGTGGATTTCATTTCAGGGTTGAGCAACGGATCCACACCCCGGAACTTCACAAAGGGGAAGACTGCCTCCTTGACGGTAAAGTACTCCCTCATCCCAAGGTTGTTGGTCACACCCTGGGAACGAAGGCTCTGACCCACCATGATACGGGCAGCGATCTTGGCCAGAGGTATGCCCACGGCCTTGGAGACAAACGGCACCGTACGGCTCGCCCTCGGGTTGACCTCCAGCACGTACAGATCATCTCCCTGCAACGCAAACTGGATATTGATAAGGCCCTTCACGCCCAGGTTCAGGGCCAGGGCCTCGGTCTGATAGACAACCTCATCGATATGGGAGGAGGCAATGGAATGGGGGGGCAGACAACAGGCGGAGTCGCCGCTGTGTACACCCGCCTCCTCAATATGCTCCATGATACCGCCAATCATCACGTCCCGACCGTCGCAAAGCGCGTCAACGTCAAGCTCGATGGCATCGTCAAGAAAACGATCCAGCAGTATGGGGTGGTCCGGACTGACCTGCACGGCCTCCCGCATGTACCGCAACAGACCCTGCTCATCGTGGACGATCTGCATCGCCCGCCCCCCAAGAACATAGGACGGTCGGACAACGACCGGGTAACCGATCTTGCGGGCCTCCTTCAGGGCCTCATCGACTGAACGCGCCGTGGCGTTCTCCGGCTGCCTGAGGGTCAACCTGTGCAGCAACTTCTGGAAACGCTCCCGGTCCTCGGCAAGGTCAATGGCATCGGGACTCGTGCCGATAATCGGTACCCCGGCCATTTCAAGGCGCTGGGCAAGTTTCAACGGTGTCTGACCACCAAACTGCACGATCACACCGTCGGGCCTCTCAACGTCTACGATCGACATGACATCCTCGAAGGTGAGCGGCTCGAAATAAAGCCTGTCGGAGGTATCGTAATCCGTGGAGACGGTTTCGGGGTTGCAATTCACCATGATGGTTTCATATCCGTCTTCCGACAGGGCGAATGCCGCATGGACGCAGCAGTAATCAAACTCGATCCCCTGACCAATACGATTGGGACCACCACCAAGCACCATGATCTTTTCCTTTTGGGTGGGCCTGGCCTCGCATTCCGGTTCATAGGTCGAATACAAATAGGGTGTGTGGGCCTCAAATTCCGCCGCACACGTGTCCACACGCTTGAACACCGGCTCGACCCGATTCCGCTTGCGAACCTCCCGGACCTCCTCCTCGCTGGTCTTCAGGATTCCCGCAAGCCGCGCATCGGACAGGCCTTCGCGCTTGGCGTGACGCAACTCATCCGCCGAGAGATCCTCAATCTTGCGTCCCTTCAGCGATTCTTCCAGCAAAACGACCGCGTGGACCTCCCGCACAAACCAGGGATCTATGCCCGTTACCGTGCAAAGACGGCCCTCTTCCCAGCCGGAACGCAGGGCCTCGCCCAGCCACCAGAGCCTGTCGGGTCCCGGTACCGCAAGTTTTTCCTGCAGAAAGGCATCCCTGTCGACATCCTGGGGGATCTGCTTGTCGAAACCAAAACTGTCCGTCTCCAGCCCACGCATGGCCTTGCCCAGCGACTCGGTAAAGGTGCGGCCAATCGCCATGACCTCGCCGACGGACTTCATCTGGGTGGTCAGTCGCGCATCCGCCCCTTCGAATTTTTCAAAGGCGAACCTTGGCAGTTTGGTCACCACATAATCGATCGATGGTTCAAAGGCAGCGTACGTCTCACCGGTAATGTCGTTTCGTATCTCGTCCAGCGTGTAACCCACTGCCAGCTTGGCCGCAATCTTGGCAATCGGGAAACCGGTGGCCTTCGAGGCAAGGGCTGATGAGCGGCTCACCCGCGGGTTCATTTCGATCACGATCATGCGGCCGTCGCGCGGATTGACGGCAAACTGGACATTCGAACCACCGGTTTCCACCCCGATTTCGCGCAGAATGGCAATGGATGCGTCGCGCATCCGCTGATATTCCTTGTCGGTGAGTGTCTGCGCGGGAGCCACGGTGATCGAGTCACCCGTGTGCACGCCCATGGCGTCCACGTTCTCGATGGAACAGATGATGACGCAGTTATCCTTTCTGTCCCGCATCACCTCCATCTCGAATTCCTTCCAGCCGATGATGGATTCCTCAACGAGGATCTCGGTCGTCGGGCTTGCATCCAGTCCGGCAGCCGCGATCTGGTCCAGCTCCTTCGGATTGTAGGCAATCCCCCCTCCCGAACCACCGAGGGTGAAGGAGGGCCGGATAATCAGCGGATAGCCGATCTCCTCGGCAAAGGCGCGCGCCTCCTCCACGGAATGGGCAAAACCGCCACGCACCATCTCCAGACCGATATTGTCCATGGCCTGTTTGAACATCTCCCTGTCTTCGGCCTTGTCGATGGCTTCACGTTGCGCGCCAATGAGCCTCACATCGTACTTTTCAAGGATGCCATGCCTGTTCAGGGAAAGCGCCGTGTTCAAGGCCGTCTGCCCGCCCATGGTCGGCAGGATTGCATCCGGTCTTTCCCTCTTGATGATGTTGGCGACAACCTCCCACGTGACCGGCTCGATGTAGGTGGCATCCGCAAATTCGGGATCCGTCATGATGGTGGCCGGATTGGAGTTCACCAGAACCACCCTGTAGCCCTCTTCCTTGAGTGCCTTGCAGGCCTGCACTCCGGAATAGTCAAACTCGCAGGCCTGGCCGATAACAATGGGACCTGCGCCAATAATCAGTATGGATTCAATGTCGGTGCGTCGCGGCATACCGGTTTACGCTCTCCTTATCTGACGATAAAAACGGGCAACCGCATGGCCGCCCGCAAGCCTCCAAAGCATACGTCAGATGACCGGAAATGCCTATAGAGCAAGTGGTACACACCTCTTCCCAAGCGCCCTTGCAACGGCCTCGTGCCGGATGTGTCCATTCCACACATTTACCCCCCGTTGCAAGGCCGGATCCGACCGCAGAACCCGATCCAGCCTCCCGGAAGCAAGTTGACGAACGTATGGAAGAGTGACATTGGTTAGCGCGTATGTGCTTGTGACAGGCACCGATCCCGGGATGTTGGGGACACAGTAATGGATGACCCCTTCTTCAAGATAGGTTGGCTCGGCATGTGAGGTCGGCCTGCTGCTCTCACTGATCCCCCCCTGATCAATCGAGGCATCCACAAGCACACTGCCCTTCTTCATCGATCTGAGCATGTCACGGGTGATCAGGAGCGGGGCCCTGGCGCCGGGGATCAGCGCCGCCCCGACCAGCATATCGCACGTGGACACGGACTCGGCAATGTTCCGATGGGTGGACATCAGGGTCACCACCTTGCCGTCGAAGATGTCATCAATGTAGGTCAGCCGGGCGTGATTGGTGTCAATGATGATGACCTGGGCGCCGAGGCCGTAAGCCACCTTCGCTGCGTTGATGCCAACATTGCCTGCGCCAATGATGACGATCCGACCATGCTTCGTGCCCGGCACCCCCCCCAGAAGGATGCCCATCCCACCCTTCTCCCTCTGCAGGAAGGCGGCACCCAGCTGCACCGCCATCTTTCCTGCCACCTGGCTCATCGGGGCCAGTATGGGCAAGCGACCGTCCTGCAACTGAATCGTTTCATAGGCAATGGCGCAGAGCCTCTTTTCCTGCAGGGTCTCCGCCAGTTCCGGCATGGCGGCAAGATGGAGGAAGGCAAAAAGGATCTGATCCCGGCGCAGGAATGTGTATTCCTCAGGCAACGGCTCCTTGACCTTTACCACCAGATCGGCACCCCAGGCCTCCGCAGGATCCTTTACAATCTCCGCCCCGGCATCACGGTATGCCTCATCACAGATGCCGCTGCCGACACCGGCCGAGGTTTCCACCCTTACCTGGTGACCCGCATGCACAAGCTCTTCGACGCCGGCGGGGACCAGACCAACCCTGTACTCGTTATTCTTGATCTCTTTTGGAACGCCAATGATCATGTATTCCTCCTGCCAGACCGTCGACCGAATCGGTGCATTTCTTCTCAACCAGGCCGGATCAGGCCATCAATTCCGATGAGAGACCAACCCGCTTCCCGATGTTAAACGCCCTGCCTACTCTTTGCGGTGGTTCAGATAATGGTTAATCAATCCATTGGTGGATGAGTCGTGACTGTCAACCTTCGCAGAAAGTACGAGTTCCGGCAGGATCCTTCGAGCCAGTTGCTTGCCCAGTTCAACCCCCCACTGATCAAAGGCATTGATGTTCCAGATCACACTCTGGACAAAGATTTTGTGTTCGTACATGGCGATCAGCGAACCCAGCGTCTCGGGCGTCATCTTCTGAAACAGGATCGAATTGGAGGGCTTGTTGCCCGGAAAAACACGGTGTGGAATGGCCTTTTCCAGCTCTTCACCCGTAAACCCTTCTGCCTCAAGCTCGGATCTCACCTCATCCTCGGTCTTTCCAAGCATAAGGGCCTCGGTCTGGGCGAAGAAATTTGAAAGCAGGATGGCGTGATGCTGGCCGATCGGGTTTTTTGAATCGATGGGGGCCAGAAAATCCGTTGGAACCAGCTTTGTTCCCTGATGAATCAGCTGATAGAAGGCATGCTGACCGTTGGTACCGGGTTCTCCCCAGATGATCGGTCCGGTTGAATAGTCCACAACCTCGCCATCGCGCGTCACCCGCTTGCCGTTGCTCTCCATGTCCCCCTGCTGGAAATAGGCCGGAAAGCGGTGCATGTACTGGTCATAGGGAAGAATGGCGTGGGAATCGGCATCCCAGAAATTGTTGTACCAGATACCCAGCAGCGCCAGAATCACCGGGATGTTCTCCTCGAACGGGGCCGTGCGAAAGTATTCATCCATGTCATGAGCACCGCTTAGCAGCCTCTCAAAGTTATCCATCCCGATATACAGGGCGATGGAAAGACCGACCGCACTCCAGAGCGAATAGCGACCACCCACCCAGTCCCAGAACTCGAACATGTGATCCGTGTCGATACCAAAATTGGCGACCGCCTTCGCATTGGTCGAGACGGCGACAAAATGCTTGGCAACCGCCGTCTTGGTGCCACCGCGTGTCAAAAACCAGTCACGCGCAGTCTTGGCGTTGGTAATGGTCTCCTGAGTGGTAAAGGTCTTGGAGACAATCACAAAAAGGGTCGTCTCACGGCTGAGCTTCTTCAGCGTTTCAACAATCTGGGTTCCATCGACATTCGAAACAAAGTGGACGTTCAGGGATTCACTGGCAAAGGGTTTAAGTGCCTCGCAAACCATCACGGGACCCAGATCGGAGCCACCGATGCCAATGTTCACGATATCCGTGATCCGTTTGCCCGTGCAACCCAGCCAGCGTCCCTTGCGGACATCTTCCGTGAACAGACGCATGCGGTCGAGAACCTTGTTCACGGCGGGCATGACATCCTCGCCGTCGACTTCAATGGGCCGGTTGGAACGATTGCGCAGGGCCACGTGCAAAACAGCCCGGTTTTCCGTGTTGTTGATCTTTTCACCGGAAAACATGCGCCGTATCCATCCCCTCAGATCCGCCTGCTCAGCCAGTGAAAACAGGAGTCGCATGGTCTCCTCAGAGACAATATTCTTGGAGTAATCGAGCAGAATGTCGTTAAACTGGACTGAAAACTTGTCAAAGCGCCCGGGATCTTCTGCGAACATGTCACGCATGTGCACGCCGGACAGCTTTTTCCTGTGCGCTTGCAATGCCCGCCAAGCGGGTGACCGGGTTAGCTCTGACATGATTCTCCTCCCTGCTGAGCGGTGGATAGTCTAGCTGCCGTTTTCCTGCGGCTCCACTGTTGTGACCAAAAAAACCCCCGCATCATGGCGGGGGTTATTTCCTGGCATCCAGATCAGATGAGTTACAAGCTCAGTTCTGGGGAATGCACTCGCTTCGAAACATGCACGGCGAAACCGCACAGTCCGGAATACGCTGGAAACAGGGGCTATTTCCCTCAGCCACCTGAATCCCGTGAATCAGCTCCGTCTTACGCAACTTCTGCACGTTCTTCAGACCAAGACCACGGGCCTTGTCGATAAGGATCTTCTTGGTGATCCTGGAATTTCTGCTCATATCGGTCTCCTCCATAGCAATGGGTTCATAAGTTGCGCGCAACATACGAATCCGGCCGTCAAAATCAAGAGAAATCGAGCCCATCTGAAACGGACACGAACAACGAGAGGCACCCCTTTATGATTTTGACCATGGGCATGATAAGGTTCAAGATTGACTCTCGGTCGAAAGGAATCCTGACATGCGCATTGTTTTTGTTGCCTCTGAAGCCGCTCCCCTGGCCAAGACCGGCGGTCTGGCCGATGTGGTCGGCTCGCTGCCTCATTCGCTGAAAAGGCTCGGGCATCATGTCCAGGTTATCTTGCCATACTACCGCCATCACATGGCTGACGTAAAAGTTGAACCTCTGGACCAGCACATCACCCTGCTCATTGACGGTGGCTACCGAATGATCCCGTTGCACGAGGCCTACGTTGCGGGCCTTCGCTTCATCCTCCTGGAACAGGATGATCTCTTTGCCCGAGAAGGCATTTATGGTCCTGCAGGAGGCGAATACGCCGACAATCTCCTGCGCTACACATTGCTGTGTCGGGCTGCTCTTGAAGTGGGATGCCTGGAGAAAGAAACGATCGATGTCTTCCATTGCCACGACTGGCAAACGGGGCTGCTGCCGCTGCTGCTGAACGAGCAATACCGCGACCGCCCGAAGCTTGGTGCCACACGTTCCGTTTTTACCATCCATAACCTTGCCTACCAGGGAGTCTTCCCGGCCGGCTGGCTGGGTCGACTTGGCTTGCCAATGAACGCCTTTCATCCGGAAGGCATGGAATTCTACGGACAGATCAACTGCATGAAGGCCGGCATCATGGCGGCAGACCGGATTACCACCGTAAGCCCCTCCTACGCTGAAGAGATCCTGACCCCGCAATACGGCTGTCACCTGGAAGGATTTCTCCGGAATCATGCGTCCAGGCTTACCGGTATTGTCAACGGCCTGAACATGGAGGAGTGGAACCCGGCCACGGACCAAATGATCCCCCACCGGTTCCAGGCAGGTAACATCAAGGGGAAGCATGCCTGCAAGAAGGCCCTGCAGCGGGAACTGGGGTTCCCCCAGGACCGGAAAATACCCCTGCTTGCCATGGTTTCCCGGCTGGCCGAGCAAAAAGGCGTGGATCTGGTGATCGAAAACATCCCGGCATGGCTGGACTTGGGCTACCAGCTGGCTATTGTGGGTTCTGGTGACCCATACGTTGAAAAACACATGCATGAAATGGCCCTGGCCCATCCCGACCAGATGTCCTTCTATGCGGGATTTCATGAACGGCTGGCCAGGCGCATTTACGCCGGCTCCGACATCTTCCTCATGCCTTCACGCTTTGAACCCTGTGGTCTCAGTCAGTTGATCGCCATGCGCTACGGCAGCGTTCCCGTGGTTCGCGCCACGGGTGGACTGAAGGATACGGTGGTGGACTACGGGCATGATCCCGATGCGGGCACAGGGTTTTCATTTCTTGACGATGCGGCCCTGCCTTTTTACAAATCGACACAAATGGCCATTGACACGTTCCGAAGACCTAAGGTGTGGGCACGCATACGGGCGCGTGCCATGCGACGCGATTCGTCATGGGACAAGTCCGCAAGGCTTTATGCCGACCTGTATGCTGACGTCCTGGAGGAAACCCGATGACGACCATGGTACTGGCAGCCGATGTGGGAGGCACGAACATCCGGATCGCGGTTGTGGACAGGGACGGACGGATCCTGGGCCACGACAAAATGAGGGCAGCCCTGTCGGGAATGAGTCACTCCACTCCGAAAGAAGCGGAGGCATGGATCCTGGAACGTCTGCTGACGCCCTTGAAGAAAATGCAGGCTCAGTTTCCCGAGGTCCAGGCGGCAGGGATCGGCTTTCCGGGATTCTTCGAGGGTTTTTCCGGCGTGCTGGTATCTTCTCCCAACCTTCCCATGCTCGAAAATGTTGACCTGGCCTCCAGCATCTCCTCCGAACTTGACCTCCCGGTGCTGGTGCAAAACGATGCCTTGACCGCAGCCGTGGGTGAGTTCCACTTCGGCAGCAGTGAAGGCCGTGACAGCCTCATTCACCTGACACTGGGCACAGGTGTCGGCGGTGGACTGATCATCGAGGATCGTCCCTATCCGGGTGACGGAGGGATGGCCATGGAGGTCGGTCACTTGCGGGTGGAAAAAAATGGCCGCTTATGCGGTTGTGGCGGCAGAGGTTGCCTGGAGACATACGCCTCTGCCAGAGCTGTCGCCGCACGGTATCAGAAAGCAAGCGGCAACAAGGTGATCGATGCCCAGCAGGTGCATCAACTGGCCCTCAGTGGTGATGAAATGGCCAGGCAGGTCATCGAGGAAGCTGGAACATATCTCGGCAAGGCCATTGCTGAGATGGTCAAGATCCTGGATGTGCGCAACATCAGCTTCAGTGGCGGGCTGACTGCCGCCTGGAACATGCTGCTCTCGCCCATGAGTGCGGCCCTGGAGGATCGCCTAATCCCCCCCCTGAAAAAGCAGGTCAACCTTTCCCTTTCAACGCTGGGGGACTATGCCGGCTTGCTTGGAGCGTCCGTGCTGGCATTCGACAAGATTCTGCGAAGCAGCTGACCGACAGCCACCTGCATATCCTTAAAGCCAGGTCATCAGGCCCAGTGAGAAAGGATGAGAAAGGTCCTCGTGAGTAGGATACATGCGAACCTGATAGGAAAAATTGCCCGTATCCTCGGGGTGAATATTGGCTTCATATATCCCGTCACCCAGATGCTCCAGTTCGATCACACTGTATTTCTTGTAGCCCCCGTTTCTTGAGGGGCGGCTTAGCACCGCCTCGACCCGGAGATCATCGGGTGACAACCCGTTCATATCCGCCTTCACGCGAAGGGTAATCACATCCCCGTATTGCCAGTGCTGGTCTGTCGGCATGGGATCTATGCGATGCAGGGAAACGTTTGGCCAAGCCTTCCGCATCTCGGCCTTCCACGCCGCCAGCTTCCTCACCCGCTCAAAATTGTCTCCCTTCAGAAGCCTGGCCCGATTGGATGCGGGGACATAAAAACGGCGGATGTAGTCAGCCACCATGCGATCGGTATTAAAGTGGGGGATCGCGCTGATCATGGCACGCTTGGCGATGTGCACCCATTCGTCGGAGAAACCACTTTCGTTGCGCCGATAGTAGGTGGGAATAAGATCATATTTGAGCACATGATAGAGGGAAATCGCATCCTCCTCATCCGTCAGCCACTCATCACCAAGCTCATGTTTGCAGCCGATGACCCAGCCGTTATCACCTTCATAGCCCTCCGGCCACCAGCCATCAAGAACGCTGAGGTTAGGCGCACCATTCATGGCTGCCTTCATGCCCGAGGTGCCACTTGCCTCAAGGGGCCTGCGAGGATTGTTCATCCACACATCCACACCGGACAAGAGATACCGGGACAGAGTCATATCATACCCCTCGAGCATCAGCACCTTGCCGATAAACTCGGGTTGACGTGAAATGTGATGAATCCGCCTGATCAATTCCTGCCCCGGCTGGTCAGCCGGATGGGCCTTGCCTGCGAAAAGGAAGACCACTGGCCGATCGGCATTGTTGAGAATCTTGAGAAGCTTCTCCTCATCGTGGAACAGCAGGGTTGCCCGCTTGTAGGTCGCAAAGCGGCGGGCAAATCCGATGACCAGGGTACGGGGATCAAAGTTGGCGGTCATTTCCCGCACCAGCTCCGTGCTTTCGCCGTTCCGTCTGGCCTGCTTCAGCAACTGCTCACGAACGTACTGCAGCATGCGCTGTTTGTTCGTCTGGTGAATGCTCCAGAAGAGCTGATCGGGAATATCCTTGATCTTCTCCCAGAATTCGGGGTCCAGCAGACGACTGCGCCAGTGCCCCCCAAGATGCAGGTCAAATGAAGAGATCCACTCCGGTGCCAGCCATGTCGTTACGTGCACACCGTTGGTAATCGAGCTGATGGGATTCTCATCGGGCGGCACATCCGGCCAGAGAGAACTGCACATCTTCGAGCTCACCTCACCGTGCAGTCTGGACACGCCGTTCTGGTAGGATGATCCCCGGATGGCCAGAGCTGTCATGTTAAAACCACTGCCATGCCCGAAGTCACCGCTACCGAGCTCATGGACATCACTGAGATCCATTCCCGCCTTCCTGGCGTAAGGCGCAAAATAGGTATCGAACAGTTCAGGCTGAAAGATATCATGGCCGGCCGGAACCGCGGTGTGAGTGGTAAAAACGGTTGACGCCCTTGTTGCCTCCAACGCTTCGTCAAAGGTCAGCTGACTGTGCTCCATGTGTTCGCGCAGCCGCTCAAGAATGATAAATGCGGCATGACCCTCATTGATGTGCCATGCAGTCGGCTCAATTCCCAGTGCGCGCAGGGCCCGGACACCCCCGATACCAAGACAGATTTCCTGCTTGATCCGGTTTTCCGGACCACCACCATAGAGCTGATAGGTGATTTTCCGATGTTCTTCGCTGTTGGACGGGACATCTGCATCCAGCAAAAGCATACGGATGTGTCCGACCTTCGCCTGCCAGACCTTGAGATCTATCTCGCCATTGGGGAGCTCGACAGAAACGATGACCGGCCTGCCCTCATCATCAAGGGCGGGGTCGATGCACAGGTCCTCAAAACGTGTTTCCATGTACCTGGCAATCTGATTGCCCTGGGCGTCAATGGACTGGGTAAAATAGCCGTGACGGTATAAAAGCCCGACGCCGATGAAATGAAGCCCCAGGTCGCTTGCCGATTTGCAGTGATCCCCGGCAAGAATTCCAAGCCCGCCCGAATAGATGGGCAGGGATTCATGCAGTCCGAACTCGGCAGAAAAATAGGCCACCAGATACTCATCGGCGTTTTTGTAGGCGCTGTGAAACCACTGGTGGGCCTCCCTCTTATACGTGTCGTAATCGGACATGACGCCGTTGTATTGGGAAAGAAAGGCGCGGTCGCGGGAGATCTCATCCAGTCTCTTCTGACTGATACGGCGAAGAAAGGTTCGAGGATTGTGTCCGCACAAGGTCCACAGGACGGGATCCATCATGTAAAACAGTGTCCGTGCCTTGGCGTTCCATGAAAACCACAAGTCACTCGCCAGCTCATCCAGGCGAGAAAGCTCCTCCGGAATGATCGGCCGAACCTGCAGATAAAAACGCTGTCCACCTTTGCTCACAATGGCTCCTTTACGGCAATCTGCCCACGCATCTTCTCGATCCTCTGCAAACCGATATCAAACCGTTGGATGGACAGATGCACGTTCTCATTTTTCGATTTCGTCAAGTGTATAAAAGGCGCGGAAGACTCACCAAAGCGACTTCCCAAGTCAATGATTCACATTGTTCTGTTAGCCCAAAATGAAAACTTCCGCTTTTAGCAAAGTAGAAATTTCCGCTTCA
>CAZCTM010000023.1:0-35959 GCA_964501925.1 uncultured Zetaproteobacteria bacterium | reverse complement strand
TAAATCTGCCAGAAAACTCTACTTATGAACTGTCTACTTTTTGGGGAAGCTTACGCCGGCAGCTACGAGCGGAAGCTCCAGACCCGTGCAGGCGGGGTTCGACTGAAAGTGCCGAAACTTCGGCGGCAGACGTTTGAGACGGCGATTATTGAGCGCTATCGCCGGCGGGAGTCATCCGTTGAAGGAGCGTTGATCGAGATGTACCTGGCTGGTGTGTCGGTTCGTCGGGTTGAAGATATTACCGAGGCCTTGTGGGGCACGAAGGTCAGTCCTTCGACGATCAGCAATCTGAACAAGAAAGTGTACCAGCATATTGAGGCATGGCGTATGCGCCCGATCGAGGGTGAATATCCCTATGTGTATCTGGATGGCATTGTGCTCAAGCGTAGCTGGGCCGGAGAGATTCGGAATGTTTCGGTGCTGGTGGCCATTGGCGTGGATCAGGAAGGTTTCCGGCGTGTTCTGGGTATTGCTGAAGGGCATAAGGAAGACAAGGCTGGCTGGAGTGGCTTTCTCAAGCATTTGAAAGATCGTGGCCTTGAGGGCGTCCGTCTGATCATTTCCGATGCATGCATGGGCCTTGTTGAGGCTGCAGGAGAATATTATGCCGATGCTCAATGGCAGCGTTGCACAGTGCACTTCTACCGCAATGTATTCAGCGTGGTGCCCAACAAGCACGTGCGCATGGTATCGGACATGCTCAAGGCGATTCATGCCAGTGAAGACCGGGAAGCAGCTTTGGCCAAGGCCCGTGCAGTGGTGGATAAGCTGAGAACTATGCGTTTGCGAGAAGCTGCTGACCGGATCGAGGAAGGTATTTCGGAAACACTGACCTACTATGCCTTCCCGGCTTCGCACTGGCGTCGGATTCGGACCAACAATCCGCTGGAACGGATCATGCGGGAGATTCGGCGACGAACCCGTGTGGTTGGCGCGTTCCCGGATGGCCAATCAGCCCTGATGCTGGCCGCGGCACGCCTGCGGCATATTGCCGGTACGCAATGGGGAACGAAACGTTACCTGAACATGGATTTGCTGCGAGACCTCGAAATCAGCAAGGCATGCGCAGCATGAAAAATCAGAGTCGAGACCACCGCCAATCAAATGTGCGAAAAATTCTGGACACTATCTCAGGTGCACATGGTTTGGCATCAGGCAGTATGCCCATACCTCGACCCCCGCTGTATCACACCACTCACGCATCAAGCGCAGATAGGTCTCGTAGTCCTCATCATCGAAAAACGTCTCCATCCTGCGAACGCCGCGCTGCGTTACATGGTGGGGAATGCCCGGAACGACGACTCTCGCTATGCGTGCCATCGGTTCAAACTGCGAAATCAGCCCCGATTGTCAATTAATTAGTATTATGTCCCCGGAATTCGTCCGTCCATTATGTTCTTTATCCTTCAAGGAACTCATCCCACGAAATGCTACTCCAGTTAAAAGATCCAATAGGAGCTATGGGTGGTATGGGTGGAATTGGTGCGATTGGAGGAATGGGTGGTATGGGGGGGATAGGTGGAATCTGAGGTATTGGTGGTATTGGGCCTCCTTCCGCCCCATCCATGAAAGCAACACAATGACCATGTTTATCTCGGAAAAACCCGCGATCTAAGACGCCCAAGTGACGTCCCTGATACGTAAATACGTTCCCATCGTTTATGAATGCTACATGACAATTTTGGAGTGAATAAATGACTCCGTCTTCCAACCAGGCAGTAACTCTGCCTTGTGGATTAAAAATTGGTTCCATAACTCCTCCTTAAAACATAACGACCGGCATCAGCGGCGCGTTTTTTGCGTCCGCTGGATGCACTTGTTAAATTTCATTTTCTCTTTTCCCACGATTCCAGCACGAATAAGGCTACTGTGTGAGCCGAGTGAACGGCTAACCTCGCATGCCTTGGCTCTACCTTATAAATTTTCTTTCCTGCGCCATGAGCAGAGCTTGCGTGAGTCCGTAGTGCGCCTACCCCGCTAACAACGCCCGCCAAGCCGCCAAGGATCTCCTTCAAATCTCTATCTTCAACTTTACTAGGATCAAAATTTAGGTTTTCTCGCACCACAGCCCATGTTGGCTTTAGGTCTTTTTTCTTGGGCATTTCCAGCCTTTCTTCTTCGATAAATACCTTGAACACTGATTCCAATATATTGCATGCAGCTGATATTGCTTCTCTTGGATTTGATTCAATGTTTGATATTGCCCTATCAAATTCGAGATTAACACTTTCAATATTTCGTTTTCGTATATGCTGTTCCAAGCTGATTGCCGGGGTCGAATGTGACCCAATGATCTTGCCTCCTTGAACGTAAGTAAGATTTGCTTTTTTCAGAGCATTTTTTAAGCGATCAACTTTCTGCTGTTTTTCCTGAGACCACTCATCAAACTCCGAATCTGGCTCCTCCTCCATGTAACCTTCAATAATGAGACCAAGCACTTCAAGAGGTTCTACCGCCTCATCTTTGTTTACCCATCTCAGCCATGCCATTACCTTCGCATGCTTGCTCTCTGGCGGTGGTTCACCGGGTGCTCCGGCATGCATAAACAGACTATCCAAAGTTGCATGCGTCTCATACTGGGACACCAACTCTGAAACGACTGCAATAACTGGGGCTGGTATGGTCTTTCTCATTTCTTATGTAATTTAACTATCCCAATATCGGGAAAGTTTGTCCTGATATTTTCTATACATAGATGGAACCCATTTCCTTCATATTGCATATTAGAGGCAAAAATAGCGCATCTCAGGCTGCTTTCTTGTCCGTGTGCTCACGCAGCCACATCTTGATCAGCGACTGGTAAGGCACATCCCGGCGGTTTGCTTCCACTTTGATGCGTTCCAACAAATCCTCCGGCAACCGGATGGAGATCGACTTCGTGGATGGCTTCAGATTAGGCAGCAGTATTTTTTTTGCCTTGCCCCAGTCCACATACTCCGAGGAATCATGGCCCTCCCAGAAGCTGCGCTCTTCCTGCTCCGAGGCGAATTCGGGGATTGGTTTAGGTTTCTTGCTCATAACTTTCCCTCTAGCTCACCGTGATGCTGCCTACATTATCCAGATTACGCAAAACAGCAGCGGTCATGCGGGGCATCAAGCTCAATCAAAGGGCCCTTGAGGATGATGCGCGTTGGATTGATGGGTTTATGGCTGTATCAGCAATGCCGTTTATGCGGCTGATATATGGATGGCCCCGGCGATAAACGGTTTCTGCCAAAGATCGTGCAGGTAATTCCCACAACTAGCCCTTCTTCTGAATTCCTCTCCAATTGACTTTGAGAAGTTCGATCTCATAAATGAGGGTCTCATTCGGTTCAATTGATCCAGAACCCCGATTTGTATAGGCCAGGTAGGGAGGGATAAACAGACGCCATTTGTCACCTTCATTCATCCGTAACAGGGCCTGCTTCCATCCTGGAATCATGGCCTTCAGGGACACGGTCACCGGTTCTCCGGATTCATAAGTGCTGTCAAACTCTCTCCCATCGAGATGCATGCCTCGAAAATGCACTGTGACGGTATCGGTTATTCTGGCCTGATCGCCATCCCCACTTTTCAGGATCATATACTGCAACCCGCTTGGCAGGGCGATCACGCCTTCCTTGTGACTGTTCTCTTCAAGGAAGGCCCTGCCTTTTTCCAGGTTTCGGGCCGCAACGGGGTCGGGCTCCGAAACCGAGCAACCAGGCAACATGCCTGCTGCCGACATGCATAAAATCAATGTGCTCATCAAGGACCGTTTTATTACTTTCACGACTTGTCATCTCCGGCATGTGGGATAAATCAGGGCGGATTTGGACGGCAGCATTCTTCCCGTCGATCGCAACCAGGGTGTTCAATTCTGTGGACTTCACATTATCAGTGCAATTTAAAAAAACAAATTATCTGAAAAAAATACCACGAGTGAAGAAACAACCCAGTCACATGACCCCATTCCGGACAGAATTCGGATCGAAAGCATTCCCTCGATTACCCGGCCAGCCGGCCGGGGACAGGACAGCCTGATCGTGATTTGTCCCATTTCCTCCATTGAGGGCATATTTCGGATGATATCGGCATTCCTGATATGATAGACTGGTTCACTATTTCAAATCTCCCTGGAGTAGCATGGCAAAAAAACATATCTACAAAATCACCTTTCTTAATCAGGGGAATCTTTACGAGATCTATGCCCATCACGTGGGTCAGTCCGGCATGCTCGGTTTCGTCGAGATCTCCGATCTTGCGTTTGGAGAACGCAGTTCCGTTGTTCTCGATCCGTCCGAGGACAAGCTGAAAAACGAATTCAGAAGCGTCAAGCGCACCTATATTCCACTCCATTCGATTATCCGGATAGACGAGGTAGAAAAACAGGGAACAGCCAAGATCACGAAAGTTGGTCCGAAGGGGGATGAAAAAGTGACCCCGTTCCCGATGCCCTTCTACACACCGGGTGGGGATGCCGGAAAGTAACAGGATCCAACCGGCAAACGCTTGCCGGTTGACACCTGCCGTCACCCTTCCTAACGTCATGTCCATTGATTGAATCCTTAAAGGGCAAGGGCATGTCTTCGAAAACCATATCACAATCCGACTTTGAACGGGCCAGAAAGCTGCTTCCAGGCGGAGTCAATTCCCCTGTCAGGGCGTTCAGGTCCGTGGGAGGAACCCCCCGCTTCATCTCCAGGGCCGCCGGCAGTCGGGTATGGGATGTGGATGGCAACGAATACATCGATTACGTGGGATCCTGGGGTCCGATGATCCTGGGACATGCGCACCTCGATGTGGTGACCGGCGTGCAGGAAACCGCCGCAGACGGGATGAGCTTCGGTGCTCCCTGCGAGCTGGAGATTCAATTGGCGGAACTGGTGATTGACATGGTTCCATCCATTGAGGTTGTGCGATTCGTGAACTCCGGCACCGAGGCAACCATGAGCGCCCTGAGACTGGCTCGGGGGTTTACGGGACGTGATAAAATCATCAAGTTTGATGGCGGTTATCATGGCCATGCAGATGGTCTTCTGGTGAAGGCGGGCTCAGGAGCCGCCACCTTTGGCGTACCTGACTCGGCCGGAGTGCCGGCAGACTATGCGAAACTGACGCTGACTGCTCCGTTCAACGACCTTGAAGCCGTAAGAAAACTGATGGTGGAAAACAGGGGCGAGATCGCCTGTGTCATTATTGAACCGATACCGGGAAACACCGGGGTCATGGATCTTTTCTCAACGGGTTTCCTGCATGGCATCCGTGAACTTTGTACCCAGGAAGGAGCGCTTCTGATCTTTGATGAGGTCATGTGCGGTTTTCGCGTTGCCCCGGGCGGCGCCCAGGAACGTTTTGGCATCTTGCCCGACCTGACCTGCCTGGGCAAGATTATTGGCGGTGGATTGCCTGTCGGCGCCTACGGAGGTCGGGAAGAAATCATGCGAAAGGTTTCTCCGGACGGGCCTGTCTATCAGGCCGGAACGCTTTCCGGAAATCCTCTGGCCATGAGAGCCGGCCTGGAAACCCTCACCCGCCTACGGGATACGAGTCTGTACCAGATGCTCGAAACCATATCGGCACGACTGGTTGAAGGGCTCTTGGCTGAATGCAGATCGGCCGGGATTCCGGCGGTAGCCAATCGTTTCGGCTCCATGTTCACGCTCTTTTTCACCAGCAAGGACCGTATCCGAAACCATGCAGATGTCTCAGAGGGCTGTGATCCGGCCTTCTTCGGTCGATTCTTCAATGCCATGCTTGATGAAGGTGTCTATCTGGCCCCTTCCCAGTTCGAGGCAGCCTTTGTTTCCACCGCCCATTCCGAGGAGGACATTGACCAAACCATCGCCGCTGCCAGACGCTCCCTGGCAAAACTCACCGCATGACTTTGCGAGCGCAGGAATGAGTCTGACCAAGGAACTGAAATTCGACGCCCGGGGCCTTCTCCCGGTCGTGGCCCAGGATGCTTTCTCGGGCCGTGTGCTGATGATGGCCTGGATGAACCCTGAGGCGTTCAGGACGACCCTGAAAACCGGATATGCCCATTACTACAGTCGTTCCCGAAAGAGATTGTGGAAGAAAGGGGAAACAAGCGGTCATGTTCAGAAGGTTGTAGACATGCTTCTTGACTGTGATGGTGACACCCTGCTTCTCAAGGTAAAGCAGACAGGTCCTGCCTGCCACACCAACCGTCCATCCTGCTTTTACCGGAAGTGGCAGGATGATCGATGGATTATCACTGACGAGCCGATCAAATGAGCAAGAAACATGCCGATATTCTTGCTGCGCTTGCGGATGTCCTGGAAGCTCGCAAGGAATGTGAGCCAGATTCATCGTATGTAGCTTCCCTTTACGCCATGGGAGAAGACAGGATCCTTCAGAAGATCGGGGAGGAAGCGACCGAAACCATCCTCGCCAGCAAATCAGGTGACAGGGATCAGATCATCCGTGAAACAGCCGACCTGTGGTTTCATACCATGATCATGCTGGCGCATCACGGCCTGTCCCCAAAGGATATCCTAAACGAGCTCGCTCGCCGCTTCGGGGTCTCCGGCCATGAGGAAAAGGCATCACGAACCTGAACGGGCATCCCCCGGCAATCTGAAGGAACGGCACGCTGACCAAACAGCAGGGGAAAGCCTCTTTTACAACGCTTGCCCTTTCTCCCCGGCTTGAGCCAGTATCCCATGCATATGCCTGAATGAGCCTGAATCAGATGGTCTGCGGTCTGTCCTGTCGACCGTTCTACATGCGTACAGGTGAGAAAAGGCCGTGATGAGTCTGTCTTCATGGGAGGTGCTGTGGACATGGGAAGCCACAAGGGCAGAAACTGGATTGTCATCATCGCTGCGCTTGTTGTCATTATTGCCGGCATTCAGGCCGCTGCACCTCTGATTGTCCCGTTTCTTCTGGCAGCATTCATTGCCATCATCTGTCTGCCAGCGCTGAACTGGTTATCGACCCATCGTATATCCACCACCATGGGTATCACGATCATTGCCGTCTCGATAATCATTCTCGGCTTGCTGCTGGGTGCCTTCGTTGGGTCCGCAGCGGCGGACTTCTCACAGAAGCTCCCCTTCTACCAGAGTCGCCTGGAAGCACTGACCAGTGGAACAGTGAGCTGGCTTTCCGGCCTGGGCATAGAAATCTCTCTGGCATCCATTCTGGACATGATTGATCCCGCGGCAATCATGGATATGGCAGGAAGGCTGGTATCCGGCCTGGGGAACGCTCTGGCCAATACCTTCCTGATCATCCTGGCAGTGGTTTTCCTGCTGATTGAGGCGGTTGCCTTGCCAAACAAGTGGAAAGCCATGGGAGACCATGCACCTTCCATGGCCGGCCTTGAAAAATTTGTCACCAGTGTCAGCTCCTACCTGGCCATCAAGGCCTGGGTCAGCCTTGCCACCGGTGTATTCATTGCTGTCTGGCTGGCCATCCTGGGCGTCGACTTTCCTCTTCTGTGGGGCCTTGTGGCCTTCCTGTTCAATTTTGTACCCAACATTGGATCCGTTATTGCCGCCGTTCCCGCTGTCATGCTGGCCCTCATCCAGTTGGGGGGTATCGAGGCATTGGTGACTTCCCTTGGTTATGCGCTCGTAAATGTGATCATGGGGAATGTGATTGAACCGAGGGTCATGGGGAGGAATCTCGGGCTGTCACCCCTGGTTGTGTTCCTGTCCCTTGTCTTCTGGGGATGGATGCTGGGACCGGTTGGCATGCTTCTTTCCGTTCCCCTGACCATTATTGCCAAGCTTGGACTGGAATCCAGCCGGGATACTTACTGGCTCGCCGTACTGATTGGTCCGAACACGCCTGAAACACCCCGGGAAGAATCATGAGTCAGCGTTTCTTTTTTCCCGTAAGCCAGGACCCGTTTTGGCATCTCTCTCTTTGACTATCCGCACCTGATTGCTACATTCGGCGTATTCATTCCCCGCGGTTAAAAAGGATCGAACGCATGACTGACTGTCTTTTCTGCCAAATTGCTGATGGAACGATTCCTGCCGACAAGGTCTATGAGGACAGCGATGTCCTGGCCTTTAACGACATTCATCCGAAGGCACCCATCCATGTCCTTGTTATCCCGAAACGCCATGTGGCCACCTTGAGTGAGGCGAAGGACCCCGCTCTGCTTGGCATGTTGATGGATCGGGTTCGGAAAATTGCGGAAGAGGTCCTGGATCTTGCGGCCGGATATCGTGTCGTGATCAATGTTCGTGAAGGTGGCGGGCAGGAGATTTTCCACCTGCACGTCCACATCCTGGGCGGGAAACGCCTCCCATTTTGATGTATGCCAAAGACATACAAACGCCCCCGCTCCTCCCTGGTTCGCATTGAAGAAGGCCTGAACAATCTTCTCGGAGAACAGGAATTTCAGGATCTCGCCAAGGTAAGCCACCTGCACAAGGCGTGGCCGAACATTGTCGGCCCCATGCTGGCATCACGTTCCGAGCCCGCTGGCCTGGAACATCGAAGTCTTCTGGTGGATGTGGATCATCCGGTCATTGCGCAGCAGATTCGTTTTCTGCAGAAGGATATCCGAAAGGCCTGTTTCAGGATGTGCCGGATCACGTCGCTCACACACATCAGGACAAGAGTTCGTCCGGGTGCTGGCATGGCGCTCCAGAAAAACAGCGTGGTATCACGACCGGTCACCCTGACCGAGAAAAAGAAGCTCGCCCTGGAGCTAAGAAACATCGGAAACAACGACGTACGGCGTGCGATCTTTCAGGCACGGCTCGCCCAGCTGGCCTTTGCTGACGAGGGGGGCGTGGATGATCGTTCGCCGGCATAACCTGCCCCGGACCCAAGATATGCTAGAATAGTGTAGTAGCGGGAGGTTGGCCTGTGCAACATCGGGGGCTGCTGGTTCTAGCCGGTATGATTTTCGCTCTGGTGGGGGCAGCCCACATTGCGCGCATGGTTCTGGAAATGGAGGTGCTCATTGGTGGATGGAGTCTGCCCTTGTGGGGAAGTTTCCCCGCAGCATTAATCCTCTTTCTTCTCGCTTATCTCTTCTTCCGCGCGGCCGGCAAGCAATAGTCTAAAGTTCAGGTACCAGCGCCGATCGAATGTCGGCAAAACACTGCCAGCGACCTGGCCAGGCAGCACGAACATCCATCTGTTTCCCGGATACCGGATGACGGAAGCGAAGTCGCCACGCATGCAGGGCCAGCCCCTTCCCCCCCATTCCCCTGAATCGCCTAAGATCCGATCTCCCGCCATACTTCGGATCCCCCAGTATGGCATGGCCCATGCTCTGCAGCTGCACCCTTAGCTGATGTGTTCGACCGCTCTCCGGCTGCAGGGCAAGCAGCGAGAACCGCCAGTCATCCCTGCTGACAAGAAGTATCACCTGATAGTCCGTTACCGCCTTCTTACCTTCCCTCTGATCAACCACCATGCGTTCGCCTCCACGAATTACGCCTTTGCCAAGCCTGGAGACCATCCGGCCCGCATAGGGATAGGGATGACCCGCCACCCATGCAAAATAGGTCTTGTGTGCCCCCCGCTCTCTGAATGCACGGGTCAGATCCCGTAATACCGGCAATGTCTTGGCCAGAAGAAGACAGCCACTGGTATCCCTGTCCAGACGATGTGCAAGACGCAACTCGGGCAATTGTCGCTCTCTCTTTAATGCCTCTATGAGGCCAGATGCATGACTGCTGCCGGCATGAACAACCATCCCTGCCGGCTTGTTGACCACCATCAGAACTTCATCTTCATACAAGACCTCCAGCCTATGAAGCGGGATGGGAGATGGCTCCTGGCTGCCTGGCTCACTTGCTTCAGCACGAAGGCTGGCTGGCAAAAAAATGCAATCTCCCTGATGGAGACGCTGGTCGATCCTGGCTCGCCGGCCATTGACCCGGACATTGCCACGCCGGATCAGGCGCATCACAAGCGCGCGCCTGCCCTGCCCGACATGCCGAAGAAGAACACGATCCAGTCTGCTCCCCGCCTCGGATTCATCAACATACAACCGGCTCGCGTCAGCATCCAAACTTGCCAAAAGCCCCCTCCTTTCTATATGCTGTATGCCAGAAGTTCGCTCCACAGCACTGGGTTGATGTAATCATTAAGCCGGAGACGGAAGAGAACAAGACCGTAGGAAAGATTGTTCCGGCTACAAGTTTCAGGATGACCAGGGTTGTGTTGAGCAGGAATAAATTGTTTCGCCTGTAAGTTCACACTGATCTGCACACGTTTACTTTATTTGCAGATCGGCAGAAAAGTTGATGTGCCTGCCCACCAGGGGATAGGTATTTATGCGCGCTGTAACAAGGTAACGGTGAACGTGCTGGCGGTGGATAGGAAGCAGCGTGGAAAAAAAACTGATGTTAATCAATGCCTTGCACGAAGAAGAAAGCCGTGTTGCAATCATCGAAGACGGCAAGCTGCAAGAGCTGGATATTGAATCCTCCCAGAAAATACAAAACAAGAGCAACATCTACAAAGGAACCATCACGAAGGTCGAGCCAAGCCTGCAGGCGGCCTTTGTCGAGTACGGGTCCGGCAGACAGGGATTTCTGCCTCTGAACGAAATCCATTCCGATTACTGGAAAAAGGACCTGGCCGGGAAGATCGACCCCCGCAAGGCGAACATCCAGGACGTGATTGAACGCAAACAACCGGTTCTGGTGCAGGTCGTCAAGGAGGAGAGGGGTACCAAGGGGGCCGCCCTGACCACCTACATTTCGCTGGCGGGTAGATATCTCGTGCTCAACCCCAATGATCCGCGGGGAGGCATCTCGCGCAAACTGAGCGAAAAGGACCGTCGCGCCATGAAGCAGCTTCTCTCCAAGCTGCAGGTCCCCGAAAACATGGGGCTCATCGTCAGAACCGCCGGCAAGGATCAGACTCTGGAGGCGTTGCAGCGCGATTTTTCCTTCCTGCTCAGGTTGTGGGATGAGATTCGTATCAAGGCAGAAAGCGCGCCCTCTCCATCGTTGATCTACCTGGATGGAGATCTGGCATCCCGCGCGATTCGGGATCATTTCACGACAGACATCAGCGAGATCTGGGTCGACAATCATGAGCTCTATCAGCGTACCAAGCAGTTTGTGCATGCCGTCCTGCCCGGAAAGGAAAGACGCGTCAAGTTCTACCGTGGAAAGAAACCTCTCTTCCGCCACTTCGGGATTGAAGATCAATGCGAGGAGATTCACGAACGGCAAATACGTCTTCCGTCCGGTGGATCCATCGTGTTTGATTCGACAGAGGCATTGACCGCCATTGATGTCAACTCGGCCAGATCAACGGCAGAGAAACACATTGATGATACGGCCCTTGCCACCAATCTCGAGGCGGCACAGGAGATTGTGAGGCAATTGCGGATCAGGGACATTGGGGGGCTGATTGTCATTGATTTCATCGATATGGCCTCACGAAAGCATGCCCAGCAGGTTGAGGAGCAATTGCGCCAGCTCTGCAAGTCCGACAAGGCCCGGGTTCAGCTTACCCGGATTTCACGATTTGGCCTTCTTGAAATGTCGCGTCAGCGGCTACACCTCTCGGTTCGCGAATCCACGACCGAGGTCTGCCCACGATGCCAGGGTCGCGGGCGGGTCCGGACAACCGAATCCATGGCCCTGCAGATGCTCACGCGAATGGAAGATCATGCGGCTGCAGGGAAGAGGCCGGTTCTGACGGTTCAGGTACCAACCGAAACCGGGGAGTATCTGATGAATAACAAGCGTTCGCATATTGCCCGGATCGAATCGCTCTATGACGTTCAGATCAACCTCCAGATCCGCCCCGAGCTCGTCATTCCCCACTACCGGATCGAACGCCAATGGTTTGAGGGCAACCAGCAACGCATTGAGGTTCTGGAAGATACCAGCAAATATCGAAAGCCACCCAAACCCGGCCGCCGTCTGAAGCCAAGCAAACCCATTGTGGCCATGCCCTCGATTGACACGAAGAAAACCAGGTCATCAGGCGTTGGTGGGTTTCTTGAAAAGTTATGGAATGCCCTCTCGGGTGGCAAGAAGGCCCCCGAACCTGAAGTCATCGTCACCGAGGCTCCAAAGCAGGAGGTCCAAAGGCAGCGCAGACGCAATAACCGCTCGAACAGGTCACGCAGATCACGATCCGCATCGCGCCAGCAAACCCGGAACCCGGAACAGGGCGGTTCGAATCAGGCCGCCTCTTCCGAGAGCCGAAACAAACAACCCGAAAACAGAGGCCAAAGGAAACAGCAGGCAGGGCAAAGGCGTTCAAACCAGCAGAATCGTGCCAGGCGGGCACGTCCCCAAAGCAGAAAGATGGAGACATCTCAGGTGGATGCGAATAACAGGGAGCGAACCGAAGAGACCGTAACGCCAGAGGGATAGGCACTGCAACATCGTATCGAAATCATCATTGATCATGAGCATCATGGTCAACGTCTCGACAAGGCCCTGGCTGAACTTTCCGGCCTCTCCCGCAGCCGCCTGCACCAGCTCTTCAGCCAGCATTGCATCCACGGTGACATCCCGGGCAGGTCCAAACCGTCCGCCAAGGCCCGGCTGGGGGAGCGTTATATCCTCCAGATTCCGGAAACAGCTGACCTGAGCCTGTCTCCTGAAAATATCCCCCTGGATATCCTGTTCGAAGACGATCATCTCCTCATCCTTAACAAGCCCGCCGGGATGGTCGTGCATCCTTCGCATGGACACGGTACGGGCACTCTGGTGCATGCACTGATCCACCACTGCCCGGACCTTCCCGTGATTAACGGTGTTCACAGACCCGGCATTGTTCACAGGCTGGATAAGGGGACATCGGGAAGCCTTGTCGTGGCAAAAAGCCTGGTCGCCCATCAGGCACTGCTTGACATGTTCCGGAACCACCGGATTGAGCGGCAGTATATCGCCTGGGTGCGCGGCTCTCCGCCATGGAACCGGAAACGGGTTGACTTGCCCATTGGCCGGCACCCACACCTGCGCCAGAAAATGAGTGTCCGAAACGCTGGAAAAGCAGCTTGCACGGACATTCACGTTGATCGGCGTTATGGGGAGTTCAGCCGGCTTCGTCTTAATCTGCATACGGGAAGAACACATCAGATTCGCGTCCATCTAAGCCACCTTCACCTCCCCATTCTGGGGGATCCGACCTACAGCCGTGCCTACAAACCCGGCAAGCATATCAACGCGAGGGTGGCTGAGGCGATCATCGCCCTGGATCATCAGGCCCTGCATGCCGAAATTCTGGGGTTCACTCATCCCGTCACAAGTCAGTCCATCTTGTGCAGGGCTCCCCTGCCCGATGACTTGCAAAGGCTCTCGGAGAGTCTTGAAGATGCCTGTGGCTGAAACCATCTTCCGGAAAAGCAGGCTGCTGTCGGCACATGGTTTCGTGGGCCTGTTCAGCCTTCGTACGGGAGGTGTCAGCAGCGCGCCTTTCGATACCCTGAACCTTGGTCAGAATCTTGGTGATCGACCTGAAAATGTCGAAAAAAATCTTTCCATCCTGATTGATCAGGCCGGCCTGCATGATCGACCGCATCAGGCAGATCAGGTGCACGGCACAGACGTCCTCATCTGCCGTGGCGCCGGGAGGAACCACAGCAGACAGGCGGACATTCTGCTTTCCACGGAGCTGAACCGTACGGTCGCTGTCCGGACTGCGGATTGCGTACCCATTCTGCTTGCTGATCCGGAAACGGGCATTGTGGCCGCAGTCCATGCAGGCTGGCGGGGAACTGTCCAGAACGTGGCAGGAAGAGCCGTGCAGGAAATGTGCGAACGGGGGGCAAGGGCAAAAAACATCCTTGCATCTCTCGGACCAAGCATCGGACCGTGCTGCTTCACCCTCAGCAAGGATGTCTGGCTGTCATTGAAGCATCTTTGTGGGTCCAGGGAAGGAAATGAGCTTGGGCCTTATACCGCCGATTTGGCTGCCATCAACATGACCCAGCTTTCCAGAGCCGGTGTGATTTCGGAACACATGGAACGATTTCATATGTGTACACACTGTCAGCCGGGGCTTTTCTTTTCATACCGCCGGGATGGCGGTTGTACAGGACGGCACCTTGCCATTGTCGGGTGCCCTTCCGATGCATAGGATGGGGGACCAGATGACCAGATACCTTTTCATCCCCTTTGTTTTACTGCTTTCAGCCTGCGCCAGCACGGGCGGACTGAGCGGCGATCCCAAGAAGGACTACCAGCTGGCAAAACACAAGGTTGAAAAGGCCTACTATGAAGATGCCTCGCTTATCCTGGAAAAGTTCCCCGCCAAGTACCCTTACAGCCAGTACTCGGTTCAGGCTGAACTGCTTCATGCCTATACGGCCTACAAGCTTGAGCAGTACATTATGGCCATTACGCTGTGTGAAGAATTTACCAAGCGTCATCCAAGGCATCCCAATGTCGCCTATGCAAAGTACCTGCTGGGCATGTCCCATTATCGACAGGTGTCCGATGCGGAAAAGGATCAGGGAGAAACCCTGGCAGCCATCGACTCGTTCAAGGACCTGATTTCAACATATCCGGATACCAGATATGCCCGTGATGCAAGAAATCGCCTGCGGAGACTTTACGCCTTGCTGGCCAAGCATGAATTGCAGGTCGGAAAATTCTATTTTGAGCGTGGCAGGTATGTGGCGGCAGCCAATCGGTTCCAGACTGTTCTAAAGGATTATCAGACATCCGCCGTCATCGAAGAGGCCCTCTACTATCTGGCCGCCGCCTACAAGGCCCTGGAGCTTGATCGCAACGCAAGGGATACAGCAATCCTTCTTCGCCATAACTACCCCAACAGTCCATGGAGTCACAAGGCGAAGGACTTTCTATAATTCGGACAAAATGATCACATTTCGTAGGAGTAAGTGATTCCGACAAGGTCGGCGGAATTCGAATAATCCGCATTCACATTATTGACATTCACGGAAGTGGCCCTGTTCTTGAAGAAGATATGCATGTAACCCACATCCACCTTGCCGTATTTGCCTCCCAACAGGTCAAAACCGATACCGGCAGAAACCCCGTAACGATCAGCGCCTGGCAGCAATGCATCCAGGGTGGTATCAGGAATCGGGGTCTGGTCATAATAGGCACCTGCCCTCAGGACAAAACCGTCAAAATGATGCTCGCCCCCGAGACGGAATGCCCATACATCCGACCAGTTTCTCAGACTCACCTTCTGTTTCCCTTCCGGTGTGCCAATGGCGAAATTGATCACCAGCTGATCAAAGGTGCTCCAGCCGGTCCAGTCGACATCAAATTCAAGCCGCGTGGTCCCGTTGTCCCAGGCAATGCCAATCATGGCAATATCTGGCATCTTGATCGCTGTCGTTACATCCTGATCCGGGAACAGCGCGGTGGGAGCCCCCATAAAATTGGCTGTTCCCGTGTAGTCCACATTGATGGCTGAGCGATATGTGGCGCCAATGCTGATCTCCTCACTCACCTTGTAGGCAAAGCCGGCACGACCTCCCCAGCCGCTACCCAGGCCACTGAGGAAAACGGATGGTGCCGCAGCACCACCAATGGCCGTCAGGTCCGGCAGGCCCTGAATCAGCTTGATTGTCGAGCGCATATAGTCCAGCCCCACCCCTACGGAAAAACTGTCGGTAGGCCTGAAAGCCATGGAAAGATCAAAGTTGAAGGACTTGAGATCGGCCAGGATGTTGTCCTCCCGATAGACCCAGTTGTTTGGATATTCAACACCGAGACCGAACGGATTTGTCATAGAAACGCCAACCGCAAACTGGTCATTGTAGCGGTGAGTTACGTGGGCGTGAACGGGATAAAACCAGTGACTCTTCTGGCTGACAGTCGGCAGGCGAACCCCGCCGACAATGGGTGTGGTATCGTTTGATGGATGAATGAAGACGGACCCCAGTGAGATCCGGGTCCCCTCCAGGTCAGTCAGAAGTGCCGGATTGTAGAAGCCGGCCGCCGCATCGTTCAGACCCGCCACCCCGGTATTGGACATGGAAAAGGCGGCTGTATCCACTTCCGGAATCCGGAAGCCGGCCGAGAAGGCCTGTGACTGGAACAGAACCAGTACCGTCAGAAAACCTAGAGCCCGCAACAAAAAGTGCTTCATCATCTCCCCCTATTCCACAACCAGCGGGTCATTTGTCTGAATCACACCGGTCGTCAAAAAGATCGCCGTCTCCGTCTGCATTTCGGTTGTGGCTGCAAGGGAAGCCGCCGGGCTCAGGAATGAACTGTGATCACCCTGAATCAGATTGACAAAACCGCTTCCCGGGAACGGGGAATTCCCGGCGGCAAAACCAACCTGGGGCAATCCCAGCACACCAATGAGAGCGTCCGTTGAGGCATTAGGCACAACCGCATCCGGCGTGGTTTTCTGAAGCAGGATGTTCTTTCCCACCGATGCGGAACCGTAATTGATCGGATCACCATCATCGAGAACGGTCTGAGCCGCAACAAAAAATGCATCAAATTCCGAGCTTCCGGGGAAAATGCCCTGTGCGGCCAGACCGGCCAGGACCAGGGGGCTGATCTCCGTGGAGTTCCTTGCTATATCCGAATAGATTCCTCCCGGATTGGCCAGCACAGCCGTGGTCACGGATGGTTCGACAGCCATGTAAAGGGTTCCAAGAATCCCGCCGTTGGAGTGCCCAACAAATTTGAAGCCGGCATTCCAGATGTCAGTCAAACCATCCGCCCCAGGAGCACCGGTCGTGTTGTTAACCACATCGATCACTGCCTGGGCCTCAAGCATGCGGGTAAGATGGATCAGGTCCGCGACGCTTTGGCGGATATTGTCACGGAACGTCAGAAAGCTGGCCAGATTAAGGTAGTGTCTTCCCGACGAATCGGGTACACCGTCGGGAACCTCTGCTGTCACGATATAGTCGCCGGTAATCGGATCCAGTATCTCGGTCACCAGATCCAGACCAAATGTCCGGTCGCCGTGCAGAACACTGTCAATGGCAATCGTGGCGAATCCCGCCTGCGCCAGGGTGTTGGCAATACCCATCACCACTGACTTATCCACGGTAAAGCCATGCTGAAAGATAACCACAGGCCAGCCACCCGGTGGCGCGGGGGTGTTGGGGGTGGTCAGAAGAAATGGAACGGTCTGGGTAGACTGGACGGTGGGAACGCTGCTTCCGGGGGCAAACTGGAAGAATCCGGTCAGGGGAGCGGTGTCCTGAGGATTGGCGGCAGCTTGCAGGTAGTATGGCAATGGGACAGCGCCAATCACAACCGAACCCACATTTGGGAACAACAAAGGGTCCAGGCCGTTTGCAATCGCAAACGTAGCTATATCCAGGCGACCCAGCCCCCCCGTCAACGGAGAAGGCGGGGCATCAACAACGGTTGGTGCAGGTGGAGTCAGTAACAGGCTGTTGGCCCGGATCGCTGCCAGCACTGTTCCAAGTGTTTGTGTCTTGAACGTCCAGGTCAGAACAACACTTGACTGCGGAATCCCCTGCCCCGCCGCTGCCAGCAGCATGGTCTGGGTGAGCTGACGCAAGGGTTCAAGTTGCTGGGCCTCTGCATCCGTGAGCAGTGGTGTCGTTGTTTTGCCCGCAACATCAACAAGAGGAGTCGTTCCTTTCAGGAGGGAAAAGACGGTGGATGGTGATGCATTAAACCCGCTCGTGCTTTTAATCCCGCTGGTCAACACGACCATATACTGGGCATTGCTGTTCAATGGCCTTAAGGGCTTGATGACAAGTGTCTTCTGTGTGGAATCAGTCGGAGAAACAAGGGCAAAATAATCCAGCCCCGGAATAAGCTCGGCGACGACCCCGGTTACTGCACCCTGCACACTTGTCGTAACCTCGAACAAGCGAACCGTTTGACCCGGCAGGATTGTCGCGGAATTCAGAGCAGCAGAAAATTTCGTGCTGATCGGTGCGATTGTCGAAAAGCCATCCAGCGTGTTCATGGCCACAATCGGCATATTGGCCGGATCGGCAGGCGTTGTTCCGGGCGGGAACGGAATGTTAAGGGTTCCATCCAGCGTACCCGTAAAGAGAAGGTTGCTTGGAAACGGAATGACGCTGTTGCCGGGATCAAATTCGGCAATTAAAGGCGGGTTGCTGGCAGCAACAACCTGTGCCCCGTTATCAGGTTGATCACAGGAAGCAAGACCAAGCAAGAGCAGGCCAGCCAGGATTCCTGTCCGAACGCGATCAGACATCGACCCCTCCCCTAGTATGATTTTTAAACCACAAATAAATTACCGTTAATTGCGTAACCATGCAAGCCTTCAGTGGCATCTTCCGGAAAAATGTGACATCTGATTACTTGACCGGGGTAAGGAGGACCGCTGGACAGGGAAATACTTTACGGAAATACAGGCAGGTGGTTGTTGATGCATCAATCAAGCCCAAGATGAGGAGTTGCATAGATCGTTGAGCAATGACACATCCGTTTCAAGTTGAAGTCACAATAAAGATTTTACTGTCATGCGGATCCAATGCCTTGCAGGTTGACTGCTGCCTTAGCGATGAACGTGACCGGCTTTTCCATTCAGCCCCCAGTTGTACGGCATTTCTGCTCTGATGGGTCTGTCGATGGGCAGATCACGGCGATAACGTTTGATAAAGGCCGCAACACCCCCGCTGACCTCAAAATCACCGGAAAACCAATCAAAGATCCTTGACACAACCACATGATCTCCCCGCATATCCAGGCCCTTGCCGGGGTTCTCGAGAAAACGGATGCTTTGCCTGTCCAGTTGCTCATCGAGTCTCGCGGCTGTATACGGCTCACCCAGGAGGTCCGGGCAACTCACGGAAGCGCAGACGATGGCCATGTGAATTCTTGGATCGTTCATGGGACGCAGGATTCCGTGCTCGATTTCATCGAGCGTAACAACCCTGCCACCAATCCTTCCTGCCGGAATTTTCCACACGCTCCGAAACAGACTGCCAGCATCCTTAATGCCATTCAGGGGCCAGTGATCAAGCACCACCTTGATGGCCAGGATATTGTAGGCATTGATGTAAAAGGCCATCTTCTCCCTGTTCCCTTCAAGCATCTCCGGTGAGAAGGCTTCCAGTTGACCGGTGAGTTTCGGCCAGTCGGGATCAGCCTGGATTGCCTCATAATCCACAACCTGCAGATGAACGCCATCGATTTCACCCGGCTGAACATATTGCTGCAGCAGATCAGCATAGGTGCTCCAGTCAGGTTCTGCAGCCAGTACACCCCCAACCTTCAGGAAAACAAGGCCCAACACCAGGGCCGTAGGCATGGCCTTTTTCATCGCTGCTGCCTCAGGGGAGTCTTAGCAGGAAACGTACAAGTTTCCGCATGCGTTCACCGAACAGGGTGGACGTGTAATAGCTGCCTGCAATGCGTTTGTTGACCTCTGCCAGTGTAGGATACGGCGAAATCATGTTTGCCATGGAGCCGATCTTCATTTTTTCACTGACCGCCAGGATCCAGGGTTGAATCAGCTCACCCGCATGCAAACCAACGATGCTGGCACCCAGGATCAACCCTCTCTTTGTGGTGACGACCTTGACCTGCCCCTCTGTTCTTCGTTCCGCCTGGGCGCGATCGTTTTTACGAAAAGACCAGTGCAAGACCCGGACATCGAGCCCCTTTGCCTCTGCTTCCGCCTGTGACATGCCGACATGGGCCAGTTCCGGATCGGTATAGGTCACCCAGGGGACGGCCGAATAGTCCACCCTGGCGGGAAGACGAAACAGAATATTCCGGATAACAATACCTGCCTGATAAGCAGCCATATGTGTAAACTGGTAAGGACCGACAACATCGCCCACGGCAAAAATTCGTTTATTGGTTGTCCGAAGACGCGCATCCACCTGCACGCCCCTGTCCGAAAAGACGATACCCGCGGCTTCAAGATTCAGACCAGTGACATTCGCCCGTCTGCCAGTTGCGATCAACAGATGCGAACCCCGAACCTGTTTTCTCCCTTCCTCCGTTTCACAGCTGGCGACAATCCCGTCTGTCTTCTTCTCCAGTTTCAGATTTCTGCCGCCCTCGTAAAACCGGACACCCTCATCGGACATGCGCCGGACAACAATCCTGCTCAGGTCGGGGTCATCCTTTGGCAGCAATCGGGCCAGTTCCATGACAGTCACCTCAGCACCCAGTCGTCGATGCGCCTGGGCCATTTCCATCCCGATCGGCCCTCCTCCAATCACGATCAGGTGCTTGATGGCATCCTTGTTGTGAAAAATCGTCTCATTGGTCAAATAAGCAACGTCCTTCAGCCCCTCGATGGGTGGAACAAACGGTGAAGACCCGGTTGCCAGCACGAAATATTTGGCGCGTACCCTCTGATCACCTGCCCGGATGGTCCGATGGTCGATAAATTCGGCCCTGGCGCGAATGACGTTCACGCCGAGCTTCTCGAACCGCTCCTGAGAGTCATTGGGTGCGATGGCATCCATCACCCCGTGGACATGCGCATGCACGCCGTCCCAGCGCGTTTTCGGCTCAGAAACATCCAGGCCAAATTTCCCGGCCTCACGTGCGCTCTGGGCGACATGGGCCGCGGCAAGCAGGGACTTGGATGGAACACATCCCGTGTTCAAGCAATCCCCCCCCATTTCACCCTTTTCTACGAGGGCAACCGTGGCCCCCATTTGTGAAGCGCCTGCAGCAACAGCCAGCCCGCCGGAGCCGGCGCCAATCACGCATATATCCACGTTCATGGTCATCACGCCTCCTCTTGCATGTGCTTTCCGGATCTGATCCTGTTGTAAATGACAGGAAGAAGGGCGAGCAATGCCAGTCCGGCCAGCCCCCCAATGATTTCCGGTGTAAGAACCGAGTCCGCTGAGAACGACTCACCTCGATCAAACACGCTGCCCAGACCCGCGCCAACCATGGCATAGATCAATGCGCCCGGCATAATGCCGAAGAAGGTTGCTGTCACGTAAACGCGCAGGCTCACGCCAAGAAATGCCGGCGCCAGGTTGACCAGAAAGAAGGGAAAGATGGGAATCAGGCGAAGCACAAAGAGATAATTCATGGCATTTCTGGAAAAACCTGCCTGCATTTTCTTGATGCTAGGTCCCGCCTTTTGCAGGAGATAATCTCCCAAAGATGTTTTGGCAATCAGAAAGAGCGCTGTCGCGCCAATGGTGGCCCCAACCACCGCCAGCAGGCTTCCCAGGAGGGTGCCAAACAGAAAACCGCCACTGATCGTCATGACAGCCCCGCCAGGCAGGGAAAAAGCCACAATGAGGATATACAAGCCAACGTAACTGAGCGACGACAGCCAGGGGTGCGTGTTCACCCAGTTCAGAAGAAACCCGCGATGCTCCTGCAGGGTCGCAAAGCTCAGATAACGCCCCAGATCAAAGGCGAAAAAGACGACCAGGCCTGCGATCAGGATGGCAACAGGGAGCAGGCGCTTGAAAGACAGTATGGCTGCCTGAGGGCGGGATGTCTTCACGGTCGGACAATAAGAAGGTAATTCGGGGTTGGATTCAAGGGGCAGGAATAAAGGTATTCACCTTCCACCAGGGATACAGGGTAATCTCTGGACTCTCCCGCCCTCAGGCCGCCACCTGACACGCCTGGAAGGGTCAGTCTTCCCAGGGCCTTGCCTCGAAGCCAGAAACCAAGCGCATAGGGAACGTTCTTGTTTTTTACACGGAAGATGTACTCCCCCGGCTCCAGTTCCAGCACCCTGGCCTTGGCCAGCCTCTCCGCACCTGTCTCACGGTTGATCCTGCGACAGTCCTCAGCGCTTTTGCTCCTGAAGCCATGGTCTACACCCTCGATTTCCACAAACTGGCAGGATGTCTGGGTGAGCTTGATGACAACGGGCTTGCCTATTGCCGCTGATGCCCCGGTCAACAGGAAGACCAGGACAGCAAAAGCAAACCGGCTCACAGGATGATATGCTTTCATATGAAACTCCTTTACATAATGCCGTCTTTGTTGTTTTGTCGGCAGGCAAGGCGCTACATTACAACCCATGGTCGGGGACTGATATGCTCTCACTGTGGAGCTTTCGTGGTTATGTGGCAGAATGATGGTATGTCCGTAAAGAATCACGCTCAGCACGAGGCGGAAAGCTGGCTCAACCAGCATGGTGATTATCTTTATCGATATGCCCTCCTGCGCCTCAGAAATGAAGAGCTGAGCAGGGAGATGGTCCAGGAAACCTTGCTGGCAGCATGGAAGGCCCGGCAAGGTTTTCGATCCGAATCTTCAGTCCGGACCTGGCTGGTGGGGATTCTCAAGCACAAAATCACCGACCATATCCGCAAGCAGATCCGGGAACGCGACATCATGAATCGTGCTGAAGCGGACCCAACGTCGACATTCTTCGATTCCCAGGGGCACTGGAAGGATGCCCCCGTGCGCTGGAACACCAATCCGGAAGAACTCCTGAATGACCAGCAATTCATGAAGGTCCTGGCATCATGTATTTCAAGGCTCTCGGAACAGCAGCAGACCGTTTTTTCGCTCAGGGAGCTCAATGGTGAAGATACGGAAACCATATGTAATGCCTGTGATATATCTCCGACCAACATGCACGTGATCATGCACCGCGCCCGTTTACTGTTACGGAAATGCCTCGAACAAAACTGGTTTGGTTGCAAGAAAGGTGGGCGCATATGAAGCACTATTGCCGGGAAGCAAGCCGTCTGTTATCTGATTCATGCGAACGCAAATTAACCGTCCTCGAACGTATTCGGCTCCGCTTCCATATCATGATCTGCAGTTTTTGTCGCGACCATGAGCACAACGCCAGGATTCTGGAGGAGATATTGAACCGCATCCAGCAAAGCGACGCCGACACGGGAGCACGCTTGTCGGAATCAGACTGCAACAGAATCCGGGAGGCCTTGAGGAAAGTTCAGGAGTCAGGGAAGATCTAGTCTCTGTTCGAAGAGCAGATAGTCGTTTTCACTGGCCCTATCCAGTGCAGCCCTGATTTGCCTGGCCGCCGCGGGTTTCAGCTTCGATGCCAAAAGGCTGCGGTAAACCCCTTTGTAAAAATCATCGGGCAAGACCCTCACCCGAAACACGAGGGCATGTGTGCCTGCCGGCAAGGGGCCGGGCTGGAAGCTCCGCCGCTGGCCGGGCATGAGCCTGCTATCCCTAATCTCCCGCCAGCGACCTTCAAAGACAACCTCGCGCACAATCTCCCATGACCAGCTCCTCAGGCTTTTTCCACCCTTATCCAGGGCCTCGGCCATGACAATGACCCTGGGGGTGACGTAGGTGGGAAAGGCGTGCCCGATCCAGGTGGAGCGAATGATCAATTCACCGCCATGTCCGGCGCGGTGCACATCGAATTCCAGCCCCTTTCGGGTCATGGCCGGATCGTGAATGCCCTTGAACTCATGCCGTCGATCCGGCATGTGACAGGTTTGGCACTGAATGCCATCTTTGGCAAAACGGCTCCGCCTCCACTCCTCTACGGTGTTCTCCAGGGGTTTTCCATTGACCGCTGCCGATTGGGGAAACTGATGGCAGGCGGCACAGAACCTGGACTGTTCAAAAGTCCGGGTGGCATAAAAGCCGCCATGCGCCGAGGCTTCTACCTGGCCGACCCTGCCCGAGTCGCGTGGCGGCGGTCCGTAGCGCCTCCAGTTACGGACATGGCAGGAAGCGCAGCTGACACCGGCGTGACGCAGGGGTAGCCTTTTCAGGGAAGACGGGCGCCCAAGCTTCTCCAGAGCCTCCATGATCTGGGATTCGTGAGCGAATTTCTGTTCGGCCAGCGGGGCATGGCAATCGAGACAGCGATTGGATTCACGCTTTCCAAGACCCGGGAACTGACCGACCAGCCCGGCAGAGAAGGCATGGGCATGCAGGCTCTGCCGCCAGTCATCAAACTGCCTCTGATGACACTGGCCACATGCCTGAGGATCCAGGTCGTGCCAGAGCGCCGGCCAACCTGAAGGCGGGCTCCCTTGCGCCGGTAGTGGGCGATTCCAATGGGATTCGGGCAACCCCGGATCCCCGTCATGCGCCTCCGCCAGAAGAAGATGGGCACCCGCAGCCAAAAAACCGACTGCAAGCGCCATCCATATCCAGTCCCGCTTGCACACCCGATGTTACTTGCCTCGCTTCTCCTTCAGATACTGCATCCGGTAGGCACGATAGTAGGCAGCCATCGCCGTAAGCTCCCTGGAATTCTTTCCGAACTGCTTTCCCTTCATGGGATTAACCATGCAGTAGTTAATCATCTGGTCAAGAGTCACAACATCGCCGACCATCTTTACGTAATGAGGAAAATTCTGGCGCTTCTCCAGATTCAACTGTTCGTATCCCGCATGGCAGGACATGCACGCAAGACCCGACGTGCCCAGATTCTCATCATTCCACATCATGCGACCCACTGCCACAGCCTGCCAGAAGTTATCATACGCATGCGGACGTGTTGCCGTATTGGCATCCGCTGAACACGGATTGCTTTTCATGGCGCAGGGATTGGCTGGTTTCGTCGAGCAGGGATTCTGTTTTTTCTTCATGGAACAGGGGTTGGTCGAGCACGGATTCGAGCCACACGGATTGCATGGGTTCACCTTCTTCTGGACCTTGCACGGGTTGCAGGGATTTGAACTGCATGGATTACAGGGGTTTGAGCCTGCCTCTGCTGAAAACGAATACATCGTCAGTCCCATAAGCAACGGAACTGCGAGAAATATGTTCACTGATTTTCTCATCTAAACCTCCTTTGCGGATAAAGGCACCCGAACCTTCTGAACAGGTGCAACTCGAATCGAGTAGTCGCATAAGTCAGGATTCTATTACGCAGGGCCCAATCCGATCACACTGACGACGTGTTTCAGCTCCGCAGAAGGACTTACCTGATGACGTGAATTGTGGCGATCATACCATCATGCAACACACAACGTATCTGATAAGTGCCGGCTTCAGGCAGTGTGAACATAAAGGTCGTTTCCGGTTGCTCAATAATCTTTACGAATAAATGGCGCCTCCGAGCTGCTCGGTCATGTGGCTCACCTGCTATCAAAGAATGGCGAGTGTGGGAGACTAGCTGCAGCAATCCCGCCCGGGTTTCCTGGCCATGATGTAGGCCGAGACTACATAGTCTTCCACTCCCCTCTCCGGCGCCCAGTCGCGGATAAACTCGCGTGATTCATCCTTCGGCTCAATTCGGACATCCGTAAAACCGGCCTCAGCCATCATCGCCTCAAGATCATCAATCAGGGACGCCCCGGCCATGCAGCCGGCATAGAGGGCGGGATCGTTTCTCATTTCATCGGGCATCTCACGGGTGGCCACCACATCGGAAATGGCCAGCCTTCCGCCGGGTTTAAGGATGCGGAAGGCCTCCCGAAAGACCTGAGGCTTGTTCGGGGAAAGATTGATCACGCAGTTGGACATGATCACATCCACAGTGTTATCGGCAACCGGCAGATGCTCAATCTCACCCAACCGGAACTCAACATTCGTGAATTTCCCTTTTTCTGCGTTCCGACGCGCCTTGGACAACATGTCCGGCGTCATGTCGATGCCGATCACGTGCCCCGTTTCGCCCACCTCGCGGGCGGCAAGAAAGGCATCGAAGCCACCACCACTCCCAAGATCAACAACCACCTCTCCAACCCTGAGACTTGCAATGGCACGTGGATTGCCACAACCCAGGCCCATGTCGGCACCCTCGGGCACACTGGCAAGATCATCCTCCGAATACCCAAGACGGGTAGAAATCAGGGCGTTGATCGCGGCATCATCGGACACACCGCAGCAGCCGGCTGTTTCACCGCAACAGCTGCCCTCATTGCTGGACTTTGCAACCTCGGCATAGCTTTCCCTCACCTGCCGACGGATAGCGTCAGCCTTGAATTCCATTTGCATTGTCTCCTCTCAAGAGATTTCGTCGTTCAGAGCCCCACCGCAACTGGAGCCCTGGCCGGCCGTACAGCCATAGCAGTGGTCCATCACCACAATGGGATTGCCCTCCAGACTCCGACCGATCAGATCGCTCAGGTGGTGGCGAGGCCTCCCATTCATCACCAGCGGCAACCCCAGCATCTGATTGAAATCGCAGTCATAGACATACCCCCGCCAATCCACACTGATCAGGCTTCGACACATGAGACCATCCAGGTTTTCCATTCGATACGCATCCTTGAGCAATTGCATGTACTCCTCAAACTTCCCCTGAGAAATAAGCATGCTGCCAAAACGCTGGATAGGCATGTTGGTGATGGTAAAAAGATCATTGAAGACAATCCCGTAACGGGATTTGAGCTCCTTTTTGTAGGTCTCTTTCAGAATGTTCTGAGGTGGTGGCAGGCTTGGACCAAGGGGGTTATACACCAGATTCATGACCAAACCCGAACCTTCCCGGCCATAGCCCAGGGCATTCAGCCGCCTGAGGGCACGGATACTTGCCTGGAATGTCCACATCCCCCGTTGGGCATTCACATTCTCCTCCAGATAACAGGGCATGGAGGCAATGATCTCAACACGCTGGCTGGCCAGAAATTCAGCCAGCCCCTGATAATCCGCCTCTTCCAGAATGGTAAGGTTGCACCGATCCATGACCTTCACACCCAGCTTTCCCGCTTCAGTCACCAGATATCTGAAATGGGGATTCATCTCCGGTGCCCCGCCAGTCAGATCCAGGGTTTTCACTGCGGAATTTCTCAGAAATTCAAGAACCATCTCAGCTGTCTTCTGATCCATCAACTCGGGACGGCGAGGGCCTGCATTAACATGGCAATGGACACAGGTTTGGTTACATAGATAACCAAGATTCACCTGCAAGGTCTCAAGCCTGTTTCGCCGAATGGTCGGGAAATCGGTTTCGGTCAACAGTGGCAAGGTCGCATGCATGAGAACTCCAAGGCATAAAAATATGTGTTGGGATTACCGCCTTACTGGTCGTATTATGCCCGAATCCCTTACAATGCAAAGCAGTCACTTGCACTGGCAATAGAGGATCGTACTATCTTGCGCCAAGGAGGCGGCCATGAATGCTGAGGAAGTAGTACAAGCTGTACGTGACGGTCGGGACCTGTCCGGAGAAGATCTGTCGGGACTTGACCTGTCAGGGTGTGATCTTTCCTGTGCCAAGCTCTCCCGCGCCAATCTTTCCGGATGCAATCTTAAGGAAACCGACCTCGAAAACGCCAACCTGGAAGGGGCAAACCTTGACCACGTCAACCTTACGAGGACCAATCTTCAGGGAGCCAACCTCGTTGGTGCCTCGATGGAACACACCTTCCTGATGAGCGCAAAAATCAGGGGGATGCGAATAGATCTTGATAATATCATGGTCTATTTGCGAAACGGCTGGACGTTGATGGGCATTGATCTGTCCGGACAGGATCTTTCCGGCAGGGATCTCTCAGAGGTCAAGCTAATGGAGGCAAACCTGGCTGGGTGCAACCTTCAGAATGCCGACCTGCGGAGCGCGGACCTTCGAGGAGCGAACCTGGAAGGTGCCAACCTCTCCAATGCCGACCTCCGTGGTGCAAGGTTGCGACGCGCAAACCTGAGCAAGACTATCCGGATCGGCACCAAGATTGGAAAATGGGGACTTAAGGGTGCCTATATTGCCGGACCACCAGCGTATGTGGATTAGGAATCAGGTGATCCACACCAGCTACTGTCTTCAACCCATCGTTGGCCGACTGAGACCTTGCAGCGCATTCTGATTACCGGCGGAGCGGGATTTATCGGGTCCAATCTGGCAGCCGCCCTTACCGGCAGACCGGATTATGACGTGGTCATCGCAGATACTTTTGAGAGTGGTGACTGGCATAATCTGATCGGGACCGACTGTGAACTGAGGGCCATTGAGGCCAATGATCCCGTACTTCTTGACGAGATTGCCAACGGAGAGTTCGCTGCCATTTTGCACCAGGCAGCAATTACGGATACCACCATCATGGATCAGCGTCACATGCTCTCCGTGAATACCGATGCCTTTGCAGACATTCTCAAGGCAAGTCACGCCTCCGGAACCCGGGTAGTCTATGCCTCCTCTGCGGGGGTGTACGGCAACTCCCCCGCACCCAACCGGATAGGCAGCGGAGAAGTCCCGGAAAACATTTACGGTTTCTCCAAACTTGCCATGGATCGAGTCGCCCGCCGATGGTTTGAAAGGCATTCATCGGTCATCATCGGGCTTCGTTATTTTAACGTGTATGGACCCGGTGAGCGGCACAAGGGCAAGACCTCCTCAATGATCCTGCAACTCTATCAGCAGGTATTGAGCGGCAAACGTCCGCGCCTGTTCAAGTTTGGGCAACAGAGACGCGATTTCGTCTATATCAGGGACGTCGTCGAGGCCAACATCGCTGCACTTGAGGCACCAAGATCGGGTATCTGTAACATCGGGACCGGCACGTCCAGAAGTTTCAATGATATTATCGACATCCTTGGCCAGATTCTGGGTAAAAGACTTGAAGTGGAATACATTGACAACCCTTATGCCTTCTACCAGAACCACACCGAGGCCGATCTGAGCGAGGCCAGATCCATTCTCGACTGGAAACCTGCCTGGAACCTCGAGAAGGGAATGGATGACTACATCCGGAATCTGGAGAAAGAAGCCTTGCTTGACCATGGAGAAACGACATGAAACGGTTGTTACTGATATCCATTCTTCTGCTTTCGGCCTGTCTCCAGCACCCCCTTCACCAGGGAAACGATCTTGATCCTGAGATCGTGGGCCAGATTCGGGAAGGTGACACCCGATTCCGGGTGGAGAAACTCCTGGGGAGCCCCGTGCTGCTCGATACCCTTCATCCACATCGTGCGATTTATATCGAGGATTTCGCCGATCCGGCAACGGGGGAAAAATACCGGCGCAAGGTGATTATCGAATATGACAATGCCCGACGTGTCAAAGAAATCAAACTGTTCGGGTTTGAAAAACAGGCCAACCCTGAAGATTAGTGTCCAGACAACCCGGGACATCCTCCATCTGGAGCCTGTTGATCAGTGGTTTGCAGATTGGAAGTGCCCTGTCAATTCTGATTGGGGGGCATGGTGTCCTGATCTATCAACTGTGGTTCATGGGGGGTAAGCGATCTGGCATCGAAATACTCGCTGAGATTACCGGGCTGCCTTCATGGTCCCTGCAGGTCTGTCTTCTGCTCGCCCTGGGCATGGATGTATGGATCGCCTACCACATTCGCAAACAAAGGCTTGAAGCGCGCAGATGCTAGCCCGGATTTTTCATGAGATTGCGGATATATGGCGCAGCACAGGTGTGCCAGGCGAAGTTTTCAGATGAAAAAGCATAGCCGTAGCTATGGTTTGAAGCCGAAGGCTTCGATCTGGTGCAGCTGGACAAGCCAGATGCCGCAAAAGACAAACCGTCATATGGAAACTTGCGTATAAAACAATGTAACCTGCCGATATCATTTACCTCTATTTCTTGCCAGGTCAGTTCTTATGAAAAATCCGGGCTAGGAAAAGGAAAAGCAGGTAAAGAACTGTGACCGGTCTTCCCGCTGGTCATCGTAGTAGAGGGAAACAAGCCGGAGATCCCTTGGTGATTCAAGTCTCGGACCCTCTACCATGGTTTGAAAAGAATCACCCCCCAGGATCTGGTGCCCAAGAGTCAGAAAGAGGTAGTCAACAACGCCTGCCGCCAGCAGGCTATGAAACACTTTTGGGCCGGCGATGGCATAGATCTTTTCGAAACCCAGATTCGCAAGGGCGCTGATCAGCCTTCTGCCTTCAACCGCTGACCCCCCGGCCAGGATCACCTGGATTCCCATGTCCCTCAACAAGGCGACGCGGCGGGTATCGGCATCCCCGCCGGTGAAGACATAGATCTCCCGATCACCATACGCTGCCAATGCCTCCCTCGGGATATCCAGACCTTTGCTGAGAATGGCCACGGCTGGTTGTGCACTCAAGCCATGCCGATCACGCCAGTCCCTTAAATCGGCATCATCGCCCCCATTGCCAAGAGGCAGGACATCCTGGGCCCTGTTTCTCGCATATTGCCTGAAATAACGTGCGCTGGTGATGACCACATCCGCTTGTGCCGCCAGTTCCTGATACAGTCGCCAGTCTGCGGGATTGGCAAGCTCCCGCGGAACCTGCGATTCACCGTCGTTCGGATCGGTCAGCGCAATCCGGCCATCCAGGCTGGTGATGAAATTCCCATAGACAACAGGAACATTCTGAAGCTGATCCAGGTCAAGATACAGGCCTTTAAGGGGAAAGTAGCCATGAGGCCGGGGGAAGAGCCTCAAGACCTGCCCGCTCAAGGTTGACCCTCCCTCATGCGCTGTCATGCCATATGAGCTTACTTGGTGTAGGAAGACATGACCCGAATCAACCGGATAGCGGAATCGGGCGGATCCGCCTTGCCATCAAGAAGTATGTCCCGGGCTGAAAGTTTCCTGCCATAATATTGCTGATTCATTTTCTCCAGGCTGTTGAGCTTTGCTCCTTCAAGTGCAAGGCCGGCAAACAGTCCCCGGGATCTTGAGTAGGACAAAACTTCCGCTTTGAGGCTGACATCCACGCCCGCGGCAGCCTTTCTGCCAACAGGCCCGGCGGCAACAGAGGCATCACCACCCAGCGTAAACTCGCTCTTGAGCAATCCTTCGAGCCCCCGCCTGCTTCGAATCACCAATACCAGATCCGTTGATTGCGCCCCGATCTGCCAGCCCACGCTACCGGCACCAATGGAAAAAAAGGCTGGTGGTGACCAACTGTTTGCCTTGACGTTGTGCCTGAGAATAACACCGCGTCCGTATTTGCCCCCGAAAACAAAACCTGCCTTGATAACACCGGGGAAGATGGCCACCGCCGCAGATTCACGCAGCAAATCCCGGGGAATCCCTTTTTCCGGCATGGCCATGATTTCCTCAATGACCTGAATCGCATCCTCGACCTTTTTTTTGGCCTCGCCGGCTAGAGTGTTTTTTGCCGGCATAACGAGCGCGAGCAGGCTGAAAGCCATCACAAAATGCTTCACTGTTCACCTCCTGGAACACTACGAATACGGCCAGTGTAGCAGTTTTGGTTGCCTGTCGGGTGAAGGTGGCTGTTAAGCCACGCAGGCTGCGGGTATGCTTGCGGCATGACCCCCAAGTCTCCCGATCTGTCCATCCGGTTCTGCAACCTCCACCTGCAAAGTCCGCTGGTCCTCCTTTCAGGCTGCGTCGGTTTCGGTGACGAATACACCCGTGTGGAGGGATTCTCGAACAGGGACATCGGTGCGGTCATCCTCAAGGGTACCACCCTTGAACCCAGGCTGGGCAATCCGCCTCACCGTGTGTTTGAAACACCCTCCGGCATGCTTAATGCCATCGGCCTGCAAAATCCAGGTTGCTCATATGTCATCACACATGTCCTTCCCAAACTGCCTCATCATGAAACCCAGTTCTGGGCCAACATCAATGGCAGCAGCGTGGAAGAATATGTTGAAGTGGCCCGTCAGTTTGACGATTCACCGGTCAGGGCCATGGAAGTCAATATCTCCTGTCCAAATGTCAAGGCCGGTGGCATCCACTTCGGAAATGATGTCGACATGAGCGCCCGTTTGATTGAAGCCATACGTGCCGTCACGTCCAAGCCTCTGATCACCAAGCTGTCGCCGGCCAACGCCGATATCTGCCGGATCGCCAGGGCCTGCATTGAGGCCGGAACGGATGGATTTTCCCTGATTAACACCTTGCCCGGCATGGCGATCGATATCCGGACCCGAAAACCGGTCCTGGCCAATGTCTCCGGTGGGCTGTCCGGCCCCGCCATCAAGCCTGTTGCACTCTGGAAGATTCATCAGATCCGTCATATGGCTGAGAAGCACGGCATCTCCATCCTGGGACAGGGAGGAATCAGTGATGCGGAGGATGCCATCGAATTTGCCATTGCCGGCAGTGATGCCATCGGCCTTGGAACAGGGCTTTTCTATGATCCGCTCCTGCCGGGCAAGATCCTGTCAGGATTTCACACCTACCTCGCGGATCACCGTTTCGATTCCTATGCGGAGCTGGTTGGCACACTGGATGTCGGAGGGTCATAACTCGTCAATGGATTCGGGCCGCATCTTCCAGAAGGATCACTCGTTGCAATCCAAGTCCTGTATGCCAGCATCTCACCATCCATTAGGGGGTTAGGATTCCATGCCAGACGATCATTCTTCCAGGCCAAAGCGTGTCCTCTCAGGCATGCGCCCGACCGGCCGGCTGCACCTTGGTCACTATCGGGGGGTGCTGACGAACTGGCTGAAATTACAGGATGAGTATGAGTGTTTTTTCTTTGCAGCGGACTGGCATGCCCTAACGACGGATTATGCCGAACCGGAGATTGTCTCGAAAACCATCTGGGACATGTTGGTGGACTGGCTTGCAGTGGGAATCGATCCAGACAAGGCAACGCTGTTTATCCAGTCCGAAATTCAGGAACACGCGGAACTGCACCTGCTGTTTTCATTTATCACCCCCCTCTCCTGGCTCGAGCGTGTGCCAACATACAAGGATCAGATCGAGCAACTGCGCGAAAAGGATCTTGGAACTTACGGATTCCTGGGTTATCCACTCCTTCAGGCAGCAGACATCCTCATCTACCAGGCCCATTTTGTGCCTGTCGGCGACGACCAGGTCGCTCACGTGGAACTGACCCGTGAAGTTGCGCGCCGTTTCAATTTCCTCTACCGCAAGCCGGATCAGCCCCTGTTTCCCGAACCGAAGGAACTGCTCATGCCTGAAGGCAAGCTGCCTGGCCTGGATGGACGGAAGATGAGCAAGTCGTACAAAAACACCATTGAGCTGGCGGAAGAATGGAAGGTGACAGAGAAAAAGGTGCGTACCATGCCAACCGATCCGGCACGCATCAGACGTACAGACCCGGGCACGCCGGAAAAGTGCCCTGTATGGGAATTTCACAAAATCTATTCGAGTGATGAAGAGAGGGACTGGGTTCAAGATGGATGCACCAGTGCGGGGATCGGCTGTCTGGATTGCAAGCAGGTGCTGCTTGCCCATCTGGAGGCCGAGCTCCAACCCATCCGGGAGCGGCGGAATGATATCCTCAGGCACATGGATGATGTGAGGGACATCGTCCGTACGGGTAACGCCCGGGCCAGACGTGAGGCATCAAGAACCATGGAAAAAGTGAGGCGAACGCTCAAGATGGGATACCGTGTATAGCTTCCCGACTCCGGAGCACACATGACATGACAGGAAAGAGGAAATGAATCCCCCGTGACACACTCGGAAGTGGATGCCGCCGAAACATTCCCTGGCTCCAGTTCGCTGCCGCCGGTACGTCTGGATGCCTTTGAAGGACCGCTGGACATGCTCCTCCATCTGATCCGAAGCCAGGAAATGGATATCTTTGATATCCCCATTGCTGAACTGACAGGCCAGTATCTGAAGGTGCTTCAGGATCAGCGCAACCTTGACCTGGACATTGCCGGTGATTATCTGGTGATGGCAAGCACACTGATGCAGTTAAAAAGCAGGCTTCTTCTGCCGCGTCCGGAGCTGGACAGCCAGGGCGAGGAAATCGATCCCCGTGCAGAACTCGTGGCGCAACTCCTGGCATACGAGCAATACCGCATGCTTGCCGAAGAACTTGGCAAACGACCAAGAATCGGCCGTGATGTATTTCTCCGCGCCTCATTTCCGGAAGCGGAAATGATTGAGCGCCCCCCGCCCGAGGCTGATCTGGATGCCCTTCTGGTGGCCTTCCGCCAGGTGCTGAGGCGGATTGGAGGAAGGCTCGAGCATCGTGTCTTCATGGACACCATGAGCGTGCGTGAACAGATGGGAAAGGTTCTGGAGCGTCTGAGAAGGGGGGGTGTACGTTTCGACGATCTGATCATGGAGCAGACAGACCGGGAAGCCCTGGTGACGACTTTTCTGGCCATACTGGAATTATGGCGGGAACAATTGCTGACCCTGGTCCAGAGCAACTGCTATGGGCCCATCAACCTGTTGCCAACCAGCGCCAGAAAATGAGCCTTCTTCATCAGATTGAGGCCCTGCTTCTCGCCAGTGATGAACCCCTGGGCATCACCAAATTGCGCAACCTGCTGCCGGATGCTGACCGCAGGGAAATCGATATCGCCTTAAGCGAGCTTCAGCTGCATTATCATGGACGGGGTATCCGTATCGAAAACATTGATGGTGGCTGGCAGTTCCGGACCGCACCGGAATACGGTGAGCTGGTCCGGCAACTGTGGGAAACCAGACCACCCAGGTTATCAAGATCCATGCTGGAAACACTGGCCATTATCGCCTACCGCCAACCCGTCACCCGCGCTGAAATTGAGGACATACGGGGGGTAAGGATCTCCAGTGGCATGCTCCTGACACTGCAGGAACGTGGCTGGATCCGGGTTCTGGGCAGAAAGGAGGTCCCGGGCCGGCCACATCTTTACGGAACGGGCAAGAAGTTCCTCATCGACTTTGGCCTGAATTCCCTGCAGGACCTTCCTGACCCGAATCAGCTCCTGGACGAGGATGAGATCCAGCAAATCACGGGGGGGAAAGTCGGGAACGAGACGGAACGGATTCGTGATGTCCCGCAGGCCATCGAAGATTAAGCCAGAAACACCGCCAAAAGGTAACGGCATACGCATCAACCGTTACCTGGCCAACTGTGGTCTGTGTTCACGACGGGAGGCTGAACGCTGGATTCTTGCCGGCCGTGTCACGATCAATGGACTCCCCGTGGATAAACTGGGAACCGTTGTCAAAAAAGGGGACAGGGTCAAGGTGGATGGCAGGACCACCCAGCCGCTGACCACCTTCACTTACCTGGCTTATCATAAACCGAGGGGCCAGCTTTGCAGCCGCAGGGACCCCAAGGGAAGGCCGGTAATTTATGATCATCTGGATGTTTCCCCGAGTGTTCAGTCGGTAGGACGCCTGGACATGGATACCGAGGGCCTGCTTTTGCTCACAGATGACGGACATCTTGCACGGGTCCTGACGCACCCGGCCACGGCACTGCCGCGAACCTACAGGGCCCGCATCACCGGGCACCTGAGTCCCGAAACCCTGACGATGCTGTGCGAAGGAGGCGCCGGTATTGGCAAGGGTGAGATCAGTGATCCCTGGGAGGTGAGTATTGATTCAGAAACAGGCGGACACAGCTGGCTGACCATTACCATCCGTCGGGGACGCTGGCGGGAAATCCGCCGAACACTGGCTGCGCATGGACATCTGGTTCGCCGCCTGATTCGCATTCGGTTCGGACCTGTTCACTTGAATCACCTTGCTCCCGGCGAGTACCGCAGGCTGCGCGACTCCGAATTAAGCCAGCTGAGGCAACTTTTGAGAAAGTAGATTAATAAATACCTGTATCATATTGATATATCATATGAATACTCACAGATTAAATCTTGTGCACGTGTATGAAACCCTTCTTTCCGCCTACGGCCCCCAGCACTGGTGGCCTGCCAGGACACCGTTTGAGGTCATGATCGGAGCCATCCTGACCCAGAATACGTCATGGCGAAACGTGGAACGTGCCATTGCAAATCTGATCAGCAACCACGCGCTTGAACCCCAAGCGATGATGACCATGCCCGATGAAGAGCTGGCCGAACTGGTCCGCCCGGCAGGCTATTTTCGCATCAAGACGAAGCGGTTGCGGGCCTTCTGCGCGTTCTACCTTGAACATGGTCAGTGGGAAAAACTTCATCTCCTGCCCACTGATTTGCTGCGTTCCAGACTCCTCAAGGTGCATGGCGTAGGTCCCGAGACGGCAGACTCCATATTGCTCTACGCCTTTGACAGACCTGTCTTTGTCGTTGATGCCTATACGAAACGCATCTTTCACCGTCTGGGTTTCCTCACCTCCGACAGCCGTTATGATGACGTGCAACGCCTCTTCCATGGTCACCTGCCGGCAGACCACACCCTGTTCAATGAATACCACGCCCTGATTGTCGAGCACGCCAAACGCCACTGCCTTGCCAGGCCGATCTGTCCGGCCTGCCCTCTTCTCACCCTTTGCCCGGGCGCTCAGACCAACCGCTGTTGAGTTCAACGATCAGGCCCTGATCCTTGTCCGTAGCCCCTAAATTCAAAAAACACCCCTACATTACTCATAGGCTTGTCAGTAACACATAACCTGTCCTAAGTAGTAGCACGAGAGTTGTCCGGTTGAGA
>CAZCTM010000022.1:0-37000 GCA_964501925.1 uncultured Zetaproteobacteria bacterium | reverse complement strand
TGAAGCGGAAATTTCTACTTTGCTAAAAGCGGAAGTTTTCATTTTGGGCTAACACAGGAGCTGCAGTATCTTTATCTGCTGGACATGTAGGCATAGCATGCATCGATTATCAGCGAGATGAAAGGAGATATTCCTATGGCTCTGGTGGCATCCATTCATGTTGATCTGGGCTGGAAACTGCCCGATGTTGACCTCAAGGACCCTGATGGCAAGTCGTACGCGTTAAAAGAGTGTATGGGGAAAAACGGTTTGCTGGTGGTTTTTACTTGCAACCACTGTCCCTATGCCCTCGCGGTCTGGCCCAGATTGATCAGGCATGCCAGGTCGTTTCGAGAAATGGGGGTCATGACGGTCGCCATCAATCCCAACATTCATCCGGATTATCCGGAAGACTCACCCCAGGCAATGAAGGAAAAGATCCGCGAATGGGGGATTGATTTTCCCTATCTTGTGGATGAGACACAGGAAGTGGCCCGCTTGTTTGACGCCCAGTGCACGCCCGATCTGTACCTTTTTGATCGCGCTGGAACACTCTACTACCATGGACGCGTCGATGACTACTGGAAGGATGAGGCAAGGGTTACCCGACATGAACTGGCGGAGGCCGTGGAGGCCATGGTTTCAGGCAAACCTGCCCCCCAGCCCCAGCATCCGAGCATCGGCTGTTCCATCAAGTGGCGCGAAGATTAGGAGAAGCGCACCTCCAGAAAGACGGGGTATCAGTCCCGCCTGCAGATCAGAGTCTGTGGGCTTCATACCAGTTCCGACCGGTTCCCAGGTCCACTGTCAGCGGCACATGAAGTTTCACTGCGGTTTGCATTTCTTCACGCATGATCGTTGACACCTGATCCGCCAGGCTCATGGGGGCCTCAACCACAAGCTCATCGTGCACCTGCAGGATCATATGAGCCTCAGGAACCTCTTTTTTCAGTCGCTCATGAAGGCGTATCATGGCCACCTTGATAATGTCGGCTGCCGAGCCCTGGAGGGGGGCATTGATCGCGGTGCGTTCAGCATACTGTCGGCGCATGGTATTTCTGGCATGAATCTCCGGTACAAAAACACGGTGGCCCATGAGCGTTTCCACATACCCTTGCTTGCGGGCGCGCTCGAGTGTTTGATCCATAAAGGAGCGTACCCGCGGATACTGGGAGAAATAGCTGTCGATGAACCGCTGCGCCTGGCTGCGATCAACACCCAGTTGTTTGGCCAGACCGAAGGCGCTCATGCCGTAGAGGATACCGAAATTGATGATCTTGGCATGCCTGCGCTGCGAACTGGTCACCTCGTTTAAAGGCACCTGATTGACCACTGCCGCAGTGGCGGCATGAATATCCAGTCCCTGCTCGAAGGCAGCAATCAGATGTTCGTCTCCGGAAAAGTGCGCCATCAGTCTGAGTTCGATCTGTGAATAATCCGCGCTGATCAGGATGCAGTCACGTTCCGCAATAAAAGCCTTGCGAATTTCCCTTCCTTCCTCGGTGCGAATGGGAATGTTCTGCAAGTTGGGATCAGACGATGAAAGCCTGCCGGTTGTGGTAATGGCCTGATTGTAAGAGGTGTGCACCCGGCCTGTTTCCGGATGGATCAGGTTCTGCAGGGCATCCGTATATGTTGATTTCAGTTTGGCGAGTTGTCTGGTTCTGAGGATAAGCCTGGCTACCGGGTGAACCTCCGACAGGGATTCCAGGATCTCCTGGGCCGTTGACCACTGCCCCCCCTTTGTCCGCTTGCCCCCGGGGAGTTTCAGGTGTTCAAACAGCACCGACCCCAGTTGCTGGGGTGAATGAATGTTAAAACTTACTCCCGCCTCGTGATGGATCGTTGTTTCCAGCTTGGCGATCTTGCGCCCGAACTCTCTGGAGAGCCCGTGCAACATTTGTTTATCCAGTTTGGCTCCAATCCATTCCATGTCAGCCAGAACAGTAAGCAAGGGCAACTCGATCTCATCGTGGCGATGTTGCCGCTTTTGCTCGGCAAGCATCCCGGACAGCTTCAGTGTGAGTCGGTAGGCCACCTCGGCATCCTCGGAGGCATACGGCAGAGCCTTTTCGATCGGCACTTCATCGAAACGGATCTGTCTGTTTCCTTTGCCGGCCACCGACTCATACGGGATGCAGGTGTAGTCCAGATAATCCTGGGCAATCGTATCCAGGCGAGGCGGATATTTGCCGGGGTAAAGACAATAGGCAAGCAGCATGGAATCATAGCGGATCCCCGCAAGCTCAATACCTGCCCTCCTTAAAACCTGAAGATCGTATTTCAGGTTATGACCGCATTTTTTCATGTATCGGTCCACCAGAATCGGTTTCAGAATGGCCAGGGTTTTTTCCTTATCAAGCTGGTGAAAGCGTTCACCGGTCTCCTTATGTCCCACAGGAACATACCAGCCTTCACCTTCCCGGACTGAAAAGGAAAGTCCCACCAGATCGGCGTCATGGCAGTTCAGGGATGTAGTTTCCGTATCGATAGCGATTAAGGGGGCGTTTCTGAGCGCCTCCGTGAGAGATTGCAGGCTGCCTTCGTCAGTGACCAATCGGTCAATCCGCTTCCGTTTTGCCCCAGGGCCCCGGTCTTTCGTTTCCGCATCCCCGCCATTGCTGAACTCGGTGAGCAGACGACGGAACTCCAGTTCCCTGAACAGGGTCTTCAGTTTGTCCCTGTCAGGTTCCTTGATGGCAAGGTCGTCGAGTCCCACAGGCAGGGGGACATCTTCCCTCAGACGGACCAGGTGATGGGAAAGACGGGCATCATCGGCATGGCGTTGAAGCATTTCACGGCGCTTCTTCTGCGGGATGGTGTTTGCCTCTCTGAGCAGGTTGTCCAGATTGCCATAATCCTTGAGCAGTTGTGCCGCCGTCTTGGGACCAATGCCGGGAACACCCGGAATGTTGTCCGAGCTGTCACCCGCCAGGGCAAAAAGATCGACGATCTGATCCGGTCCGACGCCCCATCTCTTTCGGACGGCCTCCTCGTCAAAGTGGATGGATTTCATCGTGTCAAGCATCTGGATGCGGTTGCTGATCAACTGCATGAGGTCCTTGTCTGAGGATACGATGGTCACCTTCCAGCCTCGCCGTTCAGCCTGCCGGGCCAGGGTGGCGATGACATCATCCGCCTCGAAGTTATCCACGCATATCAGGCTGAAATTAAAGGCACGCGTGATCTCCCGTATGCGCGGCCACTGCATCGACAGTTCCTCGGGCATGGGGGGTCGGTGAGCCTTGTATTCCGGAAAGTCCTTCTGACGGAAGCTGCCGCCTTCAGGATCGAAGACAACGGCCACATGCGTTGGTTCGAGCTCCTTGAGCACACTGCGAACCATTTGCAGATAACCGTAAATGGCGTTTGTTGGTTCTCCCCTTGAATTGGACAGATGCCTGATGGCGTGAAAGGCGCGAAAGACGTAGTTGGGGCCATCAATGATTGCGAGATGGGGCATAGGTTCTCCATGTGACGTGGTATGACGGATCAGGAGGCTTCTATCAGAAAAAGCAAACCTCGAGAATGTCATTATCAGATAAAGCGTCTTAAACCGGAAGTGGAAACACTTGCCCACATCAAACGCCACGCATGCGGTCTCATACGCAAATTGCCCTCTGAGAAACTATGGGCCATAATAAATCAGGAATAGCAACAAAACGGGCTATGACGTGTGTCACAAGCGGTGAAGCGGCGGGAGAGTAGCCTTGGTCCCTTCTGCTTCATGGGTCCAGGTGAAGTCGGGCGCATTCACCGGCGTAGAAAGGAACTGGATACATCCAACTGAATGACTGCCAACGCATGGCTGAGGAGATTTGGCCCATGGTCCTGGAATGGTAAGCTGTGCAATATAGGATATTTGTTTCTGACAGTGACTTTCCACGTGAATGGCGCCAGTCCCTGGAAGATAACGGTATCAAGGTTGTTTCACTGGGCAGGGGCAGTAAGAAACCCGGTCTTGTTCGACATGGTTCCGACTGGATACTCCATATGGGTTCAAAAAAGATTCCTGTTCCCTCCACCATGCCCGCTGATACGCTCGCGGAGTTTGTTTCCGTCCTTTTGACCCAGGAAACGCAGTTGAGCGCAGCCAAATCCATGATCGGCCGGCTCAGGAATGAGCGCGAAGACATCGCCAAGATAGGTACAGCAATATCTTCGGCCCTGGAACTGGAAGAGCTTCTACCCAATATCTTGAATCTCACCATGGACATGACCCACTCCGATGCGGGGTCATTGTATCTGATCGAGGAAAGGGACGGGGAAGATAAACTGTGTTTCACAATTGCCGAAAACCGGTCAGTTTCACTTCCTGACCTGGGAGATCTCGCTTTTTCGATTGATAAAACCAGCCTGGTGGGTAAATGTGCCTACTACGGCAGGCCCATGCGGGTGACAAAGAAGAGCACCTCCACCGACGGGGATTACGGGAAACACATCGACAAGCTTTTCAACTACAGGGCCATCTATCTATTGATGGTGCCTCTGAAGAATCAGCGGGGAGAAATACTGGGAGTCCTTCAGCTGATTAACCGTAAAAAATCAAATGAAGACAGGCTCACTCAACCGGGGGATTTCGAATCGAGGGTTCTTCCCTTCAGCAAGGAGGATGAGGTTGTAGCCGGATTGCTAGCCAGCCAGGCTGCGGTGGCCATTGAAAAAGCACGCTTGTATAGCGAGATCAGCGATCTTTTTGAAAGTTTTGTCCGGGCCTCGGTACAGACCATTGAAAGAAGGGATCCAACGACCGCGGGTCATTCAGAGCGGGTGGCAAAATACACGGTCTCACTTGCCCGTGCGGTGGATCGGCACGGGTACAGGGAATTTAGTCTCACATCCGAGAGGGAGCGAATGCTGCGCTACGCTGGCCTGCTGCACGATTTTGGCAAGATTGGCGTGCGAGAGCATGTCCTCATCAAGGCGAAGAAGCTGCCCCCGGACCGGGAAACAGTCATCCGGACACGGGTTGATCTTCTGAAGGTCCTGGCGGAAAGGGATCACCTGCAGAAAAGACTCCTGATCCTGCTGAATCAGGGAAAGGATGCGTATCTGGAAAAAGATCAGGCCTTGGCCGGGGAGCTGGATCTGCGACTCAGGCAACTGGATGATGCCCTGAATCAGATCCTGCAGGCTAACCAGCCTACACTCCTGCCAAACAAGAGCTCCGGTTCCATCCGTGAACTGGCCCATATCCATCATGTGAATCACGATGGAAGGTCATTTTATCTGCTGGATGAACCTGACATCGAAAACCTCAGCATCCCCATGGGAAGTCTAAGTGCCGAGGAGCGTCATGAAATTGAGGCCCATGTGCTCCATACCATTGAGTTTATGCAACATATTCCCTGGCCGCGGGATTTGAAGGACATGACCAGGATCGCAGCCGCACATCATGAGAAGCTGGATGGAAGCGGTTACCCCTATGGGCTGATGGCCGACGAGATCTGCATTGAAACCAGGATGATGACCATTTGTGACATTTTTGACGCCCTGACCGCTGTTGACCGACCTTACAAGAAGGCGGTTTCCGCAGAAACCGCACTGGACATGCTATGCTGGGAGGCAAAAGCGGGCAAGATCGACCAGGATCTTCTCGAGATTTTTATAGATGCCAGTGTCCACACTCTGGCACATCCGAAAATCACCCACTGATCCCGTGGGCTCGTCGTGCCGTTACATCCGATTTCCTGGGATAATAAACCCCGCCTCGAAGCCTGGAAGCAAGATCCCTGATTTCCTTCACCTCTAACCATGCCGGCGTGATGGGGGGCAGACCTGCCAGCCCCGCCTCCAGAACCAGGATGCCTCCCGGTTTCAGTCTGTCAGCAGCCTGATCCAGTAATATTCGCAGGTATTTCAGACCGTCGTCTTTATCGGTCAGTGCCTGTCTTGGTTCAAACCGAAGTTCGGGCGCAAGTCCGGGATATTCATCGATACTGACGTAAGGTGGATTGGCAATAATGGCATCCAACCTGGGAGTTCTGTCGTTTATGCCAGTCAGCATGTCGGCCTTCTGGAAACATATGCGTTCCAGTACGCCATGACGTTCCGCATTTTTTCTGGCCACCTTCAGGGCAGCCATAGAAATGTCAGTGCCAATGATCCTTGCATGCGGAAATTCACATGCGAGTGTAATGGCAATGCATCCGGACCCCGTCCCGATGTCACAGAAGCAATATTCATCTTCCGTTGCCGGAAAATGATTAAGCATCGTTTCAATAAGGTGCTCTGTTTCAGGTCTCGGAACAAGCACGTCGGGATTCACAAGGAAAGAGCGTGACCAGAACTCCTTTTCACCCACAAGATAGGCAACCGGTTCCCTCTTCTTACGGCGAGCGATCAGTTCGCGATAATGCAACGCCTCCTTTTGAGACACGCCGTCATTCAGACTGGCAATCAATTGTGACCGGGTGAGGCGACATGCATGCATCAACAGGACTTCGGCATCCAGCCTTGGCGTAGGACACCCAGCCGCTTTTAGTTCGTTGGTCGCCTCGGAAAGTAACCGTTTCAGCATCACGAGTTTTCTGCTGCAAGCATCTTCGCCTGATGGTGGGTCAGAAGTGCCTCAACTAGTTCATCCATTTCCCCTGCGAGGATTTCTTCAAGTTTGTACAGGCTGAGGTTGATCCGGTGATCCGTAATCCTGCCCTGGGGAAAGTTGTAAGTGCGGATTCGCTCTGAACGGTCACCGCTGCCCACCATTCCCCGACGGAGTTCAGCCCGCTCTGCTTGGGCCTGACGCTGGGCAGCGTCATAAAGTCTGGCCTGAAGAACCTTCAGGGCCTTGGCCTTGTTTTTGTGCTGACTTTTTTCATCCTGACAGGAGACAACGATCCCGGTAGGTACATGGGTGATCCTGACAGCGGAATCCGTCGTGTTCACGCTCTGCCCCCCCGGTCCGGAAGAACGGAACACATCGATTCTCAGGTCATCCGGATGAATGTCTATGTCAACCTCATCCGCTTCCGGCAATACTGCGACGGTGCACGCTGATGTGTGAATTCGACCCTGGGTTTCTGTCAATGGGATGCGCTGGACCCGATGCACGCCCGATTCGAACTTATATCTGGAATAGGCGCCATGACCACTGATTTGGGCAATAATCTCCTTGTATCCGTGGATGCCAGTCCTGTTGCTGGAAAGAATCTCAACCTTGTAACCCTTCTTTTCCGCATAACGGGTGTACATGCGGAACAAGTCAGCGGCAAACAGGGCAGCTTCTTCCCCACCCGTACCAGCCCGGACCTCCAGGATGACATTGCGTTCATCGTTGGGATCCTTTGGCAATAACATCAGCTGCAGTCTCTTTTCCAGTTTTTTTTCTTCTTCCGTCAGCCCTGGCAGCTCTTCCTGAGCCATCTCTTTAAGTTCCGGCTCACATTCAGGGTCCTCGAGGAGCTCCCGGTTGTCCTGCAATTGCTGCCGAATGTCCTTAAGTTTTCTGGCGGATTCGGCAATCGGATTGATCTCCGCGAATTCCTTGCTTAAGGCTCTGAATCTTTTCTGATCTGAGGTTGTGTCCGGGTCGGCGAGCATCTGGGTCAGCTCCTGATGATGAGCCAAGATCTTATCCAGTTGTATTTTCATCAGACTCCTGTGCCCGGACGGGCTTTATGTCGAGGTCATACAGATAGCGTGTAGCCCCCATAAGCAGATCACCTTCCATGTCTTCCGGAAGGCTCTTTAGGGCCCTTAGGGTTGGATGTGTAAAGCGTTTCAGCAATTGGCGGGAAAATCGCTCGACAGCCTGCCGCTGTTCGTCGTTGAAGTCTTTCATGTAGCGCCAGGCCTTGTTGAGTTCCTCGCGCCGGATAACCTCTGTCCGCTCCTGAATGCTCCGGATCAGGGGAAGTGCCTCCAGGGACTTGAGCCAGTTGAGAAACTGCTTCGCATCTTCTTCCAGCAGGGAACGGCCGAGTTCGGCCTCCTTCTTTCTCCCTTCAAGATTGACATCCACAACCTGCTGAAGGTCATCAATGTCATACAGATAGACCCCGTCCAGCTTGCCCACCCTCGGGTCAATGTCCCTGGGCACGGCAATATCCACCATGAATACAGGTTTGCCCGATCGTTTGGCCATGGCAGCAGCCACCGGTTTGGGGAGAAGAATATGGGTACTCGCCCCCGTACTGGTGAGAATGATGTCTGCCGAGTCCAGGTAATCATCAAGCTGATCCAGGGTCAGTGCATGGCCGTCAAATTGACGTGCCAGCGTGGTGGCACGGTTAAGCGAACGATTGGCAACCAGCACATTCGTGACGCCGTTTGAGTGAAAGTGACGGGCTGCAAGCTCGGCCATTTCGCCGGCCCCGATCAGCAGGACGGTCTTGGCACTCAGCTCTCCGAAGATGCGCTTGGCAAGCTCAACCGCACAGGTGGAGACATTAACGGCCTGCCGGCCAATCGCTGTATTGCTGCGAACCCGCTTGGCAGCTGCAAACGTTGCCTGATACAGTCGATGCAGAATATGTCCAGCCGTATCGGCAGCCAGAGCAAGTTCATAAGATGATTTTACCTGGCCAAGAATCTGGGGTTCTCCGAGAACCAGGGAATCCAGGCCGGCCGCTACAGAGAACAGATGCCGAACCGCTTTATCCGTCGTCAGTGAATACAAATATGAATCAATGGCCTCAATGTTCAGCCTGGATCTCTCCGCAAACCATTCGTGCGCCAGTGCGATCGCGGAATCCGGATCATGCGTGACGAGAGTAAACTCGACACGGTTGCAGGTGGAAAGTAGGGCGGCCTCCCGTACGGAATGATGGGCCACCATCGACTTGAGGACATCTTCCACCTCGTGTTCGTTCACGGCCACGCATTCGCGTAATTCAACCGGCGCAGTGCGATGGTTCAGTCCGACAATGCAAACTCGCATGGACGAAAACTAACCTTTACTTTGTGGTTGGTACAACCTGATCGTCTTCCAGCATCACGACAGGGATTTCAGTGTCCCGTTCTGCTGCCTGCGAAAAGGCACGAACTTCCAGTCTTCCCTTGGTATCCAGGGCGATGAGCAGTTGCCAAAGTGTATCAAGCCTGCTGGCCGTTTCGGGAGATTGCCGAATCAATCTTTCAAGCATCTTCGGCAGTTGATGCTGCTCAAGGGAAAAAGAGTCGGGATGAGAATGGTACACACCCAGCCAGCTAACGCCCTGCTGATTCCATCCTTTCAGGATCTCCCGGCTTTCCTTTGCATCCAGGATACATTCCTGACAGGTGTCTTGAGAGATATTGGCAACCGGCAGGGCCAGGCGGATATGTTGTTGGTCGCCGCCGCAGAGGCCGCAGCAGATGGCAGGTTGCGTGCTCAGGGCGTGCTGGAGCATGGATTGGACCGCGTGTCGGCTGATCAGTAGCTTCATCAAGGCTCCATGAGGGTGGTGACATCCTGCAAAATCCGGATGGTATCCGATCAGGCCGTCCTGTGCGATATCAGACATTAAACCTGAAATGCATGATATCGCCATCGTTGACAACATAATCCTTGCCTTCCAGGCGCACCTTTCCGGCCTCCCGTGCCTTTGCTTCTCCCCCATAGCGAACGAAATCCTCATAGGAGATCGTTTCCGCACGGATGAACCCTTTTTCAAAATCCGTATGGATAACACCTGCGGCTCTGGGGGCCGTATCGCCACGATGAATGGTCCAGGCCCTGACTTCCTTCTTGCCGGCCGTGAAATAAGTAATGAGATTGAGCAGGGTATAGGCCTCGCGAATGACGGTATTCAGTCCCGGTTCGCTAAGCCCCAGATCTGCCAGGAATTCCGCTTTCGATGCATCATCCATTTCCACCAGTTCCGATTCAATTTGGGCAGAGACATTGGCCATGCGAGCATGCTCCCGGGAGGCCCATTCCGCCACCTTCCTCGAGTAGGCATTACCCTCAGGAAGAGAATGATCATCGACATTGGCAAGGTAGAGGACTGGCTTGGCAGTGAGCAGGCACAGTTCCTTCAGGTCGTGCAGCGAGGCTGCATCCAGCTTCTGACGTCGAACTGGCTGACCATCTTCCAGGCCATGCTGAACACGCTTTAGCAGTTCAAGTTGTGCGAGCATCTCCTTGTTCCCGGTTTTGGTCTGCTTCTGGATGCGTGCTATGGCCTTGTCCAGGGTATCAAGGTCCTTGAGCATCAGCTCGGTATCGATCACCTCAATATCAGACAACGGATCGATCTGACTGGAAACATGGGTGATGTTTTCGTCCCTGAAGCAACGGACAACATGGGCTATTGCGGCACATTCACGAATATTGGCAAGAAACTTGTTACCAAGTCCTTCCCCTTTGGAGGCTCCGGCAACGAGCCCGGCGATATCGACGAACTCAACAGTTGCATGCTGTACCCTTTGCGGCTGAACGATTCCGGCGATTTCATCCAGACGGGGGTCGGGAACCGGAACCACACCGACATTTGGGTCGATCGTGCAAAAGGGGTAATTCGACGCTTCGGCTCCACCACCTGCCAGGGCATTAAACAAGGTGGATTTCCCGACATTTGGCAAACCAACGATGCCGATCGCCAAAGCCATTATTTTGCCTTTTCCTGATCCGGGATATCGGTCTTTTCCCCGGCATGAATGCACTGATGGATTCGGTTTGCCGCCAGTGGAGCGTTTCCTTCCAGGATTAAATCGAAATGCTGAAGCAGGCAGGAGAAGACCCTCTCTTCTATCTCCTTTTCTTCCTGAGTCAGCGGGCCAAGGACCCAGGGAGTGATTTCGCCTTCCTCTGGCCTGCCAATTCCGATCCTGATGCGGGTATAATCCGTGTCTGCCAAAGACTGGTTGATGGATTTGATGCCGTTATGGCCGCCATGTCCGCCACCCCGCCTGATACGTATTTTCATTTTTGGCAAATCCAGGTCATCGTAAATAACATAAATATCGTGTGAAGAAACTCGATAATAACTGCTCAGTGCGGCAACGGCCTTGCCGCTGAGATTCATGTAGGTCTGGGGCTTTGCGAGCAACACCTTGTCCCCGTTCCGCTGCCAGACGGCAATTTCAGCATAAAATCGCGGAGCCCCGGAAAAACTTAATCCAAGACGATGAGCCAGCAGATCCAGAAACCGAAAACCAACATTATGCCGGTGTTTCGCATATGTCTTGCCCGGGTTACCCAGGCCGACGACCAGTTGCAAATGACCCTATGGATGCCCACATGGATCAGGAGTCAGAGACGGTTCGAAGGTTTGGTGGATCAATACATCAACCTATTCGGTCGTTCCTTCTTCCTCGCTTTCCTCTCCTTCGGCTTCAGCTTCTGCCTCTGAAACAGTGGGTGAAAGCACGGTCAGTACCGTGAAGTTGCTTTCATGGGGAATTTCCACCCCTTCGGGCAAGGGAATATCCTCAACATGAACAACATCACCGATATCCAGATCGGAACAGTCGATGTTGATGCTCTCGGGGATCACATCGGCGCGGCATACGACTTCCAGCGTATGGCGAACGATATCAAAGAAACCACCCTTGATGGCGCCCGGGCACTTCTCGTGATTGATGGTGTTTACCGGCACCTCGATATGTACCGTGTCCTTGGAAGAAACCCGCTGAAAATCAATGTGAACCGGAAAATCGGTGATCGGATCCCACTGAACTTCCTTGACCAGTGCTGTATTTTTTGCCCGTGAGCCCTTGATCTTCAGTTCAATCATGGAAGTGTGGAATGCCTTGTCCTCAATGAGCTTGGAAAGGGCGTGGCTGTTGACGCACAATGCCATCTCCGGCTTGTTTCCACCGTACAAGATTCCTGGCAATTTTCCTTGGCGGCGTAAACGGCGTGATTCACCCTTACCCGTTTTCTCCCGAATCTCGGCCTCCAGGATATAACTGCTCATTCCTTCCTCCTAATACCAGCGGAGATCAATGCAAGACACATTCACTCCTGCCTTGTGTCATCGTTTTGGCGCTCAGTTTTTTGGGCGCGCAATCATGCAGTGCCTTTCCTACTTATACAAGCTACTTATTGAGCGTTCGTCGTAAATCCGGCTTATCGCCTCGCCCACGAGTTTGGCAACGGACAGAATACGCACCTTGCCCGTGGCGATGACCTTTTCTGATACGGTGATGGTGTTGGTCACCACCAGTTCGCTTAGTCTGGAATTGGCCAGGTTCTCGGCAGCCGGTCCTGACAACACGCCGTGAGTGGCATAGGCGGACACCTTCCTGGCACCACATTCAAGCAAGGCATCGACCGCGCTGCACAGGGTTCCGGCTGTATCCACCATGTCATCCACCAGAATGCAGTGCATGCCCTCCACTTCACCGATGATGTTCATCACCTTGGCTTCATTTGGGGCCGGCCGGCGTTTATCGACGATGGCCATCGGTACGTGCAGCCTCTTGGCCAGCTCCCGCGCACGCACGACGCCGCCCACGTCTGGAGAAACAATGATCGTGTTGTTTAGTGGCTGCTTGCGTATATCATCAAGGAACACGGGTGTTGCATAGATATGATCCACCGGGATATTGAAGAATCCCTGGATTTGTCCGGCGTGCAGGTCCATGGTCAACACTCGGGTGGCACCGGCAACCGTGATCAGATCAGCAACGAGCTTGGCCGAGATGGGGGTTCGTCCCGCACTTTTCCTGTCCTGTCTGGCATAGCCAAAATAAGGCATCACTGCGCATATATGCCTGGCGGATGCACGTTTGGCCGCGTCAATAAAGATGAGAAGCTCCATCAGGTTGTCATTGGCAGGGCAGGATGTACTTTGAATGAAAAATGCATCCAGTCCCCGAATGGAGTCCTTGATTTGCATGAAGATCTCGCCGTCCGAGAAACGGCGGATATAGATGCCTCCCAAAGGCATTCCCAGATAATCGCTTACTTCCTGGGCAAGTCGGGGAATGGAAGTCCCCGCGAAGAGACGCATTCGTTTTTGTAACATCTGGATATGTGCTCCTAAGCCCGGTAAATCCGTGGGTTCAGTATTTCATCGCATTGACAGGGCATGGACATGCCTGCCGATAAAATGGCTGGGGCGGCAGGATTCGAACCTGCGCATGCCGGTACCAAAAACCGGTGCCTTACCACTTGGCTACGCCCCAACTGTGCTCGTCATCAATCATTTCCATGGGATGTGTGTTCACCAGTCTTCCTACATGGGTCCAGGATGCCAATCCTTTGGATTTGAGATCCCTGGCCAGGGATGTTGCCGATCGGAGGGTCGCAAACAACCCCACACAGACCGAACCACTGCCACTCATCCATGAAATTCCCCCCGACTCACGCATGATATCAAGCAGATTACCAATTGTGGGGCAAAGCTCTGTGGCGGCTTTTTCCAGATCGTTATAACCCAGTCGATTAAGTCCATCGCCGGTTCCGGAGCGGGCACGAATGTTATCCGGCAGCCTATTTCGGGTCAATTCTGCCAGCATGTCATAATGACGGAAGACCTCTGCGGTGGATGTTCCGGTTCCCGGATAGGCCAGAAGGATATTCTCCGCCGGCAGGGTTGCGTTTATCGGTCTGAGCCGCTCACCAATCCCGCTGGCTATACTGGCACGCCCGAACAGAAAGCAGGGAATATCAGCGCCGTAAGGTAATGAAAAATCAATCAGCTCCTGTTTTGACAGGGAGAGACCCCATAGGTGGTTGGCCGCCATGAGAGCGGTTGCGGCATCACTCGAGCCTCCTCCAAGACCGGCCTGCAGAGGAATATGCTTGGTGATGCGAACATGCAAGCCCTGAGAAACATTGTACGCGTGTTTAAGGGCATCAAGGACGATGTACACGAGGTTGTCATGACCTGAAAGGTCCTTGTGGGAACACAAGACTGTCAGCTCCTCATCAGGGCGGATCTCAAGTTTGTCCGCCACATCCACATAGGCAAAACTCGTATCCAGAAGATGATAGCCGTCGTGTCTTCTTCCCAGTACGCGCAGGTGGAGATTGATTTTGGCGGGTGCCAGGAAACTAGGCATCGATCATTAAGATGAAAATTTTACCCATGGTTACATCGGTAATCCTCAGCTGGCGCTTGCTTTGAACCCATTTCACGTGGAGGGTGTGATCCATCCGTTTTCCCCTCCACATGTTTTCGCCGGCAGCGTTGAAATCCGGGGGTGTTTCCCCGGCCAGGAAAAGTGCGATGTCATTCGGGAACAAGGAAATTCCGTAGGATCTCAGATCTTGCAGAGTGATCATCTGCCAGTCGGGGAGTTCGGCCTGATTATCGCGCAGCCACATCATCTTGCTCCGCCAGCGAAGTTCGATGATCCGTCCGGTTGCGGCATGGCTCAGACGCAACCAGCCTTCGTTTTTGCCAAGGGAATGCCAGGTTACCAGTACCTGCCAGCGACGCGCAGGTTCAATAACGATGAGTCGGCCCGTAAACTCAACAAGGGCTGGTAACTTCATTTTGGACGGGGCCTTGGCGCAACCGGCAAGCATGAACATGCATGAAATCATGACTGCCCCCGGCAGGAGTTTCCTCATCTGTCGAGTCGTCGTCATATTCCGTTTTGGATTTTTTTGCGTAACTTGTCCGGGCTTACGTGCTTAAGCCGAATGGCCTTCTTCCATGCCTCACGAGCGGCATCCGGGTTACCAACCTTCCACAGCATGTCTCCCAGATGCTCGAATATGATGGGGTCGTCCGATAACTTCTTAACGGCCTTTTGCTGCAACTCGAGAGCCCTGGCATATTCTCCTCGCTGAAAATAGACCCAGGCCAGGGAGTCCAGGTAATAAGGGTCGTCGGGTTTCAGTTTTAATGCCCGCTGAATGAGTGTTTCGGCTTCATCCAGGTGAATCCCTTCTTCGGCAAACATGTAGCCCAGATAGTTCATGGCTTCGGGATTGTCAGGTTCTATGGCCAGAAGGTTTCTGAGGCTTGCTTCCGCACCATCGTGATTGTTGAGTTTCTCATAGGCAATGGCACGGTTGAATAGCAAGCCTGGTGAGATGTGCTTCAACCCCAGAGCCGGTTCGGATTCCTGGAGCAGAAGCTCGTATTTCTTTTGTTGCAAGCGAATGGATGACAGTAAAAGGTAAGCATCTTCAAGTTTGGGGAACTTTTCGATCAGGGTTGTCAGGCGCTTAACCGCCTTCTCCAGTTTATCCTGTCTGAATTCAATGCTGGCAAGCCGGAGCTGGGTCTTGCTGTAGGCCGGGTCATTGGGATCAAAGTTCATGTAGAGCTTGGCTGCCTCTTCGTCCTTTCCCATGGCTTCCAGACTTGCTGCAAGATAGAAACGTATCGCGGATCGATCGGGCTGCTTTGATAGCGCCCGATGGAACAAGGTTGCCGCCTTTGGAAACTCTTCCTTTTGATAGAAGAGCAATCCCAGTGTTGTCAGAACATCGGCCGGTTCTCCCATTTTGACAGCAAGTTCCGAGTAGATGCTGATGGCCTCGTCGATACGATTCTGTTGAACCAGTAATTGTCCCAGACTGTTGATGACACCAAACGCTCGGGGATGGTTGTGCAGATAGCGAAGCAAAACGGTTTCGGCTTTTGCCATATTTCCCTGCTGCACAATCACATCACTCAACATGAGCAGGGCGCGTTCATCATGAGGGGCAACCTTGAGCAGGGACTCCAGCGCCTGTTCGGCCTTCTTCAGTTTCCCCTGGCGGACAAAAAGCTGTGCCTGAATACGAAACAGCTCTTGATGGGGGGAATATTTCAATGCCTCGTTGATGGCGGCATGGGCTTCATCCGTTTTACCCATCTGGCTTAAGAGCCTGATTTGCAACAGCCTGGCGGAAAGCAGGTCGGGCTGGTCCTGAAGAAGCAGGTTGATTTCATTCAATGCCCTTTCCGATTTGCCCTGGGCAATATAAACCCGGGCATGCAACATATGCGCCTTTATCCTGAGTTTCTTGGATATGGAAGCATCAGCAAGGATGAGGTCCAGATGCCTGTCGGATTCAGTGAACTGGGCCTTGAGTAACAGGAGTTCAGCCAGTTGCAGGCGAGGTTCAATGGCCTGTGGATCTTTGTCCACGAGCACATCCAGAAAACGAATGGCCAGATCAACCTTGCCGCTGCTCATCGCATCCAGTGCAGCAAGATAGAGGAATTCATTGCTCATATCCTTGAGGGCAACGTTCACCTCTCCTGTTTCCCGGGGCTTTTCCTGAACGGTTTTTTCCTTGACCTTGGGTGTACAGGCAACAATGGCTGCTGCCAGCATGATGATGAGCGTCAGTCTCAAGATGGCCTCTCCTGTAGAAGTACCGCCTGGAATTTATTGCCGGCGTCATTAAGCGTCCAGCATTTCAAGTCTTCCGCCCTGCCTTCAAGGATACTGATGATGATGTAGGCATAACTCTCCCATGCGTTTGCCAGATCGGTGGGTGACGGTCTGGCGGGGCAGTCAGGATGACTGTGAAAGATTCCGATGATATCCCGCCCCTTTTTTCTTAACTCCCGATCGACAGCCTGAAACTCGGCTGGATCAAGCTGAAACCGGTCGGCTGCCCGCTCCGTATTTACATTTCGAATCTCACGCGCCTCCCTGATCATCCATCCACCATCCTTCATGCTGCCGATCAGCAGGCCGCATGCCTCCATGGGATAGCAGCGAACACCGGCAGCCCGGATGACCTGACGGGCATCAGATGAAATGACACATTCTTTTTCTGATGGCTTCGGGTCAACAACTCGAATATATTCAGGGCTGTTAAATCGATCGACGTTGTGCATCAGTTCTCCAAGGGCCTCGAAGTCAAACATGAAGGGATCATTTCGTCCATGCCGGATGGTATCATGCTAGAGCAATATGATTTTACTTGCACTGGACAAAGAAGAGCACCTTCATCTCGATTGTCACGGGATATACTGATAGCTTGCCGGAAGGCAAGCATAGCATTTCATGATCAGACATGGAGGTCGGCAATGGGGCGATTCGCGGCAGTGGTTCTTGGCATCCTTGGGGTTCTGTTACCCGTTCAGGTACATGCCCAGGAAGGGCAGGAACGGGCAGTTTACTTTGTCCAGCCTGCAGATGGGGCTGAGGTTGGTCCGAATGTCCATGTGATCATGGGTGTCAGGGGAATGAAAGTCAGACCGGCAGGCGAATTTGTGAAAGGAACAGGGCATCACCATCTCATCATTGATGGAAGCCCACTTCCCCAAGGAAAGGTTGTACCCAAGGATGATCATCACATGCATTTCGGCAAGGGTCAGACAGAAGCAGATATCCGACTCTCGCCGGGAAGGCACACGCTGACACTTCAGTTCGCCGATGGCCTTCACCGTTCATATGGTCCTGCACTAAGCAGCACTGTTCACATCACTGTCAAGTAATTAAGGTATTTAATTGTCTGGATGACAGACAGAACTGTTTGGGGAAAAAATCACAGTTGAAGGCTGGTTTGGCGGTGGATGACTGCCACCGGGTTTCGGGCGGCGTCCTCCTCCGGCGATGTAGCCTTTGTACGATTGACGTGGAAAAAAACCGGATCCGGAGGTTTACTCATAATGATCACGATTAAAATCAAATCAGGTTCACCTGCCAAGCAGCGTGATGATGCGATTGTTCTTCCGTTGTTTGCCGGGCGCAGGCTTTCCGCCAGTGGCGAGACCTTGCGGAAGGGGGGCGGGAAGTCACTAGCGGCTTACCTCAGGAAGTTCGATCAGCTCGGTGAATTTGGTGAAATGGGCATTCTCTATCATATCGAGGGGATTCTTTCATCACGTTTGGTCTTGCTTGGGGCAGGTGAAGAACGGTCTCTGGATCTCCAGAAGCTCCGTCGACTTGCTGCCATTGCCGCACGGCGGCTGGATCAGACCGGGGCAAGGGATATTTCAATGTATCTGGCCGAGCTTGGTGTGCGCGGTGCATCACTCGCCGACAAGGTGCAGGCGATCGCAGAGGGTGTATGGCTGGGTCTGTACAGGTTCTCAAAGTATCAGACCAAGAAAGAGGAAAACAAGCGGGCTCTGAGGTCCGTGACGCTGATGATTCCCTCCCGGAGGCAACTGGACGAGGCACAGGAGGCGGTTCGCATGGCCCGGGCATGCTGTGAAGGGGTATTGTTCGCACGTGATCTCGCCAATGAGCCGGGCAATGTCTGTACCCCTTCCTATCTGGGTGAACAGGCGGAAAGTCTGAAAGCCGACAGGCTCAGTGTGACCGTGCTGGACAAGAAAGCTATTGAAGAGGCCGGTTTTCGTGGTCTGCTTGCCGTCAATCAGGGATCCGGTGAGGAGCCTCGTTTTATCATCCTGAATTACAGGGGTGGTGGAAAGGAGGATGCTCCCATTGCCATCGTTGGCAAGGGACTGACCTTTGATTCTGGTGGTATAAGTATCAAACCTCCCCAGCACATGGATGAGATGAAATTTGACATGTGCGGCGCAGCCGCTGTTCTGGGGGTTTTTAAGGCCGTAACCAGCATGGCGTTGCCCCTGAACCTTATGGGTGTGATAGCCTCAACAGAGAACCTTCCGGGATCATCGGCCTACAAGCCTGGTGACATCATCAGGTCATACAAGGGGATTACCATTGAGGTGTTAAATACCGATGCCGAAGGGCGCATCATCCTGGCGGATGCGCTTGCCTATGCCGCTGAACAGAAGCCAGCGGCCATCATTGATCTGGCCACATTGACCGGGGCCTGCGTCATCGCGCTGGGTGCGCACGCCTCGGGTCTGATGGGCAATAACGAGGATTTGCTCGTGGAGCTGGAGAAATCAGCCAGCCAAACCCATGACCGTGTATGGCGATTGCCACTGTTCAGTGAATACCAGGAACAGATCAAAAGCAACATTGCCGATATCAAGAACATCGGAGGGCGTGAGGCCGGTGCCATCACCGCAGCGTGTTTCTTGTCCCGTTTTGTTGATGATCTGCCGTGGGCGCACCTGGATATTGCGGGGACTGCATGGAACATGAAGGGTGACGATATCAATGCCAAGGGAGCAACCGGTGCCGGTGTACGGTTGCTGCTGAACTTCCTGTCTCAGCGTGCCAGCTAGCCGGAGAGGGAAGCGGCTCGCATATTTGTGCCTTTTCCTGCTGGGTTCCCTGGGCATATGGGCCTTTAATCATGAGCTGTTTTGGTGGATCAATGGAACCCATGCTCCCTGGCTTGATGCCCTAATGGGGCTAATCGGTGGTTTTGGAGATGGTCTCGTTGTCGTCGTCCTGGTTACCTCACTCATGTTGTGGCAACTGCGCGCGGGAATTGCGGGACTGATCGCCTTTATTGCTTCCGGGCTGATTGCCCAGGTTCTGAAACACTTGGTGCATGCCCCCCGGCCAGCAGCCGAGTTCCAGAATGTCCATATCCTGGGGCAACCCTTGACGGCGCACAGCTTTCCATCGGGGCATGCAACTTCTCTGGGTGTTGTTTTCATGCTGGCATGGCTTGTTTTTGATTCTCGGGACTGGCGTGCGTGGTTGATATGCTTTGTTGCGTTATTGGCAGCATACAGCCGGGTGTACGGCGGTGTGCATTTTCCCCTGGACGTTTGGGTGGGTTTCGGTATCGGCATATTCTGCATGTGGGGAATCTGGGTTTTTCAATTGCGATGGGCGCAGCAGCCATGGGAAACATCAAGCTGGGCATGGAACATTCCGGCCATGATGCTGCTTGTGGAGGCGGCTGTTCTTGGGTTTGGCTATCCCATTCAGCCATCCACGGCAAAGCCTCTTACCCTGGTGGTTTCGGTTATGGCCCTTGTTTGGCTTGCATTACGTTGGAGGAGGCGCTTTGAGTCCAAAAGTTTATTTTGAGCGTCTTGATGGATGCGATCGTGTTGAAGGTATCGCCCGCCTGCTCTTGCGGCGCCGTCGGCTGGAGCCTCATATCCTGATTTTCTGTCCCGATACCGATTTGATGAGAGAACTGGATGAGAAACTGTGGACAGTGCATCCGGAGTCATTCCTCGCACATGGTGTTGCCACAGAAGATCGTGAGGCCAATGCCGAGCACCCCATTTTGCTGGCGACGGAAATCATCCGCGACAATCAGCCCGAGGTGCTGATCAACGCGGGTCTGGAGATTCCCACCGATCTTTCGGGTTTTGCCACCGTGGTCGATTTTGTCGATACGATGGACGAGAAGCTTCTCCAGACCAGCCGTGAGAGGTTCCGGACGTATCGCCAGCTTGGCATGAACCCGCAGTACCTGGGTGGAAAAGGCAAGCGACCCCAAGGCTAGTTGCCCCTTCCACCGATCAGCCCGCTACCCTACCATTGGACCATGAGCGATAAGAACATCGAAGATATCCTTGCCAACCTTGATCGTTTGCTTGAGGAGGGTATTCACGAAGAGCATGATGAGGCGGACGATGACCCCGGGATGTGTTTACAGCCGGCCTCATCCGAGCCGGGATTGTGGGTGAAAGACGAAAGCAAGCAGGCTTTCGATACGCCGGCAACGGATCAGGAACCGGATCGGACAGGGGAAGAAAGAAAGCAGAAACGCAGGATCCTTCTCACGGAAGACATGCTGGTGGAAGATCCCTCGCCTTACGCATGATCCGTGAGGCCAGAGTCAAGCTCCCGAAAGGCAGGAACCATGTCCGGACCTGAACAACGCACACAGTTGGCCAAGACCTATGATCCGTCGGCCGTCGAACCAGCCATTGCCGAACGATGGCTTGCCTCCGATTGTTTCGTCCCACAGCCGGCAAGCAGTTCATTCTGCATTGTCATTCCGCCACCGAACGTCACCGGCAGCCTCCATATGGGACATGCTTTCTCGTACACTCTTCAGGACATTCTGATCCGGTGGCAGCGCATGCTGGGCAAACAGACACTTTGGCAACCGGGTATGGATCATGCGGGAATTGCAACGCAGATGGTGGTTGAACGGATCCTGGACAAAGAAGGGATTCATCGACGCGATCTGGGACGTGAACGCTTCCTGGATCGTGTATGGAAATGGAAAGAGGAGGCTGGAGGATCCATTATCAGGCAGCTCAAGCGCCTGGGTGCCTCGTGCGACTGGTCACGTGAACGTTTCACCCTGGATGAGGGGTTGAGCCGTGCGGTAAGAGAGGTGTTCGTACGACTGTACGATGAAGGCCTGATTTACCGTGGCAAGCGTCTGGTCAACTGGGATCCGGTCTTGGAAACGGCTGTTTCGGATCTGGAAGTGGTTCACGAGGAAGAACAGGGCCATCTGTGGCATATCCGTTATCCGCTTGCCGATGACCCTTCCGTTGCCTTGTATGTCGCGACCACCCGACCGGAAACCATGCTGGGGGATGCCGCTGTGGCTGTTCATCCGGAGGATGACCGATACGCCCATCTGGTCGGTCAGGAGGTCATCCTCCCGCTGACCGGTCGCAGGATTCCCATTATTGCCGACGCATATGTTGACCCGGAATTTGGAACAGGTTGTGTCAAAATCACTCCGGCCCATGACTTCAACGACTATGAGGTTGGCCAGCGTCATCATCTCCCGCTGTACAATATCTTTGATTCAAGGGCCCACCTTCTGGACGATGCACTGATACCGGAGCAATACCGTGGCATGGAACGTTACGAGGCAAGGGAACACATTGTCGCTGATCTTGATGCCGAAGGCCTGCTTCACAGGATCGAGGAACACACACACATGGTTGGGCGGGGTGATCGTTCCCACGCCGTTCTGGAACCGTATCTGACCGATCAGTGGTATGTGAAAATCGAGCCCCTGGCCAAGCCGGCCATCAGGGCGGTGGAAGACGGACATATCCGCTTTGTCCCCGGGATGTGGGAGAAGACCTATTTTGAATGGATGCACAATATCCAGGACTGGTGTATTTCCCGCCAGCTCTGGTGGGGTCATCGGATTCCCGCATGGTTCTGCGGGGAATGTGACCACATCACTGTCGCCGGTGAGAATCCCGAGCGATGTGGCGGGTGTGGCGGCACAGATATCCATCAGGATGAGGATGTCCTTGATACCTGGTTCTCCTCGGCCTTATGGCCGTTCTCCACCCTTGGCTGGCCTCAGCAGACGGAAGAGCTGAAAACATTTTATCCCACTGACGTGCTGGTTACGGGGTTTGACATCATCTTTTTCTGGGTGGCCCGGATGATCATGATGGGGCTCAAATTTGCGGGCGATGTGCCGTTTCGTGACGTCTACATTCATGCCCTGATTCGTGATGCGCAGGGTCAGAAGATGAGCAAGTCCAAGGGCAATGTGATTGATCCCCTGGTGATGATGGAGAAGTACGGTGCGGATGCCCTGCGTTTTACACTGGCAGCCATGGCTACACAGGGTCGGGATGTCAAACTCGATGAAGGGCGGATCGAGGCATCCAGGAATTTCATGAACAAGATCTGGAATGCCGCTCGATTCGTCTTCATGAACCGGGGTGATGCCAAGCCGGCTACGGATCTTGTTCCCACATCCGAGCTGAACCTGTGGGTTCTTCATGAGTTGGATCAGTGCGCCCGCAGGGTGCAGGAAGCCCTGGAGTCCTACCGCTTCAACGAGGCCGCCTCTACACTGTATGCCTTTATCTGGGGCACCTACTGTGACTGGTACGTCGAGGCGGCCAAGGTGCATCTGAATGGTGAGAATGAAGGGTTGAAGCATGAAACGCGGGTGACCATGTTATCGGTACTCGATGGCTGGTTGCGGTTGCTTCATCCGTTCTGCCCCTTTATTTCAGAAGTGCTCTGGCAATCCCTGCACGGCGAAGACGCATGCCTTGTGACGGAATCCTGGCAGGACTGCGGACACTACAATGGGGCCGCTTTTTCGGCTGCCGCCCGGAGAATGGAACGGGTCCAAGAAGTGGTGAGCGCCATTCGCTCCATGCGCGGAGAAATGAATGTTCCACCTGGCAAACGGATCCTGGTCGCCATTGCCTGTTCCGGGAAGGTCAGGAAGGGGCTCAACTCCCAGATTGATTTGCTGATGCATCTTGCCCGGCTTGACCGGATTCAGTGGCTGGAGCCGGATGAAAAGGTGAAGGGTGCTGCCGTGATGCCGCTTGACGAGGCAACCATCATGATGCCCCTTGCCGGCCTGGTGGATGTCGGAGAAGAGCTGGCCCGTTTGGCCAAGGAAAGGCAGAAGCTTGAAACGGAGGTCGGCCGGAACAGAAAGAAACTTGATAACCCCGACTTTCGAAAGAAGGCCCCTGATGCGGTTATTGCCAAGGTGAGGACAGATCTTCATTCTGCGCTGGCCAAGATCAGTGAGCTCGAAAAGGCGGAAAAGAGATTGCGTCAGCTGTGACCTCCATGAGGAAGCATGAGACTGGAAAGGAAAAGGAATTGCCATGCCCAGAACCAGCAAGAAAAAGCTGTTTTTTGAAATCATTTTTGTCGGGATTATTTTTTCCATAGTCGTCGGCGCACTGGCCAAACGCTACGCTCCGGCAGCCAATTTTATCGATTGGGTAAGGTCTCTTTTCAGCTGACTTTCCGGACGATCACCGGCGGGAATTCGCTGTCGAACGACGTTCTCTTCAACTGCTGTTCCGGCCTGAAATTATCTGCAGATAGGATTTCCATGTTTTTAGATAATCTCTTTCGGATACCTGGTCAAAATTATTGTGATCACCTGCCAGCAGGCGCCACTGTTTCGGTTCATTCGCTGCTTCAAATAGTTTTCGGCCCATCCAGGCCGGCGCAATCGCATCATCCCTTGCCGAGATGATCAGCACGGGCACACGCACATGGGATATCCCTGCCAGGGCGTCAAACCGGGTGCGCAGCAGAAAGCGCATCGGCAGGAATGGATAATGCGTTCTGGCCATGTCGGCGATGCTGGTGAACGGTGTTTCCAGTACCAGGGTCTTTGCATGGACCTCTGTGGCTAACTGAACAGCCACGGCGCAGCCGATGCTCCGCCCGGCAAGGATGATTTGGTTGCCAGGAATTTTCAGGGTCTCGGTCAGCTCCCTCCAGGCGGTCATCGCGTCCTCATAAAGACCCTGTTCGGAAGGTGTCCCGCTGCTGTTGCCATATCCGCGGTAATCGAAGGCAAATACGGCAAGCCCCAGCTCATGCCATCTCTTGTACAGGTGCAGCCGGTGGCTGATATTGCCGGCATTGCCGTGAAAGTGCAGAAGTGTAATGTGTGCCTTCCGTTCGGGCATATACCAGCCATGAAGTTGCACTCCATCCGGAGTGACAAAGCTTCGGTCCTCGAAATCCAGCCCGATGTCCGCGGGTGTGGTCCGGACGTCGGAGTCGGGGAAATAGATATACCGATCCTCAAGCATTACCAGGTATCCTGTAAACAGAATGAAGGCTGCAAGGATGATGACGCCTGTTTCTGCCAGTACCTTCATCGCATAATCATAGCGCAGACGGATTGACCGGACTGACAGATCATGAAAATCTGGTGGAGCCGAGGGGAATCGAACCCCTGACCTTCGCATTGCGAACGCGACGCTCTCCCATCTGAGCTACGGCCCCATCGGCCTGGCATTCTAGCCGCACATTCGGCCAAGTTCACGCTATGGAGTCGGTTGCTTTAATTGCAAACCCTGTCAAAATATCCATACCATATCATGAGAAGCGACATCCGGGGAGGACGCCATTGAATTTTCTGAAGAAAAAGATCGAAATGAATCTGCTGACCCTGATCGGCATTATCATTGTTACCGGTGTTGTCTCGGCACATGTTGCCCAGTCTGAATTCGGTCAGCAGATTGCCGAAGTCGTGGCCATCATCGGGCTTTTCTTCATCAGTCTGGGGATCTGGCTGTTTCTCGATCTTTACCAGAAACTCTACGGCAAGAGAAAGAAAGACTGAGTCATCCCGAATCCCTTTCAGGAATGCTTGCCGGCGCGGAGTGTCCTGAAACGTGGGTAGTGTAATCCTGGTGTGAAAATTCATCACCACCTTCACAACTGGCCGGAGAGAGCCAGTGAAGCAAGGGCTGTTCAGAGGCAATTGCCACAGACTCGACTCAATCCCCTTCCGCCGGGCTGCCGGATCCGGTACCTGCTGGGTCTGGATTGCGCCTTTCCCAGGAGATCCGGTAGTGGTGGCGTGGCTGCCGCGGTTTTATGGGATCAGGTGAAGAATGAATGTATTTTCTCGAAGCGAATTGAATTCGAGGTCCGTTTTCCCTATGTGCCGGGGCTTCTTGGTTTCAGAGAGGTTCCACTGCTTCTGCCACTGCTGGAGCAGATTCCCGGGCCTGTCGATGCCATTCTCGTTGATGGCCAGGGAATAGCCCATCCTCTCAGGCTGGGTTCCGCAGCGCATCTCGCATTGTGGCTGGATGAGGATATTCCCGTGGTGGGGGTGGGCAAGACACGCCTTGTCGGGGAATTCCGTGAACCGGATAACAGGGCGGGAAGTACTGCCGATTTATGTATCGACGGAGTGATTGTGGGTAAGGTCTTGCGAAGCAGGGATGGTTGCAGGCCGTTGTTTATCTCCCCCGGCGGGAATGTCGATGTCGACGGAGCTCTGATGATCGTCCGCAAAGCGCTTGCCGGCTACCGTCTTCCGGAACCGATACGGTTGGCTGATCAGATGGCGGGCCGGCAAAATTGATCCGCTGACCTTTTGTCATACACTTCTCGGCCATGATTCAGGGGATAGGTTCCGGTCAGCGGCAGGGGTTTGGGGAAGGGCGCGGCCCTTTTCTTATCCTGTTTGATCTGGATGGAACGCTGGTGGATTCACACGGGTATATTGTCTCGACGATGCAGCAGGCCTTCAGCATCTGTGATTTTGATGTGCCCACATGCGATGAGGTTCGGGATGTCATCGGGCTGTCCCTGAATAAAGCCGTGGATCGGCTCATGGGTGGTCTCCAGGGCGGGCATACGCGAAAGGTATGCGATACCTACAGGGAACTTTATGCCCGAAACCGGAGCAGAAATACTGAACCCCTGTTTCCGGGTGTAAAAACAGCACTTACACGTCTCTTCAATCAGGGGTACAGTCTCGGTATTGTCACGGGTAAATCCACAAGGGGTCTGATGCACATGTTCAAGCAGCACGATCTTTCGAAGATGTTCCCGGTCTGGCGCTCTGCTGATATGTGCCCTTCCAAACCCCATCCGGCCATGGTGCTGGAGTGCATGGATGAAACCGGCATCCCGCCTGAACGCACACTGGTGGTTGGCGACAGTTCCATGGATATGGAAATGGCTGTTGCGGGTGGTGTCGCTGCTGTTGGTGTGTCTTATGGTGCCCAGTTGCCGGAGTGTTTGCTGGCTAAGGGTGCGACGGTGGTCATTGATCATTTGTCCGATTTGCAGAAATTCCTCCCCTCCGTGGACGGGGATGGTGTGGCAAGGCGATTACATGGCGGAAGTCATCACGGGAGTGATACATGAAAAAAGTCGCGAAATATACCCTTGTTGTACTGGTCATCCTGTTTGGCGCGCTGCTGGCGGTCCCCTTCTTCATTGATGTGAATGAATATCGTCCGATGATTATTGAACAGGTTGAAGAAGCAACCGGACGCGACGTGGACATCGGAGAAATACAGTTGTCGGTCTTCCCATGGGTCGGTGTCAGCCTCCGTGACGTGCGAATGGGGAATGCAAAAGGGTTCTCACAGGGCGACTTTGCCAGGGTCGATCATGTGGATGTCCAGATCGCCCTGATGCCGCTTCTGAACAGGGAGGTGGTGGTCAAACGATTTGTGCTGGACTCCCCGCGTTTACTGCTGGAGCGGGATCAGAATGGCCGATTTAACTGGGAAGATCTGACAGCCGGAAAGCCGGCAAAGCCCGGAGACAAAGGTCCACCGTCGGCTCCGACAGTGAGCGAACCACCCTCGGCATCGGAAAGCACGTTCCGGCTTGCTTCCCTGACGGCAGAAGCCCTGAACCTGAGGGATGGGCAGATTGTCTGGAACGATGCCGGAAAGAATGCACACCTGACCATCAGTCAGCTGAATGTGGAGATCAGGGATGTCCGGCTGGACAGGCCGGTCAAGTTTGAGCTTTCCGCCCGGATTGAGGGGGAGGAGGTACATCTTGAGGGTCAGCTGGGTCCTGTTTCCGATCTTGACCGGATCGACCCGAAAACCCTGCCCGTTCAGGTGCATCTGAAATCGGATGCACTCTCCCTTGTCGCTTTCAAACCCTATCTTCCGGTGAAGATGGCCAATTACGCGAAGGCCCAGCTTGGTCTTGATGTCACGCTGGAACAACGGCCCGATCAGGTGAGGTTGTCGGCGGGTTCCATGACCTTGTCCGGAGGGCAGGACATTGGTGTGAGCTGGAAGGTACAGATGCCCAAGGCAAGCAAGCTGGACATTGCCGAAATGATTCTGCGCGTCGATGGTGAGGATCTTGCAAAAATCAGTGGTAATGTGAGCGGAATTGGCGGCAAGTTGCGATATCAGTTCAATGCCAGCAGCGGGGATATCAAACGGGACATGGTTGCTTCCTGGCTACCCGCCATTGGTCGATTGTATGAACAGCATTCGGCTCCATGGAACCGGGTAAAGGTCAATCTCTCGGCAGCGGGGAGCGTCCACCAGACAGAGTTGCGAAATGTTCAGTTGATGCTTGATGAGGAACTGATTCAGATGTCGGGTGTCGTCAAATATGGGAAAGCACCGAACCTTTACCTGCGTTTGGCCTCCAACAGCCTGCACCTGGATCCATGGTTGCCGGCCCCGAGCGGGAAGGCCCCACCTTCATCCGGCAAGGAGGGCGAAAAGACGGCTGAGGAGAAAAGTGCCGTGGTCACATCTAAGGTCACACCGGCAGAACAACCTCCAACTCCCGTGCAGGAGAGTTCTGGAAATCAGGAGCCCGATCTGCGTTTCCTGAATGGCTGGAAGCTGAGTGCCGAAGTGAAGTTTGATCAATTGTTTCTGCGGGGTCTGGAGCTGGATAATCTTGCCATCATGGCAGAAGGCCACAAGGGTGTGTTTGTGATTGATCCCTTCCGGTTTGATTATGGTAAGGGCAATGTACGAAACAAAACCCGGCTTGAAACCAGGAACTATCCGGTGACATGGACGGCATCCACAAACCTGACCAACATCGAGATCAACCCGATTCTGAAGACCTTTGCGGATACCAGCATCTTGCACGGTCTTCTGAAGACCGATTCCCGACTGTCCGGAAAAGGCCTTGTTGAGCCAAATGTAACCGCCCATCTGAACGGCACCGCCAATGTGACGATAACGGATGGCAAGATCGAGGGTATAGATATTCCAGGGGCCATCCGGAGGGTGACCAGCCTTGGCAAGGATACCGGCGGGCCGAAATCCACGGATTTCTCGCAGCTTGTCGGCAGCTTTGTCATCACCAACGGAATCGTCAGGAATGATGATCTGTACATGGCTTCGCCGGTTTTTCGCCTGACAGGGAACGGAATTATCAACTTGGTGAACAAGACGCTGGATTACCATGCCAAACCAAAGCTGGTGGGCACCCTGATTGGTCAGGGGGATACGGTAGCGGCCCGAAAGGGGCTGGCTGTTCCCATTCGTATCACCGGTCCGTTTTCCTCACCCAAGCTCAGCCTGGATGTCGATCTCAAGTCACTGATGCGGGACCCGGAGGCCATCAGGGAGACGATTCGGGGTGCCAAGGAGACCATCAGAAATCTGAAACAACCACTGAAGGGGGGAGATGGCGGAGTCAGGGAAAAAATCAAGAAGGGCCTGGGCGGCCTGCTTCGCAAGGGGATGTAGTCCATTATGTTTGAACGCCTGCGCCTGGATCCTGCCAGGCCCTCCATCCGGAATATTCGCCGCGCTGCCTCCCTGATCCGTGAAGGTTTGGCTGCCGTCGTTCCAACGGAAGCGACCTATGCCCTGATGTGCCTGCCCGAATCAAATGATGCGGTTTCCACGATTCGCCGGATCAGGCGTCTGGATGAACACCATCTGTGGTCACTGGTCTGTGCCGATCTTTCACAGGCATCCGAATACGTGAACATCAATAATCCGGCGCACAGGATTCTGCGCCGTCTTCTGCCCGGTCCCTACACCTGCATTCTGCCGGCCAGCGCAAGATTGCCCAGGAGGATCTTCGGGCGTCGCCGGGATATTGGTATCCGTATTCCCGATCATACCGTTTGCCGATCCCTGCTGGCCGAGCTCGGGTCGCCGCTTCTCGCCACTACGCTTCAGTTTCCGGATGAAGAATATCCTGCCAACGATCCTGATGATTTCAGCGCCCGGTTAAGAAAAGAGGACATGGTGATACTTGATGCGGGCTGGTGTGGTATCACCACAACAACGGTTCTGGATCTGGGAGAGGAGCCCCCCGAGCTGATTCGGGCAGGGCTAGGCACCTGGCCGGTCTAGATGGAGGCGAATGTCGTGGGTCGGTTCTGCCCGAACAGGATCTTGGGCGGCCATCGGATTTGCTGGTAGGCTTTCATTTTCAGGTACCGGGGGATGAGCATGATCGAGCGCTTCTTTGAGTCGTTTCTGTGGAACAGCCGTTTTGTTGTTTTGCTGGCGGTTATTTCATCGCTCGTGGGTGCGATCCTGCTCTTTCTTCTTGCCACCTTTGACATGATGGGGCTGATTAAAACGTTTATCGAGCATGTTTTCCTGGGTCATGAACAGGTCAACTTTCACACGGAAGTGGTTGGCCACGTGATCCAGGCCGTGGACGATTTCCTTCTGGCCACCGTGCTGTTGATTTTTTCCCTCGGTCTGTATGAATTGTTCATCAGCAAGATTGATATCGCCCATGAGCAGGGCGCGAGCAATGTGTTGATCATCAATACACTCGACGATCTGAAGGACAGGCTCGGCAAAGTTGTCCTGATGATTCTGGTCGTGGTGTTTTTCAAGAACGTCCTGCACGTCACCTTTGATAATCCATTGAACATTCTCTACATGGGTGCTGGGATCATGCTGGTTGCACTGGCCTTGTATCTTACCCATAAATCAGGCGGGAAACATTAGGGGTCTTTGCTCTCCAACCTGGCAAGACAGTGTCTGATCCAGAGGCGGGTCAACTTCTCCTGAACGGAGTCCTGTCTTCGCCGATCATGCAGGACATCGAAATCAACCCGCTCCAGCGGTTGATCCTGGTCGCAGCAGGAATACACCACGGTCCGGGAGCCGCTTTCCGGATAGTGATGTGTCTGCAGGCAGCGGGCACAGATCTCCTTCATCATGCACTGCATGGGCGAGTTAATGCTTCCGATGGCCTTGAGGCCCGGTTTAAGTACACCTGAAAGCTCCTTCTGCCTGGCCCGGCTGACCGCAGCCATCATTGCTTCGGGGCCAATGGCAATCAGGCGATCAATATCCGACAAGGCGATCGCTGTCTTTCCAAGCCGGCCCGACGCACAGCCTTTCACGGCCTCGACAAGGCTGCCTGAAAAGCTCAGGTCCTGCGTGCGCCCGGGCCTGAAACCCGGGGACTTTTCACAGCACCAGACCACCACATCAGCGGCCTCTTCAATCTGTTCGATCTTGTATCGCTCATTCGGTGTCTTATAACCGGCGAAATAGATAACCCGTGACCCCTTAGCCCTGAAGGCCTTCCCAATCGGAGGAAGAAAGGCGTGACCCTGTTCTTCACCCAGCAGGAGCACATTTTCCCCGCCCCTGATTTCAGTGGGGGTACCGGTTGGTCCCATCAGGTTCACCGGTTCTCCCGGACGAAGGAGGCAACAGAGATCAAAACCTTTCTGTGACGAGTGGATGATCAGTGAAACCAACCCCTCTTCCGGGTCAAGGACGGAACCGCCAACGGGAATGCCTTCCATGGCCAGACAGGTTTGATCGACATACTTGGCATATGACTCGAAATTCTGGAGCCGATAGAACTGGCCGGGCTGGAAGGCCCGGGCTGCAAGAGGGGCATGCACCACGATCTCCAGTACCTGCGGTGTTAAGCGGTTGATCTGTCGAACCGTGGGCCTTAGGCACTGATCCAGTCGCTTTTTCAGGGCCTCGGCATTGGTGGATGTGGGAGCATTCTGCTTCATGTGATGGCTGACAATGGAAGAGCCATGCATGGCGCTGGCCATCGCCCTGACCACGTTGCCGGCAAACGAAGGATGCGAATCACCGTAATAGCTCATGCTCCTCCCGTCAGGACGCATATTCATGAGCACGTGAACCTGCTCGGGCTTGGGCATTTGCTCCGGTGTTACCGGGTTCCCATTCAGGTCAAATGTCTGGAAATGATGTCCGTCCAAACGGACGTGTTCGGGCTCCTCACGAGCGAGCACGGTATTGGGTTTGGTGCCCGCTGCCACCAGGATGGTTCGGGCCGGCAGGCTAACGGTTTCGTCCGTATCCACAATGCGACCTGATGCATCCACCTTCCGGACCGTCATTCTCAGACCACTCGCATGGCCATAGGCATCCACCTCCACGGAAACCGGTGAGAGCAGTTCGGCAAACCGGATTCCTTCCTCCATCGCGGATGACACTTCTTCATCATTCAGCGTGTAGGCGGGAGAATCGATCAGTCGCCGGCGATAGGCGATGGTGACGCCACCCCACGAATCAAGAAGTTTCCGGATGGCCGGCTTGCGGCCTTCCCGGGCGGCGGCGGAACGTTCCTCGCGGATGATGCGTGCATGACGGATAAACTCTTCAGCAATGGCACATTCCTCTTCCGACCACATGGATCGAATGGCTTCTTCGCCATGCTCCTTGCAGAGTGCTTCATAGCGGCAAAGAAACTTTTCAACCTGCAGCGGGTAATAGGCCATAGATTCCGTGGCTGCGTCAATGGCTGTGAGTCCTCCGCCGATGACAATGACAGGCATGCGGATCTGCAAGCTGGCAAGGGATGTTTTCTTGGCCGCGCCTGCGAGTTGCAGGGCCATGAAAAAATCCGATGCCATCCGGACCCCGCGCGCCATGATATTCGGGATGGATATGAAGGTGGGGTTACCGGCACCCACGCACAATGCAATATGGTCGAAGCCAAGCTCAAATGCGGAATCAATGGTCAGTGTTCCACCGAAACGCACCCCCCCGTACATGGTAAACTGTTCCCTGCGTTCAAGGGTGATACGGATTACCTTCAGGAAGTTCTTGTCCCAGCGGACGGTGATGCCGTATTCCGCCAAACCGCCAAATCCTGCCATCAGCCGCTCATCGAGAGGTTCGTACAACTCCTGAATATCCCGGACGGGTCTGAACGGAACCCGTTCGCCCGAATCGGTGACGCCGGTCAGCTCGGCCGGGAGCGGTTCGATCTTGAGTCCATCCACGGCAATGACGTGGTGCCCTTCGTTCATCAAATGATGCGCAAGGGTGTAACCCGCCGGGCCGAGCCCAACGACAAGCACCTTGTACCCCGTACTTTTTTCAGGCATGGGGCGATGCAGGTTCAGGGGGTTCCAGCGCGTCAAGAGACCATAGATTTCAAAGCCCCAGGGCAGGGATAAGACGTCTTTCAGCATGCTCGTTTCGATCATGGGGATGTTGACCGCTTCCTGACGCTGGTAGATACACGCCTTCATGCAATCGTTGCAGATCCGGAATCCCGTACCCGGGACCATCGGATTGTTCACCGTGACAATCGCCAGCGCCCCCAGCGTACAGCCCTGGGCCATGAGCATGTTCATCTCGGAGATGTGCTCTTCAAGCGGGCAGCCCGTCATCGGCAGGTCAAAGGCGTTTTTTCGGAATGCCCCCGTTTTCTTGTCCCTCATGCCCTTGGAACATGAGTCCCTTTGCTGCCTGTGACACCAGATACAGTAGTTCGCCTGATCAAGAACCGTTTCCCGTTCACCGATTTGGTGGGTGAGGTTGAACCCGTCCCTCTGATGTTGTCGCTCAGGAGGGATTCCCAGCTTCTGGACGCCATTCGACTCGACTGTTTCCAGTGTGACCAGATGCATGGGATCGGTCTTCCTGGGCAGCCTGAATAAGATTCCGTCAGCGTGCCTCTCGCGACCCGTTTCCGAATGTACCGCCCAGTTCGCATAGTCTGAAGCCAGCTGAAGCTCAACAGCATGACGTTCCCTGTCTTCCAGCCATCGGAGGACGTGTCTTGCAAATGTCAGTTCGGTGAAGGGCTCTGAAAAGGCGGCTTCCAGCCGGGCCCTGGTTCTCTCTCCCGCGTCCTCGCGAGGGGGTTGTGAGCCGGCTGCCTTGACCTGGCGGTGAATGAACTGTCGCTTGCAGGCATAAAGGGGAGCCAGTGTGTTCCTGCGCTCCGCCAGTTTCAGAACCTGGGGCTGGATACGGAACAGGTCGGCGACAAAGTCCTCAACGTAAGGTGCCAGATCGGTTAGAAGCCCTGATATCTCCTTCTTGTCAAGATCGTCCGGCCTCTCGCGTGCCTGCAGCAGGCGCTTGCCAAGGTCCGGGTCTGATCCGGAAAGATGTTCAATGAAGAGGGAGTCAATCCGGGCCAGGCCCTCACGATGATAGAGGTCCTCGAATTCAAGATCATGATTCAACACCAATGTGGTCACGCCGCTGACCCTTTTGAGTAATTTATGCCCTTCTGCATCCCGGGTTTCATCTGCTGCAGGCACTCCGGAACCTTGAAGGTCCGGATGCTATCACTGCCGGCGCGCAAACATAAGGGAACGTCGGCATTTCATAGGGTCTGCCGCGCAGATGGCTGGAAACCCCGTGGTCAGGAAAATGCGGGCCGAACCATGAGTGCGATGGCAACGATTACCACAGCCATCACCAGATTGAGTCGTATGCCTGCCTGGACCATGGTTTCCATGGGGATCTGCTTGCTCCCGAACACAATGGCGTTGGGAGGCGTCGCGACCGGAAGCATAAAGGCGCAGGAGGCCGCAAGGGTGGCTGGCAGCAGGACCAGAACCAGATCCAGATTGTTGCCTAGCGCTGTGGCAGCAAGGATGGGAAGCATTACCTGGGTGATGGCCGTGTTGCTGGTAATCTCGGTCAGGAAGGTGATCGCTAGCACAATTCCGAGCATCATCACGGGGAGGGGAATATTTGCAAGGAAACTCAATTGCTCCCCAACCCATTGGGAGAGTCCGGAGGCCTGCATGCCGTGGGCCAGGGCGAATCCACCCCCCAGGAGCAATACAATGTCCCAGGGGAGCCGGCCAAAGGCCCGCCCCTGGAGGATGGTTTTGCCGTTTTCACCACGCAGGAGAAACAGACTGCCCGCACCGATCATGGCCACCGTACCGTCGTCGACACCCCCGTAAGGGAGCAGGCTGCTCCAGCCCGGGAGTGTAAAGCCGTCGGTTTGGATACCCTGCCTTGTCATCCATGCCACGGCGGTTATTCCCAGCACCCAGGCGACAGTCTTTTCCTCACGGCGTGCGCCCCCCAGTTTTTCAAGTTCATCCCTGAGGGCGGTGGCATCACTTTCCTGCCAGGGAAGATGGGCAAGTTTCCTGCCGACCAGCAGAAAGAGAACCCCCAGGCCGGCGGCGACCATGGGAACTCCCGCCACCATCCACTGCAGGAAGGATGGTGTCTGCCGGGGAGCGTACGTGTTCATGATTTCCAGGAAGACCATATTGGGTGCGGTTCCCACAGGTGTGCCCATGCCGCCGATATTGGCGGAATAGGCAATGATCAGGAGGAATGCAGCGGCCACGGGTGCGATCTTCTCCTTGCCGTGTTCTTCCGAAAGGCGGTGAATCAGGGGCAGGGCAATGGTCACCATCAGCATGGTTGTCGCGGTGTTGGAGATCCACATGGAGAGGAAGGCCGTGGTCAGGGAGAACCCTGCGGCGAGCTGGAGGGGGCTTGCATGCCAGCGATTGAGGAGTGTCAGCGCGATCCGGCGATGGAGGTTTGAGACTTCCATGGCCTGGGCAATCAGGAACCCGCCCAGAAACAGGAAAATGATACTGTTGACGTAGCGGGGGGCGATTTCCTTACCGGTGGTGATTCCGGCCAGAGGGAACATCATCAGGGGAATAAGTGCCGTCACGGCGAGCGGGATGCATTCGCATATCCACCAGATGGCCATCCACAGGGCCAGCCCGAGCATCGCCGCGGCATGAGGGTGATCGGGAATCTCGATCATCCAGGGAATGAATATGGCCAGCAGTGGCCCGAGCAGGAACGCGCTTTGCTTGATCGTCATTTTCCCGTGATGGATAACGTGCACTGCCGGTTACCTCCGTCCATCCTATGCCCTGCCCCTGCTTTCTCCCCGCACAATGCCACCGGCAATGAGATGGGCTACTCGAATCGGTTCCGGAATATTGCCGTTGACAGCAAAACGGCGGATGATGTCTTCCGCTTCCTTCAGGCTCAATCCGGCCCTCTGAACAAACACACCCGCCAGCGGCTCCATAGGTCCGGCGCGTTCGATCAGTTTCCACTTCCTCTTCCCCCCACGAACCCTGCTGATGAGCGCATGTCTGATCCTCTCCAGGTCAGGCTGCCTTCGGGCGACAACGAGAACCGGCACCCCTGACTGTCTGTACAGTTCCTGAAGGTCAATTACGTTGAACCCCGCCATGGCAATCCCCTGCAGCATGACAACCTGGATCTGATCGGCAAAACACGATTCACTGATCAGGCGGCTGATGACCGATGTTGCATTGGCTCCATCTCGGCGCACATGTCCGCTGAGCACCCCCACAAGCCTTTGGCCGGAGAAGATCGCTCCCACAATCAACGTGTTTCCACGCGTCTGTTTTGAGAAAGGGGCGTCATCAAAGCCGATGACATTGGAAAACCGGCGTGTCATGGCTTAACTCTTATGAGGATGGCATAAAATTGCCAGCCATCGATCTTTCAGCAAGGATGATGCAAGATGGTCCTTGTGACGATTGTCTTGACCCGGACCTGCTCGCTGCTGGCAACGGCGGTTTTCCTCGCATGCTCTCCTTCATCCCTGGAGGCCTATCCTGTATTTTCGCGCCAGACGGGCGCCAAATGCTCGCTTTGCCATGTTCGCAATATGCACAGCCTGACGAAATACGGCCGCAAGTTCCTGATGCACGGGTACAGGGAAACGCCCGAAATGAAGCGGTTTCGTGAGAAAGAGGGCCAGAGTCTGAAGAACCATGATCCCGAAGCGTCAGACGGTTTTGGAGGCTCCCTTTTTCATTCGGTGAAATAGATGGAAGGCGGGTGTGTACCGGAAAGAGGCGGATAATGGCCAACGGTCAGGTCTGATGTTCGTCTTCCCGCTTTTCCTCCTTCTTCTCGCTGCTGCCGTGTTGTGGGCCTACGGATACATGATCCACGTCCGTCCTGTGGTGAAAAGGCCGCCGTCCGGGAGCGTGAAACTGGAAGGCGTTCAAGATCTGAAAGACAGGGTTCATGCACATGTCTGCACACTGGCGGAGGAAATTGGGCCGAGGAACATATATCTGCCGGAAAAGCTTGATGCTGCCGCGAATTACATCCAGGAAACCTGGGAGGAGATCGGATATCGGGTTTCAAGGCAGACCTATAAGGTGCAGCAGATCGATTCACACAATCTGATTGCCGAGATCAGGGGAAGCGCCAGCCCGGAGGAGATTCTGATTGTCGGTGCGCACTATGATTCGGTGGCGGGTTCCCCCGGCGCCAATGACAATGCCTCGGGTGTGGCTGCCCTGCTTGAAATCAGCAGGCTTTTCCACGGCAGGCTACCTGCAAGGACCCTTCGGTTCGTTGCCTTTACCCATGAAGAGCCCGTTTTTTTCAAGACGGAGGACATGGGAAGCAGGGTCTACGCCAGGCGGATACATGAACTGGGCGAAAACATTGTTGGCATGATCTGTCTGGAGACCATCGGTTATTTCAATCAGACGAAGGGAAGTCAGCATTATCCGTTTCCCCTGAGTCTTTTCTATCCGGATAGAGGGAATTTTCTGGCCGTGATCGGCAATCTGCGTTCCAGAAGACTGGTGCGATCCTTTGCCGGCCACTTCATGGGGGCAAGCGATTTTCCGATTGAGTGCGCCGCCTTGCCCGCTTTTGTGACAGGCGTGGACTGGTCCGATCACAGCTCATTCTGGCGTTATGGCTATCCGGCCATCATGCTCACCGATACGGCCCTGTATCGCTATCCCTGGTACCACTCAACCGAGGATACGGCGGACAAGGTGGACTACGATGCTTTGACCCGAATCACCCACGGTATTTTCCTGGCTGTGGAGAAGCTTGTTGATTGATCTTTTCAACAATCCATTTCTCGTTAGGGGTCACCCATTAGGGGCCTCCGTGTCAAGGGCGTAAAAACCCTGTCTCCACCGAGCGGTGGATATCCCTGGCAGTCCCGCCATGTT
>CAZCTM010000021.1:0-37696 GCA_964501925.1 uncultured Zetaproteobacteria bacterium | reverse complement strand
CTATCCATCGCCTAAAGGCGAGGGGTTTACTGATCCCCTATCGGGGACTCTAAAACCATCAAGGTTGCTAAACTCCCGGCCATGCCCACCAATGGAAAAGGTCCAACCTGGAACATCACCCTTGGCATCTGTGGAATGCTGATTTCCATGATGATTCACCAACCTGCCCTGGCAGACGAATCCATGACCCTCTTCTCGGTGATCCAGACTGTTCTGCAGAAGCATCCGGATGTCGCCCTGGCTGATCTTCAGCCGGAAATCCTCCGGACCGAAGTACGACGGCTCGAAGGCCAGCTTGACCCTGTGATAAGCGCCAGGGCAGGTGCAAGCAATGAACAAACCCTCTCAACCAGCCAGTTTTCCCCGAGTGGCACCACTTACTGGGAATTGCAGGGGAATATCACCAAGCCGCTTGAAAGCGGGGACAGCGTGACTCTCGGTCTCAATTACAACCGGACCTTTCTCGATTTTCCCCCATCTCCCTTTGTCGCGGCACAGACACAACTTAACCCCTCGTACCGTAACGAAATCGATATCACCTGGCGTCACCCCCTGCTGCGAGGGACGGGGCGGCCGGCTTATGCCAAATTGCTGGAGGCAGCCGGGGCTGAAGTGGATGCATCGAAGGCCAAGGCAGATGTGGTCAAGGAACAGCTGGCGCTTCGTGCCATTGATCTGTTCTTTTCCATCGCCCTGGAGCAAGAGCGCCTGGAAACAGCGGAAGTCTCGATCGCCAACAGCAAGCGCCTGCTCGAATTCCAGCGCTATCGTGAGGAACTGGGCCTGATCGAGGCCACTGATCGCCTGCAGGCGGAGGCCCTGCTGCAAACACGCATGGCCGAGCGGGAAACAACCGCATCCAACCTTGCCCGCCAAATTACCACCCTGAATCGCCTGATGCTGCGAGAGGCCGACGCACCGATGGATATTCGAATCACAGCCCCTATCGCAAGCGATATACCCGATCAGGATACGGCGCTTGAAATAGCCAAACAGAATCGGGCTGAGCTTGTGGCTCTGAAAAAGGCCCTGGAAGCTAGCGAGGCAAGGCTTGCAGAGGCCCGGGACCGGGAGCGAATGCAGCTGGATATCATCGCCCAGGCCGGCACACGAGGGCTGGCAGGGACATCATCAAAGGCCGCTGTCAGGGGATTTGACATCAATGACCGATTCATTTTCCTTGGCCTCGAATTTCAGGACACTGTGGTCAACAATGCCGGCAAGGCGGAAATCCAAAGGGCCATCCTGCAACGACAGCAGGTATTGCTTGAGCAACGGCAATCAATAGAACGCATCAAGGATGAAATTGCTCAGGCCCTCACATTGTTGAAATACGGACAAAAGGTTTTCCAGGCCGCCCTTGCCAGACAAAAGGCCGAAGAATCAAAATTCAAGGCTGAACTGAAACGTTACCGTGAAGGCCGTTCAAGTACACCCACATTGATCAAGTTTGAGGATGATCTTCACATCGCCAGGCTAAACACGAGCCTCAAACGAATCGCCCTGCAACAGGCCTACCGGCAGCTTCAGTGGGCTCAGGGAACCCTTCTTAGAAACCCGGTCATTCAGGCCGGATCCCTTCAATAACGCCGTGACATCCTTCATCCGCTTCTTTGTCGAGCGCGATCTCATCATCAACCTGGTTTCCTTCCTGCTCCTCGCCGGTGGAATCTATGCAGCATCTTCCATGCAGAGAGAGGCCTTCCCCCCTGTCAACTTTGATCTGATCACCATCACCGCATCCTACAGCGGCGCCTCACCTGAGGAAGTGGAGCAGCTTCTGGTCACGCCGATTGAACAGGAGATCAAAAGCCTGGATGGCATTGAAAAAATCTCCTCGACATCTTTCCCGGGTTCCATGGAGATTTCGGTTGAGGTGGATCCCCATTTCAAGGAGCGATCGAGACTGGTCACCGAAATTCAGCAGGCCATCGACCGTGCTGACCTTCCCGATGACCTGCGTGATTCTCCCTTTGTCCTGGAAATCAAATCCGAACAGGTCCCTGTGCTTGCCGTTGCCATTTACGGCGACCTTCCAGATGTGGAATTAAAACGTATCGGCGATCTTATTGAGGACGATATCCTTGACATCGAAGGTGTGGCCAAGGTCATCATTCAGGGGGATCGTCGGGAGGAGATCAGGGTCACCCTGAAGCCGGATGAGTTGAAACAGCACCGCATCAGTGCGGGCGAAGTCATCTCCCTGCTCAGGAAATGGAATGTGAATGCGCCGGGTGGAGCGATAAGCACAAAGGGTAATCAGAAAATTGTTAGAATCATCGGTGAATTCAAGGATGCGGAAGATACAGGTTCCCTGGTTTTAAGAGCGAACGAGAGGGGACAGGGCATTCGTCTGGACAGCATTGCAACGATCGAGGAGAGCCTCGAACTTCCCTGGCGCTATGTGGATGCATCCGGAAAATCGGCCATCAACATGATTATCCTGAAGAAGAAAGATGCGGATATAATTGATCTGGTTGACCGCGTTCGGCTTTACCTTAAAACGATCCCGGATCATTACGGTCAGGGGTTGCAGGTAAGGACCTACCACGATTTTTCCACCATAACCAGATTGAGACTCGGGGTCCTGACCAGCAATGGATCCATTGGTCTTGTCCTGGTGCTTATGATCCTGCTTGTCTTTCTGCGGCCTTCGGTTGCCATCACAACCAGCTGGGGCATCCCGATCATCTTCTTCTCCGGCCTGCTGGTTCTTTATTTTTCCGGCATCACCCTGAACCTGCTGGTCATGCTGGCCTTTATCATTGCCCTTGGACTCATGGTGGACGATGCCATCATCGTGGGTGAAAACGCCACCTATCACATGGAAAGAGGACTTTCCCCAAAGGAATCCGCCGTCCTGGGCACCGTTGAACTGCTTGGCCCGGTAACGACAACCGTGCTTACAACAATCGTGGCCTTTCTGCCGCTCATGTTCATGTACGGCATTATCGGAAAGTTTGTGTGGGTGATTCCCGTCGTGGTTGTGTTGTTGCTCAGCTTTTCCCTGCTGGAAGCATTTTTTATTCTTCCCGCACATATCAAAAGCGTGGCAAACCCCCACAAGCGCCTGAAGAAGCGAGTCTATATCCATTTCCTGGAAAAACTTTATGGTCGGGTGCTGCGAGCGGCCATCCGCTTCCGCTACATCACCGTTGCTCTCACCATCCTGTCCCTCGTAGGGGCCGTTGGTGTTGCCAGGGAAATGGACTTCCAGCTGTTCCCATCCGGGGCCGAAGACCAGTTCTATTTGCGCGTCACCGCTCCCACCGGCACAACCCTGGAGGAAATGCGGGAAATTCTGCTAAACATCGATCAGGCAGTAAGGGAGCGTATTGATCCGAATATTCTTGAAACCACGGTAAGCATTGCCGGGCAATACCAGACGGATGCCGGAGACCCATTAAAGCAGCTTGGAGACCGCTTTGGACAGGTTCGTGTCATTTTTACGCCCTTTACCAAGCGAACGGTCAGTGCATACACGGTCATGGAAAAACTGAAAAAGGAAATCCCGCCCCTGTTTCCCGATGTCACCATCGCCTTCACCATGATGAAACCCGGCCCTCCGGTAGGTCGGGCCCTGCAGGCTGAAATCAGTGGTAAGGATGAAACCGCAGTGGTGGAAAGTGCACGTCGTTTAATCGATTTCCTGAAAGGAACGGAAGGGGTGCATTCGATTGAAAGCGGGCTGGAGAAAGGTGATCCGGAAATCCATGTCCATCTTGACCGTCAACTGGCGGCGTTTGCCGGTGTGGATCTCGCTACAGCCGCTACCCATATCAAGGCAGCCTTTGACGGGACGCGTGCCACCACCCTGCGCAGGGGGAAAAAGGAAATCGATGTCACGGTACGGTATCCCGAAAAGGCACGCTCAAACATCCGGACCCTGAAAGAACTACTCATTCCCAACCAGTCCGGTGGCCTGATCCCCCTGGGAAAAATCGCTACATTCTCCGAACACCAGGGGATTGCCAATATCCGTCACAAGGATGGTCGACGCATCATGCTTGTGACTGCCGAAGTCGATAACAGGCATATCACCTCTCAGAAGATCAATCGAATAGTCGAGGAAAACAAACCGGTCTGGCTTGGTAAGTATCTGGACAGGGTCAAGGTTCACCTTGGAGGGGAAAAGGAAAAGACTGATGAATCGGTGCGAGGCCTTTTGATCAGTTTTGTCTTCGCCCTTATCGGCATCTTCGTCATCCTGGCCGCCCAGTTCAACAATATGCGATATCCGCTGGTGGTCATGCTGCCCATTCCCTTTGGTATCGTTGGTATTGTTGGCGGCTTCTACCTGCACGCCGAACCCCTCTCTTTCATGGCACTGATGGGTTTTGTAGGTCTGACCGGCGTGGTGGTCAACGGTGCCATTGTGCTCGTCGTATTCCTCCAACGATCCATCCAGGCTGGGGTAGGATGGCGCAAGGCACTGATCCAAAGCGGCAGAAGGCGGGTGCGTCCTGTACTTCTGACAGCCATGACCACCGTGGTAGGCCTACTTCCCACAGCCTATGGCTGGGGAGGATACGATCCCTTTGTCGCCCCCATGGCCCTCGCCCTGAGTTGGGGCCTGATGTTTTCCACGCTTGTCACCCTGCTGTTTCTTCCTGCCAGCATTGCGGTGGGTATGGATCTTGCAACCCTCTTTCATCGCAAGCCCGGAAAATCCGTCCCCTGAACTTATGGCTTGAAAACCGACCGGAGAAACTCACCTCAGGGGAAATCAGGGCCGGCAATCAATACCGGCCCTTTACCAACTCCTAGTCCTCAGCCTTTTCTCCGGACTTTTTGTAAGCCTCTTTTCTGGCATGCCAGAAGTCGTGCATCTCTTTCTCAGTGATTGCGCCATCACTGTTGGCATCAATCCTGCGGAAGCGTTTCATGGCTGCCTGCAGGAACTCTTTCTGACCAATCACGCCATCCTTGTTCAGATCCAGCCGTTCAAAGTAATGTCCATGCTTTCTTTCGTGGTCGTCACCGGCCTGGGCAACCAAGGGCATGGCCATAGTCATCACGGCAATCATCGTTATCCATTTTTTCATTCTGGTGCAACTCCTGTTTGATTATTTGATGTTTGTCCCAACATCACTCGCTGCATCTCAGCCTAACCGTCTCCGAGTATGGCCATCTTAAGGTTTCATGAAGAAAACCTCATTGAGCACGGATGCTTCCAACTGAGTCCGTGCATCGATCCGTCATGACCGGACCACAGCCGCTTATCCTGCCGCACATAAATTGTTATTCTATTCCGTGTAATGTTACGAATATGAATCGATTGAACAGAAGCAAACCGGTCACGGTCTCCGAGCTCACGGCCCGAATCAAGCAGGTCCTGGAGCAGGGTTTTTCCCGTGTTGAGGTCCTGGGCGAGGTTTCAAGGCTCAGCAGACATGCTTCCGGGCATGTCTATTTTACCATCAAGGATCCAGAGGCCACATTATCGGCCATCCTCTGGCGATCAACCTATCTTCGTCTTTCCATCAGGCCTGAGGAAAGCCAGCAATACATTTTTTCCGGGTATATCAGCCTGTATGAACCCCGGGGCATCTATCAGCTGATTGTCACCGGCCTCAAGCCAGCCGGTGAAGGGGCGCTGGCAGCCGAGTTTGAGCGCAGAAAACGCTTATTCGCCAAACGCGGATGGTTCGATCCGGCCCGGAAGATACCCATCCCTGCCTATCCTCACAGGATTGGCATCGTCACCTCCCCCAATGCCGCGGCCCTTGAAGACGTCAGAAAGGTGCTGGCCACCCGGCCAGCATGGCTGGAGCTTCTGCTGTCACCCTGCCTTGTTCAGGGGGGTCAGGCAGCCGAGGACATCGCCCGAAGCATCGCTCGCCTGATATCTCTGCCGAAATCGCAAAGACCTGACGTGCTCCTGCTCGTCCGAGGTGGTGGCAGCATTGAGGATCTCTGGTGTTTCAACGAGGAGTCAGTGGTAAAAGCGATCGTGGACTGCGATATACCGGTCATTACCGGAATCGGTCATGAAGTGGACATCACGCTTGCCGAACTGGCCGCGGATGTGAGAGCAGCAACGCCATCCAATGCTGCTGAACTGGCCTGTCCCGATCGGGAAACCCTCAGACGCAGACTGCCCAGACTCGGCCTTCTCAATCAGCTGGTAAGAAACACATTATCCATCGCCAATCGAAGATATTTGGCACAGAAAGAGAAGCTGATCCATACATGGCAGTTGTCACAATCCCGGCGCCATATGCAGCTGGAACGAATGAGATCTCGCGGATCCACATTGCTGCATCAGGCGTGCAGGCAACAGCGCCAGTTGCTCAACCGATTGGTCAGGCGACTGTCCGAGCAGCAACCACGATCTCAGATGGTGAAACGACAACGTCTGCTGGCCGCCTGTCAGCAGCACCTTCATGACGCCGCCTTCAGATATCTTGACCGTCAACAGGGCAGAATCATGGAGCTTAAAGCAACGCTCCACGCCCTGAGCCCATACCGGGTGTTATCCCGGGGTTACACCCTCACCATGGATGAACGGGGCCGGGTAATCGGGTCAGCCAGACAACTTCTGGTTGATGAGCGTGTCGGGCTTCGTTTTCATGACGGAAATGCCGGTGCCAGGATTGAATCGCTGGCCATCTCTGATGCTGGTCAGACCGAATGAAAAAATTTCCCGCCACCTGGCTGAGCTTCATTGTCTGCTGCCTGATCTTGATCGGTGTAGACACGGTCTTTGCCAAGACATGGCAGATCAAACAGGGGGAGCTGTTGAATATTGTGATCAGGGTACCCCGGAATGCGCAAGACATCGTCGTCGATGCATTCGGCAAGAAGTGGCCCTACCATGTGGAAAACGGAAACGCCATCCATGCCTGGATTGGTGTCGACATGGAGACCCGTCCGGGCAACCATCCATTGACCATAAAGGGGGGGTTTCCGGATGGAAAATCCTGGCTGGTAAAGAATGAGATTCATGTCCTGAAGGCCGGATTCCCCGTTTCACATATTCATGTAAAAAGAGCGATGGCGGAATTCGACGCCAGGGCCCTGGCACGTATCCGGTCCGATCAGGCCGCCCTGAAAAAGACCTATGGGATGCAAGTCAATGCCAATCCGGCCATTCAATTTATTTACAAGCCCGTTTCGGGTGTTATTTCCACACGCTTCGGTGCTCGCCGATTTGTCAACGGTGAGCCCCGTTCGCCCCATTCCGGTGTCGACATCGCTGTGCCGGAAGGAACACCCGTCAGGCTCCCTCTTTCAGGCCAGGTGCTTCTGGCCAGGACCATGTTTCTGAACGGGAACACCGTTGCAATCGGACACGGAAATGGCCTGGTTACTGTTTACACCCATCTCAAGAAGATCGAGGTGAAAGAAGGCCAGTGGCTTAGAAGCGGAGAGAGGATCGGAGCCGTGGGTCAAACGGGAAGGGCCACCGGTCCGCATCTCCACTGGGGTGTACGTTATATGCGGGCCAGGATTAATCCCCTCTCACTGTTTGAGAATCACACGAACAAATAGCGGCCCCCGTCACCATCATTTCCTTGGTGCTTTACGGGCAGGCAGCCGGTGTAAAATTGATTGGGCCGGCCGGAACCGCCATGGCGCCATTGGTTGGTGTGATCGTGCAGGTCCCGGCGAGACCCGGAAGCGCGAAGCTGCATATGGCTGTACTGTTGGACGTTCCGGCTGCAAATGCACTCGCAGGATCCGTAACAATCGTCAGGCCTGCGTTCAGTGTGCCCGCGGCCGCATCCTGCACGCCGCTACCCGAGACATATCCAATTGCAACGCCGGCTGCATTGGTAATGGTTCCGTTTAATCCGATCTGCTGAACCGCGCCCGGTGCAGTTTGCTGAGTCGCGGCGAGATCGAGCATGAACAGATTCGGGGCCTGCCAGCAGAAACGACCCATATCGACTGCCTGGGCCGTTCCCATGAAGCCCATGAATAACATGGCGGTAACAACTAACAAGAATCTTTTCATAATCTACCTCCTCTGATCATCCATTCTCAGGATGGCTTATGGGCGCCTGCTAACAAGGCCCACAAGGAAAGTCAAAACAAAATGCAGGTTTGAATGCTCCATTAGAAATATACCTCGATCTGCAGGGCATAGAGATTGCTTCGCAAGCCAAATTCACTCGTACTGCCACCGGAGAAAAGAAAGGCGAAGAGGCTGATATCCACATTCTCCTCAACCGACCAGGTCAGTGAGGGAGAAAAAAACCGGCTACCTTTCGAAAGGTCCTGGATGTAGATCCCTTCCAGCCGCCAGAGCGGGGTCAGATCGTAACCCGCAGAAAGGCCAAGCTGATGGCGTACACGACTGTTTAGCCGGTCCATATTGGAGGCAATCCGTCGCTGCTCCGGTGATCCATTAAAAAAGTACTCGGCCAGAAGATATAATCCCGCCGGGAAGAGGTTGCTGGTCAGTGTGTAATCGTAACCAAACACCGCCTGCGTATAGCTGGCACCACCTTTTACCCGGGCATGCATGGCTTCAAGCCTGATACCCCCATCCCAGAGATTGGTTGTTGCATCGATCCCGAATACACGCTCACGGCCAATAAGCCCTAGCATCATGGCATAATCCACTTCACTGACCGTATCGCGCAATCGCAGGGCCAGCTTGCGTGACACATTTCTTGAGGCTCTGCCCGGTGCCATTACCAACTGCACGGCACCAAAATCGCTGAACTCATATTCACCGAAGAGACTGTCCACCCCCAGTTTCTCCGTGGGTTCCAGAGCAGTGGGATCGACTGGATTGAAACGGTCAGTGGGATTCCACATACGACCGGAACCCCAGGCAATTCTCTGCCTTCCCGCCGTGACCTGGAAGAGGTGATATTCCAGCTTCAGCCATCCCCTGTAGAGGTCATGTTGCCAGTCATGCCGTTGACCACTGCTTAATCTGGCCTGCGCATCAAGCCAGGTCCGTTCCGGAATATTTGCAAGTGCCTGATAGTCCGGGCTGGCAATCAAATCCCCGTAAAGCAATTCATGATCGTAGGCCAGATGCCATGAAAGATGTGTCCCCGTGTTTTCAGCAACAAGCCTGAGTCTGTTCAGGTCCGTATTCAGTGGCACTTGAAGGCTGTCTTTCGTGTGAAAAAACAGGTTCTTGTAATTTCCTGACAGTTCGATGGCCTGCGCGGAAGTGGCCATACCGGCTACCAGAACACATGCCAGAGCATGGCTCAGGCCTCGAATCAATGCCCTTCCCTGGCGACAATCCGTCCATCTTCCATACGGATCAGGAGCGCCGCTGCCTCAATCACCCTGGGGTCATGGGAAGCAATCAGGAACGTGGTGCCATGTTCCCTGTTCAATTGGTACATCAGATTGATCAGCTCTTCACCCGTATGACTGTCCAGATTGGCTGTGGGTTCATCCGCCAGAACAATGTCCGGTTTGCTGGCCAGAGCCCTTGCCACGGCGACACGTTGCTGCTGACCACCGGAAAGCTGATCCGGGCGACGATTCTCAAGTCCAGCCAGGCCAACGTCGTTTAGCCAACGATCAGCAATCCGCAAACGTTCGGTTTTCCCCATGCCCTGGAGTTGCAGCACATAGGCGACATTTTCCCGCGCTGAAAGCGTGCGGATAAGATTATAGGACTGAAAGACAAAACCGATATGGTTTAACCGGAAGGAGGCCCGTTCATCCCTGGAGCATGAGAGAACATCGATATCCGCAACACGGATCGTGCCATTATCCGGCACATCAAGCGCCCCGATCATATTCAGCAATGTCGTCTTGCCGGAGCCGGAGCGACCTGCCAGCACCGCAAATGAACCCGCATCCAGATCCAGGTCCACACCATTCAGGGCGGCCACATCCACCTCGCCCAGTCTGTAATGTTTATGCAGATCCCTGACTTCAATCAAGGCCATCTATACCTCCCTGAGAGCCTGAACCGGCTCCAGTCCGGCAGCCTTCCAGGCCGGAAAGAGACCGGCAACGATCGCACCCACCGTTGCGGCCCCCAGTATCCGCACACAGGACGCATATCTGAGTTCAGGATAGACAACCGGGTCCATATACATGAATGAAAACGCGGATGAAAACCGCGACAGGTCTATGCCGTGAACACCAAAAAACAACGAACTCCAGCCACCCAGCGCAAAACCGAGCATGCTGCCTATCAGTACCAGGATAACCGTTTCCCAAATAACCATCGCAAAGATCTGTTTCCGCTGAACGCCAATGGCACCCATCAGACCAAATTCACGTATACGGTCATGCATGCTCATCAGCATGGTGTTCAAGACTTCCGCAAGCACGACAATGATGACGACTGCCAGGATGATCCAGGTGTATGCATCCGCAAACTGGGCCCATTGTTCAGCCATGGGATCGATATCATTCCAGCGCAGCACTTCAAGTCCCTGACCTGCCAGCCCCGATTGAAGCCGCCTGGCCAGAGGGGTGACATCCTCAAAACCCTGCACTCGAATGACAATGTCCGTGACACCTTTTCCCAGATCAAGCCATTTCTGTGCGGTGGTCAGGGGTATGATCGCCGCGAGATTGTCAATATCCATCACACCTGAATGGATCAGGCCACGAACACGAAAGACCTCGGATGCGATGTCCCCATCCGGCAACGCTGCCATGAGTACGATCTTGTCACCCGGATCTGCCTGAAGGTGCTCGGCCAGCACATCGCCCAGGACGATGCCGTGTTCATCGCCGGGCTTCAGCCATTCACCTTTTGAAACAAACCCCGCCAGACGACTAAGAGAGGTCTCACGATCTGGTTCGATCGCGTAGACAAGGCTGCCGGAATTACCGTTGGCCGTTGATGCGAGACCTGATACCCGGATTCGCTTCGTCCAGGTAACGATCCCGGGAATACCTGTCAGCATGTTGACGATCGGCTCCGGATCTGGAATGTGTTGGGAAAGCCTGCGCGTTTGTTCAAATCCCGTTGCGTGAATCTGGATATGGCCCGTCAGGGTAAGCGCAAAATTTGTTTTGATCTGCTGCATCCAGCCATCATTCATCGCGGAGAGAAATGTCAGCGCAGCAATGCCAAGTGCCAGGGCCGCAATCGTCAGGCCCGTGCGTAGGGGATGCAACCACAGGTTACGCCAGCCAAGTCTCAGGTAAATGTCCAGATTACCGACATCACGCATCGGCATGACCTTTTAAGATCGATCTAGACATGGTGAAGAGCCTCAACGGGTTCCAGCCGGGCGGCCCTCCAGGCAGGAACAATGGCCGCCAGGACGGACGCGACAAGCACTGCCACAAGCGTATTAAGCAGGTGATCAAGATCGATCTCGGTACGAATGACCGGATCAATATAGAACCGGGTAACAGTCGTCATCTGCGCGGAAAGATCTATCCCCTGGTAATGATAAAAGGTAACAAGCGCAAGTCCCAGGCAGGTCCCCAGCAAGATACCGGCGGAACCAAGCAGCATGGACTCGAGGGTCACCATGGCGGCGATACGTAGCCGGCTGCTCCCGAGGGCCATCATGATGCCGAATTCATGAATCCGGTCGAGCATGCTCATCAGCACGGTATTCATGATGCCCGCAGCAACGATCAGTAACACGATGGTCAGGAAGATGTAATAGAAGCCATTTTCAAGCTCAACCCACTGCTTCATCATGGGATACATGTCGTACCAGCGAAGCACCTCGTACCGATCATGGTCCAGATGATTCCTGAGAAATGCTGTAACCGGTTCAAGCTGATCGTCGGAAACCTGCAAGACGATCTCGGACACCTTTCCCTGCATGGAAAGCATTTCCTGCATAAACGCATAGGGGACAATGACCAGACCGCGATCGATACCCATCTCACCTGAATCAATAATGCCAACAAGCCTGAACTTTTCAGCCGCCAGAGACCTGTACCTGTCCTCCGCCAGCAGCACAATTTCATCACCAAGAGTCACGCCGAGATTGCGGGCCGTGGTCGCACCCAGAACACAGCTTGTTCTGTCCGTCTGACGTATAAACCTCCCCCGTCCGACCTTCTTATGAAGTCGGGTTGTTCTCCCCTCGGAGTCCGGATCAATGCCAAGCATGACCAGCCCTTCGGAATTATCCTCACCCGCAGCCAGGGCAAACGACCGCAGCCGAAAACTGAACCTGTCGACACCCGCTTGATTCAGGAGGCTGACGACCCTGCCGGGATCCGGAACTATCCGTTCCAGCTTTGGTTGCCGAAAGAAACCCCTTGCGTGAATCTGAACGCTGCCGACGATGACCTCCTGAAGATTGCGAACCATGCTGTTGTGTGCGCCATCATTAAAACCCCACAAAAACAGCAAGGCAGCCAGACCAATGGCGATGCCTCCAACGGTGATCAGACTGCGACGAACATTACGAACAACATTCCTCCAGGCCATTGCCCACAGCAATGTCAATGCCTCCTTCGACGCAGATTGGCGCGTTCGAAGACAGACGGAGGTATCGGCGCATCAAACTGGATTTGCTCGATTTCCATGACCGTCCGGTGGCCTGGTTTGTTCAGCGGCTCCATGACCCAGCGACTTGGAATCCGGCGCCCCCCCATCTCCTTCGGTTCCTCAAAGTGCATCACCCTTACCTTGTTGCCGTCTTCATCATAAAACTCTTCCAGCAGGGGCAATCCATCAAGCTGGATGTAATGGACAAGCTTGCCCCAGACAACAGCCGCATCAGGTTTGGGGATGGATTCCACAATCAGCACATCTCCTTCCTGTCTGACGATTCTGTGATGATAGTCCTCGACAACCGAGGAAAACTTGACCAGATCGTCATTCGTGAAGTCGGAACCCATCCAGGAAGAAAGCATCATTGAGGGCGGAATGCGTATATCGCGTTCCAGCTTCGGTATATACATCCACAGATTGGGACCGACCTTCAGAAAGGTTGTATCCCTGTCTTTTTTGGGGCTGAGGATGCGGATAAAAAAACGCTTGCCGGGAAGGTCATCCCAGGCCTCCAGACGCATGGTCCTCTCCCAGTCCGGTGTGATCACATGCATCGTGTAGCGAGCGATGTTGGTCTCTGACCTGAGCAGACGCTGCAACTTTTTCATGACCTCCACCGCCTGCATATCTATGGCAACCGACTGGGCGGAAAGAAAAAGCACGCCCAGAAGGCAGGCGACAAGGCAGGAGACAGTCCTTATCCACATCGGGGAAGAACCGGGGGAATACATATACCTGCCTTGACCCTTACACGACCCGGTTCCTTCACATTTAATCATCCGGGAACCCCCGGAATCCATCCTGTGATACACCGATCAAAATGCCCTTTGTCGGCCAACATGAAAGACATTCAGCTTGATTTAAGCATCCGTCCCTATAGTTCAGCTCATGCAACAAAAAAGGAACAAGGTTCAAGTATGGGACCCCCTAATCCGCATCTTCCACTGGATGCTTGTGGCTTGTTTTGCAACCGCCTACATCCTCGAGGATGAGTTTATCAGGCTTCACCTGCTGGCTGGTAGCACAATACTCGGCCTTGTGGCTTTTCGCATTATCTGGGGATTTACGGGTACAAGGCATGCGCGCTTTACCGACTTTACTCCCACTTTATCTGCTGTAAAAGCACAATTGCAGGATCTGCTGCACCGTAAAGGATCGGATCACATTGGTCATACGCCGGTTGGCAGCATCATGATTTTTGCCTTGCTCACCGGTCTGCTGATCTTGACGATCAGCGGGGTCGTACTGTACGGCCTCCAGGAAGGGGCCGGACCGCTGGCCCCTGTCGTTGAGGGGGTTTCATTCAAGACGGAGGGAGTTTTTAAGGAAGCCCATGACTTCATGGCTGACCTCCTGATATTCCTTGTTGGATTACACATTGCCGGCGTTCTGACCGAGAGCCTCCTGCAGCGGAAGAATCTCATCAGGTCGATGATTACGGGTTACAAGTACGTAACACAAAAGGAGAACAACACGTGAAGAAAATGCTTCTGGTCATCCTGTGCACCATATCCATCCCTGTCCTGGCATCTGAAGATGTCGTCAAGCAAATGCTCGACACCTACAGGGCCCAGGGGGCGAATGACTTCGATGCTGCCCGTGGCAAGGCGATGTGGAGTGAGAAACATATACAGAAGAAATCCGGCAAGGAAGTCAGCTGTGCGACATGTCATACCACAGATCTGACACAAACAGGCTCCCATGTGCGTACAGGGAAACGGATTGAGCCGATGGCTCCGAGCGTCAATCCGGAACGCCTGAGCGACCCTGCCAAGATCAGGAAATGGTTCAAGCGGAACTGCAAGTGGACCATCGGACGGGAGTGTACACCTCAGGAAAAAGGTGACTTCCTTTCCTTTATCCAATCAAATTAGTATCAAGGGAGATTCACATGAATGGGAATGGAAAAATTTTGACGGGAACGGTATTGATGACCGTCTGCATCATCCTGGCAATCACAGGAATTGCCTATGGTGACAGATATGAATGGGGTGAGGATGATGAGGGCGGCCTCCTCAGACGCGTGCCGAATATTCCACCCGTCACCAGTCAACTGTACGCAACCGAGTGCGGAGCCTGCCATTTCGCCTATCAGCCAGGCTGGCTCCCGGCACGTTCCTGGAAGCAAATGATGAACTCCCTGGATGACCACTTCGGCGAGAATGCCGAGCTGGACAAGGATACCAGGGAGAAAATCACCGAATACCTGGTTGCAAATGCGGCTGATCACAAGCCCAACCGGCAGAGCCAGCGAATCCTGCGTTCGCTCACGAATGGCAAATCCACATTGCGTATCTCTGAACTGCCTTACATTCGCAGGGAGCATCACGAGATTCCCCGCAGGATGATTGAAGGAAATCCCAAGGTTGGTTCACGTTCAAACTGTCAGGCGTGCCATACCCAGGCCGATAAGGGTTATTTCGATGAACACGGCGTCGTCATTCCGGGATATGGATACTGGGAAGACTGATCTCTGTAAGTGTGCCTGAGTGAAACCGCCTTCCTGTGTTCTTCTGATCGCACTGCTTGTCTGTACAGCAAGTACAAACACACTGGCTGATGACGATCATGAACGGGCGCTTGATTTAAGGCAGCATGGTCAGATTCTTCCCCTGTCCAGAATTCTGGACCGGCTTGCAGATTCGTATCCGGGAAAGGTACTGAAGGTGGAGCTTGAGGAAGAAGACCGAAGCATTGTTTATGAAATTGACCTGCTCGGTGAAGACGGATCCGTCAGGGAAATTATAATTGATGCGGAGAGCGGGTCATTGCTTTCCGTTGAGGATGATTGATTGCGTCTGCTTCTGGTCGAGGATGACAAAAAACTTGCGCTGGAGCTGTCCGGGCAACTTCGCCGGCACGGTTATGCCACGGACACGGTCTTTGATGGCATGGAAGCCGCTTTCATCGGTACGAGTGAACCCTACGACGTGATCATTCTTGATCTCGGGCTGCCAGAACTGCCGGGTATCGATGTCCTGCGCCAGTGGCGGGAGAAGGGATTAAGCGTACCCGTGCTTATACTAACGGCACGGAGTGCCTGGCATGAAAAAGTTGATGGATTCCGTGCTGGCGCCGATGACTATCTCACCAAGCCATTTCGTTTCGAGGAACTGATTGTCCGTCTTGAGGCCCTGATCAGGCGATCAAAGGGCAGGGTGTCCGGCGAAATAAAAGCGGGCAATCTGAGACTGGATGAGGCAACCCAGAGCGTTACGCGTACCGATAGTGATGATAATGAAACCATAGCACTCACCGGAACGGAGTTCAGACTCCTCAGGTATCTGATGCTTCAGCCTGGCCATGTCTTCAGTGAATCTCACCTGCTGGAGCACGTATACGACTACGATACCGAGAAAGAAAGCAACATCATCGAGGTCTACATCAGCAAGCTGAGAAAAAAGATTGGCAAGTCCTGTATCAAAACACGTCGCGGGCAAGGCTACATGTTTGTTCCGGATAAGACATGCGATCCCTGAGCGCACGTCTGACGCTCAGTCTGGCAATCAGTCTGGCCACCTTCTTCATCGTTCAGTCCATCATAGTAGGTCTCGAGATCCGGCGAATGAGTGATCAGGGCCTGATTTCACGCCTTGAACACGATGCAGAAGATATTCTGGCCGCACTGGTGATGAAAGGCCGTGAGTTCCAGATCAACTGGGAGCGAATTCCGGTAATCTACAAGCGCCCTTTCTCCGGTCATTACTTTCAACTCCGGACAGACAGTCAAAGGCACCTTCGTTCCCGCTCCCTGTGGGATGAAGACCTGACAGTCATGGATACGGGAGTGCTGCGAGACGTAAGCGGTCCGCTCGGCCAGCGGCTGTTCATATTAAGCAAACGGTTTCGTGTACACGGGAAAGATGTTCTGTTGAGCATGGCTGAAGACATCTCCCGGCAAGAGGCATCTTCGCTCCGTTTTCTGAAACATCTGCTGATTCTGTCGTTTACGGCATTGTTGCTATTGCTCGCCATGCAGATATGGGTAATCCGGCAGGGATTAAAACCACTGGCCGGATTGGGAGAAGAACTTATCCGCCTGGAGCGAGGTGAAACCGACACCCTGCATCAGCAGGTGCCAAGCGAGATTTCCCCGCTTGTCAATGAAATCAATCGTCTCCTGCTGATGCTGCGACACCGGCTTGGACGTTACCGCAACTCCATGGGGAATCTTGCCCACGCACTAAAGACACCTCTGACGAGGATCATGCAGATCCTGGAAAGGGAGCCATCAAGGGAAGATCGCCAAATGGTGATTGAACTGGTGAAAAGCATTGAAAAGCGCATTCAGCGGGAGCTGAGCCGGGCCAGGATGGCGGGGCAGTCACCAGGTGGGTTCTGGCCAGACCCCCATCAGGATATCCGGGACCTTGCCGCGACACTGGAGGCAGTCAACCGGAAGCAGGGATTGATCAAATTACTGATTGAGGATGACATCCATTTCGCGGCCGACCGGGAAGACATGATGGAATTGATCGGCAACCTGCTTGACAACGCCTGCAAGTGGGCGAAACGGCGGGTCTATCTGAACATATCATCCACGGACGGACTGGAAATTTCTGTGGACGATGACGGGCCAGGGATGGATGAAAACAGGAAACACGAGATTCTAAGCCGTGGTGGGCGTGCAGATGAAAGCATGCAGGGCCACGGGCTGGGTTTGGCCATCGTCCAGGATATCGTGAAAGCCTATCATGGAGCACTCCACATTGGGCATTCGGACAGCCTTGGTGGGCTACGTGTCAGCGTAACACTGCCAGATCCGGCTACGATCGTAAGGCAGCAGAAGAATTGATCCCACTGAGTGGCAGAGAGCCTCGGTTTCAATGCGATAAAGCCTGGATCGTGAAAAACGCCGACATGAATATGTTGGCCTTATTCAGGTATGAACAAACCAGACCACGAGCCAGCCAAGAATAACTCCAAACAAACCGGCCACCCGCAAGGTTGCGGGCGGCATCTCGGAGAGTTTCCTTGCCATGTCGACCATTTTCCCGGGAAAGAGCGCATATAGCGCACCCTCGATCACAAGAACCAGTCCCAGGGCAATCCAAAGCTCACGCATTGGCCCTCGTCCGCTCAGCCATCACGATCCGGACTATTTTGTAACCTGATCGAAAAAGTTGAAGAATTCGGACTCAGGAGAGATGACCAGTTGTGTATCTTCCCCAAGGGCTTCGCGATAGGCCTCCAGTGACCGCATAAACGCATAGAATTCGGGATCCTGGTTATGCGCCTTGGCATAGATGGCCGTGGATTCGGCCTCTCCCTTGCCGCGAATAGTCTGGGCCTTCTGATAGGCCCTCGCAAGAAGCACCTTGCGTTTCTTGTCCGCCTCGGCACGAATCTCCTTGGCAGCCTCTTCACCCTCGGAGCGATATTCCTTGGCAATACGCTGACGCTCGGCCTTCATTCTCTGGAATACGGCATCGGAATTCTCCTCCGGCAGGTCCGCCCGCTTGATACGCACATCACTGACGGTAATGCCCAGATTCCGGACACTTGCATCCGCTTTGTCACGAATCGTCTGCATCAGTTCTGCGCGCAGGGTCGCCTTTTCCCCTCCGGAAACAATCTCCAGAAGGGTGTGCTTGCCCAGAACCTCACGAATCTTGCCCCTGACCACATCCTCCATACGGGCCATGACTCCCAGCTGGGTACGAGCGACCTGAAAAACGGCAAGGGGATCAACGATTCTCCAGCGCGTATAATTGTCCACCAGGATGGATTTCTTGTCCTTGGTAATGACCTCATTGGGCGATGCGTCACTTTCCAGCAGGCGGCTGTCAAAACGCTCAAGGGACTGCCAGGGCCACTTGAAGTGCAAACCTGCATCCTTGACAACATCCTTCGGGTTTCCAAATTGCAGGACCAGAACCTGCTCCCGCTGATCAACCACAAACGCGGACATGGAACCCAGCAACACGAAAACAGCCAGAACAACGATCAGCAAGGTCTGTCTGGAGCCCATCACTTCACCTCCACTTTCTTGCCCACACGGTCAAGGGGCAGATAGGGCAATACCCGATCGGCAATGGCAGCATCGATAATGATCTTGTCGGTCTTGGCCAGGACCTGTTGCATGGTCTCCAGGTACAATCGCTTCTTCGTCACTTCGGGAGCCAACTGATAGGCCTTTAAGACACTTACAAAGCGATCCGCCTCACCCTTGGCCCGATCAATGATTTCAAGCCTGTAGGCCTCGGCATCCAGAACCATCTTCTTGGCCTCGCCCCTAGCCTTCGGAATGATGTCATTGGCATAGGCCTGGGCCTCATTCTTTGCCCGCTCTCTGTCTTCCCGGGCGCTTGCCACGTCCTTGAACTCCTTGATGACCCGTGAAGGTGGCTGAACGTCATGAAGTTTGACCGTGGTGACCGATATCCCGGCCTTGTACTCATCAAGGATGGACTGAATCAGTTCCTGGGTTTCAACCTCGACCTCTGCCTTCTTCACCGTAAGAACATCATCGATCAGGGTTCGCCCAATCACCTCCCGAATGGCACTTTCAGCAGCATCACGCACGGTCTTTGCGCCGTTGGAGATATTAAAAAGGTATTCTGCCGCATCCTTGATCTTGTATTGCACGATAAACGAGATATCAACGATGTTTTCATCCTTGGTGAGCATGAGGGATTCCTGGGGAATCCGACGCACCCTCCCTTCTCCCAACTGTCTGAAGCCAATTTCAGTACGCTGCACCCGCGTGACCGGTATCTTTTCCACGGATTCGACAGGATAAGGAAGATGCCAGTTCAAACCCGGCCCTTTCGTGGCGACATGCTTGCCAAAGCGTAATACCACCGCCTGCTCGTCCGCAGCCACGACGTAAAGCCCTGAGGCCAGCCAGAGCAGCAGAAGGATACCAAGCACCCCGGGCAGCAGGGCAACATTGATGTTCGGGCCCCCACCCTTGCCACCGCCCTTGCCACCAAACATGCCGGAAAGCCTTTCCTGCAGACGGCGGATGAGTTCATCGATATCCGGGGGCTGGGGTCCCTGCTTTCTTCCCCAAGGGTTTTGTTGCTGGTTTGGATCACTCCAGGGCATGGACATCCTCCATCATCATTTGGACAGGCGCGTACCGGGCCGGTATCCAGGCCACCCAGTGTACTCACATTCATTATCAGTTGCACGCGTTGCGCATATCGCCGCCCCGACCAACCACTGCTATGATGTCAGCATGCCACGTTTATTCCACTGGCTTTTTTACGGGTTTCTTGGTCGAGGATTGATGAGCACGATTGTCCTGCTCGCCATCTTCCTCATTGTGGAAACGTTTGACAAGTCCCGCTACCTGGGGAAAGGGCTGGATGTGGGACTACTGGTGGAATACCTGATCCTGAAGACACCCTTTATGTTAAGTGAGTTCATGCCCGTGATTCTGTTGCTCTCGGCAAGCGTCTACATCACCGAACTCTCACGAAATCATGAGATCATGGCCATGCGTGCTGCCGGTTTGGGGATCAACAAGATTGTCCTGCCCCTGTTGACTGCCAGTTGCATTGCCGCCCTTGTAACCTTTGCCATTGGTGAATGGATTACACCCGTTACCAATCAGCGTCTGGACAGGATTGAACAGGTCCATATCCATCATCGTCCCGATACAACACATGGCGTTCAGTGGCTTCGGGAGGGCTATCGTCTGTTCCGCCTGACCCCCCTGGGCGGAAATGCCTTCATGCTCACCATGCTTGAAACGGATGAAAGGGGACGCTGGCTGCAGCGCATCGAGTCTGCCCGGGCTCGCTACTTCAATGGCAAATGGCATCTCAGGGATGTGTACATAAGCAGACCCACGACAAAGAACAACATTGATTTTAAACACGAGAATCACCTTATCCTGCCTTCCAATGTTGGACCGGACACCGCTGAACCTCCAAGCCCGAGACACATGCATTTACTCGAACTGTGGCGTTATGGCCGGGACCTGAGCCGGGCCGGACTGACATCCTCGAATTACGAGTTTGCGCTCAACCGGAAACTGGCGGCACCCTTTTCCTGTTTCATCATGGTCTTGCTGGCAATTTCACTGTGTACCGGCCTTGGCAACCGGCTTACGGCCCAGGCAGCCGGCCTGTTTGCAGCCGTGGCACTTGGCCTGACGTTTTACATTCTGGGAAATGCCAGCGGCCTCCTTTCAGGTGGTGAAAAGCTTCCGGCAATCTTTGCAGCCTGGTTACCCAACCTTGTTTTCGGTGGGCTGGCGGGCTATCTGTTGTTGCACCGGGAAGGATACTAAGTCGATGATCTATTCATCGCTGACCGTCAGCAACTTCATGAATTCACGATGCAGATGCGCGTTGGTCGCAAGAACATCCCCTTTATCCAGGCTGACCTTTGATCCATCAAGACCTGTCACCATACCGCCGGACTCCTGAACAAGAATGATACCGGCCGCAATATCCCACGGTTTCAGACCGGATTCCCAGTAAGCGTCCAGCCGGCCGCAAGCAACATAGGCCAGATCCAGGGCGGCAGAACCACCCCTGCGGTAACCGTCACTGGTTCGGATACAGGCATTCAACCTGAGAATAAAGGCATCAAGCCGGTCCCTTCGATAGGGAGGCAATCCTGACGCAAAAAGCGCCTCATCCATTCTGTGACAGCCTGAGACCCTCAGTCGTTGCCTGTTCAGGAAGGCGCCATTCCCGTCCTGGGCCTCAAAGGTCTCGTTGCGCATCGGATCATGAATGACCGCCAGAATCGGTTTGTCACCCTTCCATGCCGAAATCGATACTGCAAAATGGGGGTAACCGTGGATAAAATTGGTCGTTCCATCAAGTGGATCCACGTACCATTTGATCGTGGCCCCCGCATGAATCTCCTCACTTTCTTCAGCAACGATGCCATGTTTTGGGTAATGTTTCTGAATCTCCCGGATAATGATCGCCTGTGACTTGCGATCGACCTCGGTGACAAAATCGCGGTCCTTTTTCTGATCAACCTGCAATCGATCACGGTGATCATAGGCACGAGCGATGATGTCTCCCGCTTTGCGGGCTGCACGCACAGCTACGTATAACACGATGATCCCCCAAGGCCAGAAAACACTGAATTCAAGTGTCGCATGCTAGCATAAAAACAATGGAGATGATCCATTCCGAAAATTGAGAACGCCCTCCTTCCGCTAAAGAACGGCCCGGGTCAGTTCCGAAGAGGCAAACTCGGAATACACGGCGTCGACAAAATATAATCCCTGCGCAGGAACCGTGGCGGCACAAAGCCTCCGGTCACGTGCCCCAAGAATCTCCCTGACCCGCTCAGGCGGCCATTTTCCGATGCCGACCTCAACAAGGCTCCCCACGATATTTCGAACCATCCGGTAAAGAAAGGCATCGGCACGAATGTGGATCAGCACGCACCAACCCCGGCGCTCAAACCCCAGATGTCTGACCTCACGCACACTTGAGGAGGCCTGGCAACCACTCGCGCGGAAAGAGGAAAAATCGTGTCGCCCCAGAAGAAAATTGGCAGCTGCCTGCATGGCCTCGAGATCCAGCTTCCTGGGCATCCACCAGTGACGCCAGGGATGAATGGCGGAGGCAACGGACCGATTCCAGATCTGATAGCGGTAGGCACGTTCAAGGCAATCAAACCGGGCATGAAAATCCGGCCGAACACGACGCGCCGCAATTACTCGCACATACTCCGGGAGAAACTGATTTACGCCATGCGTGTAGGCGCGAATGGAATCTCTCGCACGCCTTTCATCCACATCAACATGAACCAGTTGTGCCTCCGCATGCACACCTGCGTCCGTCCTCCCTGCAGCAATGCAGCTGACGGGACAGCCTTCTATCCGCGCAAGCGCCTCTTCAAGACAGGCCTGAACACTCGGGGCATTGTCCTGACGCTGCCAGCCGTGAAGGTCATGGCCACTGTATTCCACGACCAGGGCCAATCGCCGTTTCATACCACAATTCCGGAATGATCAGGATGTCAATCGATTAAACCAATCGCGGCTGGCCTCATCCAGCAAGGGCTCCGCCTGTGCCAGCAGGGAACGGGCGGATTCCTCATCCCCCCTTTTCTTCGCGATCTCGGCCAGACCAAGAAGGGCAAGACCATGCTGGTTTCCTCCCAAGGCCTGACGAAAGAGCCGTTCAGCTTCATCGAGGGAGCCGGCAGCAAGCAGGCTGCGTCCGGTATCGATGAGAAGGGGCTCCGGGCCAAGGTCCAGAGGTGACTGCCCCGATCCACCCTGTGGCTGGTCAGTGGCAGGTTCTTCCGTTGTTTCCGGCTCTGTCTGCGGGAGAACAGAAGCCCGTGATTCTTCAGCTTCCCCTGGCGACTCAAGTTCAAAGTCAAATTCCTCCAGATCCTGTGATGGAGCCGGTTCCGAACCGCTTTCCTTCTTGATCAGCTCATCGTATGAATCGACCACCCCCTGCTCTTCCCCGGCATCGGTCACCTCTTCCAAGGAGGCCCATTCGATTTCACCCAGATCACTCAAGGACTCATCTTCCCTTGTTTCTGAAACAAAGGAAATTTCCTCTGCCCCATCTTCCTGAACGCCGGTGCCGGAGACGACCGTTTCATCCCTGCCTTCCGCAGCTTTCAGGGGTTCAGAAGCTTCTGTCTCCGAGGGGCTCTCTCCGCCTCCAAGCGCCTGCGCCACTTCGTCCTCAAACCGTTCCCGTGCGCTTCCGGCCAGGGCCTTCCTTCCGGCAGCAATGGCAAGATCCAGGGCTTCGCGGTCTCCCTTCCCCGCCAGCAACCTGATAAGTTTGCAATGTGCCTCCACATTGTCCGGGTGCTGAAGGATAGCCAGGCGGATATTTTCAATGGCCTCATCTTCCATCCCATAGCGAAGATAAACCTCCGCCTCTCCCAGATAATCCATGTTTGGATCGATGTTTCTCTCACCCGGCTGGGCTGTGACCTCCCTTTCAGCGGGTTTTTCCACGGATGACTGTGTGGTTGCAACCTCATCAATCCCCTTGGAAGTCCGTACTCCCTCAGGAAGATCATCGTCCACATGGCCCGGCTCAGGTCTCTTTTCCACCTGATCCGATGACTCACCTTCCGCCAGTTTGTTCAGGGAGGCGATGTATGCTCTCTGGCGTCGCAGAAGAAAAAGGATCGCGATGAGCAGAAGAACAATTGAACCGGCAAGAAGATTGGTCATCCCGCTTGTGCCAAGCGGAGAGCCAACCGGAGCCAGCGCTCCCTGGGCCTGGGACAGTGTACGACCCAGTTCGGCCTGCAAGCGGCTTAACTGTTTCTCCAGGTCACCAAGACGGTCCCCTGCCGCAGACGGTTGTGGTTGGGGGGCATTGATCCGGGCTTCGATCGCCTGAAGCTTTTCCTCGGTTTTTGCGAGGCGTTCTTCCAGTTCCGCATTTCTCTGTTGAAGAAGCGCGATTTCGGCAACCACTTCCGGCTCCGGAACTGCAGGAGTCTGTTCACTGCCTTGCCGGGCTGTTTCATGCCGTGCTTCCGGGGGTTGTTTTATCTCCTCAACCACCGGGGCAACCCCAGTGGCCAGTTCCTCCGTTTTTCCCCCGATACGGATACGCCTGCTATATCGATACTTCTGGGCCTCGGCAATCGCCTCATACTCGGGTTTCTTTCTGAGCTCCCGCCAGCGTTTCTCATGCTCATCCAGGATTCTCCTGGCCTCAGCGGGTGAAATGGCCTCCACCTCACGGGCCGTCGGCACATCCAGAAACACCCCTTTTTCAATCAGATTGATGTTCCCCTGATCAAACTTGTCCTTGTTCTTCTCAAAAATCGCCACCATAACCTGCGGCAGCGTATATCGTTCATCAATCCTCAAACGCCGCGCAACCACCGAGATGGTATCGCCAGCCACCATGGGCCCGTATCTGCTGGTCCTGGCCCAGCCATCAAACGGCTTGAATTCGCCGCTTCCATCTCCAGCCCCGGACTCCACTGCACTGTCAGGCTTGCCGGCAACTTCCGTTTTTCCCTCCTGACCGGAAGTCTTCCAGGGAAGTGTTTCCGGTATTGGCTGACCAACCTTTGTCTGGGTCCTGGGGAGATCAAGCACAACAGGGTATTTCTTGAAATGCGTGGCACGGCCGTATCGCAATTTCAACACGAGACTGAAATAAGGGGTTCTGATTGCGGAATCCGAAGACAGCTCCACCCGCTGGCCACGCGAGTCATTCACAATATCCACCCTGATGGCATTGATAGCGGGATTGCGGTAGATCTCCAGGATACGGTAGTCGGCCGGGTTGGCCAGTTCGACAAACACGTTGTTGATGGACTCTTTTTTCTCCAGGCGGATGGGGACCTCGGCAAAGAACGGCTCTCCGAGGTGACTGGTCACTTCGATGTTGCCGAGGGAAACTGCAAATGCGGCACCCGGATTGAGCAGCAACAGAACAAGGATCATTGCCAGGCGACTTGGATGACCAGGAAGACTGACAGATATCCTTTCCCTCACGAAGCTAACGGCAAACACCCTACTCCCTTATTCAACCATAGATGCAACATCCAGCCACTGTTTCAATGGATCAGCATTTCCGCAATCTGGACCGCATTTAGGGCCGCTCCTTTTCGCACGTTATCAGCCACAATCCATAAGTTCAACGAGTTAGGGAACGAGTGATCATCACGAATCCTTCCCACCCAGACGGCATCCGTTCCTGCAGCCTCACACGGCATGGGATAGTCTTCACTGTCCGGATCGTCCACGACAGCCACACCCTGCGTATCAGCCAGGAGATTTCGGGCCTTTTCCGCATCCATTGGCCCGGCGAATGTCAGGTTTACGGATTCGGCATGGCCGTAAAACACGGGGACACGAACGGTGGTCGCCGTCACGGCAATGTCGGCTGCCAGAATCTTGCGGGTCTCATCCATCATTTTTCGTTCTTCCTTGGTATAGCCATCTTCCAGGAACACATCAATGTGGGGGATCACGTTAAAGGCAATGCGTGCCGGCAACGTTTCCACATCCGTGTCATGTCGCCCTGAAAGCAGATCACGGCTTTGCCTGGCCAGCTCCTCAATAGCCCTGCCGCCTGCTCCGCTCACAGCCTGATAGGTGGAAACAACCACACGTTGAATGGGAACGGCCCTGTGCAGGGGTGCCAGCACGACCACCATCTGGATCGTCGAACAGTTCGGATTTGCAATGATCCGGTTGGCTCTGGCCATCTCTATAGCCATGGGATTCACTTCCGGAACAACCAGGGCAATATCTTCATGCATGCGCCAGGCGCTTGAGTTATCGATCACGTAACAACCCGCTTCCGCAAACCTTGGGGCATGTTTCAGGGAAGTGCTGCCACCGGCTGAGAACAGCGCAAGGTCCAGACCTGCGGGATCAAACCGTTCCAGATCCTGAACCACGTAATCCTTTCCCCTGAACTCAACCCTGCTGCCCGCGCTTCGACTAGAAGCCACAGGGATCAGTTCAGAGACCGGGAAATCGCGCTCGGCAAGGATTTCAATCATGGTTTGCCCCACAGCACCTGTGGCACCAACCACGGCGACACGATATCCATTCTTTTTGGGTAGTAGAGCACTCATTCAAGTTCCTCCAGATAGGTACAAACGGCATCGCCCATTTCAGAGCAGCTTACAGCCACCTGATCACCCTGAACCAGATCCTGAGTGCGAATCCCCGCACTCAGGGCCAGATCAACCGCCTTCTCCACCTTCTCGGCAAGATCAGCACGGCCAAGCGAATAGCGAAGCATCATGGCCACGGAAAGGATGGTTGCCAAGGGATTGGCCCTGTTCTGTCCGGCAATATCGGGGGCAGATCCATGAATGGGTTCGTACATCGCATGCCGATCTCCAATGGATGCGGAAGGCAGCATGCCAATGGAGCCGGTAAGCATCGAGGCCTCGTCGGAAAGAATATCACCAAACATGTTGGTGGTGACAATCACATCGAACTGCCTGGGATTGCGGATCAGCTGCATGGCCGCATTGTCAACGTACATGTGGGTCAACTCGATGTCGGGATATTCGCGCGCATGCAGATCACTGACCACCTGCCGCCAGAACTCCGTGGATTCGAGCACATTGGCCTTATCCACCGAACAGACACGACCGGCGCGAAGCCGTGCCGCATCAAAGGCCTTCCGCGCAATCCGCTCAACCTCCTCAGTGGTATATTCCAGGGTATTGAAGCCCCGCCTTCCACCGGGTATCTCCTCAATGCCACGCGGGTGCCCGAAATAAATGCCGGACACGAGTTCGCGAACCACCAGGATGTCGACCCCCTCGATCACCTCGGGTTTGAGGGTCGAGGCATTGATCAGCTGACGATACACCTTGGCGGGCCGGTAGTTCGCAAACAGGCCGAGCTCGGAACGAATGCGCAGAAGACCCGCCTCCGGCCGAAGCGGTTTCTCCAGCGACTCCCATCTGGGCCCGCCGACCGCTCCAAGGAGCACGGCATCACTGGCCTTCGAAAGCTCCAGGGTGGCTCTGGGCAGCGGGTCGCCCGCATGCTCATATCCGGCCCCGCCTATGTAGGCTTCCTCCCATGTGACCCCAAGCCGGAAGCGTGCATTCAGGACATTGAGCACCTTCACTGCCTCACGAACGATTTCGGGTCCGATACCGTCACCTGGTAAAATGGCTATCTTCAACTTGCCTCCCCCTTCGGGATTGTTTTCATGGCGTTTCGCACCGCGGTCAGAAAATCATCCACATCCTTGAACTCACGGTAGACCGAGGCAAAGCGAACATAGGCAACGCCATCCAGCTTCTGCAACTCGGTCATGACAAATTCGCCTATGGCGGCCGATGGAACCTCCGATTCGCCCAGCTCACGAACATTGGCCAGGACGGATTCCACCGCCCGCTCGAGCTGCTCGGCACTCACCGGCCTCTTTTCCAGCGCCTTCTGCAATCCCCGCCTGATCTTCTCAACATTGAAGACCTGGCGTGTCCCGTCCTTCTTGATCACCAGTGGCAGCCTCAACTGGGCATGTTCCATGGTCGTGAAACGCTTGGCGCAGTCTTCACACTCCCGCCGACGCCGTACCGCCGCTCCATCCTCGACCACACGGGAATCAATGACACGTGTATCGGGACAGCGGCAAAAAGGACACTGCAATTTGCCCGCCTACCTGCTTTCCTGATAGATGGGAAATTGACTGGTCAGTTCACCGACCTCACGGTGAATCGATGTCAGAACCGTTTCATTCCCGGGATCCGCCAGCACACGCAGGATGAAGTCACCTATCTGTTCCGCCTCCGTCTCGCGCATGCCACGGCTTGTAATCGCCGCCGTGCCGATCCGAATACCGCTGGTTACAAATGGCGACTCAGGATCAAAAGGAATCGTGTTTTTGTTCACCGTGATACCGGCGGTCTCCAAGGCTGCCTCTGCCACCTTGCCGGTGAGACCCTGAGGACGCAGGTCAACCCGAAACATGTGACAATCCGTACCTCCGGAAACGATGCGCAGCCCCCCCCTGCTCAAAACAGAGGCCATGGCGCGCGCATTTCTTACCACCTGGGCCATGTCTGCCCTGTAGGCATCGGTGAGGGCCTCGCCAAAGGCCACGGCCTTGGCGGCAATGACATGCATCAGGGGCCCGCCCTGGATGCCGGGAAAGATGCGGGAATTGATCCTCTTGGCCAGCTCATCCTCATCGGTCAGAATCATCCCCCCCCTCGGCCCACGCAGGGTCTTATGGGTCGTGGTGGTGATGACATGGGCATGGCCCACCGGCGTGGGATATTCGTCAGCGGCAATCAGGCCGGCATAATGCGCCATGTCGACGACGAGATATGCGCCAACCGAGTCAGCGATCTGGCGCATGCGGGCGAAATCAATCCTGCGTTCGTAGGCCGAGGCCCCCCCGATGATCATTCCGGGTTTGTGTTCATCAGCCAGTGCCTGCATGGCTTCGTAGTCAATACGCTCATCTGACTTGCGTACCCCGTAGGCCACGACATGATACAAACGGCCGGAGAAGTTGACCGGACTGCCATGCGTCAGATGACCCCCATGGGAAAGATCCATCCCCATGATGGTATCGCCAGGATCAAGCAGGGCCATGTAGACCGCCATATTGGCCTGCGAGCCTGAATGCGGCTGCACATTGACGTGCTTGACGCCAAACAGCTCGGAAGCACGTTCCTGCGCCAGACGCTCCGCCACGTCCACATGCTCACAGCCCCCGTAATAGCGCCTTCCCGGGTAGCCCTCAGCATATTTGTTGGTCAACACCGACCCCTGGGCTTCGAGCACGGCCCTGGACACAATGTTTTCACTGGCAATCAGCTCCAGGGTATGTTGCTGCCGGCCAAGCTCTGCCTTGATGGCCGCCATAACAGGTTCGTCCATAAGGGGGGCATTAAAAAAATCGGAACGTTCGGACATCACGTCTCCTTTTCAGATTAAAACCATGATCCTGCGGGGTTGGGCGTCGACTGGCAGGGTTGGGAACTGTAACAAAAAACCACCCGAATAAAAGAAAAGGGGCCATTGGCCCCTTCTTCAGTTCATCCCTTAAGAATCCCTATCGGTCACGCCGTTCGCGAATCCTCGCGGCCTTACCCCTGAGCTTGCGCAAGTAATAGAGTTTGGCACGACGGACATGACCCTTGCGCATAACCTTGATGGACTCAATCATCGGTGAGTGCAGAGGAAAGATTCGTTCCACCCCCACACCTCCAGAGATCTTGCGAACCGTAAAGGTACTGGAGATGCCATTATTGTGGCGAGCAATCACCACACCCTCAAAGGCCTGCAACCGTTCACGGCGTTCCACACGGCCACCTTTGGCTTCCTTGTAATCAACAACACGAACATTCACCCGCAACGTATCGCCCTCGCGAAATTCAGGGATGTCTGATTTTAACTGACCCCGGGTCAACGCATCCAGACGTCGCATATCCAAATCCTCCAGCTGGTTTCCGGCAAATTCATGGGCTTAACACGCCCTGCCGAGAAGGCAGCGAACCATACCCATGCCTTGGACGAGTGACAACCTTTGATTGCTTAAGTTTGGCAGTCCTACCATTTTTTCTTCTTGCTTCGCCCTTCCGACTGCTGGCGGCGCCAGGCGGCTATCCTGGCATGGTCACCCGTCAGGAGGATCTCTGGCACACGATGCCCCTCAAATACCTCCGGGCGGGTATAGTGGGGATGATCAAGCAGCCCGTCTGGGCCGAATGAGTCCTGCCTTGCCGACTCGCTGTCGCCAAGTGCCCCGGGAAGCAGGCGAATAACGGCATCAAGGACACACATTGCAGCCGGCTCTCCGCCTGAAAGGACAAATCCTCCGAGAGACAGTTCCTCATCCACATAATGAGTCACGCGCTCATCGATCCCTTCGTAGCGTCCGCAGATGAGCGTCACGCCCGGAAGTTCCGCATAGGCTCTGGCCCTGGACTGATCGAAAAGACGACCTGTGGGGGTCAGCAGGATCACGCGGGTATCCGGATGCACCTTGCGGGCATGCCGGATGGCGGCAACCACGGGCTCGACCCGGATGACCATGCCAGGCCCTCCGCCATAGGGGGCATCATCCACGTTCCTGTGCTTGTCCCGGGAGAAATCACGTATGTTCAGCACATCGACGCGGGCAAGATTGGCACCGATTGCCCTGGCTGGAATGGAGCATCTCAGGGGGGAATCAAAAAACCCCGGGAAAAGGGTCAGGATCTGGGCGTGAAACATGCTTCCATACCGTCCGGAAGACGAACATCGATTCTCCGGTTACCAAGATTGACGTGAAGGATGACGCCATCAACAAAAGGCAGAAGCCATTCACCGCTGGGCTGAACCCCGGAGGGGGTGCAAACACAGAGAATGTCCTGGGCGCCAAATTCCTGCAGGCCAGTCACCGATCCGAGAAGCTCCCCTTTCTCCACATCCCAGACTTCACAACCGATCAGGTCCACCCAGAAGTACTCATCACCGGACACAGGCTCCACAGCCATTTCAGGCACCCAGATATGACAGCCCTTGAGTTCCTCGGCTGCAGGACGGTCTTCAACACCTTTCAAGCGGGCAAGAAGACGGCGCCCGTGAGTCCATCCGCGTTCAAGTTGGAATTCGATCAGATCCTTGCTGGAAGGTCCCAGCCACCATGAGCCGTATCGGAAAATATCCTCGGGCGAACGGCAGTCGGAATAAATGATGAGCGTGCCCTTTAACCCGTGAACACCAAGTACCGTTCCCAGGCGAAAAAAACGGTCAGGCGTTTGCTTCCGCCCCCTCTGACCCAGAGGCCTCTTCTTTCTCGGCGGACACCGATTCCTCTTCGCTGCCAGTGGCCGACTGCCCGGCAGATGCTTTTTCCACTGTCTCTTCAGAGCTCTCAGTCCCGCTCCCGGCGGAAGCGGGCCCTGCATCTTTGGCGGGGCTCGCACCCTGCTCCACAGCCCTTAACAGGCTTGCCACCCGTTCGCTCGGGACAGCCCCCCGGGCTATCCAGTGGCGGGCGCGTTCCTGGTCGAGTTTGATCACCTCGGGTTGCTTGCAGGGATCAAAATACCCGATCTTCTCAATAAAAGCGCCATCGCGACGGTCACGGGAATCCATAACCACAATGGAATAAAACGGTTGCTTCTTGCGGCCGCCTCTTTGCAGACGAATCACTGTCGCCATAAATCCATACCTCCAGAAATCAGGCGCCGCACTCTACCTTCCGATAAAAAAAAGTCATCACCTTTCACCATCACATTCTTGGCATGCCGGGCAATCCCATGCGGCTGGCCATCTGTGCCATCATACGCCTGCCCCTGGCACCTTTCATCTTTTTCATCATCTTCTGCATCTGTGTGAACTGCTTGAGCATCTGGTTGACCTGCTGAACGGACGTGCCGCTGCCGGAGGCAATCCGCCGCTTGCGGCTGCCGTTGATGATGTTTGGATAACGGCGTTCCTTCGGCGTCATGGAATAGACGATCGCCTGCATATGCCTGATCGGCTTGTCATCGACCTCGGCCAGCTTGTCCTCGGGGATGCGCATGCCGGGAAGCATCTTCAGCATCTCGCCCATGCCACCCATCTTTTGCAGTTGTCCAAGCTGGTTTGCAAAATCCATCAGGTCGAACCCGCCACGTTTGGCCTTTCTGGCCAGCTTCTGGGCCTGATCAACATCCAGATGTTCCTGAACCTTTTCAACAAGACCGATGACATCGCCCTGGCCGAGTATCCGGCCTGCCATGCGTTTCGGATCAAAGACTTCCAGGGCATCCACCTTCTCACCCGTACCAAGAAAGCATATGGGCACACCCGTGCTGTAGGTGAGAGAGAGGGCCGCCCCTCCGCGGGCGTCGGCATCAGCCTTGGTCAGAATGCTTCCCGTGAGTCCGATGGCCGCATGAAACTGTTCGGCGATTCCAAGTGCCGCCTGCCCCGTCATGGCATCAAGCACGATCAGACGTTCACCGGCACCCACCGCTTCGGCCACACCGGAGATCTCCGACATCAGGGCCTCATCCACCACCTGGCGACCGGCGGTGTCCAGGATGAGAACATGCAAGCCCCGGCGCCGCGCCTCATCAAGCGCGGACCTGGCCATCCCGGAAGCGGTTGAACCATGTCCCGCGACATACGGAACATCCACCTGTGCAGCGAGGATCTGCAACTGCTCACGTGCGGCGGGCCGCGTGACATCCACGCTGGTCAGGGCCACCTTCTTCCCCTGGGCCGCCAGTCGGCGGGCCAGCTTTCCTGCGGTCGTGGTTTTTCCCGAGCCCTGTAGACCGGCGAGCAGGATGACGCTCGGGATGGCTGTGGTATTCAGATCCCGCCGTTCCTTGCCAAGGATCTCGATCAGGGCATCGTGAAGCACCTTCACGATCACCTGCCCGGGCCTCAGACTCTTGGCAACCTCAGCCCCGATTGCCCTCTCGCGCACAAGCCCCAGCAAATGACGGACCACGGGCAATGCCACATCTGCTTCCAGCAAGGTAATGCGCAATTCACGCAGGACCTTGTCCAGGTCAGATTCCGAAATGCGGGCAGCTCCGCGAAGACGGTCTGCCAGTCGCCCCAATTGTTCACTTAACCGGTTAAACACATGGTCCTCCTGAGGGGAACGGCAGTGTAGGTGGTCTCAACCCGAGGTCAAGTTTGTGTGCTGGTTCAAACATTCTGGCCACCCGCGAATGACCTCTCCATGTTCAGGCTTCATTCAGCCTGAATCAATACCCTGTCAGCAGCCAGGAAACACCTGGATCAGAAGCAAAAGCCAACAAGGAGGTTTTTAGATATGAAACACAGGTTTGTTATTCCCGCGCTGCTGTCCATCATCTCCCTGACAGCCACGCCATCGGCAGAAGCCAACACCACCGTTCATTTCCCGGATGGGTCGGTGGCGTTTGCCCAGCTGGTCAACACCAATCAGCTTGCCTTTATCTTCTGGGACACGGCAACCACCGGAGACAATGACATTTTTACGCTTCACTCAAACAGCATCGCCAATCCGACGTTTCTTTTTCTGGGTGGTGAGCCCAATGGCGGTCTGTCCTACTGGCTGGATTTCATTGGTCTCGACATGTTCGGGAACATGATCTTCAACGTCAGGGTTAATCAGGGGGCCGGCTGGTTTTACGTCGGTCAATACCTGCTTTAGAACAAATGGGCTTCAGGCGAGGTCACACCATGCATAAAGGTGTCATCAAGGTTTGTTTCTGTCTGCTTATCACCACGTTTGTGTTCCCGGCATTCGCCGGGAACGCCGGGCAGGAGGGTGAGCCCCCCTTCACCGTGGCCGGCACGGTGATCCATCCTCCGGCAAGCAGTGTCTTGCTGAAAATTCCTGTGGAGGATTCCGGGAACGGCGATGAGAGCGAAGCGCAGCAATGGTTTCACGAAGGTGACACGATTTCAGGCTATGAGATCATCCGGATTGAAAAGGATCTGGTCATCTTCAGGCATGAGGATCGGATCATCCGGCTGGCTGTCGGTTATGGTCATGCAACCATGGAAAGGACCTCATCGGAACAGGTCGGTCCGGTGGTCAGCCCGAAGAGGGGACAACTGATCCCAGCGGGACAGGAAATCGTGCCGGATTTTCCTTCATCCAATGACCGTGAAATCCAGGCGAGATTCATCCCGCCACCGGAAGACATTGACGATATCCGAAAGGAAACCGGAATATTCCTGGAAAAACTGGTGAGCGATCCGGATTTTATCCGGGAGGCCGAGGCATTACGATCCAGGATGCTCAGGCAGATGGAAGAGGAGAAGGGCAAAGAGGAAAACGGCTAGCTTTAAGCTTGAGAAACCGGCCATGTGAAATCAGGCCTCAACCTGGTCCACCATCTCCTACAGCATCCCTGACCAGCTTTTGCACGTCCTTGAACCATCCTTCCGACGGGAAGAGACGATGTTCGACAGAATTCCGTGCCCAGACCTCGTTAAGCTTGTCCACGGTGGATTGCGGGCCAGGTATCGCGATCAGCAGGGCCACAATGGCTGCGTACAGGACGAGATAGGCCCTGGCTTCCCTGGGATTGAAAAACTTCAGGGCAGTCCCGAACGATTCCTTCAGGACGGAATTGGAAAAATCAACGCTGTACATCTCATCCAGGCTCAGGTGTGTCAGGTATCCGATCAGGACGAATGAACCGCAGAGCCAGGCCGGGACATCATCCACCTGAAAGATGTATAAGGCCAAAAGAACCGTCAGCAACGAAAAGAGAAAGGCAGCGGGAATGGAATGAAAAATCCCACGATGGACTGTCCACTTCATGAACACATGGCAGGCACCGTATCTGACCAGCAGGAAAACGACCATGCTCACAACGAGAAGCTCGAGAATGGAATAATGATCAGCAAACCCGAACAGGACCGAAAAGGTCAGAACGATGGCGAGCATGCTGAACATGAATCTGACCGTGGTTGAGTGATCGGAATCCACATCCGGCAAAATGCCGCCAATGATACCCAGCGAGAAGCAGGCGAGAACATGCTTGGGCGACACGATATTTGATCCCAGCAAGGCGCTCGAAGCTGCGAGGCTCATGCCGGATGCAACCGAAACGTGGGTATTGAAATTGGCCAAATCATCCTCCCGATTTAAGATTGGAAGGACCTTGCCATGTTTCGGCCGCTACGAAGTGATGTCCATCACCAAAAGGTGTTCAAGACCGCAGGATAAGGGGTTATTCCCACTCAATGGTGCCTGGCGGCTTGGAGGTGATATCGTAAACCACCCTGTTGATGCCGCGCACCTCATTGATGATCCTGTTGGACATTCTCCCCAGCAGGTCGTGATCCAACTGAACAAAGTCGGCGGTCATGCCATCCAGGGAATGAACGGCACGGATTGCGATGCAGTTTTCATAGGTTCGCTCATCGCCCATCACACCAACTGACTGCACGGGAAGCAAAACGGCAAAGCTTTGCCAGATCCGCTGGTAAAGACCGGCCGCCTTGATTTCTTCAAGGACAATGGCATCGGCCTTTCTCAGCATATCGAGCTTCCCGGGCGTAACCTCACCCAAACAGCGTACGGCCAGACCCGGCCCCGGAAATGGTTGCCGTTCAATGATGTCCTCGGGGATGCCCAGCTCACGCCCAAGCTCGCGCACCTCATCCTTGAACAGTTCCCTGAGCGGCTCGATCAGTTTCAGCCTCATGCGCTCGGGCAACCCGCCCACATTATGGTGACTTTTGATAACCGCACTCGGCCCCCTGAATGAAACGGATTCAATCACATCCGGATAAAGCGTCCCCTGGGCCAGAAAATCCACCTTGCCGATGGCCTTCGCTTTTTCCTCAAAGACCGCGATGAATTCGTTGCCAATAACCTTTCGCTTCTCCTCCGGATCGGTCACGCCGGCAAGCCTGCTCATAAACCTTTCTTCGGCATCGACATAGTCCAGCCTGATGTGAAACTGATCGCTGAAAATACGGCGGACCTTGTCAGCTTCGCCCAAACGAAGCACGCCGTTGTTGACAAAGATGCAGGTCAGTTGATCGCCGATCGCCTCATGGATCAGTACGGCCGCCACGGAAGAATCCACCCCTCCGGACAGACCGCAGATGACCCGACCCTGGCCCACCTGTCTGCGAATCTCCTTTTTGGCGGTCTCGATATAGGAACCCATGGTCCACGAACCGGAGCACTCGCAGATCACTCGCGCGAAATGGGAGAGAAGCTCGGAGCCCCTGGGGGTATGAACCACCTCCGGATGAAACTGGATGCCGAAGTAACGGCGTTCATGATCGGCAATGGCCGCATGGGGAGCATTCGGTGTGTGGGCAACGGTATCAAACCCGGCAGGCGGCGACTCAATCCGGTCGCCATGGCTCATCCATACCTCCATGCCCATATCCGAACCGACGGGCGCAAACAGGCCCCGATCATCATCCACCGTCAGATGGGCGCGGCCATATTCGCGATGGGCGGCCCTGCCGACCACCCCTCCCAGCTTTCGGGTCATCAACTGCATTCCGTAGCAGATCCCGAGTACGGGTACGCCCAGATGAAAAACCGCTTCCGAGACATCCGGCGCATCTTCACTGAGCACCGAGGCCGGTCCGCCAGAAAGCACAATCCCCCTGGGTTGAAATCCGGTGATGAAATCCTTCGTCACGGTGCAGGGATGGATTTCGCAATAGACATGAGCTTCCCGGATACGACGGGCAATGAGCTGGGTATATTGCGAACCGAAGTCCAGAATCAGTATCTTTTCCATGATCCCCCTTCAGACGTGGATACGGACGGGATGGTTCAAATAGACCTCGTCCTCGGCATCATTCCATGCCTGCCCGTTATCAACTGGTTAAACATCCAGACGGTAGTTGGGCGACTCTTCGGTGATGGTCACATCATGGACATGGCTTTCACGCAGACCCGCCTGGGAGATTTTCACGAACTCGGCCTTTTCATGCAGTTCCTCAATGCTGGCACATCCCGTGTATCCCATGGCTGCCCTCAATCCCCCCACAAGCTGGTGCAGGATGGCCGGCAACGGCCCCTTGTAGGCCACGCGTCCCTCGATTCCCTCCGGCACCAGTTTCATGGCGTCCACATCGGACTGGAAGTAACGATCCTTGCTGCCCTTTTTCATGGCGCCAAGGGAACCCATCCCTCGATAGGCCTTGTAGCTCCTGCCCTGGTAGAGAATGGTTTCACCGGGCGACTCATCGGTCCCCGCAAACAGGGAGCCAATCATCGCCGTGTTACCTCCGGCAGCGATCGCCTTGGCAAGGTCCCCCGAGAACTTGATTCCGCCATCCGCGATCAGGGGGACGCCGGCCTGACGGGCTGCGTCAACACAATTCACGATTGCGGTGATCTGGGGAACACCAACGCCGGAGATCATCCGGGTTGTGCAGATCGATCCGGGTCCAACCCCGACCTTGACGGCATCCGCGCCGGCATCCACCAGATCCTTCACGGCCTTTCCCGTCGCAACATTGCCGGCGATCAGCTGAATATCATCGCCGTAGCTGTTCTTGATTGATCGAACCTGTTCGATCACCCCCCTGGAATGGCCGTGCGCCGTATCGACAACCACCACATCCACGCCCGCTGCGTGCAGGGCCTCGAATCGCGCCAGCTCGCTTTCTCCCACACCGATGGCGGCCGCCACCAGAAGGCGACCCAGGTTGTCGCGGACGGCATGCGGAAAATCACTGGCCTTTTTCATGTCGCGTACCGTGATCATGCCGCGCAAGTGCCCCTCGGCATCGATGATGGGCAATTTTTCGATACGATGCTCATGAAACAGGGCCTTGCAGGTTTCAAGGTCGGTTCCTTCCTTCACGGTGACGAGCTTTTCCCTGGGGGTCATCAGTCTGGAAACCGGTGTCTCGGAATTCTCCGCGAAGCGCACATCCCGGTTTGTGACTATACCGCACAGAACTCCATTCTCATCCAGAACGGGAAAGCCTGAATAACCATGTTCGGCCTTGAGCTCGCGCAGTTGCGCCAGCGTGGTGTCGGGGGTGACCGTCAGGGGTTCCTTGATGGTGCCGGCCTCGAACCTCTTGACGCGCCTGACCTCCTCGGCCTGCAGATCCGCGGGGATGTTCTTGTGTATGACACCGATGCCGCCTTCCTGGGCCATGCAGATGGCCGTTCGCGACTCGGTCACCGTATCCATGGCGGATGAGACAAGCGGAATGTTCAGCCGGATCCTGCGCGTGAGCTGGCTGGAGACATCAACCTGTCGGGGCAGAACCCTGCTTTCGGCAGGCATCAGCATCACGTCATCAAAGGTCAATGCCTCGCCTAGAATTCGCATAACACCCCCGTTGTGTAAAACGGCGTATTGTAAGCGCCCATCCGCTCACGGCAAGCGACAACACCAAACTGTCAACCCAAAGTAGAAATTTCCGGTTTTGTGCCAGATAGAAATTTCCTCTTT
>CAZCTM010000020.1:0-38790 GCA_964501925.1 uncultured Zetaproteobacteria bacterium | reverse complement strand
TCAACCGGACAACTCTCGTGCTACTACTTAGGACAGGTTATGTGTTACTGACAGCCATTTTTCATCACACTCACTCAATGCGTTGACTTTCAAGCACAATTGGATAGTTACCCACTTCTCAAGCTGGACCGATGGGCATTACATTTGAACCCCGATGAAATGAACATTCTTCTCCCACAGGAGAGTCGGAGTGGTTTGTGAGCATGGAATATGCTGGTACACTGGCAAACGGATCAAATATCGAACACGTTAATTGGACTTAAAGGTTACGCAGACATGCAGGAAAAAGACATTTTAGCCTTGTATGAAAATGCCGGGGCATTATTGAGTGGTCATTTTATCCTTTCCAGCGGCCGTCATTCGGGAAGGTATTTGCAGTCCGCACTGGTGCTCATGCACCCCAGGCAGGCAGAGGCCCTGGCAAGGGCACTGGTTGACGAAAGGGATTGCAAAGAGGTTGATTTCGTGGTCGCCCCGGCGCTTGGTGGGCTGATTATTGGTTATGAGGTTGCCCGTGCCCTCGACAAGCCCTTTCTGTTTACCGAACGGAAAGATGGAGAGATGTGCTTGCGAAGGGGATTCTCCTTGCCAAGGCATGCACGAGTGCTGGTGGTGGAAGATGTCATGACGACAGGCGGGTCTGTACGTGAGTGTCTGGAGGTCATCCGTGCCCAGGGTGCCATTCCCCGCAAGGTGGTTTGCCTGGTTGATCGTGCCCCCAATCAGGATCATCAAAGGCTTGATGTCCCTTTTGATGCCTTGCTGAAGCTGGATGTACCTACTTTTTCGCCTGAAGAATGTCCCCTGTGTCGCGAAGGTCTTCTCCCTGCCGTGAAACCGGGCAGTCGACAGGAACGGCGTTAATGCAACAGGATCCTCTGCGTCTTTTCCCGTTCGGGGGGGTGGGTGAATTTGGCAAAAACATAATGGTTTATGCTTGGGGTAGTGATGCCTTCATTGTGGATTGCGGTATCGGTTTCCCTGCGCCTGGCCAATATGGTGTGGATGTGGTCATTCCGGATATTTCATCCCTGAAGGCCCTTGGCCTGCATTTGCACGCCGTTGTTCTGACCCATGGTCATGAAGATCATATTGGGGGATTGCCCTATCTCTTTCCGGAATTGACCCCCGTTCCAATTTATGGAACGGGCATGACGCTGGCCCTGGTGGAAGGAAAGCTTGCAGATGCGGGCATTTCGGGTGCGGATCTTCGTCCGTTCAGTGAGGATCAGCCCATTCAGTTTGGGCCTTTCCGGCTGGAGGCAGTTCCCGTGACGCACAGCATCATGGATGCCGTTTCTCTGGCCATTCACACGCCACTGGGCACAGTGATTCATACCGGTGATTTCAAGATCGATCCCTCGCCGATGGACGGACGCATCACGGACCTGAACCGCTTTGCCGCCTATGGCGATCGTGGTGTCATGCTTCTGGTTTCCGATTCAACCAACGCGACTCGTGAAGGAAGCGGCCCTTCTGAACGCAGTGTCGGACCTTATCTAAAACAGGCGGTCCTGAGTTGCCAGGGGATGGTTGTGGTAACGACCTTCTCTTCCAACATGTTTCGCATTCAGCAACTTATTGATATCGCCCAATCCTGTGGGCGCAAGGTGGCACTTGCAGGCCGCAGCCTTGAGAGGAATGTGCGGGTTGCACTCAGCCTCAATCGCCTGCAGGTTGCTCCGGATCAGATGATATCCGTCAAGGATGTGGCTTCCTTTCACTCCAGTCAGGTTCTCGTCATTGCGACAGGTTCGCAGGGAGAGCCCAGGGCTGCACTGGCCCGGATTGCCAGAGGGCAGTTTCCAAACCTTAAACTCATGAAGGGAGACCTTGTGGTATTCTCGTCCTCATCCATACCGGGAAATGAACATGCCATTTCCAGCCTGTTTAATCACATCTACAGGCGGGGTGCACGGGTATTGCATGCCGGCCAGGCGCCTTTGCATGTTTCAGGTCATGCACATGAACATGAGCTCAAAACCATGATCCAGCTGACCCGGCCGAAGTTTTTCTATCCGGTGCACGGTGAATACCGCTATCTTATCGAGCACAAGCATCTGGCAATGTCCATGCGCATACCGGAACAGCATATCGTCATTGCCGAGAATGGGCAGAGTGTCGAGGTCAGTGAAAACGGGATCGGACTGGGGCCATCTTTTCCTGCCGGTGCGGTCTACGTGGATGCCGGTTCGGTGGATGAAGTGGATGACCTGATCCTGCGTGATCGCAGGGTGCTGGCCGAGGAAGGCATCGTCACAGCAATCGTGGCAGTAAGTCGCCAGGAGGGGAAAGTGATCGGCACCCCGGAACTGGTCACCAAGGGTTTTATCCAGCCGGAAATGGGAGAGGATATGCTGCTGCAGGCTGCTGCCGAGCTCAAGGATCAACTGGACACATGGGATCAGGAACTTCTGGCAGATACGGATGCGGCCAAGGAGGAAATCAGGATTCTCTTAAGGCGAATATGTAAGCGGATTGTCGGAAGACGTCCGATGGTGCTGCCCATCGTGTTGCAGATTTGATCCGATGAAGACGCGCTTGCTGATTCGGGAGGCCCTGGCTGTTTTTTTGACGGGCTTTGTGGTCATGCTTTCATTGGCCTTGTACAGCTATTCGGCTTCCGATCCCTCATTCAACCATGTGACTTCAAATGAGGTTCAGAACCAGATTGGGTTGGTAGGGGCTTATGTCTCTGACTTTCTCTACCAGTTGTTCGGGTATATTGCCTGGGTTTTACCCATGTTGCTGCTGTCCATGGCATGGAGGATTCTGCACGACAAAACCCCGTGGCTGGGAGGGGTGACAGCCCTGTTCTGGATCCCTGCGCTGCTTGGCATGTCCGCCCTGGTGCATATCTTTTCCGAATCCGGTCGCGTGCTGAGTTACCTGATGCCGGCCAATCTTCCAGCAGGGGGAGGCGGCGCTCTTGGCAGCCTTCTGGCCGAGGGACTGGAAAAGCCCTTGCATGCACTTGGACGGGATGTGCTTCTGGTGGTCCTCACCCTAAGCAGTTTTGTGGCTGCCTCCCGCCTTTCATTACTGAGCCTGTTAAGCTGGATGCAACGGGGTGTCGTACGTGGCTGCCGCTGGGTGGGACAAAGGATTGCCAGGATGCGTGGCAGTCTTGCCAACAGAAAGCTTAGGTTGGAGGGGAAATCGGAACGCCGGCAGCGAAAGACGGAAAAACCGCGACCGGTCCTGAAATCTGATCCTGAGGTGGCGGCTCCCAAGCCCATAAGCGTATCCAGGCGTGCGCGGCAGGAGCAACAGACCGAACTGGGGCTTGTGGAACCAAGCCGCAGCGGATTCAAGCTTCCCAGCCTGCACCTGTTTGTTTCGGGCAGGGGCCGAAGCAGGGCCAGGAGTGCGGAATCGTTGCAGGCCATGGCCCGCATGCTTGAGAAGAAGCTTCTGGACTATCGTGTTGAGGGAGAGGTCGTTGCGGTGCGTCCGGGGCCGGTGGTCACCCAGTTCGAGTTTGAGCCCGCTCCCGGTACCAAGGTCAGCCGTATCGTGGCCCTCCAGGATGATCTGGCTCGTTCGATGTCCGCCGTAAGTGTCCGTATTGCTGGAAACATCCCGGGCAAGAACGCGATTGGTATTGAGATCCCCAATGAGGAACGGGAGATGGTTCTCATGCACGATGTGCTGGCAAGCAAGGAGTTTGCGGATAAACGTCACACCTTGCCGCTGGCACTTGGCGTTGATATTGCGGGCAATCCCGAGGTCGCGGATCTGGCCAAGATGCCCCATCTGCTCATCGCCGGCACCACCGGATCCGGCAAATCGGTATCCGTGAACAGCATGATCAATTCATTGCTGATGAAATTCACACCCCAGGACCTGCGTTTGATCCTGGTGGATCCGAAGATGCTGGAACTTTCGATGTACGAGGATATTCCCCATCTGCTTGTACCTGTAGTGACCAACCCTCATAAGGCAGCCAAGGCCCTTGCCTGGGCAGTATTTGAAATGGAGCGTCGCTATCGACTGATGAGTGAGGCCAAGGTTCGCAATCTGACCGGCTATAATCGGACGGTGACGGAGCTCGGAGGGGAGGGTGTTGAGCGGCTCCCCTATATTGTCATCATCATTGATGAGCTGGCCGATCTGATGATGGTGGCTGGCAGGGAAGTGGAACAGTCCATTTGCCGCCTGGCCCAAAAGGCGAGGGCCGCCGGCATTCACCTTATTCTGGCTACACAGCGTCCCAGTGTGGATGTCATCACGGGCCTGATCAAGGCCAACCTTCCAAGTCGGATCTCCTTTCAGGTATCTGCCAGGGTTGATTCACGGACCATTCTCGATCAGATGGGTGCCGAGCAGCTCCTTGGCCACGGGGACATGCTCTTTTTAAGTGGGGGCAGGCATATCAAGCGGGTGCATGGCGCCTATGTTTCCGATGCCGAGGTAAGTGCCCTCGTGGAACACCTGAAAAAACAGGGCAAGCCCGATTATCGCGAAGAGGTTTTCGAGGCCCCGAATGAGGAGTCGCTGAACGACGCCCCTGAAGATGAAGATCCACGTTACGATGAGGCGGTTGCCCTTGTCATTCAGAAGAAGCAGGCGTCCGTTTCCATGGTCCAGCGTCATCTCCGCGTTGGCTATAATCGTGCCTGCCGCATGGTTGAACGCATGGAGCGGGAGGGTCTGGTGACTGTGCCGGGCAGTGGCGGCATGAGGAAGGTGCTGGCAAAACGGCTGGAGGACGGCGGGGGAGTGGTGCAGTGAGCTCCCTGCCAGGAGGGATCGCCTCATGGCGTTGCAGTGCGATTGTCATCATGGGCGTTATAGGACTGTTGCCGACCGCCGCATCCGGAAGTGCAAAGGCATCCCAGTTGCCTCCGGAATTACGTGATGTGCTCACACGCATATCTGGATTGCCCGGTTTTTCGTGCCATTTTCAGCAGGCCATTATTTTCAGTGACGGTACAGAACAGCATTACAGCGGCACCCTGGCCGTCCTTCCTCCCAACCGGTTTCGCTGGCAGTACGTCAAGCCATATGAGCAGCTTATCGTCAGCAGTGGCGAAAAACTCTGGCATTATGAGCCCGATCTGATGCAGGTTCGCATTCTCGATAATCTGGAAGAGGTAGATCCCGTCGTGATGCAGCTTCTGGCCGGCCAGCTTGGGGTGAAGGATCTTGAACTGCTGAAGTCAGATGCTGATCACAAACGGTATTATGTACACATCAAAAATGGTCCCAAGGTCTGGCTTGGCTTGTCGGCAGATGGTCTGATCGCGTCCGTTGAGACCTTGGACGTGCTTGGAAATCGCAACCGGATCGAACTGGATCACTGGAACCTCAGGGCACCGTCGGCCGACAAATTTGTCTTCCACGTACCTGCGGGTGTGGATATTGTTGAGCAATAGTTGAGAAACAGGGGTTGGGCATGAAACAGAGAAGCATCATCGGTATAGGGGTGGCAGTCGCCGTGGGGATGATGACCGCTCAGAGTTATGCTGCCGGGTTTGCCGTTCAGGACCAGTCGGCCTCCGCCTTAGGCATGGCAAACGCCTTTACTGCCCAGGCAGATGATCCTTCAGCCATGGCTTACAATCCTGCGGGGATTGCCTGGCAGCCGGGGGCTGGTCTCATGCTCGGTGGTATCATTCCGTATCGAAACGCCTCGGCCAGGGTGGCCAGTGGTGTGGCATCCAACCAGGGGGGTGAACCGGCCCTGACCCATTTTTATGCGAGCTGGATGCCGCTGGATGGGCGCTGGGGGATTGGTTTCGGCGTGAACCGGCCATTCATGATGGACAACCAGTGGGATTCGACAGTGTTTGGTGGCCAGGCCAATCGAACAACACTCAAAACATTCCGCACCTCCGCGGATCTCGTTTTTGCGCTGGACAGTCGATTGGCACTTGCAGTGGGGGGGGACTGGTTTTTTGCAACCGGCGACATGGATTCGATCACCAATCGGTTCCGTGGGAGTGACAGGGCAGCATTTGGTGGGCATGGCTCCCTGTTGTGGAAGTTTTATCCGGGCTGGTCATTGGGTGCGATGTATCGGTTTAATCCCACCCTGACCCTTTCGGGATCCAATAGCGCCGCAGTCAGCAGCTCGGCCCATGTGGCTGTCAGCCTGCCGGACGAAGCCCGTGTCGGGCTGGCCTACGATATACTGGATAACCTGAAGTTCGAGATCGACGGGTCTTGGATGCGCTGGTCAGAGATGAAAGATCTGAACATTGTGGCATTGAACAGCCAGCTTAATCCGTTGAAGATGGATAATAGCTTTGGCCTGGCTGCGGGCATTCGCTGGACATGGAGGGAAAACAGCCAGATCCGTTTTGGCTATGCTTACGATCAGGCAGCCAGCCGAGATGTCGGCTTCAGTCCCAGGCTTCCCGATGCAAACCAGCACAGGCTCAGTTTGGGTATGGGTGGCGATGCCTTTGGCGCACACTTTGATGCGGCCTTCATCTACAGTTTTCTTCAAGATCGAACGATTACAGGCGGTACAATCTTTGACGGTGTATATCGGGATAATCGATATGCGCTGGCGCTGTCCGTCTCCACTTTCTTCTGAACACGGCAGACCTTTTCGATTGCAAAGTGGCCGAATCGGCACCACTGGCATTTCGCATGCGCCCCCGCAGGCTGGAAGATGTTTATGGCCAGCCCGAACTAAGCAATCCAGGCTCCTGGTTTTCCCGCTCCCTCCGGGCAGGAAAGGCGGTTTCCTGCATTTTCTGGGGACCTCCCGGAACAGGAAAAACAACGCTTGCCATGCTCATGAGCCAGGCGGCCGGAATGCCTTTTGTGCACCTGTCAGCGGTATCGGCTGGCAAGGGTGAGGTTCAAGAAGTCATTCGCAGGGCCAAAAGCGAAGGCCGCCCCTATCTTCTGTTTCTGGATGAGGTCCATCGATTCAACAAGGCGCAGCAGGATGTGCTCCTGCCCTACATTGAGGATGGGACCCTTGTCTTTGTGGGTGCAACTACGGAGAACCCGTCTTTTTCGTTGAACAATGCCTTGCTATCGAGGTGTCGCGTAGCAGTCCTGAAACCGCTGGAGGCCAGGGATATCAAGGCCATTCTCGAAAGGACGCTCAACACCCTGAAGGATCAATACAGGAACTTTGATGTTGATGAGGATGCCATGTCATGGCTTGCGACCACTTCATCGGGTGATGCACGTTATGCGCTCAATGCCTTGGAATCACTGTGGCAGGCGGACAGTTCGACCTGCTGGGATCTTGAGGCGGTTCAACGCCACTGGGTCAGGCATCAGGGACGATACGACCGGCGGGGGGAAAGTCATTATGACCTGATCTCGGCCTTGCATAAGAGTGTACGTGATTCTGATCCTCATGCAGCCTGCTACTGGCTGGCCCGCATGTTGGAAGCCGGCGAGGAGCCCTTGTATCTTGCCCGGCGCATGATCCGTATGGCAACCGAGGATATCGGACTTGCGGATCGGGACGCCCTGACGATCTGTCTGGACGCGCACAGGATGTTTGAGATTCTCGGTTCACCCGAAGGGGAGCAGGGCCTGTTTGAGGCGGCGATCTACCTTTCTATGGCGCCGAAAAGCAATGCCAGTTACATGGCAGAAAAAACAGCCCGCAAACTGGCAAGGAAAACCCGGCATATTGAGGTGCCCCTGCATCTTCGCAATGCTCCCACTTCCTTGATGAAAGAGATAGGTTATGGCCTCAATTACCAATACGCTCACCACGAGGAGAATGCGGTGGTAACCCAGAACCATGTTCCCGATGGTTTTGAGCTGCCGGAGATCTACAGGCCGACACAGAGAGGGTTTGAAAAGCAACTGTCCCGGCGACTTGAATGGCTCACTGAGCGAAGGGGACGGAAAAAAGGGAAATGAGGCAGTTGCTTGCCATCGCTGCCGGAGGAGCCATCGGAGCAAGCCTGCGCTGGCTTCTGGCCGGCAGCATACAGCGTATGGCGGGAGGGCCATTTCCCTGGGGAACCTTCGTTGTCAATGTTCTGGGCAGCTTTTTGCTCGGGTTTCTTTTTGTCTATCTGATTGAAAGATCGTCTGTCGGTGAATTGATGCGCCTTGCCCTCACCATCGGATTACTTGGTGCGTTTACCACGTTTTCAACGTTCTCATTTGAGTCGTTGCGCCTGATCCAGTCAGGTGCACTTCTGCTGGCGGTTAGCAATGTGCTGGGGCAAGTTATTGTATGCCTGATGATGACCTGGCTTGGCGTTCAGCTTGCGAGGCTGATCTAGGGCATTGGGAGTCGCCAAACCAATTGCAGGGGTAGTGGGGGCTGTGCTAGCTTCAGGGCCGGTTTGGAGCTGGATGGCCAGTGGAATTTGATAACCCATTGCGGGACTCCAGAATGAAACGCTGAGGGGGGAAATAAGATGGTTGTAGGGGATGTCATGACAACAGGGGTGCTGACTGCCAAGAGGTCAGACAGTGTTCGTTCCGTCGTAATCAAGATGCTAAGCCGCCATTGCGGTGCTATACCTGTCGTCGATGACGATGATAGCCTGGTCGGTGTGGTTGCCGTCCGAGACATTCTGTTGCCCCTTTATCCCAGTCAGGGGGACTACATTCATGATTCAATCCACAGTCGTGACTTTGTTTCCATGGAAGAGGGGTATCCCAAGGTGCTGGAGATGAAAGTGGAAGAGGTGATGACGGCCAAGCCCCTGACGACGAGTCCGGATGAGCCTGTGCTAAAAGCCGCATCCTATATGGGCTTGAAGAACTTCCGCCGTATTCCGGTCACTGACAATGGCAAGCTAGTGGGTATGTTGAGCATTGGTGATATCAACCGTGCCCTGTTTCTTTCTTCACAATAAATAAGGCAACAAAAAAAGTATCAAAATATTCAAGAACAGTTCTTGACATAGATCAAGAACGAAATAAGGTTCGCACTTAACGTTAAATAATGTTAATGGAATATTCACAAGCAAATGTCGATCGTGAATAACGCCTTGTTTGGGGGGAAGCTTCACAGTCTGGAAACCTTGCTTGATGCAAGCTTGTTCCAGTGCTTCTTTCTACCATAAACTGATTGAAAACAGGGTGTTTTAGGAAGCCGCGTTGATGACTATAAATTATCGAATATTGAATGGAGGAGGATGAAAGCATGAGCGAAGAAATCAAACATTATACTGCTCACTGGCACACCAGCCCTTATCCACTGATGGTGGGTTTTGGTGCGGGTCTTTTTCTGCCATGGGCCTTTATGCTGCAATTTAACTATGAGCAGGGCCTTCTGGCCGTAATCTTTCTGGGGCTAGGTGCTTTGCTGACCATTATCGGTGGTCTCGGTTGGGCCGGAGAGACCATTGGCGTGATCGATGATGAGGGCTGGAGCCCATCGGCCATGTTCATGTTCATAGGAACCGAGATCATGACAATCGCGGGTGTTCTTGCCGGCTACTGGACCGCACGTCTGGGTGCGCCGGTCTGGCCCCCGGAGGGAACACCGGCCATTGATCCGCCGCTGGCGGCCACGGTTATCCTGCTGATTTCCAGTCTGACGATTGGTCTGGCGCGCAAGCACGAGATCAATGGCAATCCGTCAGGCTATGGCAACATGGTCATGGCTTCCGTTGCCCTCTGGGCTGTCTTTCTCGCCATGACGATCATGGGCTGGTCGGATCTGTCGGCTCAAGGCTTCACGATTGGTGTCAATGCCTATGCAACAGCGCTGTACGGCTTCACCGGCATTCACTTCGCGCACGTCGTGATCGGGATTCTGGTGATGCTGACCTGTCTGCCATCGGCCTTTAAGGGTCGGATGAGCCCTTCATACTCCAGGGCCATGACCATGTATGTGCACTTTGTGAACATCCTTGGCGTCTGGGTGCTTTTGCAGGTTTATTACTGGTAAGCCCGAGAACATCGAAGGCGGGTAGAACGGATATGCAAACAGCTCATGCATCATGCAGGCATCGGTCGTTATTCGGACGGCTGATGCCTGTCATGATTCCAGCGATGTTTGTATTGCTGTTTGCATCAGCGGAAAGCGCTTACGCTGCATATGGAAATGTAACCCAGGATTCCCAGGTTGATCCAAGGGTCGTCAAGATCGATGAAAAACAGTTTCTGGGTGAGATGATCGATCCGGGATATGTCCTTCTGGATGAACAAGGGCGGGAGTTCCGTTTTGGAGATATGCTGGGTAAACCGCTGATTCTGGCTCTGTCATATTATAGCTGTGACGGCGCCTGTCCGACCCTGAACCGGAATCTGCGTGAAACACTGGGAGGTGTTGACCGATGGACTCTTGGTCAGGACTATCAGGTTCTGACCCTGTCCTTTGACCGGAATGATACCACTGCAAGTATCCAGGAATTCATGCACCATGCGGGCTTTAAGGGGGATCTTCCAGAGGGATGGAGCATCGCCACATTCAAGGATCCTGAGGATATCAAACGATTTACGAACGCTATCGGTTACAAATATTTCTGGTCGCCTCGTGATCGCATGTTTCTGCATCCAAGTGTCTATATCATGCTCTCTCCCAAGGGTCGGGTGGCACGTTACCTGTACGGGGCATCCGTGGGTAGCAGCGATCTGGAAATATCCATTACAAAGTCCTATGGAGAAGAAATTTCTCCATCGAATGTCATTAATTTCGTACTGGGCGCCTGTTACAGCTACAACTACAAGGATGGCAAATACACGATCAATATCCCCCTGTTTGTGGCTGCGGGAGGTCTCTTGTTCGGCGTTTTATTAATTATTATTGGAGTGACGATAATGAAAAGAAGGAGGGTAAAAAATGAAAATCAAATCATTCATGTATAGGGCGCTGGGCGCGCTTATGGCGCTGCCTTTCCTGCCATCGCTCGCACATGCGTTCCAGATGGCAACGGCGCACAGGCAGAGCTACAACGGCCTGACCCCGCATGAGCACTGGGATGAGGTCTGGCATGAGACCATGGTTGATATTACGGTGATCGGTGTTGTTTTTTCGCTGGTTACGTTATGGTTCATGATTGCCTATCGCAGAAAGGGGCACGGTGAACGTGGCAAATGGCCCCATCTGAGTGCGCAGGCAAAGGTTGGATGGGTCGTTATTCCTGTGATGTTGTTCCTGGCGGACGACCTTTTCCTGTTTGTGAAAGGCTGGGACCTGCACAACCACTACCGTGAGGTTCCTCAGGAATCCTACGAGATCAAGGTGACGGCCTCCATGTGGAACTGGAACTATGAGTATCCCAACGGGGTCAGCACGGATGGGGAGCTGAGGGTCCCCGAGGGCAAGGCCATTGTGTTGCGCATGCAGAGTGATGATGTCGTCCACTCACATTATCTGAACCGATATCGCGTGACCGAGGATGTGATGCCTGGGCGTGTCACCTATCAGTGGTTCATGCCGGATGAGATCGGCGAATCCGTGGTGACCTGCCGCGAGTACTGCGGGGAGAACCATTCGGCTATGTACGGCAAGGTGATTGTCATGTCCCAGGCGGACTTTGATGCCTGGCTGGCGACCGAGGGCGGCGAATCAACTGCGTCCGCATCCGGGGGATCGGCATCCATCGTGCCAGAGGCAGTTGCTGAAGAGGTTTCCGAAGCTGCGCCGGCTGAAGCTCTGGCGAGCCAGTAAAGAATACAAATCTACAAGAGGAGGTAGAATATGAGTGGTTTTATGGGACATGAACCCAACGGAAAGCCGGGCTGGCCGAAGACCGCCAAGGAATGGATCTTCACGCTTGACCACAAGGTCATCGGGATCTGGTATCTGATCGGCGCGGTTGCGGCATTTCTCGTGGCGGGAACTGCGGCCACGCTGATTCGCATTGAGCTGGGCAGCGTCGGTCCGGATATCATAGAGGATGGCAACATTTATAATCTGTTACTTACGATGCATGGCGCAGTCATGATTCTGGGCTTCCAGATTCCGGCGCTGCTGGGTTTCTTTGCCAACTGGGCCGTACCCATCATGATCGGTGCCAGGGATATGGCGTTTCCACGCGTCAATGCGCTTAGTGTCTGGCTGCTCTGGTCAGGTATTCTGACCGCCTTGGCCAACCTGGTGATTCCCGATCCATTTAACGGGATGTGGACGGGATATCCGCCCTACTCGATTTCCGACATGGCCGGTAATACGGGCCTGTATACGACCGTAGTGATCATACTCGGTATGTCTTCGGTATTCGGTGCCGTGAACCTGGCCTGTACGGTGGCCTTCATGCGCTGCAAGGGCATGGGCTGGTTCCAGATGCCGATGCTGCCGTGGACCGTGTTTACGGCGAATATCATTCAGCTGATCTTCGTTCCGGTTCTTGCCGCTTCCGTGCTGCTGTTGAGCCTGGACAAATATCTTGGTTTCGGATTCTACAACCCTGAGGTGGGCGGTGACGTGCTGCTGTATCAGAATCTGTTCTGGTTCTACTCGCATCCGGCCGTGTACGTGATCCTGCTGCCGTTCATGGGCGTGCTTTTCGAGATCTTTTCCACGAGCGCGCGCAACATGGTGTTCAACTACAAGGCGACCGTATGGGCCACACTGGCATTTATTCCGGTGTCTGCCGATGTGTGGGTACACCATGCCTATGTGGCAGGTCTTCCAAACTGGATCCGTGTCCTGCAGACCTTCACGACATTGCTGATCTCTCTGCCGTTTGGTCTGTTGATGCTGAGCCTGACAGGCACGCTGTATCGCGGTGTGATCCGTTATACAGGGCCGATGGTCTGGGCCATGTGTGCCTTCTTCATGCTGGTCATCGGCGCGCTCACCGGTATTCCAAACGCCCTGTCGGCGGTTGACTATGGTATCTCCGATTCGTACGTGATCATGAGTCACTTCCACTACGTGATGGCGGTCTCCGGAGGCATGGCAATTTTCGCCGGTGTTTTCTACTGGTTCCCCAAACTGACAGGTCGGGTTTGCAATGAGTTCCTGACCAAGCTTTCTGCCTGGGGATTCTTCATCGGCATGAACATTGTCATGGCGCCGCTCTACTTTGCAGGTATGGAGGGTATGCCCCGCCGATATATGGACTACCAGATGTTTGCGGATAACGCGACGATCACGTCAGCCCATCATCTGTCAACGATCGGTGTCTATATTACGGTGGTTTCCGTGCTCATCATGCTGGTTGCCTGGTTCCATGGCATGTTCAAGGGTGAGAAGGCCAAGCATAACCACTGGGGTGCCGAGGGTCTGGAATGGACGGCAACGGCCATGATTCCGGGCCAGGGGAACTTCCCGACACCACCCATCGTGGATGAGAACTGGCATCCATATAATTATGGCGAGAATTCCAAGGTTAAATTCGAGCCACATCCGGGTGTTGCGGCTGCCCATTAAGTGCTGAGTGAACAGGCGTCCCCTGCTCTGTGGGGGACGCCTGTTTTATCTTGTATCAATGATGGAATCCCGCAGGAGGGATAAGAGAGAATGGGTGAACGTGTACTCAATCAGGTGACAACAGCCAGATCTGTTCTTGCTGACTATGTTTCACTGGCCAAACCGGGCATTGTCGGCCTTACTCTGGTTGCTGCTCTTACAGGTATCTATTTTGCAAATCACGGTGTGCTGCCACACTGGAGTGTTATTTTCTGGACCTTCCTGACGCTGGGGTTTGCAACGGCAGGCTCCTGCATGCTTAACAATTTTTATGACCGGGACATTGATCGACTGATGAAGCGTACAAGGTCCCGTCCGCTGGCTGCCGGTGAAGTGCCGGTCGAGAACGTGCTTGTTCTGGGACTGCTTCTGGTGATTCCATCTCTTGCATTCATGGCCTGGATGGTCAATCCGCTGACTGCTCTCATCACCGGTGTGGGTGTCTTTGGTTATGTTGTGGTTTACACGATGATGACCAAACGGACCACACCCTGGGCCAATCAGCTTGGCGGTGTCGCGGGTGCCGTACCTCCGATGATTGGCTATGCCGCCATTACGGGGGATCTGGGAGCTCCAGCCTGGGTACTGTTCGCCATCATGGTGGTCTGGCAACAACCACACGCCTTGAGCCTTGCCTTGAAATACCGTCATGAGTATGCCAGGGCAGGTGTGCCGGTGATCCCGGTCGCCAAGGGGGTTTCTGCCACAAAAAGGAAGATTGCACTTTATTGTCTCGCTCTGATCCCGGTTGCCATGCTGCCATATTTTGCTGGTATGAGCGGGGGTGTTTACCTTTTTGCAGCAAGCGTACTCAGCCTGATTTTCCTGGCCATGTCTGTCCGGTTCCTGAAATCAGAGCGTGATTGCGATATGAGGATCTTTGCCTACTCGATTGTGTATCTGATCCTGTTATTCGGGACCATGATTCTCGATTCCATCTGATCCGCCAAGTCAGGAAGACATGCCCCGTTTATCCATGTCAGCCGTTCTGGCTGCCTTATTGCTTTTTGCTCCAGTTCTTGCCGATGCTGCGAAAACAGACAGCTACCCCGAGCCTGCAAAGGAAGTTTACGAGCAGGCCTTGCGTCTTGCTAAAGAAGGAAAAACAGTCAACGCTGCCGGGCTTTTCAAGGAGGCTGCAGAACGGGGCAACAGAAGGGCACAGTATCAGTTGGGCTTGCTGTATGCCAGAGGCGATGGCGTGACGCAGGACTTCAAGAAAGCGAAAATGTGGTTACATAAAGCTGCCATGCAGGGCCATCCCAAGGCCCAGTATTTTCTGGGGGAGATGTATGCGCGTGGAGATGGTGTTGATGAAGACTTTGTAGAGGCTACGGTATGGTTCTGGCTGGCCACCTCTCTTGGAGATCCGTATGCCAAGAAACGTTTGCGTGCCATCAGCATACGAATTTCCCAGCAAGAGATGGTTGAAGCCAAGGTGAAAGCCAATACGCTGTGGAAGCAGATTCCGCATGATATGAAGATTAAGGCAAGCATGGCCATGCATTAGGATTCTTTTAGAATTTATCTCCAGAGGAGAATGATATGTCTGAATCACCTGAAGAAAAGGCGAAAAACAGGAAGAAAGTCCTGACAGGATTATTGCTTACACTGATTGTATTTGCATGGTTCCTTTTCTATTTTATCTCCCATATCCCGGACAAGCCCTAGGAGCTGAGCCGGGGTTCTATCAATGGGTTCCTGTAAATGGCTTTGACGGGCTAGTGATCCTTATGAATCGGCAACTGGTATTCCACCCATCCTTCGGGATGATAAATCTCCAGCGCTGGTAGTGACAGAGTATAACCATTGTAAATCGCCCATGAACGCATTTCCTTGTAAGCCTTATAAGATCCGAGCAGCGGGCTGCCCTCAAAGGTGGCCCTGATGACTTCTCGTTCGGGTATAACCTCTTCTTCCAGTGGCCCAGGAACATAGTCATTTTGGCCGATGATATAGCCGACCTTACTCCGTTTCTTATTGTCTGGCGTTGAGGACTCATCGTAGAAGAGAGCGAACGCTAATTCCGACTCAATGTTGGCCTTTCTCAGATGCTCGGCTACCTTTTCGATAACCGGTTCAATTGTATTATACGGTCCGGTATGGTTGAGGTAGGCAATCCTGTATGACGGGGCAACAGCCTTGCCGATATTTACTTCTGTGAATGCTCCAATGTAGGTGGCAATACCAACTCCGCCGAACAGGGCTAGGATAAGAATAAGAAATACAATAACTAGTAGCTTTCTTGGTATGGGCGGTTGATCATTTTCTGTCATGTTGGGTTTCCTCAGAGCTGATGGGCGATTCTAAAATAACTGCATTCTGGCAGAATATTATTTACCCGGCAGATTAAGGTAAATCAGGCTGGCCGTGAAGAGAAAAAAGCTTTTGGGAAAGGAAGATTAGTACCGTGGAAGGTAAGCGATGAATCGTTCACAAAAAAAGAAACCCTTCAATGTAAGGTTATTCCTTGCAACCATTGCATTGGTTCTGGCACTACTTGTCCCTCTGGCAATAAAGGTAATCGAACTTCGGCCGGACTACACGGTAACAAAGCAGAAAATTACACGGGCTGATCTTGAAGATTTCAAGAAGAAGGTCAACAAGATGGTGTCGGATTATACAGTGCGTTATGAAGGGAAAATACCGATTGTGCACCCGCCAGGTGGTTCAGACATCTATCTCCTGGCAAAGAATTATGACTGGGGAAACTATATTCTGGAGCTGGAGAGGGGAAAGCCCTATCGTCTTCATCTTGCGACCCTAGATATGCGGCATGCCATAGTCATATACGAGTTCAAGATGATGAATCGCATCAAGGTTGGGGAATTCAAAACCATTACGTTTACACCTGAAAGGGCAGGGCGTTTTAAGATTATCTGCGGCGATTATTGCGGACCCAAGCATTACGATATGGTCGGTACGATTATGGTCGCTGACTCACCGGATCACGGTTCATAACCTGTTACGGGTCCCTTGCTGAATCTATGATTCGGTTTGATCCTCCCTGAGGTTGAACATGGCCTGGAACAGGTGATGACCCAATAACTGGTGGTAAATCGTCATGCCGGTGTGGCCAATGACGTAAATCCACATCAAGGTTCCCATGTTGGCGTGCAGTTCCCTAAGAAGCTTGATCTCCGGACTCATGGTTCCATCCGATTCCAGACCCATGAAGATCATGATTCCAGTCGCTCCAAGTCCGATGGCCAGCAAGACACCCAGGCCGTGGACACTACCTGCAATGTAATGTGCCTCTTCAGGGCTTTTCAGCCTTCCCCTGAACCAGCCAGGGACGTCGTTCCGGATTTCCAGCCACAGACCTTTGCATCCGGCTGCGCTTGTCCACGGGAACAGTCGCTTCCAGTCGTCACGCTCATCCGTCAGGTACATGATATACACCGAGATAATCCCCAGGACAACAAAGCCGTTCCATTCGTGGATCCTGAAAAAGAAAGACTCGATGAGGAGTAATTCTTCACCGGGTTTTGGCACCTTCATCAACTGCTCCGCCACTAACTGAAGGAGAACGGCAATCATGATAGCCAGATGCAGGATGCGAACGGTGCGATCATATTTCATGCTCGTATTATTCCATGTATTGATCATGTTTGAAGCCGTTATTTCATGATTGCCAGGATCAGCCCTCTTAAGGAGGGCGGGACAGGGAAAGCCCGGATGGATGATAACAAGTGGCTGCGAAGCCGGGCGTTCAGTGTTAAAGTTCGCGCGACTTTAATGGGCCTGCACCGAAGGTAAAATCATGAATACATCATTTTCGCTGCCAATTCGTCACGAAGCTCAGAGAAAGCTTGCCATTGCCTGGCTGGCGGTGGCCGTGGGTTTTCTCCTGGCATCCGGTATTTATCCCTTGTTGCTGGCATTGGCACGCACCACGTATGAAATGCCGTGGAAGGATTTCTTCTATACGGCACTCATCATGCATGTGGACTTTACCGTCCTGTGGTGGCTGCTTGCGTTTGCAGGCGTCTTCTGGACACTCAATGCGTCTTCACGCTGGCAATCAGTCGGATGGTGGGCAGTTGCCATGTTTGTCTTCGGGGGACTGATTGCAGCCATTTCTCCCTTGACGGCCGACTCCAATCCTCTCACAAACAATTATGTTCCCATTCTTGAAAACCGATACTTTATGAAGGGGCTGATCGTATTTGGAACAGGTGTGTTCTTTCTAGTGTTGAGTTCCATGGCGGACACCTTCTGGAAAGGCGTATGGAGCAAGACAGGAGAAGGGGCGTTGCGGTTTGGCATACTCACCTCGGTGATGGCGGCCTTTGCCTCTTGTATTGCCCTGATATGGACCTGGTTCACCTTACCGGATGCACTGACGGGCAGAACCTATTATGAGAGTCTTTTCTGGGCTGGTGGACACATCCTGCAATTTACCCATACTGCTCTTGTGGCGGTCAGCTGGCTTTGGCTGGCGACCACCTGCGGGGTCAGGATTTCGGTTTCCCCGCGTCTGGTGATGGGGCTGTTCGGTCTGGGGGTGGTGTCGATTGTCCTTGTCCCGTGGGTCTTTGTCGCTCATGAAGTCGGTGATCCGGAATTTATGAAGTGGTTTGTTCAGATCATGCGGGATGGAAACAGTCTGGCCGCTGCTCCTTTGGGGCTGATCGTGCTATGGGGGCTGTTTCGTGGGACAAAGCCAGGGAATCCCCATTTGAAGGCGGGGCTGGTGTTGTCGATTCTGCTCTTCGGTGTGGGAGGCATCCTGGGGTTGTTTATCGCCGAGAGCAGCACCCTGATCACGGCCCATTACCATGGTTCCATTACAGGTGTGACCATGGCGTTCATGGCGATGACCTATCTGTTGTTGCCATATTTTGGCTTTTCCGCCCCCAAAACGCGTTTGGCGACCATTCAGATTTTCGCCTATGGCATCGGACAGTTTATCCACATTGCCGGCCTTGCATGGGGCGGGGGACATGGCATGAAACGCAAGGTTGTGGGGACGGCGCAAGACATTGGCATCCAGTCCGTGATCACCCCTCAGGATCTGGTGGGGCTGGGAGGTGTCATCGCTGTTCTCAGTGGCATTCTGTTTGCGGCGGTCGTCTTGCCCATTATGTTGAAGGGGCCCCGGAAATCGGAAGGTGCAGAGGAACGGGGTAATCAGGCGGGACGCTCATGAGCAAGGTGATGGACCTTTCACACACGGAAGCAAGACATGACCGGCAGATCGCGACATGGCTTCTTATTGTTTGTGCAGCTATTTTCATCATGCTGGTGATTGGGGGTGCCACCCGTCTGACGCATTCAGGGCTATCCATGATGACCTGGGATCCGCTCATGGGCTGGATACCTCCCATGAATGACGCTCAGTGGCAGGAATCCTTCGAGCATTACAAGAAGATCCCCGAATTTTACGAGTTGAATCCGGATATGGATCTTGAGGGATACAAACGCATTTTCCTGTTGGAGTATGTCCACAGGGTGTGGGGCAGGCTGATTGGCCTCATCTTTTTGCTCCCTTTCCTGTACTTCCTCCTGACAGGGAAGATAAGAAAAGGCCTGAGGGCCAGGATTGCCGGAATGTTTGTTCTGGGTGGGCTGGAAGGTCTGATGGGCTGGTACATGGTCAGCAGCGGCTTTGACAGCCCTTACGTAAGTCAGTACCGCTTAACCATGCATTTGCTTTTTGCCTTCATTATCTATGGCTACATCTTATGGGTAGCCCTTGGACTGATGTTTCCAAGAACGCAGGTGACATTTGTGAACCTCACCTCCCTGCGAAGGTTTGCCTATTTCCTGGCAGGGTTGATCTTTGTGACGGTTGCCTCAGGCGGTCTGGTTGCCGGTCTGAAAGCGGGTTTCACCTACAATACCTTTCCTCTCATGGATGGCCGTTTCGTGCCCGAAGGATACCTGATGCTCAGGCCCTGGTATCTTAATTTCTTCAACAATATTGCTGCAGTTCAGTTTGATCATCGCCTGCTGGCGGAGATCGTCATTCTTTTGGTGATCTGCCTTTGGTTCTATGCTCGTCGCTATGTTCTGACGGCGCGCGTCCAGTTTGCCCTGAATCTGTTGCTCACTGTCACCATTATTCAGGTTGGTCTGGGCATTACCACGCTCCTCCTGACCGTCCCCGTTCCGCTCGGGGTTACACATCAGGCAGGGGCAATGGTCCTGTTCACGTCGGTTCTGTTTCTTGTCCATTCCTTGAAACGGTTGCGATACAGTACCTGATTGCAGCTAACAGCCCTGTCTCTAAGGAGCTTACAATTGAAGAATCAATGCAATGATAACGGTTTCAAACTGGTCCATGGTTACCGAATGAGGTTACGGAAAGGTGGATCGTTCGTATCGTTTTCCGAAGGGAACTTTGCCTGGACATGAACACGAACGAGAAACGCAGTGTCTTTTCAATCGCGGCTATCTATGCCATGCGTATGCTCGGACTGTTCATGATCCTGCCCGTTTTTTCTCTTTATGCAGAAGGTTTAAAGGGTGTTACCCCCGCCCTGATAGGGCTGGCCCTGGGAGCATACGGGCTGACGATGGCCGTTTTTCAGATCCCCTTTGGTGCACTTTCCGATCGTTTCGGTCGAAAGCCCATCATTTCCATTGGGCTGCTGCTGTTTGCCATTGGAAGTGTCGTGGCCGCTATGGCTGATACCATTTGGGGTGTCATCATCGGCCGGGCCCTGCAGGGCTCAGGAGCCATTGCGGCTGCCATGATGGCCTTGCTGGCCGACCTGACGCGGGAAGAAGAACGTACCAAGTCGATGGCCATACTTGGTGTCTCCATCGGGATGTCCTTCATGTTGGCCTTGATGTTGGGGCCCTTTCTGAACAATGCCATGGGGGTGGATGGCATCTTCTGGCTCACGGCGGTATTGGCCCTGCTTGGTATCGCCATACTATATCTTGTTGTCCCCAGTCCGGATCAAATCTTGATCCATCGGGATGTTGAGGCTGTCCCGGCTCAGTTCAAAAGTATCCTGACAGACCGACAACTGCTCAGGCTGGATGCAGGCATCCTCCTCTTGCATGGCATGATGATGGCCATGTTTACGGTGCTTCCACTTGTTCTCAGGGACTTTCTTGACCTGCCCGCCAATGAGCATGCCTGGTTTTATTTGCCGGTCCTGCTCCTGTCCGTCTTCGGGATGTTGCCACTCATTATTGTGGCCGAAAAGAAACAAAAGATGAAAGAGGTGTTCATCATCTGCATCGCGTTGCTTGCCATATCCGAGCTGATGCTGGCTGTGGCGCATAGCACATTTTCAAACGTGTTTCTTGGATTGCTTCTTTTCTTTGTGGCCTATAATGTGCTTGAAGCCAGCCTGCCTTCACTGATTTCCCGCCTGGCCCCCGTTGATGGCAAGGGAACGGCGATGGGGGTGTATTCCACCGCCCAGTTTTTCGGCGCCTTTCTCGGCGGTGCATTGGGAGGCTGGTTGCATGGCATGGCGGGGATAGGAACAGTTTTCTTTGCCTGTGCAGCCATTTCAGGCGTCTGGATGCTGCTGGCATTCGGCATGCGCATGCCTGCCCATCTATCGACCTATATGGCGCATATCGAGCAGATGAGCCAGCAGGAAGCGGCTGTCTTAAGCGCACAGTTGCTCAAGATCCCTGGCGTAAAGGAGGCGAAGGTGGTACTGGAGGAAGGTGCGGCCTATCTGAGGGTGGATAACAAGCGCTTTGATCCCGAAGACATCCAGAATCTTCTCGGGAAGCCCGGTCATTAGGGAACCTCTGAATAAGTGCGTCCATGCACTTATTCAGAACGCAAAGCCAAAAGCGGGGTTTTGACTTTGCTCGCAGAATCAATCACTTACGTTATTGATTCTGGCAGCCCATCCATGGGCCGCAAGGATACTCTGAGTTTTTCAGAGCATCCTTAGATATAACCGCACTGGATTTTATGATCCTCCGGAAACGGTGAGGCCCCTGTCCTGATTTTGTAATAAAACAGGCGTAGGCTGCGACAAGACTTCATATTCTTTTTTTTCTGGCAAACGATGATGAGGCCGGGGCTGACCATGAATGATTATCTCCTTTCGTTTATTCTTTATGCTGTGCCGGCCAACCTGATTGCCATACCGATCATGTTTCGGGGCCGAAGAAGAGTTCAGTGGCATCCGTTCGAGTACCCCTTCATTTATCTGCCATGGGTTGCTTTCATTTCGTTGGCCATGGTGATCTTTGGCGGCTTTGAGCAGATGCCCGAAATGTCCGGCATCAAGACATTCATCCTTATTCTGCAGTCGATAGGCTCGGGCGTGATGGGCGGCATTATTTTGCTGCCGAGACTGGTTATCAAGGAACAGAAGCTCCATCCGGTGACGATTACAGCCCTCAGTGGTGTATGTGTAGCGGTTCTTTACACAAAATTCAGGATGATGCTCTTCATCATCATTGAGGGGCTCTCTTCCGTCGCCACTTAGCCCGGAGTCATATCTGCTTCAAATACTCGATGATTGCCTTTCTGTCTTCCGGAGACTTGATGCCCGGAATGGCCATCGTTGTCCTGGGTTTTACCTTGTTCGGGCTGGCCAGCCACTCATCCAGTGCCTTCTCATCCCAGACGTCAAAAGGCACCCCGGATATCTTCGGGGCCCTGCCAAATACGCCCTTGAGAGGAGGTCCGACTTTCCGGATGTTTCTTTCCAGGTCATGGCATGAGGAACATTTCTTTCGCACCAGAATCGCCCCTCTCTGCGTATCTCTCTGAATGGAGCTGAGTGTGGAGCTGACGATATCGTTCTTTTCTCCGGATGTTCCTTTTTCTTCCCCACTGCAGGCCATCATACCGGCAGCTGCAATGGCAAGAAGGCTTATCCGTACAACGTGCATCATCCTTTTCCTCCTTCAGGGCAATAATAAACGATTACCTTGGATCCTCGAAGTGTTGAAGTCAAAGGCATGAGGAACTGAGCGCAACGATTGCACATCTGACACGGTAGACTCGACTCTGCGGGTACTTTGTTTATCATCAGCCGCTTTGTTTGGTTGAGGAGCATATATGCCAAGTTCTGACATCCAGCAACACTTTCAAGGTCACAGACCCGTGCTGCTTATCGTGATGGATGGCTGGGGAATGGGCAGTGGCGGGCCGGAAGATGCCATTGCGCAGGCCCAGACCCCAAATTTCGATCGTCTCTGGGCAAACTATCCCCACACCCAGTTGCTAACCCATGGGCGGCATGTCGGCCTGTCCAATGAGAAGGATCTTGGCGGTTCGGAGGTGGGTCACATGACCATGGGTGCCGGGAAGATTCTTGATCAGGGCCCCACCAGGATCAACAAGGCCATTGCCGATGGTTCTTTTTTCCGCTCCCCTGACCTGGCGATCGTGCTTGAGCCGGCACTAAAGGGTGGCACCCTGCACCTACTTGGACTTCTTTCCGATGGCAATGTTCACTCCCATATTGATCATTTCATCGCCATCATTCGTTATGCTGACCGGAAGGGAGTCCAGCGTTTGCGTGTTCATGCCATATTTGATGGTCGTGATGTGGGTATTCAGAGTGCGGATCAGTATGTCGGGCAACTGCAATTCCTTTTTGATGAAATAAACAGCAAACCGGCAAGGAATTATTGCTTCGCCTCCGGCGGCGGGCGTGAAGTGATCACCATGGACAGGGATCGCCAGTGGTCCAAGGTTGAGCATGGCTGGAATGTCCATGTTCACGGGAAGGCTGAAAATCGTTTCACGTCCATGGAGGAGGCAATTCGCTATTTCCGAAACCGTGATCCGGATCTCGTTGATCAGGATATGCCGGGTTTTGTCATTGTTGATGATGTCGGTGAACCTGTAGGGCGCATCCTGGACGGTGATGCCGTGATCATGATGAACTTCAGGGCAGATCGGGCGCTGGAAATTACGGAAGCCTTTTGTCTTGATGATTTTTGTGGTTTTGACCGGGGCAGGAGACCCCATGTCGTTTTTGCCGGCATGATGGTCTACGACGGAGACCGTCATCTGCCTAACTTGCAAATTGTCGGTCCGGCCAAGGTCGAGCGGCCGTTTGGTCAGCGAATCCTGGAAAGAGGGATTAAGCAGTTCAGGCTGGCGGAAACCCAGAAATACGCCCATGTCACTTTCTTCTTTAACGGCGGATATCGTGAGCCGCTTGACGTAGACATGGAAGACTACATCCTCATTCCCTCCGACAAGGGAATATCCTTTGATCAGGCACCTGCCATGAAGGCGGCAGAAATTGCGGCCAAGGCGGCCAGGCTCGTGACCTCAGGAGAATATGGTTTCGGACTGGTCAATTTTGCCAATGCGGACATGGTTGGGCACTGCGGCAAACTGGAACCGGCAATCCGCGCTGTGGAGACCGTGGATTCGGCAGTAGGACGTATCTGCTCAGCCCTTGGGGAGGTTGGGGGTTGTGCCCTGATCACGGCTGATCATGGGAATGCAGAAGAGATGCGCGTTAAAACCGAGGCCGGTGATGAGCCTTCAACCAGGCATTCGACCAATCCTGTTCCATGCATTCTCTATGATCCGGGATTCGATGGCTCTTACACGCTTCGTCCGTTTCGCGGTGTCGGCCTTCCCCCGGAAGAAACCCCGGGACTTTCCAATGTCGCTGCAACGCTCTTCCAGATGCTGGGGGAAGAGGTTCCTGACGATCTTAACCCTTCCCTGATTCAGCCGGCAGGGAGTTGACCGTGACCGTCCGGCTGCCCATCCAGTTCGGATACAGGAAAGATGAGGTCATCTATGGGCGGGGTTATTATAATTTCCGGCTGTTCATGTTGGCACTGTAAGAGTTGGTGATCATCTTCATCTGATTTTCGGCAAACCTCATGAATCCATCGGGAAGACCTTTTGAGGCGATCTCTTATGGATCGAATAGCTGTCATTCAGGGCATTTCTGAATATCTCGGCGGCTGCCTTCCTGTCCAAGGCATCCATCTTCAACTGGGTTCTCGGGAGCTGATTGATCGCCCCGGTCTTTCGGATGTATGTGATTCTGCCCTCCGCCTTTGGCATTTTGGCCAGCATTGAGAACTGGGCGACAAAAAAATGGTTTGTGCCTCTCTCTGATCCATGGCCGCACTCATTCCTCCTGTCCCCATTCCATGCCGGGTGGCCGCGCGTGCCCTTCCTACCGAGTGGCCGATCCATGATTCTGACCACCACGGTCGGAATTGTTCCCCCAGAAAGAAGGGGATTTACGGTGACGGGTTGCAAAACTCGTCGAGTGAGGAGACGGACACCTTCAAATCCTTCAATAGTCCGTCATGAATGCTGTAAACAACTCCGTGAACGGCCAGGGGCTGGGACCGTTGCCATGCATCCTGAACGATGGCGCTCCGGCAGATATTGTGTACCTGCGCCCTTACATTGAGTTCTGTCAGCCGATTACGCCGTATGTTTTCGTCCGCTATCGTATCCAATTCATCCCTGAAATGTTCATACACGTTCCGGATCTGATCGACCCATAGATCAATGGGCTTGGTCCCGGCACGTCTGAGCGAGGCCAGAATCCCACCACAATCGTAGTGGCCGCATACCAGAATGTTGGGCACCTTGAGCACCTCGATTGCGTACTGAAGTACTGCAAGGCAATTAAGGTCATTTGAGGCAAACACGTTGCCAACATTGCGATGCACGAAGATCGATCCCGGTGAAAGGCCAACCAGCTTGTCCGGCATGACCCTGCTGTCCGAGCAACCAATCCATAGGTATTCGGGTTTTCTTGATTCTGCCAGCTTCCTGAAAAAATCAGGTTCCTCGCGACGGGATTTCTCCACCCATCGTCTGTTGTTTGTGAGCAGGCGTTCAAGCGCCTTCATGAGCGATTGCCTCCTTTGGATTCGTGTCCGAAGAGTAGGGAAGCAAGTTCAACTACTCTCCGGCAACGGTCATATGGGCGATGGCAAGGGAAGGAGCGGCGATGCTGCCAAACCATGTCACATCGTTGCCGATGTGCGACACATTGGCGAACATCTGCCTCAGATTTCCGGCGATCGTGATTCCCTGAACGGATTGTGTGGCTTCACCTTTCTCAATCAAAAAACCTGCTGCTCCACGGGAGTAGTCGCCGGTTACTCCATTGACGCCAAACCCCATCAGCTCGGTGACAAGGAGACCATCACCAATGCTCTGCAGCATCTCTTGAAGGGACTGGTCTCCCGGACTCATGACGAGATTGGATGTGCCAATGCCAATATCCCCGGCAAGTCCCCGCTTGGCGTGTCCGGTGGACTTGCAGCCCAGCCGCCTGGCTACATACCGATTGGTCAAATAGGTTTTTAGAACCCCCTGCCCGATGATCTGAATGCGCCGGCAACGCGTTCCTTCACCATCAAACAGACGATTCCCCATTCCTTGGGGATGATCCGGATCATCCATGACCGATACCAGGTCGGGAAAGATTTTTTCATTGAGAGAGCCACCCAGGAAGCTTCGTTCCTGCAGGATGGCCAGCCCGTTGATCGCAGAGGTCAGATGGCCAAGCAGGGATATGGCTGTTCGCGGTTCAAAGATGACGGTCATTTTCCGGCCTTCAATCCCTTTCGCGCCCAGTCTGCGCGTGGCCCTCATCGCGGCTTCACGACCAATCTCCTCCGGCGGGTTAAGCCTCCCAGGATCAGAGGCACTATGCCATGCGTAGTCCCTCTGCATATCGTTTCCGCTGCCGGCAATCACGGAGGCGCTCAATGAAGCGGATGTCTTCTGATAACCGGCTGCAAATCCATCGCTGCAGGCATAGGCCACGGAAGACGAGCCAAACCCGGCTTCCGCCCCCTCACTGTTGGTGATCCTGGATGAATAGGAAATGGCCGCATCCTCACAGGCCTTGGCTGCAGACTTGGCCGCTTCGGTATTCCAGCTCAGCTCCTTCGGGGAATGCTTCTTTCGCCATGCATCGAGTTCCTCCTGTGTGGGGTGCTCAGCCCCGGAAGGGGGAACCGCATCCGGATCAGCCTCGGAAATCCTCGCCATGGCAATCACCTGGTCGGCAAGTTTTTCAAGGCCGGCCTCCGAGACATCGGAGCTCGAGGCCGTGGCAAAGGCGGGGCCGTTCCGGGTTTCAGTGAAGGCACGCAAACCCACACCCCGGGCATCCTCACGTTCAATGGACTCCACCTTGCCATTTCGAACCCGAACCGATTCGCTCGTGCTGCTGATGGCGATCGCGTCGGCATCGATCGCCCCTTTTTTCATGGCCAGTTCAACCAGCCGGGTGCTCAGGGATTTCAGGGCATCACTCATGTCTGCGTGCCGCCAACGATCAGTTCATCGATGCGCAGGGTGGGCAAACCGACCCCCACAGGAACACTTTGCCCATCCTTGCCGCAGGTGCCGACACCCGGGTCAAGTTTCAGGTCATTCCCGATCATGGACACCTTCCGCAGGACTTCGTGACCGGTGCCGATCAGCGTCGCGTTCTTGACGGGCGCCTTGATTTTTCCCTTTTCAACAAGGTAGGCCTCGGATGTCGTAAACACAAATTTTCCGGAGGTTATGTCCACCTGGCCGCCTCCGAAGTTGACGGCATAAATGCCGCGATCGAGTGAGGCCAGGATTTCCGCTGGCTCTGCATCTCCGGCAAGCATGAATGTGTTGGTCATGCGTGGCAGAACCGGATCCGAATAGGATTCCCGCCTTCCGTTACCGGTTGGTTTCATGTTCATCAGGCGGGCGTTCTGCCTGTCCAGCATGTAACCCGTGAGGATGCCATCTTCGATCAGGACGGTACGGCTTGTGGGAGTACCTTCATCATCGATGTTGAGTGAACCCCGACGCTCGGCAAGTGTGCCATCATCGACGACGGTAACCCCCGGGGCCGCAACCCTCTGACCCATCTTGCCCGTGAAAACGGATGTTCCCTTGCGATTAAAGTCGCCTTCCAGGCCATGGCCAATGGCCTCATGCAGAAGAATTCCCGGCCAGCCGGGTCCAAGCACCACCGGCATGGGGCCGGCTGGTGCTGGAACGGCCTCCAGATTCAGCAGGGCCAGGCGGACGGCCTCGCGGGTGAATTCCTCGACCTCGGGGCCGCTTAGCAGGCGTGACAGATCAAAGCGTCCACCGCCACCGGCGACGCCGGTTTCCCGTCTTCCGTTTTGTTCAACCACTACCGAGATATTCAGGCGTACGAGGGGACGCGCATCATGCAAATGAGCCCCATCCATACGAATGATGTGAATGTCCGAGAATGAGGCGGAGATACTGGCAAATACCTGCTTTACCCTCGGGTCCATGCCGCGCGCCAGCATATCGATTTTCTCCAGCAGGCTTTTGCGTTCAGGAATGCTGACCGAAAGCGTGGGGTTTCTCGGCTGATACAGTTGCCTTGATGATGGTTCGCTGTGGACCAGGATGGGGGCAGGGTTGCCACCGGAAGCGGCGATGGCGCGGGCAGCCCTGGCCGCCTCCATGAGGGCAGTCACCTCCAGACGGTCGGTATAGGCATGACCGGCTGCCTCCCCCCTGATCACGCGTGCCCCGATACCCTGGCGGGTGCTCGCTGAAACATGCTTGACCCGGCCCTCTTCCAGCCCCAGCGATTCGGATACGCTGTATTCAAGGTAGAGATCGGCATCGTCGGCCTGAGCCGGTGTCATCTGGTCAAGCATTCTGGCGAGGGTTTCCTTGGCAATGGGTAAGGTCATGCCGCTATGGTTCATGCCATGAGGCCGTAGTCAAGCAGTGAGGTCCCAACAGGCTCGAAATTAGGTTTGTCTGGGCCTAGTCTCCTGGCATGGAGTGTCTGAAAAAAGTCGGGGATCCGGTGACCCTGCAGATCTTGTGTGATGCCTTGCAGGAAAAGGGGATTTCCTTTCGCGTGGACAATGCCGGCATGAATGCCCTCCTGCCCGTGCCGGGGCTGATGGATGCAAGGGTCATGGTGGCCGAGGAGGATATCACGGCCGCAGAACTGGTTTTGGTGGACTTGAATCTGGAGGGGAGAGATCATGATTAGGGGGGCTCTGAGTTTCCTTGCCGGTTTGCGTTTGCTGCTGGCAAGGGAAGAGTTAAGAGCGGTGTTGTGGCGCATGTTTCTCGTGCAGCTTCTGGTTGGCATTCTGACCGGAGCTGGGGCCTGGTTTCTGTTTGACTGGCTGATTGCGACTTACATGCCCCAAGCGGATGCGTGGTACTGGCAGGCTTTGGGTTGGATTGTATGGGTGTTTGCCTGGATCTTTTCCTTTGCGGTAGCCATTGTGGGCTTCGTGGTACTGGGTTCGGTTGCCGTCTCCCCCTGGCTTGAAACCATCAGTATGCGGGTGGAGCAACTTGAGGGTAGGGGAGCGGATGAACACCCCGAACCCTGGTGGAGTGTTGTTCTCAACAGCATGAAGAATGCACTCATGCCTCTGCTGAACTTTCTGCCCTGGGCCGTGCTGGCTGTAGTGCTTTTACTGGTTCCTGTTCTGGGAACGTTGGCAGCCAGTGTTATCTGGGGTTATGCTGGTCTGCAGTTGCTCAGTTTCGAATTCATGGATATACCGGCAAGTCGCCGGGGATGGAGGTGGATGGATCGCAAGAACAGCTTTCAGGAGCATAAATGGTTTTTTATTGGTTTTTCCGGACTGGCTTCGATCCTCATGGTCCTGCCCATTGTAAACCTGCTGGTTCTTCCGGCAGCTGTGGCAGGCCTTTCCCGCGCTGATGTCATGAAAAAACGTGAGGTGACGTGATGACCCCGACACTTGTAACACTGCTTTCATACGCCATTCCTGCCAGCCTGATTGCCGGCCTGACCATGTGGGTTGGCCACGAACGCCGGATTCGCTGGAGTATTGCCGAATACTTTCTGATCTATCTTCCCTTCATCATGGTCTTTGTCCATGTCTCCATGCTGTTTGGCGACATCAATCGTGCCGTGGTTGAGATGGATCTGGGTCTGGCAGGCACTCTCCTGATCGCGGTGACCGGCGGTTTTTTCGGTGGAATTACGTTGTTGCCGCGTCTGTGGGTCAAGGAGGAGAAACTCCACCGGCTGATTACATCCACGGCTTCATCATTCCTGGTGGGTGCCATGTGCCTGAAAATGTTCTTCCTGATGGTGGTGATTGCCAATCCGAAGTCGTTACTCGCTGGCTGAAGCTCCGGACAGGGCGAAAAGGAAAACACGGGAAAAGGCAAAGACCCCTGAAATGGCCAGTCCGCTTAATGTGTTGGTCAAAACCTTGGCGGCGATGGTGTCGGCCTGGACAAAATAACGGGGCATCAGCACGAACCCGCCAACCATGCCTGCCGAGATGGTTTGCAGAATCCAGAAGTACATCCAGATACTGCTTCTCTGGTCAAAGATCTCGATTGATCCGAAGAAAAACACGGCCATGGAAAGAAGAGCAAGCCAGGGGAGATAAAGAAACAGAAACTCAAATGGATCGATATGGGCGAGTTCTCTTCCCTTTGAATGGACCATGGCTCCTACCACAGCTATGACGCCGGAGTAAATCAGAAAAGACAGAGTGAATGCACTCATTTGCCCTCCTTCCGGGATGCCTGCAAGACCCTAATTTTCAAGGGCCTTTTTGCATCACGTTGCAGGCTTCCTTCTATCAATGAGAAGCCACAAATGCAACCAGAAGAGCCAGGCAGAACATCAGGGTCGGAATCCACCAGCGAACCTTGCACCACAAATGTCCCATTTCCACTTCGACCTCTCATTTGTAGTCGGGAAGAGTGAGAAGATCTTTCGCATTCTCCAGGACGAAATTCCTGAAGGCATTGGGGATGGCCGCAAATCGTTTGCTTCTGCGGTACACGATGTGCCACTGGCGCATGATGGGGAACTCTTCCACGTCAAGGACCACGAGGCGTTGCAATGCCAGTTCCATCTCCAGCGTGGCCAGCGAGACGATCCCCAGACCAAGTTCGGCCATCACGGCCTGTTTGATGGCCTCACTTCGGTTCATTTCCATGCCGGCGATGAGTGTCAGGTCATGTTGCGCAAAAAAGCGCTCAGCGGCGATTCGGGTTCCCGAATCGCTTTCCCGCACGATAAAGGGTTCATTGGCAACCTGTGCAAGAGGGATGTTTTCTTCCCTTGCCAGCGGATGACCGGGCCAGGCGATAATGACCAGCGGATTGTCCATGAAAGGAATCCCGGTCAGATCATATCCTTCCGGTGGTTTCCCCATGATGGCCATGTCAGTGGTGTTGTTGTCCAGGGCATGGAGCAATCCGGCCCGATTGGTGACGTCCAGTCGCATTTCGGCCCCGGGATACTTGTGGTGGAATTCAGCCAGTAGGCGGGGTGCAAAGTAGTTGGCGGTACTGGCCATGGTCAGGTGCAGTTTTCCACGCCTGAGGTTCTTGAGATCATCCAGAATCAGTTCAAGCTCATTGAGTTGCTGATGGATGCTCTTGCTGTAGCGCAACAGTTCTTCGCCAGCATGGGTGATTTTCATGTGTTTGCCCACCCGTTCCAGCAGCACCATGCCGATTTCCTCCTCCATCTGCTTCACCTGCATGGAAACGGCTGGCTGGCTCAGGAACAGTTCTTTTGCCGCCAGGGAATAGCTTTCATGCCTGGCCACACTCTCGAAGATACGAAGCTGGCGTAGCGTCAGGCGCATCATGACCTCCCAAATGACCTATATAAGTATTATTTATAAGACACATCATATCATCTGATTAGATTTTATAAACTTTCCCCTTATAGTTCACAATCATGCGGCGGTAACGTATGCTCACATGTCGCACAAGAATTGATACCCAGGAGGAAAGGGAAGATGTCATTGGACCAATCGAATCGTTATTGCGATTTCAGCCTTAAAGAGGAAGATCTGATCAGGGGCGGCAAGCATTTATTGACCGCTTACAAAATGAAGCCCAAGGAGGGCTATGGCTTTGTGGAAACCGCGGCGCATGTGGCTGCCGAGTCGTCCACAGGCACCAACGTTGAAGTCTGTACGACCGATGATTTCACCAAGGGCGTGGATGCCCTGGTATATCAGGCGGATGAGAACTCATTTGGGGATGGATATGGCCTGATCAAGATCGCCTATCCAGTTGAGCTGTTTGATATCAACATCACCGATGGCCATTACATGGTTTCCCAGATGACCTCTCTGATCATTGGCAACAATCAGGGAATGGGCGACATCATTGGTCTCCGTCTCCTCGATTTTCTTGTCCCCGAGTGCATGATCAAGAAGTTCGATGGTCCCGAGACCAACATCAAGGATCTTTGGCGTGTGCTGGGTCGCCCGGAAGTGGACGGCGGTTACATTGCCGGCACCATCGTGAAGCCGAAGCTGGGTCTGAGGCCCAAGCCGTTTGCCGATGCCTGCTACCAGTTCTGGCTCGGTGGTGATTTCATCAAGAACGATGAGCCGCAGGGAAACCAGGTGTTCTGTCCAACCAAGGAAGTAATTCCGCTGGTGGTCGATGCAATGGATCGCGCACAACAGGAGACCGGTCAGGCCAAACTGTTCTCGGCCAACATCACGGCCGACTGTCATCATGAAATGATCGCCCGTGGTGAATACATGCTTGAGCAGTTCGGCAGGATCAATTGTGCCGACCACGTGGCCTTCCTTGTCGATGGCTTTGTCACCGGACCCGCAGGCGTTACGACCTGCCGCCGCGCGTTCCCGAAGGTGTTCCTTCACTATCACCGTGCCGGCCATGGGGCAGTGACCTCGGAAGTGAATCCGCGTGGCTATACCATGCTCTGCCACATGAAGTTTGCGCGGCTGATGGGCGCCTCCGGCATTCATACCGGCACCATGGGTTATGGCAAGATGGAGGGCAGCGCGGATGATCGTGTTCTGGCCTACATGCTGGAGCGCGACCATTGTCAGGGGCCGTATTTCCATCAGAACTGGTATGGCATGAAGGCAACCACACCCATCATTTCCGGTGGCATGAATGCGGTTCGTCTGCCCGGCTTCTTTGAGAATCTGGGTCACGCCAATGTGATCAACACCTGCGGTGGTGGCGCCTATGGACACATCGACAGCCCGGCAGCCGGAGCAATCTCCCTGCGTCAGGCGTACGAGTGCTGGAAGGCCGGTGAGGATCCGATCGAGTTTGCAAAGACCCACAAGGAATTTGCCCGCGCCTTTGAATCCTTCCCTCAGGATGCGGACAAGCTCTATCCTGGCTGGCGCGCCGAGGTCGGTGTCCACAGATAAGCTCGGTCCTAAGCTATGAGCAACGAAGGGCCTCCACATGAAGTGGGGGCCTTTCTTTTTCTGGGTTGCCGGAGGAGGTGCTCCGGAAATGAATAGCTCGGGGAAACGGCGTGCTTGCTATTTCCACCATTCAACGTACCCTGCGACCACTTCGCCGCATCTTCGGTCTTTTTGCCGCGAGTCCTTGCCGTTTCCGATCAAGAACGACATCTGAAAATATATTGCTCTGCCTAGACCGGTCCGGATGAACTCCGGCAGGCATCGAGTTGGAACGAATAAACTTATGACATTTGACAAACTAGGCCTTTCGGCCGACATCCTGCGGGCTGTCGCCGAGCAGGGCTACACAAAACCTACGCCGGTACAGGCGCAGGCCATTCCGGTGATCCTTGAAGGTCACGACATCCTGATAGGAGCCCAGACCGGCACCGGCAAGACAGCAGGGTTTACACTGCCCATGCTTGCTCTTCTGGGGCGCGAAGGCGCAAAACGCTCTGATGCTGAGCGGCGGGGGGAACGGCGTCGGATCATCCGGGTGCTGGTGCTGGTGCCGACCCGCGAGCTTGCGGCCCAGGTCAACGAAAGCATTACGACCTATGGCAAATACCTGCCCCTGCGTTCGACGTCTGTTTTTGGCGGTGTCGGGATCAATCCCCAGATCCGGCAGCTTGATCGTGGTGTCGATATTCTGGTGGCTACACCCGGTCGCCTCCTCGATCTGGTGAACCAGAAAACATGCGACCTGTCCAACATCGGAATGCTGGTGCTGGATGAGGCCGACCGCATGCTCGATATGGGATTTATTCATGATATTCGCCGGATATTGGCCCTTCTTCCCAAGAGGCGTCAAAACCTCCTGTTTTCAGCCACGTTTTCGGATAGCATCAAGCGGCTTGCCTCGGGCATTCTCAATTCACCCAGGATGATAGAGGTCTCCCGCAATGAGGCCGCCCATCAGGTAACCCAGGTGGTTCACCCTGTGGACAAATCAAAAAAACGCGAGCTTCTCTCACACATCATACATTCCAGAAACCTGCAACGGGTGCTGGTCTTTACCCGTACCAAGCATGGTGCCAATCGCCTGGCAAGCCAGCTGGAAAGGGATGGCATACGCTCAACCGCCATCCATGGCAACAAGAGTCAGACGGCACGGACCCGGGCACTGGCCGATTTCAAGAGGGGCAGGGTATGTGTCCTGGTGGCGACCGACATAGCCGCCCGCGGCCTTGACATCGATCAACTGCCGCATGTGGTGAATTATGAGCTTCCCAATGTGTCGGAGGATTATGTGCATCGCATCGGACGCACGGGTCGTGCGGGAAGGTCGGGTGAGGCCATGTCCCTGGTCTGCTCGGATGAACTGAAACTGCTGCATGACATTGAACGCCTGCTCAGAAAGGAAATCTCAAGGGTGGACGTGCCGGGTTATGCCATGGAGGTGGGCGATGTCCTGGCATCTCCCCGTAAGGGAGCCGGCGGTCAACGTCGTCAACCGTTAACAGGGAGAGGCAGCCGGTCTTCCTCGAACAGAAGGCGGTCAGGATCTTCAGGGCGGCAAAAAAGCGGCCGTGGCAGGTGGTCTTCCGGCAGGTCTTCCTGAGTCTTCTAGGATCCTGGCATTGTTTACCTGAAGATGCCCATAAAGGGCATGATGGTGAGATAGAGAATGATAAGCGCGGCTATCAGGTAGATGATGCTCTGGACGGGTGCTTCCTTCACTTTATCCATGACGGTGCGGTGTTCTCCCTTCCGGCGAAGATGCTCATAGGTTTCGATGGCCTTTCTCTGCCGCTCCTTCTGGTAGATGTCGATAAGTGATTTGGCCTTTTCCAGCTGTGTTTCATCACGCAGCCAAATGCCGGGCATGGAAATCCCCCAGCTTCCGGCGTGGGTTTCATAGAAATCGATGTTGTGGCCGGACAACAATGCCCGGACCTCCTCGGCTTCATCATCGGGGACATTCCTTAGCTTGAAAAGAAGAACGGAAATGGGTGGCTCCTTGTTATAGGTGAATGATAGATGCAAACACGGTCGGTTCACTTCCTGCTATGAATCTCGGCCCGATACCGTTTCGGCATTCCTGATCGTTTCATGCAGGAAGCGGAAGAGGGCACGTGCACCACCCTTGCCTGCTCCGGTTTGACGTTCATGCCGGGCCCTTTTCAGCAGTTGTCTGAGATGTTGACGGTCAGTCTCCGGATAGTGGCCAATAAAATCGGAAAGTGCCGAATCACTGGCCAGCAGTCGCTCGCGCCACTGCTCCGAACAATGGAAGGTGGCTGATTCCATTCTGCGCCCTGCATCAAGCTTGGCCACGGTCAGCCGAATGGGGTCCACGTCAACCTGACGCATCAGTTTGCCGATGAACTGACGCTGTCTCCTGAAGGCGGAGTGCTTTTGCCGAATGCGCCTGGCTTCGAGCACGGCCTGATACAGTTCTTCCGGCAGACCAAGAGCCGCAAGATCGGCATGACTGAGGGCGACCAGTTCCTCGCCCAGCTCCTGCAGTGCCTGCATCTGACGTTTCCTCTCGCTTTTGCTCGGGCCCGAATGGACCAGCTCCTCGGGATTTTCATGTCGCATGCCTGTAACTATAGCGCTAAGAAGCACTTGTGTTGCAAACTGGAAGTTCGGGATAGCAAGACCGGCCCGGAGCTGATTCCTGGTGTTCCAAGAATCGGCTTTATTGCCCTTTGAGGCCATTGAGCCAGCAAACGGTCTACAAACGCATGCGACTTCGATACACTGCGCCGCCTTTGAACACAGGATAGCCATGAGTCTGAAATCTGAAATAGGAAAGCGGCGAACCTTCGGCATCATTTCTCACCCGGATGCCGGAAAGACAACGCTGACAGAAAAACTGCTGCTCTTTGGCGGCGCCATTCAGATGGCGGGCGCGGTCAAGGCCCGACGCGCTGCGGTCCATGCCACCAGTGACTGGATGAAAATCGAACAGGAGCGTGGCATCTCGGTTGCCTCCTCGGTGATGAAGTTCAACTACCGCGGATTCGAAATCAACCTGCTTGACACCCCCGGCCACCAGGACTTTTCCGAGGATACCTTTCGTGTTCTGACCGCGGTGGATTCGGCCATGATGGTGATTGATTCCGGCAAGGGCGTGGAAGCTCAGACCCTGAAGCTGATGGAGGTCTGCCGCATGCGCAACACGCCCATTATGACCTTTATCAACAAGCTTGACCGTGATGGTTTGGATCCGCTGGATATACTGTCCGAGATTGAGGACAGGTTGCAGATCGAGTGTACCCCGATGACCTGGCCCATCGGTATGGGAAAATCCTTCAGGGGGGTTTACAACCTCTTCAAGAAAGAACTGGCGCTGTTTGCCCCCGGAGCGGACGCATCCGATGCCGGTGTGGTGCGCATCAATGATCTGAGTGACCCGAGGCTTGATGAGCTGCTGGGTTTTCAGGCCGATGATCTGCGGGCGGATGTTGAACTGCTGGAGGGGGCGGCAAACCCGTTTGATCTCAAACACTTCCTCAACGGGTCCCAGACACCGGTCTTTTTTGGCAGCGCCATCAATAATTTTGGTGTCAGGGAACTGCTCGACGCATTCGTTGAGCTTGCACCCCCGCCGGGTCCGCGTGATACGGTCCAACGTACCGTCAGCCCGGAAGAGGAGGGGTTTTCCGCCTTTGCCTTCAAGATCCAGGCAAACATGGACCCGGCGCATCGTGATCGTATCGCCTTTTTTCGCGTCTGTTCAGGACGGTTCCAAAAAGGCATGACGGTACGGCATCATCGTATCGGGAAGGATGTCAGAATCGCCAAAGCCGTCATCTTCCTGTCCCAGGATCGCACCCAGGTGGAGGAGGCATACCCGGGTGATATCATCGGTATCCACAACCATGGCACCATCAAGATTGGCGACACGTTTACCACCAGGGAGGTGTTGAAATTTACCGGAATCCCCAATTTTGCCCCGGAGATGTTCCGGAGGGTTCGCCTGAAGGATCCGATGAAACGTAAACAGCTGCATAAGGGGTTGATTCAGTTATCGGAAGAAGGGGCGGTGCAGGTGTTCAAGACCCTGCTCGGTCAGGATTATATCCTCGGTGCAGTAGGGGCGTTGCAGTTCGATGTGACCGTTGCACGACTGCAGAACGAGTACAGGGTTGATGCCGATTATGTTGGTACGGATTTTCAGGTAGCCCGCTGGATTACCTGCGACGACAAAAAGGTAATGGATGAGTTTACCCGCCGGTTCGAGTCAAGCCTGGCCCGGGATGTCGATGGTTTTCTGGCCTTTCTGGCCCCGAACGCGTGGCAGCTGAAATACACGCAGGAGCAATGGCCGGCAATCTCCTTCCATAAGACCCGCGAACATATCTAGCCAGACCTCATAACCCGAGGCTTGCGGTTCCCGTGATCTCCTGAGAGTTCAAATCCGGCTGTTCTGATGTAAGCTATGCACTCCCATATGCGGGAGACTTTTCATGGTGTGGAAAGCTGACGTCCGCTTTGGGCCTCAGACTATAAGTTAATATGATATATCTTATAAGATATATAAGCATGCCTTTTTATTCATAGGCGCTAGAATACCTGCAAGATTTCATTGGGAGTAACGCCATGACCGACAAGGAACAATATACGATTCATCAGGAACCGTTTTATCAGCCCCAGGCCGATGAGGTGGAACTCTATGAGGCAGCTTACAAGGCACGTTTGCCTGTGATGGTGAAGGGACCCACCGGTTGCGGCAAATCCCGGTTTGTGGAATACATGGCCTGGAAACTCGGCAAGCCACTGATCACGGTGGCCTGTAACGAGGATATGACCGCCTCGGATCTGGTTGGCCGTTTTCTGCTGGACGCCAATGGTACCCGCTGGCAGGACGGTCCACTGACCACCGCGGCACGCATCGGTGCCATCTGCTATCTGGATGAAATCGTCGAGGCGCGCCAGGATACAACCGTGGTGATTCACCCCCTGACCGACCATCGTCGCACCCTGCCACTGGACAAGAAGGGTGAGCTTGTGGAGGCACACCCCGATTTCCAGCTGGTGATTTCATATAATCCGGGTTATCAGAGCCTGATGAAGGATCTGAAACAGTCCACCAAACAGCGTTTTACAGCCTTTGATTTTGACTACCCGGAAGAGGAACTGGAGGCCGGGATTGTTGCCGAGGAAACCGGCATAGATCTCGAGATGGCAAACAAGCTGGTGAAGATCGGTCACGCAGCCCGTAATCTCAAGGGCCACGGACTGGATGAAGGGATTTCAACCCGTTTGCTGGTGTATGCAGCTACCCTCATCAAGGGGGGAATTGACCCTAAGGCGGCAAGCCGCATGGCGCTTGTACGGCCGATCACCGATGATGCGGACATACGCGACACCCTGGATAATGCCATTTCCGTCACCTTCGACTGACAGGCGCAGATATGTATCAGGGACACCGGAAAAAGGGTGTAGCAACAGGCGTGGCCACTGCTGATATCTGCGGGGGAACTGTTTCCCCCCTTGATGTGCGGGTGATACCCTCATGACGACAACGGTGATGTCCGAAGAGATGCAGGTCTACTGGGAGAAGATGGGTTGTCGATTCCCGCAGGTCCAGGATGTCTTCGAGGAGTGCATGAAAGAGGCGCTCACCTTGCTGACCCCGTCAGGAGTGGAGACCTATCTGGAATGCGCGGGTTTTCTCGGACGTATGGGTCGCGGACCGGAACCAATCCTGATCTATCTGGAGGAGATGCCGAGCGTTGCCGCCCTGGTTGGCGAGGAGATTCTTACTGAGGTTAAGGATTTTGTCTGGCATCTTTCCACCCATACCAATGCCCCCGCCATCGTGCCTTTTCTCCAGTCTCTGGCAGCCGTCAGCCGCCGGCTGAAGACTCGCGAACTTCTCGAGCGTTATTTCGAGCTTCTCAAGGAATTTGCCGAACGGACAACCGGTTCCATCCACGGGCACCACACAACATTTCCCAGCCCGAGCCTGCCGGTTTTGCTGGAGCAGGCCCCACACATTCTGGGCCTTGTGACTCTGGAAGGGATGCGTAACTGGATCAATTACGGCGTGAAGTACTACATCACCCACCCGGAACGCCAGAAGGACTTTTTCAGCCTGCAGCTTGCGGACTCCAAGGCCATTTTGCAGCGCGAACGCCATGGCACGCTGTTTGTCGATAACGAACGCAAGCTGGATCTGTATTTGCGCAGTCTGTGGGAGGATCACGACTACCTTGTTCCATATTCGGAGGCCTTTGACGAGCTGCGCAAGCCGGTTCCCTATTTTGACAGTCTGGGTATACGCATTCCTGACGTTTACGACGACAGGGATGGTGTCCGTGGCATCGACCGCTATCGAGCCGCGCTGGCACACATGGCTGCTCATCGCCGGTGGAGCCAGCAGATGATCGTGGATA
>CAZCTM010000019.1:0-40585 GCA_964501925.1 uncultured Zetaproteobacteria bacterium | reverse complement strand
GAAGCGGAAATTTCTACTTTGCTAAAAGCGGAAGTTTTCATTTTGGGCTAACATGCATCGTTCATGCCCGCTTGCAAAAGCACTGCTGTGGACATATCCTGCGCCGCCTTCTGTTGCTGGCCGCCTTGGCCACGACACAAGAAAATATACTGATATCCCTCGCTCAGGTGGCGCATAGTGATCCTGGGCGGAACCCGAGAGGAGCGCCATGTATTACGAAACCATTTTTATCGTCAATCCGGACGTGTCCCAAAGCAATGTCGAAGAGCTTACCAACAGCCTGATCGAACGGATCGAAAAGGCGGGGGGACGTGTCGTCAAGCGCGAATACTGGGGCGTGCGGACGCTGGCATACAGCATTGCCAAGCGTAAACGTGGGCATTACATACTGCTCGTGGTTGACGGTGACTCCCGGGCCGTCAGCGCACTTGAGCGGGCGCTGTCTCTTGATGAAACCATCCTTCGTTTCATGACCACCCGTTTGACCGAGCTTTCAGATGAACCTTCACCGCTGATGCGTCGTAGAACCACGGTGAAGGAAAAGGAATCTGCGGCACCTGAACCCGAACCGACGGAGGCGGAGGCAGGGCCGGAAGCAAGCGCCAAGCCCGAAAAGGAAGAGGCCATAACCGGGGGTAACGAGAAAGCTGCCGAAACCGAAGGGTCGCAGGCGGTGGAAAAGGATGCCTCAGACTGACGTCAACCAGGTCAGACTGGCGGGCAGACTGGCGGATCTCCGGCAGCGCTGGACACCGGATGGAACCCTGGCTGTCGTGGGCAACCTTTATTTGCCCCGACCCGGCCTGGGTCCCGTCAACAAAACGGTGGAATTGAACCAACCCCTGCCATTGCACGCCCTGAAAGATCCCGCGGAATTGCTGCTCAGGTATGAAGGCCGGAGGGTCGACATTCAAGGAAGACTGAGGCGCCGCTATTATCATCGAAGCGGTACAGCCCACTGGGGACAGGTAGAAATATGGGTGGATCATTGCTGTCCCATGCAAGATCAGGAGGAAAATCAATGACAACCGAAGAAACCGTCGCAAAGACACCATCAGGCCCAACGCAGGCTCAGGAAGGACAACGTCGCGAAGCAGCTCCGGGGCAGCGCCGGGAGGCATCCGCCGGACAGCGCCGTGAAGGAGGGCCAAGACGCCGTTTTCCACGCCGGCGCAAGTTTTGCAAATTCTGTGCTGACACGAGCCTCAAGATCGACCACAAGGATCCGGATATGCTCTCCCGCATGGTGACCGAGCGTTACAAGATTATCCCTGCAAGGGTAACCGGGACCTGCGCCAAGCATCAGCGAGCCCTGACCACTGCCATCAAGCGCGCACGTATCCTGGCACTGATGCCCTTTACGCCGCTGCACCACGACTAACATCCTATGACCAAGGCAGTAGCCGCCCTGCCGGCTTTTGCCGAATTTGTCCTTACCCGCCGGATACCATGTGCCACCCTCGCGGTGGCCATGTTTACGGCACTGCTGTGGTTGCCCGCGATTGGATCCTTCCTGCCACCGCTGGTCCCGCTCGTCTCGGCCATCGCCCTTTTCATCCACCTGCTGACCCCTGGCCTGTTCGCCCTGGTTTTCTTTGGCGGAGGGTTTTCCTTTGCATGGCAGACGGGTCTCCTGGCGGCCGTGGCCACCTCCCTGGTGAATCTTGGTCTCCTGCCGGGGCTGGCGATGTTCGTTCTCTACGTTGTCTTTCCTGTGGCTGCCGCCTATCTTCTGCTGCTGCCGACAAAGGGGCTTGAACGAAGCTTGTACAACCTGGCTGTCGGGCTCGGCATAATCATCCTTCTGACCCTGATGCTGGGGGCCGGTCATGAAAATCTCTCCATGCTGGAGTATTCGAATCAGCTGCTGGCGCCGTTCTTTGATCCTCTCGCCAAACAGGTTCCCGCAGGTGTTGATCCCAAGGTTTTTCAGGAGGCACTGGCGCAAATCCGCCAGACATCCGCTCAGGTGTTTCCCGGCTCGGTCACCCTCTCGGCATGGCTTGTCTGGATGGGCAATCTCCTGCTCGCCCGTCGTCTGGCAAGCCGGTATGGATTCTACGGCGGCACGGAGCAGCCACTGGCAAGCATCCGCTTCAGCAAACGGGATGCCATTGTCTATGTCCTTCTCATGGCGGCTGTCTCGATGCTGGGTGGCACATTGCAATATCTTGCCTTGAATGCTGGTATTGTGCTGTCAGGATTATTCGCCATACAGGGGCTCGCCGTGGCTCATGTCTGGCTGAGCAGGCGCAGGCTCAAGATGTTAAGCTTGCTCCTCTATCCCATGTTGCTCATGCAACCCGTCATGATTTTGCCCTTTCTTGTGATTGGGCTGTTTGATGTATGGTTTGACTATCGCGGGAGAAACACCCCCGCCAGTGGAGGAATGTAATGGAATTGATTCTTTTGGAACGGATCGAGGGCCTTGGCAATGTCGGTGACCAGGTGAAGGTCCGAAACGGCTATGGACGTAATTTTCTCATCCCCAAGGGGAAGGCCATCGAGGCCACAGATGCGAACCGCCGGGTGTTTGAACGGCGACGGAAGATCCTGGAGGAAAGACAGCGCAGCGTTCTCGAACAGGCCCAGGCCGACGCCGAGACGCTTGCCAACCTTGAGCTGATCATCAGGCGCGCCACTTCCGACGGGGAGAATCTTTACGGTTCGGTCTCAACCCATGATCTGGCGGCATTGCTTGCGGAGGCCGGCCATCCCTTTGAGCGCCGGCAAATCATCGTGGATGAACCCATGAAAACAGTGGGTGAACACTCTTTCCGTGTTCGTCTCCATCCCGATGTCGTGGCAACACTGACGATAAAGATCGAACCAGAGCAGGCTTGAGCCAACTCGTCCAGCCCCTCCGACCAAACCTCCTCAAGGAGAAGGTTCCACCGCATGCGTTTGATGCCGAGTGCGCGGTGCTGGGGGGGATCATGCTCGACCCGGACGCGTTTGAACGGCTGGAAGGGATTCTTCTGCCTGAACACTTCTATGCAGAGGCAAACCGCCTGATCTTTACCGCCATGCAGGATCTGGCTGCGCAGGGCCGGCCGGTCGATGCCCTGACAATCAAGGACTTCCTTCTCCAGCGCGATCAGCTCTCCGCCGTGGGAGGTGAGGCATATCTTGGCGAACTGATCGAATCCGTTCCCACCGCCACCAACATCAATCACTATGCCCAGCTGGTGCGTGAAAGGGCGGTTCTGAGAGAACTCCTCAGCGTATGCAATCAGGTTTCGCAGGAAATCTATGAACAGCGCGATGAAGCGGTCGGGGAGCACCTTGACCGTGCCGAGCAGCGTGTTCTTGCTGTGGCCGAGCATTTTCAGCGGTCAAGCCCCACCTTCGCACGAATGAACGAGCTGATGGTTGAATCCTATCGTCACCTTGAAAAACGTTACGCGGACAAGAAGGAGATCACGGGTATCCCGACCGGATTCACGGACCTGGACCAGATGACATCCGGCTTGCAGCGGAATGACCTTGTGATCGTCGCCGGACGTCCCAGCATGGGCAAGACCGCCTTTGCCATCGATATCGCCCGCAACGCCGCATTTGAGCTGGATGGCAAGGAGGCGGTGGCCATTTTTTCCCTAGAGATGTCCTCACAACAGATTGCCCTGCGCATGCTGGCCTCCGAGGCCCGCATCGACATGCAGAAGCTGCGCACCGGCCGCTTCTCCAAAAATGACTGGAGCAAGCTCGCTGCCGCCACCGGGTCCCTGGCCGAGGCATCGATCTACGTGGATGACACCCCCGCCATCTCCGTTCTGGAAATTCGCTCAAAGTGCCGCAGGCTGAAACGCGAAACGGGTGGCCTGGCCCTGGTCGTGATCGATTACCTGCAACTCATGAGTGGGCGCTCGGATGCCGAGAGAAGAGATCTGGAGATCAGCGAAATCACCCGCTCACTTAAAGGACTTGCCAAGGAGCTTCATGTTCCCGTCCTCGTGCTTTCACAGCTCAGCCGCGCGGTCGAGGCACGAGCGGACAAAAGACCGCTTATGTCTGATCTGAGGGAATCCGGTGCCATTGAACAGGACGCAGATGTCATCATGTTCATCCACCGCAAGGAAATGTACAGCAACACACCGGAACATGAGGGCGTGGCGGAAATCATCGTGGCCAAACAGCGAAATGGTCCAACCGGCAGTATTGACCTGACGTTCATCAAGAAATACACGCGGTTTGAGAACTATTCCGGCCGTCAATCGTTTGACGGCTGAAACACCCCGTGAGTCGGCCCGCCTCCGCTCATATCAACCTTTCCAACCTTTGTCATAACTACCGGATCCTGTGCCAACGGGCATCGAGCGCGCAGGTGATGGCAGTCATCAAGGCCGATGCCTATGGACACGGCCTGGGTCTTGTCGCCCCCGCCCTGCATGCGGAAGGCTGCCGGGAGTTCGCCGTCACCGATGCCGGGGAGGGCAGGACGCTTCGCCATATCCTGGGGGCGGATGCGGGCATCACCGTCCTCTCGGGAATCTTCGATGCGGAAGACGCAAGGATGGCTGCTGACGAACACCTGGCCCCTGTCATCAGCGAGTTCGGGCAGCTTCAATTGCTCCGGGCAGCCGGCTTTGCCGGCGGTGTATGGCTGAAGGTGGATACAGGCATGCAAAGGCTCGGGGCAGAAAACATCGTCAAGCTTTTCCGAAAATGCCGTCACGCCGGGATGGATGTTACCGGCATCATGTCCCATCTGGCCTGTGCGGATACCCCGGGCCACCCGGCCAACAGCCGGCAGGTGAAAGAATTCCGGCAGATCTTGCAAGGCCTGCCGGGAGGGATCCGTGCTTCCCTGCTTAACAGCGCGGGAATGGCCTCCATGCCTGAACACAGCTTCGACATCGTCCGTCCCGGTATCGCCCTGTACGGTGTCGAACCCGCAGCCGGCATCCGCCTGGGCCTGAGGCCGGTGATGCGGTTCAGCGGCCGGGTGATGCAGGTGCGCGGCGTGCCAAAGGGAACCTCCATTTCCTATGGCGCCACCTATGCGGCGGACAGGGACATGCGAATCGCCGTTGTCAGCCTGGGGTATGCGGATGGCCTGCCAAGGGCGCTTTCCAATCGCGGCTCGGGTGTCTGGCAGGGGCAAAGGCTTCCCATCGTCGGCAGGATATGCATGGACTACTGCATCCTGGATGCGGCAGCAAACGAGGTTCAGCGGGGGGATGAGATTGAATTCTGGGGGGAGTCTCTGCCCGCAGCCGACGTTGCCTCCTCGATCGACACCATCGCCTATGAACTCTTTACGAGGGTCAGTGCACGGGTGAGAAGGAAGGCAGTGCCATGAAATGGCTTGAACTCGTGGGCAGGGCGACGGAATCCATCCTTCTGCACACGGGTCTTTACGCCATTACGCTTGGCAAGGTCGTCCGGCGTATGGGGTCGGGTCCCTACTATCCGCGGCTCATTCTGGCCCAGGCGGAGGAAGTGGGTGTGCAGTCATTGCCCGTTGTGCTGCTGACGGCACTGTTTACCGGCATGGTGCTCGCCCTCCAGTCCTACATCGTGTTTCACCGCTTTGCGGCCGAGAGCATGATCGGCGTGGTGGTCTCACTATCGATGGTGCGGGAGCTGGGACCCGTGCTGGTCGGCCTGATGGTGGCCGGCCGCGTCTCCTCCTCCTTTGCCGCAGAGCTGGGGACGATGCGCGTTTCCGAACAGATCGATGCCTTGTGGACCCTGTCCACCGACCCCATGCGCTACCTGATCACGCCACGCATCATCGCGGCCATATGCATGTTGCCACTTCTGGTGGTCGTGGCCGATTTCCTCGGCATCTTCGGTGGCTACGCCATCAGCGTCCTCATGCTGGATCAGAACCCTTCCATCTATCTGGAAAAGACCACGCAATACATGGAGCTGAACGATCTGTATTCCGGCCTGGTCAAGGCTCTCTTCTTCGGGATGCTGATCAGTGTCATCGGATGTACGGAGGGCTTTCACTGCCGGGGAGGTGCCCAGGGCGTCGGCAGGGCCACCACGCGCGCGGTTGTCATTTCCTGCATGAGCATCCTGGTCTCGGACTACTTCCTGACGGCATGGATGTTCGGATGAGCACCCCCCTGATCCGTATCCGCGGCCTTTGCAAGGCCTTTGAAGACAAGGTTGTCCTGAAAAACCTGGATCTTGACATCATGCCGGGCGAATCCATGGTCGTGATTGGTCAGTCTGGCACGGGAAAGAGCGTTCTGATCAAGTGCATCCTCGGTTTGCTCAAACCGGACAGGGGCGAGGTTCTGGTGGACAACGAAGACTGGTGCAGATTGCCAACCGATGAACGACTCAAACGCATGCGACGCGTGGGTATGCTGTTTCAGGGCTCGGCACTCTTCGATTCGCTGCCCGTGTGGGAGAATGTGGCCTTCGCCCTCTTGCAACAGGGAATGAACGTAAAAAAAGCGAGAGAGCGGGCAAGCGAGGTTCTCACATGGGTTGGCCTCCCCGGCATTGAAGACAAGATGCCGGTCGAACTCTCCGGTGGCATGATGAAGAGGGTAGGACTGGCACGCGCCATCTGCCACAGGCCGGATATCGTTTTTTTCGACGAACCCACCACCGGTCTTGATCCCATCATGGCGGATGTGATCAACCGCCTCATTCAGCGGCTTCACCACGAATTTGGAACCACACAGCTGTCCATCACCCATGATCTGGTCAGCGCTCGCAAGATCGGGGATACCATCGCGTTGCTGTACCAGGGCAGCATCCATCGCCAGATAAGCTCCGACCAGCTAGACTCGGATGAGGATCCGGTTCTGCGGCAGTTTGTGGAAGGCCGATCAGAGGGTCCAATCATGCACGAGGGGAACATGGCCATGGCCCGGGAGCAACAGGTTTGAGCGCACAGGCCAGACTGGGTGCCTTTGTACTCATCGCCATTCTTCTTCTGGGTTTTGCAACCGGCAGGGTGGGTAAAATGGACTGGTACAAGCAGGAAACCCATATCGTGGAGGCCGTATTCGATGACCTGTACGGCCTGGAGCTGCAGGCCCAGGTTCGCATGGCGGGCGTGAAAGTCGGTGTGGTTCAGGATACCAGACTGGAAAACAACCGGGCCGTGGTCTACATCGCCCTGAAACCGGATGTTCGGCTTCCCGCCTCAACACGCGCGTCCATCGCCAGCCGTGGCCTGGTGGGTGAAAAGTACATCTCCCTGCGAGCCAAGGCGGGAGACACCGAGTTTCTTCCCGACGGCGCAAGAATCCCCACGGATCCCGGCGGGGATATCAATGTCTTTATTTCCCGGGTCACCAAGGTGGCCGAGGACCTGCAAAGCCTTAGCAAGGCCCTGACCGACCTGCTGGTCAGCAAGGAGGGGACATCCAAGCTGCAGTCGCTGCTGGACAACACCAACAGTTCCATGCAGAAGCTGTCGGTCATTCTGCAGGAGAACCGCACCGATTTACGCAATGCGATCAGGAATCTGAGCAAGACCAGCGACGCCCTTCAGCAGGAGTTGCCGGACACGCTGAAGAGCGTTCGTCATGCCACCGATGAGATCTCGCGAATGCTGCCAGACGCGATTGAGGCCGGTCAGTCCTTCTTCGGCAAGGGTGAAAAGGCCGTGCAGGATATGGATAAGGTGGTGATGGACAATCGTGAAAACCTCTATCGCATGATCTTCGAATTACGGAAGGCCTCGGAAAATCTGGAGGAACTCTCCGATGACCTGCGCCGGAATCCGTGGAAACTGATGATCAAACAGCGCGAGGTGCCACGTTCCCCCCGCGCACGCCAGGAGAAAATGGAAGAAATGCTGCTTTCCACAGGTCAAATGGGAATTGCACCTGCATACGAATAACATCGGAATAACCGGGGCCAGGATGGAAGGCCTCAACACCCCTCCCTGGATGGCATACGTTTGCGTGGCCGTCCTGACCATCCTCTTTCAGACAACCCCGGCGCCGGCAAAAACCTATTTCGAGAAGGCCCAGGAACTCTACGAGGCCGGCATGGAAACAGAGGCCAGACGTGCGCTCAGACAGGAACTCACCCTGCGTCCGGACAATCTGGAGGCAAGGTATGACCTGGCTGTTCTGCTTGAACATATCGGCCACACCGATGAGGCTGAAAGCACCTACCTGGAGAACATGAAGCGGGGATTCCACCTGCCGACCATGATCAATCTGAGTGTAATCTATGCCCATGGAAACAGGCGTGACGAGGCGAGAACGCTGCTGAAGCGGGCCGCCAGGCACTTCCGATCCGAGGCCACCCCCCTTTACATGCTTGCACAGATGGCGGAAGAGGATGGCGATGCCCAGCTCGCCACAACCTACTATGAGAAGGCCCTCAAGGCGGACCCACTCAACGGCTTTGCCCATATTCGATTTGGCCGCTTTCTGTCTGCTCAGGGAAAGCCTTCACTGGCTGGCAAACACGCGAAGCGGGCCACCCGGCTTTTGCCTGAGTGCGGACCATGCTGGCAGATACTCGGAGACATCCTGTGGAAGAGCGGGGACCTGAAAAACGCCCTGGCCTCCTATCAGAAGAGCAACGCACTTCATCCCGCCAAGGAGGTGAGGGCCCGCATGATCAAGCTGCTCTATGCCATGGGGGAAACCAGACGCGCCAGGGCCATGGAACGTATCCTGGAACTGGAACCCTGACCGAAGGAGTGATCCGGGCGAGAAAGCGATCCGTTTCCCGCGATGCCCAAAACCACCATGGCGGGTCTATACTTTAAGTGACATGAATTCCCGGCCAATCTCACCCATTACCTTCAACAACTCCGAACTGGGATCGCTTGGTGTCGAGCTGGAGTGGATCACCGTCGATGCCGAAAGCGGCAGACAGATCCCGGCGGCGCCGAAACTTCTGGCCGAGATTGAAAAAACCCCACGGATCAAGGCCGAGTTGTTCACCTCCATCATCGAAATCAACAGCAACGTCCACACACGGACCGAATCCTGCATAGCCGAACTGCAACAACTGTACCTTCAGGTCAGCGAACACCTGAAAGGCAGCAACGCGGCACTGCTCGCGTCAGGCACGCATCCGTTTTCAAGCTGGAAGGATCAGGTTGTCAGTGATGATCCGCGGTATCACAGGCTGGTAAAACGCCTGCAATGGATGGCGAGGCGATTCAACATCTTCGGTATTCATGTTCATATCGGCATGCCGGACAACGAAACCTGCATCAGGGCCATGAACCGCATGATTCCGGCCATGCCGGCCTTTCTGGCCATCTCGGCCAATTCCCCCTTCTGGACAGGCCATGACACGGGGATGGCCGCCTGCCGGATAAAGATCTTCGAAGGCCTGAGCCAGGGTGGCATGCCGTTCTATTTTGAGAACTGGCAGGACTTTGAACATTGCGTCAAACGCCTGATCGCAACTGGCAGCATCGACTCCATACGCGAGATCTGGTGGGAAATGCGTCCCCACCCTGATTTTGGCACCCTGGAGATACGCATCGGGGATATGCCGGCAACGCTTGCGGATACCGCAGCCTACATCGCCTACGTTCGGGCGGAGGCCATGGCCGCCGCAAACCACAGCACCACCGTTCAGATCCACCCCATTCTGATCCGTGAAAACCGCTGGCGCGCCTGCCGTTATGGATGCCGGGCCAGGATCATTGATCCTGAGACCGAGGAAATCATTCCCGTTCTGGACTGGATCGAGGGAAGACTGGAAGAATTGCTCGAGAAGGGGGCCGAGGAGCCGGATATCGCCCTGGTCAGGGAACGGCTGCCCTACTGGCGTAAGCATGGCGATGGAGCCACGAGACAAAGGGAGATCTACGCAAGGTTTCCGCAGGAAAAAGACATGGTCCGGACATTAAGACGCGATGGCTGGGAAAATGGTGAATACTGAAAAAACCGGCCCCATGGGCGGGCAACTGGCTGATGCTGTTCGTGAACTGATGCCGGAGATCATCGAGTTGAGGCGTCACCTGCACAAACACCCCGAACTCTCCGGCCACGAGGAAAACACGGCGGCATATGTGGCGGATCTGCTCGAAGGACGGGGCATCGCCGTGCGCCGCGGTATCGGCGGTCACGGTTTGCTGGCAAAAATCCTTGCCAAACACGAGGATGGATGGATCGCGCTGCGGGCGGATATGGATGCGCTCCCCATTCAGGACAAGAAGCAAACCAGCTATGCATCCGGTGTGCCGGGGGTTTGTCACGCCTGCGGTCATGATGCCCATACGGCCATGCTGGCCGGCGCCGCCCTGGTTCTTTCCCGCTTCCCGCAGCTTCTCGCCGGCAACATTGCATGCATCTTCCAGCCGGCGGAGGAAACCACCGAAGGGGCGGCAGCCATGCTGGCCAACGGTGTTTTCGATGATTTCCTGCCCCGCCGTATTCATGCCCTGCACACCTATCCGTACCTGCCCAGCGGCAGTCTGGGACTTCGGGAAGGCCCCATGTGCGCAGCCGCAGAGATGTTCGAGGTGGAAATCGTCGGGCGCGGCGGGCACGCGGCCAGGCCCCATGAATGCATCGATGTGATCCTGATTGCCAGTCAGATCATCCATTCGCTGCACCACATTGTCAGCCGGCGGGTCAATCCCCTGCATCCCGCGGTCATTTCCATCGGTCAGATCGAGGGTGGCAAGGCAACCAACGTCATCCCTGAATCCGTCCGCTTTTCAGGGACGGTGCGCAGTCTTTATCCCGAAACCCACGAGGAGATCCGTACCCGCATGGACCGTATCATCCGCCAGACGGCCGAAACCTGGGGCGCTGTTGCCTACTTCAGCATGAGACAGGCGACACCGGTGCTGATCAATGATCCAGGAGTCATGCGGAAAGTTCGCCGACGGCTCAGGCGTTTCATGCCCCATGTGCCAACCGTCGAGATCGATGAACCGTCCATGGGTGGTGAAGACTTTGCCGAGTTTCTCAGCCGCATCCCGGGCTGCCTCCTGCGCCTTGGAACCGGCAGCAACCCGGCCACACGTTATCCCCTGCATCACTCATGCTTCGACATCGATGAGCAGGCGATGGAAACAGGTATCCTGGCACTTGTCAGCCTCTGTGTCTCGGAATGAGACATTAACGGCTGTCCCGCGTTTGTTCCCGCGAACGTATGAAATGATCCATCAAACATCCACATAACACACCGCCTGGGGGCTTTTTTTTCATACCCGGGACTTGAATTCCCGTGCGGAAAGCCGCATAAAGCGTAAATGATGCGTTTCTTCTTTCTTCTTTTTGTGCTTACTCCCCTGCTGGAGCTTTATCTCCTGATCGAGGTCGGTGGAAAGATCGGCGGCCTGGCCACCATCCTGCTTTGTCTGGCAACGGCGGCCATCGGCGGATTCCTGGTCCGCCTGCAGGGCATCCAGACCCTGTTTTCCGCGCGCAATGAAATGGCGCGCGGGCAGGTACCCGCCGAATCTGCCCTGCATGGCCTGATGCTCGTGGTCAGCGGTCTTCTTCTGCTCACACCCGGATTTTTCACCGATAGCATCGGCTTCATCCTGCTTGTGCCTGCCTTCAGGCGCTGGCTGATCAAACGCCTGTTTCCCCACCAGCCCGGCAGGCAGACATGGATCGAGGCGGAGATCATTCACCATGATGAGAATCATCTCCCTTGACCACGCCCGCAGATCGGGGCACGGTCACTCCTGAAACACCTTTCACGGTTTTTTAACCCGATCGAATCCATCATTCACCCATAACTTCAAGGAGGTCATATGCAACAAATACACATGTCGCAATCCACTGCGCTGGTCGATGAGCGAATTGGATTTCTCGGCAGGACCTATGGCAGCCTAGCCCTGTGCATCGGTGCGGGCGCGATTGGCGCCTATGCCTCGCAAGGCATGGCCTTTCCCTACGAACACCCATGGATGATGCTCTTCATCATGATGGGAGGCATATTTCTGGTACAGGGAGTTCGTCACGTTCGCGGCCTGAACATGCTGGCACTTCTCGGATTCGGTGCCATTACCGGCATGGCCATCGCGCCACTGGTGGCCTTTGTGGCCGCAAAGTCCGGCATGCTGGTAACCCAGGCATTCATGACCACTGCCGTCTCTTTTGTCGGTCTAACGGCATACACCTTTATCTCCAGAAAGGACTTTTCGTTCCTCAAGGGCTTTGTGTGGACCGGCCTGATCGCCCTGATCGTGCTCGGTCTATCCAATTATTTCTTCTTCGAGTCCCCTGCCCTGGCCCTTGCCGGTTCCGGCGTCGGCGTCTTGCTGTTTTCCGCCTTTATTCTCTATGACACATCCAACATCCTGCGGACCTACCCCAACGATGAACACATCGCTGCGGCTCTAACCCTGTATCTTGATGTGTTTTTGCTCTTCCAGAACCTGCTCTATCTGTTCGGGATGATGAGCGACGAGTAATCTCATGCCATCCATCTTCAGACCCTAGACAGAAGGGCGACCGCTTGGTCGCCCTTTCTTATTTGTCAATGGTAGGAAGCGATCAGGGCCCGAATGTCATCATCGCTCACATTCTCGGCCAGAAAGGCATCGCCAATCCCGTGCAACAGGACATAGCGGATACCTCCGGCACCGCTCTTTTTGTCATGTCCCATGGCCTCCAGCCATGCATCGGCCCTGAATTCGGGTACATCCACCGGCAGGTCGGCGGACCTGTAGAGATCGTGGATACGCTTCTCCGTGCCGGCAGGGGCATGACCGAGCTGCTCGGACAATCGGGCAGCCATCAGCGTCCCCATGGCCACACCCTCACCATGCAGGTATTTCCGATACCGGGTCATGGCCTCGATGGCATGACCAAAGGTATGGCCAAGATTCAGGAGGGCCCGTTCTCCCTGTTCCCGCTCATCGCTCATGACCACCTCGCTCTTGTGCCGGCATGATTCATGAATCACGTGCATCAGGGCTGCAGAATCCAGGTTGAGCAGGTCGTTTATGTGTTCCTCCAGCCAGAAAAAAAAGCCCGCATCGCGAATCAGGCCGTATTTGATCACCTCGGCAATACCGGCACGGAATTCGCGTTCCGGCAGGGTGGTCAGCACCTCCGGATCGATCCACACCAGTCTTGGCTGGTAAAAGACCCCGATCATGTTTTTTCCCAGGGGATGATTGACGGCCGTCTTGCCCCCGACACTGGAATCGACCTGGGCCAGCAACGTGGTCGGAACCTGAATGAGGGGGACGCCGCGACGGTAGCAGGCCGCGGCAAAGCCGGCCATGTCCCCCACGACACCACCTCCCAGAGCGATCACGGGCTCCTGCCGCGTCAGTCTCGCCTGCATAAGAGCATCCAGAATACCGCTCCATGTCTCAATATTCTTGTATCTTTCGCCGTCCGGAAGGATGTGCGAACTCACCGTCCAGCCTGCCTGCTTAAGACTTCTCTGCACCCGCTCAAGATACAGGGGTGCCACCACCTCGTTGCTGACAACCAGGCAGCGCCTGGCATCCGGCAGCAATCTTGCCGCAACCCCGCCAAAATCATCCAGACATCCCGGTTCAATGTGGATATCGTAGGAGCGCGCCCCAAGACGGACGCGGTAGACCTTATTCATGCCGCCATTCTGACAGAAACCCGAGGATGGCATCCACCGCCGCCTGTTTGCTCATCCGGTCCGTACGCAGATGAAAATCCGCACACTGCGCATACAAGGGGTTGCGTATATCCGCCAGTTCCCTCGCCTTTTCCAGCGGATTTACGCCAGCCATCAGGGGGCGGTTTGAATTTCTTCCGATCCGTCTGGCCAGAGTCGCGGGGCTGGCGTCCAGCCAGATGACCGGAGGATGGGCCCTGATCAGATCCCGGTTCTCTCCGGAAAGAACTGCGCCACCGCCGGTGGCAATCACCGCCTTTTCCCCGATGATTTTCTTCAGGACCTCGGTTTCAAGCCGGCGGAAGCCATCCTCTCCCTCCTCGGCGAAAATCTCGGGGATGCTGCGGCCAGCGGCAGTCACGATGCGTTCATCCACATCAAGGAAGGGAAGTTCGAGATTCGCCGCCAGCCTGCGGCCGATGCAGGTTTTGCCCGCTCCCATCAGGCCGATCAGGATGAGATGCGAAACGCTCATCGAACAACCTACCGGGGATAGTGTGATCTCACCATCCCCTAGTTGATCGTCAGACTGAAGCTCTTGGTCGTTGTCAGTGGCGGCACAGAGCTGTCTTGCACCGAGACGGTAAAGTTGTAGACACCGGCAGCGGTGGGTGTTCCGGACAAAACCCCTCCCACAAAGGTCAGGCCTGGCGGCAGCGTCCCGCCCACCTGCGCCCAGGTGTACGGAACCGTCCCGCCAATGGCGGTAAATGTCGTGAGCGGATAGGCAACGGCGACCGTGCCAGCAGGCAAGGGTGATGGGGTGGTGATACCCAGGATGTCGATCACAAATGTCTTGGTCACCGAATTACCCAACGCGTCGGTCACGGTGATCAGGAAGCTGTACAGCCCACCTGTTGTCGGTATACCGCTGATCTCACCTGTTCCCGGATTCAGGGTCAGGCCCGGCGGCAGTGTGCTGCCCACACCAACAGACCATGTCAGCGGCGCCAGCCCCGTGGCAGCCAGAGGCCCGGAAGTATATGCCACACCGACAGCGCCGGATGGCAGGGGCGATGGGGTGGTAATGCTCAGGGCGGGAACGGTTCCCGGTCCGTAGGGCGAACCGCCAAAGGCGTTGGCCAGCACACCGGAATTCCCTTCCTGGGCATCGAACGGAAGTGCAAACACGATCTGGGAGGTTGTTTCCGTCCCAAAGACAAAGGTACTGGCCGTGATCTCATCAATGATCCACGGCGCCCTGCTCTTCAGGTACACAAGATTGAAGCTGGCAACGCCGTTGGCGCCGGTGGTTACGGTCAACGGCAACGTGCCGGCATCCGAGTTGGGAGGAGTCAACATGCCATCCGCAGGATAACCGGTCCCGCCATCCTCACCGGGATCAAGGATCAGATTGCGGTTGACGTCCTCGTTGTTGAAGGTGCCGGTGGTCACGGCCACAAACGGCCCCGCTCCTGTCGGCGGCGGCCCTGATGTGTCGATCCAGACGCCGGTTGAAAACTGAAGCGGCCAGGCCTTGAGCGAAACCACGGTATTGGCGACCGGATTGCCGTTGGAGTCGGAAACCAGCACGGACATCGGCAGGGAATAGGTGGTCGGGTCAATGGTATTGATCGCGGTTCCCGTGGATATAATCACCGATCCCGCCGTGCCACCAATCACAATGTTGGTCTGCGCGGTAATCGCCGTACCAATGACCTGGGCCTGGATATTCACACCCTGTGGCGTGGAACTAAGCGAACCGGATGTGAAGGTGGCAACCGCCTGGCCGGTGGCATCCGTCAGTACCACCACCGGTGAGACAGTTTCTCCACCCCCTGTCGGATTGAGAATGGAAAAGGCCACAGGGGCGTTGGCCACCACCTGACCGTTTATGTCCCGCACGGTCGCCGTCAGTGTGGCCGTATGGGTCAGGCCGCCGGTGCTGGGCGGTACCACATTCACACTGGACTGCAGCGTGATCTGGGACGCGGTTGTGGCCGAGAAGGCCACCGTCAGCTGATCGGTCGCCAGGACATTGCCAACCGCTGGCGGGGCGGCATCAAGGCCGTCCACCTGCACATTGGCAATGCCGGCAAGCGTCGAGGTAAGCGTAGCGGAATAAAAGCCCGGCACAGGTGTCGGGATGGTAACCACGGACTGGCCGGGCACGCCATTCCACGAACCAAGGGTTGTGGCAAATCGCACGGCAAGAATGGGCAGGGCAGGCGGCACTGTCGCGGGCACGTTCACCCAGACAGTCAACGGTGTATTGATGGCTGAGGCAGCCGGACCAGCGACGGGATTGCAGGGCGGCGGACCAGCCGGCGGTGTTGTATTCGGATCGCAGATCCCGAAGGCGGCGCCCGCGGCACTGACCGTGTAGGTCTGGGTCGCCTGCGCGCCAACGGCCGACGCGATCACCGTGGCCGTTCCCGCCGTAACCCCCGTTACCGTCACCACCAGCTGGCCGTTCACGTCTGTGGTGCCTGTCGCCGGGGTGATGTTCACGCTGCCTGTGGATAGCGGATCAAGCGACAGCGTCACGGGCGTGTTGAACACCGGCTGGCCACCGGCATTCCTGGCCGTCACGGTCAGCGTGGCCGTATTGCCGGGAGCAACGTTGGTCAGGTTGGTGATATTCGTGGCCAGTGTGACCGTCGAGCCCACGATCTGGATGGGGATCTGGGCGCTCAATGTCGGGGTTACACCCAGAACGGTGGCGGTGATGGTCACCACCTGATTGGTGGGGTCCACCGTGCCGGAGGAGAAGATCACCGGCACCTGTCCGTTGACGTCCGTCACGCCGGTGCTGGCCGAGAGCTGGCCTCCGGTGGCCGAAAACTGCACAACGGCTCCCTGCACCACAGCAAAGTTGGCATCCAGGACGGTGGCGGTGATGGTGGCACTGTTGGAGTTGTCAGAAAGTACACTTGTCTGGGTTGTGCCCAGTGAAATCTGTGTGGCGGAGGTTGCCGGTGGCGGTGCGGCCCCGGCGTTGAGAGTGAGTGACACCGACGCAAAGGCTGCCAGCCCGGCGGCATCTGTCACGGAAACGACAAGATTGTAAATACCGGGGACATCATTCGGGGTACCTGAAATGATCCCCGTGGCCGGGGCCAGCGTCAGACCCGCCGGCAGGACACCGCCGGCTATCGCCCATGTATAGGGCTGGGTTCCACCGGTCGCCGAGAGCAGGCCGGAATAGGCGATGCCGTTGGTGGCCGCAGGCAGCTGGGTCGTGCTGATTGTCGGGCCTGTGCCTCCTCCCGCTCCCGGATCAATGGTCAGGGCAAATGTCTTGATGGCCTGGTTCTGAACGCTGTCGGTTACGCCGATGATAAAATTGAAGGTACCGGTGGCCGTGGGCGTACCGGAAAGGATGCCGGTGGCCGGATCAATGGTGACACCGGGTGGCAGGATCCCTGTGTTCAACGCCCAGGTGTAGGGCGGGATTCCGCCGGCTGCGGTCATGATCTGGGTATAGAACTGGTTGATGACCCCGTTCGGCAGGGGCGAAGCGGTGGTAATGGATAGCGACCCTGTCACATCGAGGGTAAAGGCCGCAAAGGCTGCCTGGCCGACAGCATCCGCCACGCTGATCACGAAGCTGAAAATGCCTGCCGTGGTGGGAATGCCGGCCAGGATGCCTGTCGTGGGACTTAGCGTCAGGCCTGGCGGCAGATTGCCGGACTGGACGGACCATGTCAGCGGCGCTGTGCCGCCCGTGGCGTTCATGACCACATTATACGGCTGATTTACCACACCGGCGGGCAACGGTGACGTGTTGGTGATGGTCAGTGCTCCGGGCGCGGTACCCGGATTCAATTCTACCGTCAGCTTGGCCGTGACCTGTGTTCCCTGGTTATCCGTGATTGTCAGATCGGAAAAACCGATCATGGACAGCGGGCAGGTCACGGGAATCGCCAGGACATCACCGCTGTTTAACAGTGTGCGTGTCGAAAAACCGGTGATCAGCGGGGCGGATGAAAAAACCTGATAGGGTGGAAAGCCGCCATTCACCTGATAGCTGGCGGTAAGCGTGGTCCCGGCGGTGCAGTTGCCTGTGCCATTGCCGTTAAAGGTCAGGATCACATCCGTCGGGGAAACACTGAGCGGCACGCCTGCGCCCGACCGGGTGCCTGAGGGGGCGTTGCCACAGGCTGAAAGACCAAGCGCGAGCATGAGGGAAAAGAGGAGCATGGCCCTGGAGGACAGCGGCCTGAACATCATGGCAAGACAGTGAATCCGTTGTCTAGTCATTGTACTCCCCTCCACGACCCATACTCGAATCGATAATCTTCGGCGTCAGGAATATCAATAATTCCTTTCTGTCATCCTTCACCTGTTTCTTCTTGAACAGCCAGCCAAGGAGCGGAATACGCATCAAGCCGGGAATGCCTGCAACGTTTGTCGTCCTGTCCCGAGTGTAAACTCCGCCGATCACCACCGTATCACCATTGTTCATAAAGATTTCTGTCTCCACCCGCTGGGTATCAAGAATGGGGTTTCCAGCCGTGCCAACAGCAGTAGGAGTGACGCTATCCTTGGTCACAACCACGTGCAGGATGACCCGCTTGTCGGCAGTGATCTGGGGTGTTACCTCAAGACCAAGTGTGGCTTTCCTGAATTCGACGTTGGTACCATTCTGACTGACTGTTTCAAAAGGAACGTCCTTCCCCTTGTCAATTCTGGCTGTCTGAAGGTTCGTGGTCACCACACGGGGATTGGAGATGATCTTGATTTTGTCATCCGCCTCGGCGGCGGAGAGCTCCAGATCGAGATTCACAACATTGCTGAAGGATCCGAGACTGAGTCCGATGGCCCCGCCGGAACCCGTACCTGTTGCTGCCGGCAGGTCCACCAGCCAGCCGCGGCCACCCGCGGCATTGGTCCCTCCCGCAAGAATGGCGTTCACATTGTCCCCCGTGCTCACCAGAGGCCCCACACCTGTGGGAACGGCATTCTGACCCGCGCCCACGGCAATGGCGCCGGGGAAGTTGCGGCCGGTCTCGGTATTGAACCCGCCACCCCAGCGTATGCCGAATTCCTTCTGGAACTTGTCGGTCGCCTCAACAATCCGCGCCTCGATCAGGACCTGCTCCACCGGCTTGTCGATGGTGGCGATCAGGCGCTTGATGTCGTTGATGGATTTCTCGGTATCCTTGATGATCAGCGTGTTGGTCCGCTTGTCGATAAGAAAACTGCCGCGCGGTGAAAAGATACCGATACTGGTGGAACTCGAAGCTTCTTCCGCCGTGGTGGTGACGCCTGTCTTGCGGGCTGCCTGGGCCTCCTCAAACATCTCCTTCACATCCTCAACCCGGGCGTAACTTAAGGTGATGATCTCGGTCTTCAGGGGTTCAAGCTGCTCCGTGCCTCTCTGCGCCTCCAGCTTGGATGCGTTTTCATCCCGGATGACCGCCAGGGGAGCAACACGCACCACGTTGCCAATCTTCTCGCTTCCCAGGCCTCTGGCCCGAAGGATCAGATCGAGGGCCTGATCCCAGGGAACATCGATCAGGCGCATCGTCAGTGTCCCCTCAACATCATCCGTCATGATGATGTTCAGGTCACTCATCTCGGCGATAAGCTTCAGGGCATTGCGAATATCGATGTCCTTGAAATCAAAGGTCACCTTCTGGCCCGTGTAGGCAAACCGTTCCTTTGTCCCCTCGCCGGCCCGGGCGAGATCTTCCGGAACCAGGTTCACGGTCAGAATATTTCCGCTCTGGAAGGAGGTAATCGTTGATGACTCGCGCAAACGGGCAACAATGCGCACCTTCCGATCGGCCTTGTAGGTATCAATCTGCCGCACAGGCCCGGGAAACTCGCTGACATCGAGCGAACGTTCGAGACCCTTGTCCAGCACGGCGTTCTTGATATCAATGATCACACGATCGTCTTGCTGGTGAAGATCAACAATGGGATCGGTCCGGTCCGTTCGGACGATCAGATGGGCGATGCGGTCCTCCGGCTGAAACCCGACCTCCTCCACTCGAATGGCCTGCTCACGCCGCTTCGGCGTGATCCTGCCAAACCGAACCATCAGCTCCCCGGCTGAGGACTTGATCTGATGGGTCATGTGCGCGCCGGTCGGTACCAGGTTAATGACCAGTCGCAGACGACCCTCTGCCTCACCGACCGTAACGTCCCGGATGGAACGGCTGGCAAACCCGTAATGGTCCTTTGGAAGCCTGGAGTCAGCGCCCCACATATCCAGAATAAGCGTCTGCCCGTCATTGGTGAGAAAGGCGTCGCGTTTGGCGTCCATGTTCCGGCCACGCAGAATAAGCTCGGTCACATCCCCCCTGTCACGCACCTGCAGATCATGGATTTCTGCCGTTGCCTTTTCCTGCGTATTTTCTGCTTCAGGCACCTGAAAACGAAGTTGCAGGGCCTTGCCCTTCTCCCGGATATCGTAATTCAGATGTTGATCGAGAGTGATCTCAAGGCGCACACCATCGGGTGATGTAAGCGGAAAGATGCTCTTGATACCCTGAGCATCGTCTCGCAACGGCTGGATGCCCTTCCTGAGACTTGCGCCGCTGAAGTTCAACACCACCCGCGGGGGCGCTTCCAGATCATAGACCTCATAACTCAGGGGTTTATCCATCCGGATGGTGACGGTCTGAATATCGGCGGACTTCTGAAGGTCAATCGAGCGTATCTGCTCGGCCCGGGCGTCAACGGCCATCAAACCACTGAAGGCAAGGAACAGCAGGGCCACAGCAAGGAAAGGCCTGATTCTCCCGGGGAATGCCGTGATCACGTCAGTGTCTCCTCCCTCATCCACCAGCTTCATTCACCGCCCCTGGCGGCCAGTTGCCCGTTCTTTCCAGCTTTCTCGATAAAACGATAGGTTACAGCCAAACCCTTGACCTGCAAATTCCCGCCGCCGCTATCATGAATCTCCAGATCCTTAACATCAACAATGCGTGGCATTTCTCCCACCCGCTTCAGAAAGGTCAGCAGTTGCCGGTAGGTGCCGATCATCCTGAGATCAACCGGAACCTCGGCGTAGAACTGCCTGGGGACCTCGGGAAGGGGCTTGAAGACCGAAAACTCCAGACCGGAGTCTTTTCCCGCTCTGGAAACGCTTTCCAGAAGGTCCGGGATCTGTGAAGCCCTTGGAAGCATGTTCAAGGCCACCCTCAGCTCCTTCTCCAGCCTGGCAAACTCCGCCCTCTTTCTGGGCAGGTTCCTGGCAAGCATCCGGTTCCGCTCCAGGATCTGTTGCTCCTGCTTCACGTTTCTTGTCTGCTGGTCTATTTCCTCCATGAGCGGCATCCAGAGAAAATAGCCATACAGGGCGCAGAGAAACAGGACAACTCCGCCCAGAGCCGCCATCTTTTTCCACAGGGGGAAAGGCAGGATGGGACTTAAGGCATCCAGACGTTCCATCATGAGCGTTTACCTTTCAGGGATTTCTTCTCCTTCTCCTCCTGAATGGCCATGGTGAGGGTAAATTCGCGAACCGAGATGTTTCCAAGTTTGACACGCCGGATGACCTCAAGCCGCACATCGCCAAACGTCTCAGACTGATCGATGCGCCGCATGAAATTTGCAATGGCCTTGTTGCTTTCACCAAACCCGGACAGCCTCATGACCCTGCCTTCATCCGTGACGGTGTTCAGCCAGACATTGTCAGGAATGGCCCTGGAAAGGGCGATCAGCCTGCCCAGTGAGCGAAAGCGGCTTTTTTCAAGCTCATCCACCAGGCGAAGTTTGTTTTCCACATCCCGTTTGAGTTTGTCAAAGTCCTTGATCTTGCCAATTTTTTTGACCAGGGCCTGATTCTCGGCCCGAAGCGAGGCAAGCCGTTCTTTTTTGGCCTGCAGCTCGGAAGTGAAATACATGTGTATGCCTGCAATGGTCACAAGGGTGAATATCACCGTACCCACCGCAACGACCAGGTGCTGCAGAATCTGTCTGCGACGACGTTCCTGCCGATAGGGCAGCAGGTTGATGCGAACCATTCAGACGTCCTCCGGCGGACATCCAGGTAAAGACACGGATCGACCAGAACCGCTCATTGGTCAAAACTTCTCAATGCCAGACCAAGGGCGATGACCATGCGGGGACCGGTCTCATCCAGATAGGCCTGATCGTATTTGCGCTTGGGAAGCTTGACACTCTCGAACGGATTGAAAACCCTGGTTTCAACCCCCAGGCGCTGCTCAAGCTCCCCGGCAATACCGGGAATCAGGGCGCAACCCCCGCTCAGATACATCCTGCCTACCGGATATTCAGCATTGTTTGCCGCGTAATAATCCAGGGACCTCCCCAGGTCTGAAACCAGCTGGATGTAGAATTCGTCCAGAACCGATTCACCGATGCCGGAGAAATTTTTCAACTTAACCTGCTCTGCGGCATCAAAGGTAAGACCATGGGCCTTCCTGATTTCCTCGGTTAGATTGTTGCCCCCAAAGAACAGGTCGCGGACAAAGCGGGTGCGGCCACGGCAAACGATGTTGATGTTGATCATTGATGCGCCGATGTTGACCAGCGCATCCGCCTGCTCCTCACCCCCGGCCGGCTGCTGAGCGTTCGCACGCGAGGCCCTGGAGGTCTTTTGATGGAGCAGCTCAAAGGCATTCCCTGTACAGAAGACGGCGCAATCCACCAGTTTGGTCTGCAATCCGGCATCGCTGAGCGCAAGCCGAAAATCGTCTATGACATCACGTTTGCAGGCGACAACCAGAACCTCCATGGCCTCGGGATCATGCGGCGTTTCCCCAAGAATCTGGAAATCGAGATAGACCTCATCGATATCGAACGGCAGAAACTGTTCGGCCTCAAACCTGATCTGGGATTCCAGCTCAAACTCGGTCATCGTCGGGATGGTGATTGTCTTTATGATGACTGCATTGCCCGAAACAGCAAAACTGACGTTGCGGGTGGAGGGCCTGGCGATATCAAATGCCTGTTTCAGGGCCTCGGTCACAGCCTTTGAATCCACGATCGTGCCTTCAACAATGGCATCCCTGGTCAACGGAACGATGGCCATGGTCCTGAGCTGAAAGCCTGACCGCACCCTGGTCAGTTCCGCAACCTTGATGCCGGTCGAACTGATATCCACACCAACAACAATGCCGGACTCTCTTGTAAATAGGCCCAATCCCGCTCCCATGCTAAGGATGTACTTTCGTTTCCTCTCGTAACTTACTTACGCCCAGGGACCAGGTCAATCAAACCCGTTGTCTGAAACAGGTACCACTTGACCGATGGCAGACTATTGCAGCCTGTTAACGATGTATCTGGCCAGGGCGGACAACTCATCCTCAGAGATCTCTATTTCGGGCATATTGCTGGTTCTTCCCTTCACGGCGTAACGGAAATTCCGGACAATGTCGTCAATGGCAAGCGGAAAGCCGGTGGAGGAATCCACAACAAAGGGCTGCAATCCCAGCTTGTCCCCTTTCCATCCGGTGCCATTCAGGTGGTGGCAACTGGAACACTTGTTCAGCCAGAGGTCCTGGCCAATGGAGGCAGTCTGCGAACGACCGGAAGCCTGTTTCTCTTTTTGTTTGCTCACCGGCGACGAAAGCTCCCTGGCGCTGCCTTCCCGCTTGTCTGCGGGCACCTTGGCCGGATTATCGGTAAAGTGAAGCACGCCAGCCTCATCACGCCATTGATAGATGGTTTCCGCCCATGCCGCCTGGGCAAACAGCATACACAGGATCATCATTCCATGGATGATCCGGCGGTGAGGCAGCAAGTTGATCCGCCCGGCAGGCATGGAATCAGAACCCCATGGGAATACCGGAGGGGATTACTTCAGTTCCTGCCAGTAACGGCGCAGGAGCTTGCTTGAGGGGGTGCCGGTTTTTAGCTGATCAAAGGTGTTGGCATTGTAACTGATGGCGATCATGCTGAAATCACCCGTTCCACCATCCTCCAAAAAAACCCCGTTACCCACCAGCAGGGCCCCGTTGATGTACTGAAAGACCGCATATTTATCCTTCTTGGCCTCGATCTCCGCAGAATCGGGCGTGTACTGCATGCCGGAAATGTTGGCATGGGCATGCATATCCAGCACACCACCGGCGAAGGAAAGGGCGGGCAGATCCTCCCAGTCGCTCAGGAAAACATTGGGGATGGGATTGTTGAACGGATCGGTATCCACCACCGTCGCCGTGGACGTGTTGCCCGGGATGACCCCGTTATAAAAGTCCATGTTGATGGTTTCCTTCGGCACCTTGAAACTTGCATAATCATTCTTGTTAGGATCCTTTTTCATCGGAAACGGCACATTCACGCCCTTGCCGCCAACAATCGTGGTGCCTTTATTGGGCAGTTTTTCCCATTCCTCCGGCTTAAGATCGAGGGCATCAAAGGCGATCATCCAGCCTCGTTCATAACCACTCGGAAAATAGGCGTGATACTGATCCCTGGTCTTCATTCCTGGCCATTCACTGCTATCAAATTTGGCGCGCTGACTGCTTCCAGCCGCAAATGTCTCATGGATGACATCATACTCCTTGGCCAGGGCCGAAATGATGGTCGCCCTGCTGCCGGCACTCTTCTTGGCCGCTTCGCGCATCCAGTATTCCCAGACATAGGCGTCCGAAACCTTGGTAACATCCATCGTGATCTTGCTGCTGATCTCACCCGCCTTGGCATTGTTGCTCATATACGCCCTGGCCGTTTCCAGACTGTCCATCCGGAAATCCCTGCCCTTGGTCTTGTAGTCTCCGATCAGGAGGTCGTTTACCGGATTGACCAGAATGGATTCATGGACCTTGATATAAACGTTCTTGCTGCTGGAACGGGGGAGAATCTTGTTGTTCATTCCCTGATTGGCATTGTCCGCATAGTCCTGGGACGAGGAAAAATCATCCGGAGTGTAGCTTGTGGCATCCACATAGTCATAAAGAAGCATCCCGTAGACCTCGATTGTCTTGCTGCAACTGGTATCCGTCACGCCATAATAGGCATTCAGGGTATTTGCCTTGCCTGGAACCGAGGCCGTCCAGCTGACATTGCAGGCCGAACCACCGGGAGAATTGAACTCCTTTCCATCCACGCACTGGCTCATGTAGTCAGGGTCATATTGTACATCACCTTTCCCCTCCTTGGAGGATACATCCACGGGCACCATCACCCTGACAATGCCGAACATCGGATGGCCGTTCTTGATGTTGCTCAGGTACTGCTCGAAGGACATGGTCCCCGTAGGCTGGTAACCGAACTTCGCAAACCAGCCATCACCATCCTGCACATCCTCCTTCCATTTCTGCCACAGCTTGTTTGCCACATAGCGCAAACGGTCGAGATCAAAGGCCTGACCGTTCAGCGAAAACAGATCAAGGACGGACTCGAAATTCCCTGAGCCTACAGGGGCGATCTCAAGGGGTGTAATCGTTGGGCCACCATTCCAGCTCCCCAGACGGTGCGTATAGGTTCCAACTCCTTCGGTTGCGGGCGTTGTCACGGTCAGGCCTGGATTGGTCAGATCCGTATCATCCAACTTCACTGCGCGGAAATAGACACGGCCATCGCTGGAAGGGGCGCTGGGATCCGTATCCCCATCGATCGCCGACCAGGGAACAACAGGTTCAGCTCCTGTCAGGGGGAACAGCTTTTTCATGATGGTTTCCGTATTGGTCACCACAACATTGGAGTGACCGGCCTGGGTATGATCGATCAGGGTATGATACGTGTCCGTGTCGTGTACCTGGGCCGCGTAATCCGGGTTCGTGGAGCTTCCAACCGCACAGGCCCCCCCGCCGCTATCCTTTTTCCCTGAATCCTTGCCATCATCTTTCTTGCTCTTATTTTCCTCCTTCTCCTTGCCTGCCATGGCATCCAGCGGCATGGCCACCATGCCCAGACAAAGGATAAGGATGAGACAGATCACAATCGCCTTTCTCATGATGGCAGGCCTCCCTTACTGAAACGCATTGGTGATCGAACCCAGACTGGAGCCAAATCCCGACTGCACCACAGCCATGTGTTCGCGCAACAATCTCCTGGCATGACCGGAAGCGCCCAGGGCATAGACCACAATACTGCAATTCTCGCAGGATGCGGTATTTGGCGTCTGATAGGGGTAGGCCGGTTCGGTCTGGCTCACAAAACTCGTGGCCCAGATGGCTACCTGGGGATTGTTTCCGATTCCCCAGTTGTTACCGGAGATTGTGTTCATCCCCGTGGCTGAAATTTCATAGAGACGGATACCGGTTGTCGTCCTGACAAAGGTATCCACTTCCGCCAGACTGCCACCCAGGTCAGACATTGCTGCCGGCGTTGGGAAATCCGTCTGGTCCACATTGTCCTGGGCAAAATAGATGCCCGAACTGGCTGTCCCGCTGGTGACGGCCTGCGTGATGTCTGCCAGCTCCGTCTTGCCAAGGGTATCAAAGGACCAGTAGGCAAAGGTTTCATTCAGACCCGCGTTGGCGGCCGCCAGGGCCTGTTCGGACTCCACCGAAGTTGCAGACACCTTTAGCTCGATGTTGGACTTGAGCAGCGCCCCCGCCCCGAAGATGGTCAGAATGGCAAGCAGGACGATCACGGCCACCAGCACAAACCCCTGCTCTCCCCGCCTCACATCACGCACATCCGCCTCCATATCGTTACTGAACCACGCTCATGGGATGAACCTGAACATAACGCCATACCCGCTTATCCGTGGTGGTATTCCCTTTGACATCCTGAAATCTGCCCTCCTTGTATCCTGCCTGAACAGCGATCTCGATCAGGATCGTGTAGCCGGACACCTGGGTCGCTTTCCCGTCAGGGTCATTCACAAGACGCTTCGGCAGGCCCGCGGGGGCATTGAGAAAACCTGCAGGGATCACACCGGGCGAATCTTCAAACACCCGGAAATACGTCACGTTTGAAAGGATACTGCTTGGATTATCCCCATTGGGGACATTCACGGCATTTCGATCGTAGTTCAAATCCTGGCTGGCCGGATCGTAGGTGTAGTGCCTCAGGGCCCTGTAATTCTCCGCCTGCGCCATACTCTTCTTTGTCGCGATGCTATCCGATGACTTCCCCCAACTGTCCAGATCCTGATCCCACACCCGAAACTTGAAATCCGTGGTATATCCCTGGGCATCGTTTGTGATTGATATCGGGGTGGTGGTACTGACCAGGGCGGATCTCAGATCCTCGGCAATGAACTTGATGGCAAATTCCATATCCTGCACGGCATCGATGCGACGATTCTGGTAACTGTATTCGTTGCTCTGGGAACTGAAGTTCATGACCAGGCCTGCAAGAATGATCAGGGCAATGGCAATCGAAACCAGAAGTTCGACAAGGGTAAAGCCGGACTCATGCCGGGAATCGGACAGGGAGGGAATCATGGTACTACCACCCGGGTGCGCAGGGTGATGTTTTTCTGAACACCGTGCTCCATCCAGTTGAGACTCACCACGATATCAACAGGCCCCGTTTTTGTCGGATCGGGCGATATCCGGAAGTCCGGGAAATTCGGATCTCCAAGGCTGGGGTGAAAAAGCGACTTTTTGCCCAGCTGGGCGATTGCATCCGCGCGGGCTTGTGCGGATGTGTAACCCGCCGTAACCGCACGCGCGGAAATGCTTGCCAGTACGGAATGTGCGATGCCCGCCGCATCAATACGATGCTCGCTCATCTGATTGGCGCGCACGCCTACGATGAGCATGTTGGCCATGGCAAGCATGCCCACGGCCACGATCATAAGCGCCACCATCAGCTCCACGAGGGTAAACCCCTTCTGATTCATCGGCACTGACCGCCGGAACATGTTCGTCGGATACCGACACGCCCGGTCACGCTGTTCAGCACGATATAAAACACCTTGTCGGCACTGGCTGAACTGATCCTGACGGTCAGGTTTCCCGCTGTTCCACGGCTTGTGAAGATGGCTGTCTCCGTATTGTTTGCGCCTGGGGCACAATTTCCGCAGATATAATCCTGCAGATCCACGCCGGGAAACTGCTTATCCTCAACAACGGGCTGAATCACGCCATCACCATTGAAATCAAAACGAACTGTATCGTTAGTGTAGTCAAAAATGACCCTTTGATCGGTACGCTGGGAGAGGGCCCGCAGCCGGGCCTGTTGCAAAATGCTGACAATCTCCTCTTTGGCAGAATCAACACGTGTATCCTCCCGCCAGCGTGTGTAGTAGGCTCCGGCAATCGATATCAGGATGATCAGAATGCCGAGAGCAGCCACCAACTCGATCAGGGTAAAGCCGCCTTGCCGCGCTTGCAGTCCGACCCGTCCAGACCATAGACTAAAATAAATGCGTGCTCCCCGTATCATATTGAACATAACCATAGGTGCAGCCATTGTAGCAGTGACTCTTGTCACCGGAACCTATCTATTTTTTGCCAATGGTCTGCCGAAACTGAACGACCTGGCAAGCTATCAGCCGGCTCTGACCACTCGTGTGTTCAATACAAGGGGTGAGCTTATCGCCGAATATGCTGAGGAGCACAGGATTCTCCTGCCCCTGGACAAGATGCCCAAGCGTCTGATTAATGCCTTCCTGGCTGCCGAAGACGCGCATTTCTACAGTCACCCCGGCATCAATCCGATCCGTATCATGTCAGCAGCCATTGCAAACCTGAAGGCAGGCCATCCGGTTCAGGGGGGGAGCACGATCACCCAGCAAGTGGCAAAAAACTTCCTGCTGAGCTCGGAACGATCCTATGCCCGTAAAATAAGGGAAATCATTCTGGCCTACCGCATTGAACGCGACTTTAACAAGGATGAGATCCTTTACCTTTATCTCAATCACATCTATCTCGGCCGTGGCGCCTACGGTGTAGCCTCGGCCGCCTGGCGCTATTTCCATAAACGGGTGGATGAGCTGACCCTGGCGGAATGCGCCATGCTGGCAGGCCTGCCAAAAGCACCCGGCAAATATGCCCCCCATGTCAACCCTGAGCTTGCCCTGCAGCGGCGAAACACGGTGCTCACCATGATCGCGGACAGTGGTTTCGCCAGTGAAGATGAGGTTGAGAAAGCAAAGGCCGAACCACTGCATATCTCCCCCCTGCCGAAACCCGAGCTTGTGAACGCCTATGCCAACACCGTCTTCCAGCAACTGGCCAGGCGTTTTGGCGCCCAGACCCTGCGACGGCAGGGATTGACCATCATTGTCCCCTACAGGGCCAGCGACCAGATGGCTGCCATACGCTCGGTAAGGAAAGGGGTTCTGGAGATCGAACAGCGCCAGTTCTACCGGGGGCCCGAGAATCACTATGGTCCTGAACAGTGGGAGGAGATCCTTGCTCGGTGGGCCAAGACAAGGGGGGAGGATCCCACCCGCCCGGATGCCCTTTTCCCGGCACTGATCGAAAAGGTCTTCAGAAATGGTTCGCTGCTGGTCAATGACGGCATTCAGACATGGCGGCTTCCCAGGCCGAAATGGCAGTGGGATAAGCAGATCCCCCCGTCATCGAGAAAGTGGGAGGTGGGAGATCAGATATGGCTGCAGGGTAACGGTAAGGGCGGGGTCCGGCTCACCCAAAAGCCTTCCATCGAGGCGGCGCTGTATGCCATTGATCTGAAACATGGAACGGTTGTCGCAGAAGTGGGTGGCTTCGACTACAAAATGGGGGATTTTGACAGGGTCATGCAGGCCCAGCGGCAGCCTGGCTCGGCATTCAAGCCCTTCCTCTATGCCACCGCCATGGACATGGGATTTACGCCTGCCACGATCATCATGGACACGCCCCTCGTTTTCGAGAATCAGGTCCGGGATGAATTCTGGCGCCCTGAAAACTATCACAACCGTTTTGCGGGCCCCGTAACCCTGCGGGATGCGCTGGAACATTCACGCAACCTGGCTTCAATCAAACTGCTGCAAGACATCGGCATTTCCCGCTTTCTCCACGCCCTGGACAGCTACCAGTTCAAGCGTGAGTTTCCATCCCAGCTGGCGCTGGCCCTGGGAAGTACCGAGGTCACGCTCAAGGAGCTTACGGAATCCTATGCCGTCATCGCCGATCATGGTCGTCGCTGGCAACCCGTCTGGGTTCAGCAGGTTCAGGACAGAAATGGCAGGACCCTGCACCGCTCCGTTGCAGGAAATCGTTGCCAGGTATGCCATGCAGATCCTGTTCTTGGTGTTGGACCCGGCATGCAGCCTTCGGAACAGACACTTGATCCCGTCAGCAGCTTTTTAACGACAAACATGTTGCGAGGCGTGATCGAACGGGGTACGGGGGTGCGGGCACGGCAACTGGGAAGGCCTGCAGCCGGCAAAACGGGGACAACCAATGATCAGGTCGACGCCTGGTTTGTTGGTTTTACCCCCCAGGTCATCACCGGCGTATGGGTAGGACGTGACAAACCATCCTCCATGGGCAGACGTGAAACCGGCTCCAGGGCCGCCCTTCCCATCTGGCTGAGTGCCATGACCGCCATCCATAAGGACAAACCCAAGGAAGATTTCCTGCCACCCGAGGGAATTGAGTGGGTCATGATCGACCGGAAAACCGGGAAACTGGCATCGGCATCAACTAAGAACCCCTTCCTGGAGGCGTTCAGAAGCGGTACGGAACCCGTCGAGGAGGCAACATCGGATCAGGAAAAGGTGCCTGCAGCTGAAGACAGGAACAGGGACTTCTTCGATCTCGGGCTTTGATCAACCCGCGGGTACGATTTTCCCCCGCTTGATGGTAAATACCTCAAAAAGCTTGTGACCAATACCATCATCGTCGAACAGGACGTGTCCCGTCACACCGGGAAAGCCGGTCTCGTCCTTCAGACCCCTCAGGATACCGAATCCATGCAGGCCAAGCCGACTTGTCACCATGGCCACAATGAGGGTGGAATCATAGGCCAGACCCACAAGCCTGCTGGGTGTTTCCTCTCCCCAGACCTCACGATAGCTCTGAAGCAGCCCCCTTATCTCCGGCGAGTGATCTTGCGGAAACGCGATGTCGGAGAACCTGGCTTCTGACATGTATCTTCCACGGTCTGAAAGAAGATATCCGTCCCGCCAGCGACTGCTGCCGTAGAGATGGACATGACTTATATCCAGATACACCAGCTGGCCGGCAAGCAGGGCCACGGTCCTGCCCGGAAGTGCCAGATACATGCTGTCAAAGTTGACCGGCAGGCGGATTTCATCTTCCTCATCCCCAAAGAGGGCCTTCTCTTCATCCAGTGATGCGAGCAGGGCCTCATCATCGGTCATCCGCCGCAGGTTTATCAGTGAGTCCCGGTAATCGATGTGGCCGTTCGACAGCTCCAGCTGGTAAACAATTTCACCACCCTGTTCCTCAAACCTCTCCTTAAAGGACGCTGCTTCATTCCGGCTGGACTTTCCCGTCGAGTGCACCAGAACCAGCTTTCTTGCCCCCTGTTGAAACGCATACTCCGCCATGAACCGGGCCTGCATGATCGGTGAAAGCGTATGCACAAACAGCGCGTCTGATTCCCTGGCCAGTTCCACCCTGCTTGTTAACGCCATGACGGGGGTTGATGATGAGACAACGGGGATCAGATCCTTGACACATTCCCCCGTGAGGGGTCCAAGAACAACCTCAACACCCTGATCGACGAGGTGACGGTATGCGCTCCGGCACCCCTCTCCGCCACTTGCTGTATCCTCAACATGGAGGGTGATCCCCCTGCCCTCACTGATTGAGGCAAGCGCCAGGCGAATGCCCCGAAGGGCCTGTTCTCCATAGCGCGCATAGGGACCACTGAGTGGCAACAGCACGCCCAGGGAGGTTTCCCGGGCAATGCCCTCAGACCAGTCTCGAACCCTCAGGTATTCCGGTGAGCCGGGTGCCTCCACGGCCAGGACATCCAGGATGGTCTGAACATCCTCCATGTTACCGGTGACCAGCCTGTAGCGGGCCGCATATTGCAAAAACCGCCTGCCCGTCTCTGTGCCCAGCATGCCCATCGTCTGGAGTCTGCGAATGCTTGACATGGAAGAACGTTCGGCCGCCGCTCGCAACCAGTCACTGGCATGCTCCGGATTCACGCTTGCCGCCGCAAACAACCATTGGACCGCCTCCCATTCTGGGGCCTGGCGTGCCGCATCCAGACCAAGCGCCACGGCTTCTTCGGCGGCCTTTTTTGTCAGGCGAGGATGTTTGAGTGTGGCGAGTGTGTGACGCCGAACCATCGCCATATCACCATGGCGACTGCCCCATTCGGCCAGCCAAAGATGCGCGTAAGGGGCAAGGGCATGGTCCGGATACCGTGCAAGGAGTTCAAGTGCCAGATTGACACCTTCCAGATAATTGTGTCGCAGCATCAGCTGGGCACGACGATAGGCAGCCTCCTCAGCCAGCGGGGGAGGAGAATCCAGCTCAAGGGACAACAGCCCTTGCAGGGCCTGATCCACCTGGCCCTGAACCTCCGCAAGCTGCATGAACTCGGAGATCTGTCTGGAAATCCGGGGCTCAGGTGCGAAACGAACGGCTGTCTCGGTGACCTCGGGTGCCGTCACCTTCTTTGGCCCGGCGGCGCAACCGCCAAGCACCAGGGCCAGCGGATACAGGATGACCATTGCAGCCAGCAACCAGGCAGGATAACGTCTTGATGTCATGAATGCGGAGCATAATCAGAAGGCCGGACTTGGCCAACTGTTCATCGTCGCCACCCCGATTGGCAATCTGGATGATATGACCATTCGTGCGGTTCAGACCCTCAAGTCCGTGGACCTGATTGCTGCCGAAGACACACGGCACAGCCGGCGTTTGCTCCAGCATTACGGAATTACCACCCCCATGTTTGCCTATCATGAGCACAACGAAAAGAAGGCAAGCCAACGCATTCTTGCGAAACTTCTGAATGGGCTGAATATCGCCCTGATTTCCGACGCAGGCACCCCATTGATCAGTGACCCGGGCTACAGCCTGATCTCCCTGCTCAGGGAGCAACACATTTCCATCGTGCCCATACCGGGGCCGTGCAGCATTATCGCCGCGCTTTGTGCAAGTGGTCTGCCCACAGACCGGCACTGTTTCCTCGGGTTTATGCCAAAAAGCGGCCGCAGCAGAGATGAAATCCTGGAGATTATCGGCAGTGCCCGATCCACCCAGATAGTGCTCGAGTCTCCGAAAAGACTGCTAAAGACCCTCGAATCACTGAAACCCTATTGCCCTCCCCCCCGAAGGATCTGTGTTGCCAGAGAACTGACCAAGCTGCATGAAGAGTTTGTTGATGGACACATCGACGAGGTGCTTGCCCATTTTCAGGCGGAAAAAATCCTGGGAGAGATTGTCCTGCTTATTGGACCAGCGTGCCCGGAAGAACGGGAAGTCAGCGACGAGGAGATCTTCACGTGCCTGGAAGCGAATGAATTGCGCAAACTTCCTCCGCCGGCACGCGCCAGGGAGGTCGCTCGCAGGCTGGGTGTCTCAAGGGACAGGGTATATGAGCTTGCCATCCGCTTGCAGGACGGTACGCAAAACCTTCCATGAGCACAGCAAAGGGACGTCAGGCGGAAGAACGCGCCGCCCGCTTCCTGAGACGCCGTGGATATGAGATACTGGATCGCAACGTACGACTTGGTCGGGGTGAGATCGACATTATTGCCAGACATGGAGACATCATCGCCTTCGTAGAGGTCAAGTGCCGTCGCAACCGTGACGATGCCTTACTGGCTATGCATAAGGACAAATGCCAGCGCATTCGTTCGGCTGTTCTGGCTTATCTCGCCCATCATCCGTCTCTGGCGGCATTGCAATGCCGTTTCGATTTAATCATCCTCACTCCCGGGCGCTGGTTGGCCCGGATTGAGCATTTCAGGGATGTCTTGAGGTAGGAAACACATGCGCGATCGCATCCGGAAAACCATGGAAGACGGTATTTTTCTTCGTCAGAAATGTGGCCAAATGCTTGTCAGGCCTCTGCAGGAGGCCGCAGGTCTGCTCAGCGACTGTCTTCGGCGGGGTGGCAAGATCCTGCTCTGCGGCAACGGTGGTTCTGCCGCAGATGCCCAGCACTTTGCCGGTGAACTCGTCAATCGCTTCGAGAAAGACCGTGCAGGTTTGCCCGCCATTGCCCTGACGCATGATGCCTCAGTCATCACCAGCATCGCCAACGATCTGTCTTTTGAACAGGTCTTTGCCCGACAGGTGGAGGCCCTGGGAAATGAAGGCGACGTCTTGCTAGCCATCTCCACGAGCGGCGATTCACCCAACATCCTCGCAGCAGCACAAGCCGCAGCAGCATCCCGCATGAAGGTCATTGCTTTAACTGGCAGGAATGGCGGGGTCCTGGGTGCCCATGCGAGCGTGAATGTGCATCTTAACATCCCCCACTCATCCACCCCCCGTGTCCAGGAAATGCATATAACCTGTCTTCACATCCTTTGCGACCTGATCGATCACAGCCTGTTTGGAGATGAACCATGCCGATAAAGCCCCTTTCATTCGATAAACTGAATCCACCCTCCCTTGAGGATCGTAACATTGAAGCAAACGGCGAGGATTTCGGTTCATCCTGGCGGGCGGGTGGAAGCTTCTCCGATTTTCTGTGCAGCCTGCCGGGGCTTGGGACATCCGCCCAGCTCATGCTGGCACGGGATGCCATTGTCTCTGCACACCGCCATGGACGAAGCCTCTTCCTTGGTTGCGGAGCGAATGCAATCACATCTGGCCTCAATCCGCTTATCATCCACCTGCTTGAAGAGCACCTGATCACCGGCCTCGCACTCACTGGTGAGGCCTGTGTCAAGGATGTGGAGATCGCCCTGGCCGGTTCCACCTTTCGATGCACGGAGGCGGATATCGTCGCGGGCTCATGCCAGGGAACGGACGAAACGGGTCAACTGATCAATGAGGCCCTGACTTTCGGGGCTGGCGAAGGATGGGGGATTGGCAAGGCTGTCGGAAGCAAGCTCCTTGATTCCGAATGCCAGCATCTGGAACACAGCATATTGGCCATGGCCTTTCATTACGGGGTCCCCGTCACCGTACACCCTCTCATCGGTGGTGATGCATTCAATCTGCATCCTTCAGCCCACGGTGAAACCCTGGGTGCGGCCGGTTATACCGATTTCCATCTTCTGGCCGGCATGATGGCCATTGCAAACGGCGGGGTATTGATCAATGTGGCCTCAAACCTCATCCCGAGGGTGTTCCTGCAATCTCTTGATGCTGCGAGGAATCTTGGCAACAGCATTAACAGATTGACCTTCATTGATGTCTGCCCCTGCGTTGCGCCATCGGCAGCGGAGGACACCCTGCGCTGTCTGACCAAACCGGATGGGCAAACGCTGATTCTGCCGGGGGCCACAGAAATCATGCTGCCCATGCTGTTTGCCGCCGTGGTGGAATCCATCAGTTTCAAGATTTAACGAGGTACGGCTTATGTTTCAGAAAACGAAGATCGCCACTTTATTGATTCTTTCGCTTGCCTTGCCTGGCTGCATGGCGACGGCCATTGTGGGCGGTGGGGCAGCCACCGGAAGTGCGGCCAACGACAAGCGATCTGTCGGCACCCACCTGGATGACATGGTTCTGGCTGGAAAGATCCGTGGCCGTATGGCGCTTGAAGAGGATCTGCCTTCGCGCTGGGTCAGTGTCGAGGTTATTGAATCCAAGGTGATCCTCACCGGTTATCTGCCCAGAAAGGATCAGATCGATCGGGCCATCCAGATCTGCAAAAGCTTTCCCCGCGTGCGGGATGTAAAATCCGAGATCAAGCTGGGAAAGCCTGAGACAGAATCGCTGGTTTCCGATACCTGGATCACCACCAAGGTAAAGGCCAAGCTCCTCGATGACCCCATTACCTCGGGATTTTCCATCCATGTTGAAACAGTGGACGGCAAGGTCTATCTACAGGGGCTGGTCGCAAGCAATGTTGAACGTCACCGGGCGAAGGACCTGGCCTATTCCACAAAGGGTGTGGCAAGCGTGGTGGACATGATGCGCGTAAGCAAAGAGTAATCCAGGCCCGGCAATTCCGGCATGTCACTTCATCTTACGCCGCTTCCACAGGCCGTCGCCCTTGTCCGCGCATTCAGGCGAGACGGGAAGAAGATCGTTTTCACCAATGGATGCTTCGATCTTCTCCATCCAGGACATATCGCCTACCTGGAAGAGGCAAAATCACTGGGTGATGTGTTGATTGTAGGTCTGAACGACGATGCCTCGGTCCACCGTCTGAAAGGAAGACACAGACCGGTAAACACGCTTGAGGATCGGGCAGCCCTTCTGTCAGCACTGAAACCGGTGGATATGGTCGTTCCCTTTTCGGAGGACACGCCGCTTGCACTCATCAAGGCACTGAAACCGGATATACTGGTGAAAGGCGGGGATTATCGGCCGGATGACATTGTCGGCGCCAGGGAAGTCCACGAGAATGGCGGCCGTGTCATCATTGTCCCCTTCATCAAGGGACATTCCACAACCGCGCTGATCGCCCGTATCCGGGCTCTGGATACCTGAACAGGAATGCGATCATCGGTATCCCACCTGCTCAGGCGGCCGTGCCGATCCGTTTTCCTTCCTCGACATCCACAAAATACAACAGAGCAGCACCGGCAAGAAAGAGGATGAGAACAGCCAGGATCGAGGCCCTGGGACTGCCGGTGACCAGAGCAACCCAACCCATAAGCATGGGACCCAGCACAGCCGCAAACTTGCCCATCATATTGTAAAAGCCAAAGAACTCGGCCGCCTTGTCCCCTGGAATGAGCCTGGTGTAAAGGGAACGGCTAAGCGACTGTACACCCCCCTGAACAAGACCGATGGCAACGGCCATGGCATAGAACTCTGCCGGATGCTGCATGAAATATCCCCAGATCGTAACGCCACTGTAGACACCGATGCCGATAAAGATGCCGGTCTTGGCACCGAGGCGTTCCCCCAGTTTGCCAAAGGCAATGGCGGCAGGAAAACCGACAAACTGGGTAATCAGCAGGGCCACGATGAGCCCGTTGGCCTCAAATCCCAGGGAAAGGCCGAAATCCACCGCCATGCGAACAATGGTGTCAACACCATCGATATACAGCCAGTATCCGGCCAGAAACAGGAAAACCACCTTCAACCGCCTGATTTCTGCAAAGGTGGCAAAAAGCTGTCTGAATCCTCCGCGAACCGCAGCGGCAAAGCCCAACCCCTGGCCTGTCCCGGGTTCATCAACAAAAACAAAAACCGGCACGGAAAAAATCGCCCACCAGCAGGCCACCATGAGAAAGGAAATCCGGACGGCCTGGGCGGCATCGACCAGTCCGAACGTCCCGGGCCATAATGTCATGGCCACATTGAGCGCAAATAAAAGCCCGCCGCCCAGATAGCCCATTGCGAAGCCGAAAGCGGAAACAAAATCAACCCGCCGCTCATCGGCCACCGCAGGCAGGAGTGAATCGTAAAAGACATTGCCACCGGAGAAACCGATGATGGCAAGGATGTACAGGGCTACAGCCATCCCCCATGCCCCCCCGGAAACCAGATAGAGACCACCGGTCATCACGATGCCCATCAGGGCAAAGAAAAGGAGAAACCGTTTCTTCGAGCTGCCCCTGTCAGCAATGGCACCCAGAACAGGCGCAAAGGCTGCGACAACAATGCTGGCAATCGAATTGGCCGCACCCAGCCAGAAGGTACTCTCGCCGGCATCCATGCCGGCACTCCAGTATTCCTTGAAGAACAATGGAAAGAAGCCGGCCATCACGGTCGTGGCAAAGGCGGAGTTTGCCCAGTCGTAGAAAGACCAGGAAAGCTCTCTTTTCACCATTCAGTCACCATCCTGATCCCTGATCGGGAAAAGAACCGGACCCCGAATGATCCCGTGCCAAAGGGCAAAGATAGTGGATCTGGGTGGCATTGAAGCGCCGAACCATGCCAATGATCTCCGTCACCCACGTCTCGGCCCGCACGCCTGTGAGCATGGATGTCCTCTCCACGCTCACCTCGCGCAGGGGCGCATCCTCCGCCAGGCCGCCCAGCTCCCTGGCCTTTTCAAGCGCCCTCTGAAGGGAACCCAGCTCATCCACGAGTCCGTGCCGCTTCGCCTGTCTGCCGCTCCAGACCTTGCCGTCACCGATTTCAGTCACCGTGTCCCTTGCCATTCCTCTGCCCTTCATCACCCTGGTGACAAACACTTCATAGCTGCGTTCAAGGTGCTCCCGGATGATCCGTCGCTCTTCATCACTGAAAGGTTTCAGGGGGTCGTAGAGGCCGGCATGCTGACCTCGCGTAACGGATTCGTGACGAAATTGCAGATGATCGAGAAGGTCCGCAACAACGATCTTGCCCCAGAGCACGCCAATTGAACCCGTCATGGTTCCCGGCTGGGCAAAAATCCTCTGGGCCGGTGCAGCAACGTAATAACCTCCTGATGCGGCCACCGACCCCATCGAGACCACGACAGGTTTCCTTGCCGCCAGTTTTTCCACGGCCGCCGAAATGGCTTCGGACGCCGTGGCGGAACCTCCGCGTGAATTCACGTACATGAGAACGGCCTTGACCCGCTTGTTTCTGATCAGCTCCCGAACCTGCCTGACAACGCTCAGATCTCCCGCCTGCAAGCCAACGAAGAAAGGGATGGGAAGCGGACGGGGAACGCGTCTGCTGCGACCGTCAACGATATCCCCTTCAATGCGCAGAAGGGCCACGTATGGACCCGGACGGGGAACCGCCAGCCTGGGGATCGCTTTTCCCGCCTTCTCAAAAGGCGTCAGCACCGCCTTCCTGTTCCCCGATCCGAGATAATCCGGGAGGTCCTCCTCACTGATCAACCTGTCAACCGCCTTCACCTTCAGGGCCTCGGTATCCGTATAGGGTGAAGCATCGATCAGGGCGCGTGAGGAGCGTTCATCCATGTGCCGGCCCCTGGCCACTGCCCGCACCAGCTCCTCAAAGGCGTCATCCGCCAGCCAGTTCATCATCTCCCGCATCTGGTCGCTCATGCGATTCCGGGTCAGGAGATCGGCGGCCGACTTATAGGGGCTTATCTGGAGAATATCCGCCTTCATGCCCACCCGATCCAGGGCATCGGCAAGAAAATAGAACTGCCGGTGAATGCCAAGAGGCCAGATCTGACCGCCGGTCTGCAAGAGGATCTCATCGGCGGCGCAGGCGACAAAATAGTTCGCTCCCGTGTAGCGGCTTGACCACGCAATGACACGCTTGCCCCCGGATTTCAGTTCCGCGATCAGATCACGCAGGGTTTCAAGCTGGCTAGCCGGCATCTCCAGCCGGCGCAGATGAAGCACAACACCCTTGATACGCTCATCCCGTCCAATCCGGCGAAAAAAGCCGGCAAGATCGTGCATGCTGGCTTTTTTCGGTCCAAACACACGGGGTGGCCATCCCGAACGAGGCTGCGGCAATTCCGGATAAGTCCCGTCCAGAACAAACACCACATAATCGGGCGGCTTGCGCAAGTGCCGCAGGGCATTGCCGGCCGACCTCACCGCACGGCGCAACACGTAAATGAGCTGATTCAGCAAAACACCTCCCGGGACGAAAAAAGATCCGCAGCGATCGTTCAGGTTTGTTAAACTATGATTGAACGGGTCCGATGTGAAACCAAAAAACGGGTGGAATGCCATGTTCAGCTCACTGATCAGGAAAATCGCTGAATCACGCATATGTGAGGCCATGGAACAGGGGGAATTCGACTACCTGCCGGGTGTAGGAAAACCCATGTTCATTGAAGATGACAGCCTTGTACCCGAGGAGCTGCGCATGGCCTACAGGATCATGAAAAACGCCGGCTGCCTGCCACCTGAACTTGAGCTGAGAAAGGAAATCGTCAACCTCGCGGACATGCTGGGTTTGCTCAGTGACGAGCAGGAACGCAATCACGCTCGCAGGAAGCTCAGTCTGCTGATATCCAGGCTGGATGCCATGCGCCCAACGGGTTCCAGCCTGGAACTGGAAGATATCTATTATCAGAAACTCCTGAATCGTTTCACCGGCTAGGTGAAAGACCTTGCACTCAGACCACCCGGGGAAAGGCCCAAGGCGATTGACATGGCTGATCTGGATCTGCCTCGTCCCTGTCCTTCAGGCCTGCTCCCCCCGGGACGGGCTGGAGGCGGCACTGGTTCTGGCTGACATTGCAGCGCGGGATGCTCCCAGCATCCTGAAGGATCAGACAGCTTTGCCGGTGCGGAAGTCCATTGCCTATGCCGTCCAGGGGCGGCTGCATCACGGGGACATCTACCGGTCAGCCGGAGAAACCCGTGCCGGCATTGTACTGGTTCCCGGCGTCCACCCGGCCGGAAAGGATGAACCGCGACTGGTCGCCATGGCCAACACCCTTGCGCGCGCCGGATTCTCCGTGCTGGTCCCGGATATTCCATCCCTGCGGAAGCTGAAGATCCGGATCACTCAGGTTCAGGAGATAGCGGACGCCCTGGCATATCTGATATCCAGGCAGGATCTTGCCCCCCATGGCAGGGCGGGCATTTTCGCATTCAGTTATGCGGTCGGGCCCAGCATACTGGCAGCAGCGCGGGAGGGGTCTCGCCACCAGGTTCGATTTATTTTCGGTGTGGGTGGATATTATGACCTGCATGCAGTGGCGACCTTCTTCACCACAGGTTATTTCAAGGTGGATGGTATCTGGCACTACATCAAGCCAAATCATTATGGCATGTGGGTCTTCGCCCTCAGCAACGCTGATTTCCTCACCAGCAGAAAGGACGCTGAAACCATTCGGGCCATAGCCTGGCGCAGGTTGAAGCACCCTGAGAAGGGAGTCGAGGATCTTGTGCGGCGTCTGGGCCCGGATGGAAAAGCCCTGTACACCTTCCTGACCAATCAGGACAGGGAGAAGGCTGCCGGTCTATTTGCGCAACTGCCGGAACCCATCCGGGCGGAGGTGGAGGCGTTGAACCTGCGGACGAAAGATCTGTCCCGAATCACAGCCAGAGTGATCCTCGTTCACGGCAGAAACGACAGCATTATTCCCTACAGCGAAAGCGTCGCCCTGGCCGCCGCCCTGCCACAGGACCAGGTAGAATTGTATATCGTCGATGATCTTGCCCATGTGGATTTGGGGAGGCCTGGTCTGATGGATACCATCCGCCTGTGGCAGGCCGTCTCTTCCCTGCTCGCCATGCGCAAATGAAACATGAAGACACGTTTCGATGTCCTGGTTCAGTGGCATGTGAGGCAAGCCTTGCGCGGGTAGATATCAAGATATGAAAGCCTGATAATCATCTAGTGGGCCTCCTCGCTCACCGGTT